>JAJKHS010000045.1 GCA_021154885.1 Thermoanaerobaculum sp.
AGGTCCCCCTCGTTGAGGGAGAACGCCCAGAGGATGAAGCCGGGAAGCACGGGCGAGCCATCCTCGGCGGTGATGACCGGCAGCGTCGCGCGCAGCCGGTTCACCGGGTTGTGGGCCGGCGAGAAACGGGGAGGAGGATCCAGCAGCATGGCGTGGGCTCAATCCTCATCCTCGCGACGGAGGTCGAGGTCCGCGATGGGCCGCGGGTCGTCGTCCTCCACGCTCCGGCTCTCCGGCTGATAGTCGGCCGCCGCGAGGAGGTCGTCGATCAGGGGGTCCAGGCAGTTTTGAATGCCGTTGGCGATGACGGTGCGGATCTCCGTCTCCACGTCCGGCTCGCCTTCGAGGTCTCCCTGCGAGGTCTCTTGCGCCGACGGCGGAACACTCGCCTGCACGCCCAGGAGCCGGTAGCGGATCGACTTCAGATCTCCTGCGACAGCCCACATTTCCTTCCTTGCGCCTTCGATCACCGTATGGCCTCCATTTGGTCTGCTCAACGGCTTCGGTCCGGAATGCCTCGCCAAAGAGTCTCCAGAGCGCCGGTTGACTGCCTGAGCCCCCAGGACCTGCATTGACGGCACCGCCGTTCAGCCCTCGTCTTTGACACCGCCCTGAGCCTCTTGAAGAAGCGCTTCCAGGTCAGACAGGGAGACACCGTAGAAACGCAGAAGACGGTCCAGAGTGTCGAGCCGGAGGGTCTTTCCGGGGCGTTCCTGAAGCATCCTGTTGCCGAATCGCCGAGGGGGTCTGTGTTCCAGGAGAGCCAGGTTCTCCTTGACCAGACCCGCTCCCGCCGCAACCTCCCTCACTGACCTTGCCCCCCGTAGTTTCCGGAGGACGACCGGCAGCCCGGCAAACAGCACCAGCGGCTTGACGTTCGTCATGGAATCTCCCCGCGCTCGCCTTCGTCACGGAGGATGAGCCTCTGCAAGTCCGCCAGGCGCTCCCCCTCCTCTTCGCTGGGAGAGGCCAACTGGCCAAGATAGACAAACTCCGCCGCCAGGAGCTTCCTCAGAGCCCGCACGGCCTCACGCCGGTTCCGCCCGGAAGCCGTGCTTCCCGCATCGGCGCAGAAGGCAGAGAAGGCCTTGCCGTCCGAAACCACGGAGACCGGAATCGGCTTGCGTAGCGTCAACCCGACGACGGGGAGAGTGGAGATCCAGGTGGTCGAGGAGGCTGGCCCTTGCGTCAGCGCCTTGATTCGCGCCCTGGCAAGCCTTGTCATCGCTTCGAGAGTGCTCGCCAGGGTCTTGAGGTCTCGCAGGGTGTACCGGTGCTGATCGACGTCCCCTTCCACCTTGAACTTGGACGCGACCGGCCGTTCCTCATGATGTCTCCTCAGCAGATCCAGGTCCGCGGGGGAGAGAAACAGCCGGCCGGGTTTTTCCCGTTGGACGGTCAACAAGCCCTGCCGTTCGAGCTCGTGGACGTACCGCAGCACCAGCTCATACGGAAGTCCCAGCAGGGACGAAGCGTCCGTGGGGCTGAGCCTGTCCGCATCCATTTCCAGCTCCCGCGCTGTCATCGCCGCCTCCAGAGCCGGCCGGTCACTTCGCGGCATTGCGGGCAGCCGGTCAGCAGGTGGCGGACGATGGAGGCCACCTGCGGCCGCGGGAGCTCGCTGCGCAGGAAGCGCTCCAGTTGACTGGGGTGGGGATGTCTCTGGCTGATTGCCGGCAGCACGGCTCTGCTCCTCCTTCAGCGGCTGCACGTCGAGGCGCGAGTCCGCAGGCCTCGGAGGCTACGCGGCTCCCCATCGCGGCGAGCCACGTCCCGTCGATTCTCCCGGGAAGTACACAGGCCGAGGTGATTTTTCTAGTTCGTGTCACGAAAAGACGGCCAGCGGCAACCTCCTTATGAAGGGAACCCGAGGAAGGAGAAAAGCCCATGCCACGCCCTGTCCCCCCGCCGGAAAGCCTCGCCCTGACCACCCTGCGGCGGGCTCGCGGCTTGACTGAAGGCGATCTGGCGGCCCTGAGCGGCATCTCCAAGGGGCTCATCTCGCGCTACGAGCTTGGCACCGACCGCCTGTCCCGCGAGAAGCTGGAGGAGGTCGCCGCAGTGATGAGTTATGAGCCCGTCGACGTCGATGCCGTCCTCTCCGGCATCCTCCGGGCCACCACCCGGCCGCCCCTTGGTCCTCTTTCACCGGTGGACCCCACGCCCGCCGAGCGCCGCCGCATCCGCCGAGCGCTCGGCCGCCTGGCCCAGGCGGAGCTGGAAAGGATGGAAGAGCAATTCATCAAGCACCTGCGTGAGACACGCGCGCAGCGCGACCGGAACGCAGCCGAAGACCTCGTGCGGTGGCTGCTGGAAGAGCCGGACCCGCGAGCACGGCGCGAGTTGGTCGAGGGCTCGCGGCAATATCATCAGTGGGCGGTCGCGGAACGCCTCTGCCACGAGAGCGAGCGGGCGGCGGCCGGGAGCGCCGAGAAGGCCTTGGAGCTGGCGTGGCTGGCCCTGCGCGCAGCCGAGCTGGCGCCTGGAGATCCGGTCTGGTGCCAGCGGCTCCTGGGTTACGTCTGGCTCTTCATTGCGAACGCGAGGCGGGTGGGGGGTGATCTGCCGGCCGCAGCTCAGGGCTTCCCCAAGGCATCGGAGCTCTGGCAGGCTGGCGCCGCGGCGGACCCGGGCCTTCTCGCCGCATGGCGCTTGCCCGACGGTGAAGCCTCCTGGCGCCGCCAAGGGAACCCCGATAGAGCCCTGGCACTCCACGAGAAGGCTTTGGCGCTAGCTCCGCCGGAGGCGAAGGGGCGTATTCTTCTCAACAAGGCGGTAACTTTGGAGCTGATGGGCGAGCCTGAAAGAGCCCTCGCCACGCTAGAGGAGGCGAATTCGCGTATCGACAGGCTCCGCGAGCCGCAATGCCTGTTTGCCTTGCAGTTCAATCGCGCTGTGAACCTTTGCCACCTTCAAAAGTTCGCAGAAGCCGAGGCCCTCCTAGAATCAATCGGGGAGAGGGCGCTGGCCCTTGGGCGCGAACTCAATGTGCTCCGGGTACTCTGGCTTCACGCCCGGATCGACGCCGGGCTTGGCCGGGAGCGGGAGGCCGAAGCGGCCTTCGAGAAGGTGCGCCAGGGATTCCGAGCACGAGGGATAGCCTACGACTTCGCGAAGGCAACCCTCGAGCTTGCCGTTCTCTTCCGCGGCCAGGGGCGCTTGGCGGATGTCAAGGCACTGGCGAAGCAGTCACTGTGGATTTTCGAGGCGCAACGAGTTCACGCCGAGGCCGAGAAGGCTCTGCGGCTCTTCTGCGAGGCGGCCGAGGCGGAGCGGCTCACCGTGGAGCTGGCGCGGCGCATCCTGCGGTATCTTGAAAGGGCGCAGCATGACCCGGGGCTTCGATTCGAGGAATGACCGGCGGGCTGGCAACCGCCTGCCCGCCAGACCGATGGATCTCAGCTCTTGCAGCGGCCATCTGGATCGAGACCGCACCCGTTGTCCGCGCCGGCCGGTTGCACTGGCGCAGCACCGGGTCCGGACAGGCAGCGGCCCCAGGGATCGATGGCGCAGCCGTTGTCCGCGCTGGCCGGCTGTGCGTGAGCGGCGCCGGTGCCAGGAAGGCAGCGGCCCGAGGGATCGAGGCCGCAGCCGTTCTTCTCCCAAAGGCCGGCAAGCCAGCTCCACAGGCTGGCGAACGGGGCTGTACTCTCGTAAAGGCCAGGATGGGTCCGAACGGCTCGATCGGGTGGTGCCGCCGCGGCGGCCCAAGGGAGGAGGACGGCGAGGATGAGCAGCAGTGCGACGGCTCTGCACACCAAGGGGATTCGCGACATGGAGATCTCCTTTCTGGAGTAAACCGGGCTGCCTTGCTCGGCCTCCCGGCTGGTTGGAAGAGAAAAAACACACTGCCGTGCACGCTGAGTGTGCACGCGGGGAGATGGAGATGAAAGAGCCCATGGAGCCGGAGGACCAGTTGGTGCTGCTGCCCCTTCTGCGGGCCTTCCACGGCTGTTCCCAGGAGGAGCTGGCCGCCCGCGCGGGCCTCGACGCCAGCACGGTGCGACGCTACGAGAAAGGCCGGCCGATGACGCGTAAGAGTTGGGAGCAGATCGTGGAAGGCTCTGGGTTGCCGCTGGCGCTCGTCGAGACGTGTCTCCTGCCAGCCATCCGCGCCGGCCGTGCCGTCTTGACGCTCGTCAGCCCGTTCCAGGGCCTAGGCTCCGGCACAGAGTTGGACAGAGCCCTGGCCGAAGCGCGCCACGCTGCGTTCACCGCCCTCCTCGGAGAGCTGGCCGGCGGCTCAATCGCTTCTGCGGCTGCCGAGGTCTCCTGGGAGGACAAGACCTGGCGTTTTGTGGAAGCTCTCTGCTCCGAGAGCGAAGTCGTCGCCTCTGAAGACGCGAAGCGTGCTTTGAAGCTCGCCGAGCTGGCCCTCCGCTTTGCCGAGCGGGCGCCGGGGAAAGGGGAACGCCGGTCGAAGCTCGAAGGCTATGCCTGGATCTTCCTCGGCAACGCTCAGCGCGTGGGCGGAGCTCTGCCTGCGGCAGACGCGGCCTTCGCGCGCGCCGCAAAGCTTTGGGAGGCTTGGACAGGCGGCACTCCGATCACTCTCCAGGCCTGGCGCTTGCCGGATGGCAAAGCTTCCCTCCGCCGGCACCAGGGGCGCTTCGCGGAAGCTTTGGATCTGCACGATCGTGCTTTCGCCCTCGCCCCGCTGGCCCGCATCCTTCTTAACAAGGCCGTCACCTATGAGCACCAAGGCGAGCCCGAGCAGGCCCTTTCCACACTTCAGGAGGCTGAGGCGCGGATCGACGCCGCCCGCGAGCCGCGGCTCCTCTTCGGCGTGCGCTTCAACCGCATTGTCAACCTCATCCACATGGAGCGATACGCAGAGGCCGCGCGCAGTCTACCCGCCGTCAAATCCATGGTGGAGTCCGCCGACAAGCCGCTCGACCGCGTCCGGGTGGTCTGGCTTGAATCGAAGATCGCCGCCGGTTTCGGTCGCCGGGCGGAGGCCGAGGAGTTGCTCGACCGCGTTCGCCGGGAATTCCTCTCGCGGGAGATCGCCTACGACGCGGCGGTGGCCAGCCTGGAGCTGGCGGTGCTCTATCTGGAGGATGGGAGGAGCGCGGAGGTGAGGACCATCGCCGCCGAGCTGGCGCCGATCTTTGCCGCCCAGCGCGTGGCCCGCGAGACCCTGGCATCCGTCGATCTCTTCTGCAAGGCCGTCCAGCAGGAGACCGTCACCGCGGAGCTGGCGCGCGGGTGGTTGAAAGAGCTGAGCCGTGCGGGGTCCTCAAGGGGATAATCGGGCTGGCGCCTGGTCGCTGCACTCCCTGACCTCTTTTAATGGCCGGTCGAACGGCATAGGCGCTAACTTTGGCCTCGATGCCTAGGGTAGGGGCGGGTCTGGACGGCAGGTTGGGGGCTCGACCCGCCCTGGCGGAGGACTGTCTCGCAGCCGCTGCAGGGCGGGTCGAGTCCCCTCCCGCCCGTCCAGACCCGCCCTACCCTAAACAAAGTTAGCGCGTATGCGGTCGAACGCGGCAGCGATGACTGCTGCCAAGCCAGCAATGACTCCTGCCGGGCCAACGACGACTGCTGCCGGGCCAGCGATGACTGCTGCCAAGCCAGCAATGACTGCTGCCAAGCCAGCGACGACTGCTGCCAAGGCAGCAATGACTGCTGCCGAGCCAGCGACGACTGCTGCCGAGCCAGCGATGACTGCTGCCAAGCCAGCGACGACTGCTGCCGAGCCAGCGATGACTGCTGCCGCGGCAGCGATGGCTGCTGCCGAGACAGCGACGGCTGCTGCCGAGGTCGTGGGGACTGCGGAGGAGCTTGCAGGCCTGACGGCGGGACCAGGGTCTTGCCGCGCGTGTTCATCCATCCTCCACGAATTGACGGGCTTCGCCCCCCGGCATACAGTTTCGCCTGGACCGTCAGGAGTCTGTGGCGCTTTATTCAGAAAAGGAGGAGGTATGCTCTCGACCGTGCCATTCCTTGCGCTGATGCAGTCGGACGCCGGGGACCGGGGAGCCGGCGGACTGCTGGCCGGCTGCTTCGGCGGCCTTGGCTGTATCGTCTGGCTCGCCTTGGTCATCCTGATCGTCGCCGGCCTGTGGAAGACGTTCGAGAAGGCGGGGCACCCCGGCTGGGCCGCCATCGTGCCGATCTACAATGTTTACATCCTCACTCTCATCGCGGGCCGTGACATCCTGTGGTTCATCCTGTCGCTCATCCCGTTCGTCAACATCGTGGCCGCGGTTCTGATCTCGCTCGACGTCGCCAGGAAGTTCGGCAAGGACACCCTCTTCGGGCTCGGCCTCGCCTTCCTGGGCTTCATCTTCTATCCCATCCTGGGCTTCGGGGACGCGCAGTACAACCCCAACGCCTGACGGGACGGAAGCTTAGGGCAGGCGCAGGACGAGGATCGTCTGGTCGTCCTCGCGGGGAGCGTGGGCGGTGAAGCGCGTCACGTCGGCGAGGACGCCGTCGCGCGTCCCTTCGGGGCCGCGGCCGACGTGGCGGGAGAGGCTCGCCTCCAGGCGCTCGAAGCCGAACATCTCGTCGCTCCCCTCCCGCCGCGCTTCGACGACGCCGTCGCTGAAGAGGAACAGCGTGTCGCCCGGCGCGAGCCGGGCGGTCCGCGCCTCGATCGGCAGCACTCCCCGCACGCCGAGCGGGTAGGCGATCGATTCCAGGGGATCGACCTGCCCGCTGGCGCTGATGCGATAGGGATGCAGATGGCCGGCACTGGCGTAGACCATCTCCAGCCGCCGCGGATCGATCACGGCATAGCAGAGGGTGGTCAGCAGCCTTTTGCGGGCGGTCTGGTAGACGGTGCGGTTCAAGGTGTTGAAGACGGCGGCGACCTCGGGGTCGAAGGTCACCTGTACGGCGAGCGCCGACTTGGCCATCGACATGATGAGGCCGGAGGAGACGCCGTGGCCGGCGACGTCCCCCACCGCCACGGCGAGACGGCCGTCCTCCAGCGCCAGCACGTCGTAGAAGTCCCCACCCACCTCGGAGGCGGGGAGGTAGGCGTGCGCGATGTCCACCCCCGCGAGCCGCGGCGGCAGATCGGGGAGGATCGAGCTCTGGATCCCCCGCGCCGTCTCCAGCTCCACCCGCTGGCGCTCGCGCTCGGCGATGCGCCGCACGTGCGGCGGCACGTCCTCGTAGCGGTATTCCAGCTCCTTGCCGCTGCCGAGGTGGCGCAGGCTGGCGAGGAGCGGCACGGCGAGCAGGCCGAGGGCGAGCCAGCCCTGGAATTGCAGGCTCCGGTTCCCGGCGGTCAGCAGGGGATAGGCGGAGAAGAGGATCTGGGCCACGAGGCCGGCCAGGAGCGTCGTCAGCAGATCGGTGGTCAGGAAGAGGAGCACGAGCACGGCGGCGGGGACGAGGGCAATCGCGAAGCTCCAGCCCAGCGGCACGGCCAGGGTCAGGGGAGGGACGATGACGGCCGCCACCAGCACCGCGGCCAGGGAGCCCCCCCAGACCCCGAGGCGCCGGGCGGACACGGGCAGAATCCAGAGGACGATCGTGAGGAGGAACGGGAAGACGATCGCGATCTCGTCCGTAACCAGCTCGACGCCCGGCCACCGGGAGTCGGCGCGCATCATCAGCGTCGAGGACGGCCATCCTCCCCCCGCCCGCAAAGCGAGCAGCAACGCCGCGGTACCTCCCGCGGTCGCGAGCCCCGCCATCCACCCCTGGAAGGCGGAGCGGGCGACCGTCCCGTTCGCCAGCTTCCCTTGGAACAGGGCATCGAAGGCCGCCAGCTTGTGCCCCCAGCGCTCGCGGCAGATCGATTCGCCCACCGACCAGGCGAAGAAGGCCAGCACGGCCGCCGGCAGGACCAGGAAGACCATCTCGAACAGGACGACGAGCCAGGTGTTCTGCTCGCGGGTGGCGGCGCCGGTGCCGCTGTCCTCGGAGTTCACCCGGCTGGAGAGCAGCATCAGCAGCAAGCCCAGGGCCACCACCACGAGGAAGATCTGGGCACCGCGGCGCACGCCGATCTCCCCTTCGTGATAGCGCTTCAGGAAGGGAAATGCCAGCAGGCCGGCCAGCACGAAGAACCAGACGACCCGGATCAGGCCCAGGATGTTGAGACCCCGGAGCTCGCCCATGAGCGTCTTCTCCCGCGGATCGTCCAGCCAGTCGCCGAAGCCCGTGAGGCGGTCGCCGCCGAAGGAGACCCGGACGCCATGGGAGCTTCCCGCCGCCAGGGGGTTGCGCCGGTCGCGGTAGCGCAAGGTCAGATCGGTGCGGGCGGCGAGCTGTTGGCTGCGGACCTCCGGCGGGTCGTAGTGGGAGAGGTCCACCCCCTCCCGGGTCAGGAAGGCGTCGGCCCGCGCCCGCGCCTCCTGCGGCTGGATCGGCGCCCCCTTGGCCTCCGGTTCGAGACGGAGCTGGAGCCCGAGGACCTTGCCCGCCGGCGAGATCACGGCCTCGTAGGTCCAGTCGTACCGCTGCGCTCCGGGTGGGTAGACGTGGACCTCCCAGGGGACGAGGTGGCTGGGCAGCTCCGAGTCCCACACGCTCCGGGCGCGCCCATGGTCCAGAGCGAGCTGGAGCCGGCGTTCCAGCATCACGCCCTGCCTGAGCCGCGCCACCACGTAGGGATCTTTGACCGGCTCGCCCAGATCGCGGAGGCGCTCGAGGGCGATGCCCACCGCCTCGGAGCGCGAGACCGACCAGTCCCTGGGGAGGAAGGGGAACGCCCGCGGGTAGGCCCAGACCAGCAGGACCAGCCCGGCGACGCCGGCGAGCAGCCAGAGGGCGAGAGAGCGGGGGTTGCGCATGAAGGAGGTACGAGGGCGGGGCGGTGGAGGTTGCTTCTCCCTGGGACCGCCGGCGTCCCGCCGGCCTACTAACTCCGTTTTTGTAAAAGCAAAGTTAGTTGCCGGCGGGACGCCGGCGGTCCCAGGGGGCCCGGGTCCTGGGGTCCCAGGGGTCCCGGGCTCACCCCTTCGGCAGCGCCTCGACCAGCGACTTCACGGCCGTTGCCGACTTGTCGAGCTGGGCCTTCTCCTCGACCGTCAGCTTGAGCTCGACGACGCTCTCCATGCCGCCGCGGCCGAGCTTGCAGGGCACGCCGATGAACAGGTCGCGGTAGCCGTACTCGCCCTGAAGATAAACGGCGCAGGGGAGGATCTTCTTCTTGTCGTGAAGGATGGCCGCCACCATCTCGTAGGAGGAGGCTCCCGGCGCGTAATAGGCGGAGCCCGTCTTGTAGTAGTTGACGATCTCGGCGCCGCCGTTGCGGGTGCGGTCGTTGATCTTCTCGATCGTCTCGGCGTCCAGGAGCTGCGGCAGGGGGACGCCGTTGACCGTGGCGTAGCGGGGCAGCGGCACCATGGTGTCGCCGTGACCGCCGAGCACGAAGGCGTCGACGTCCTCCACCGAGACGTTCAGCTTCTCGGCGATGAACCAGCGCATGCGGGCCGCGTCGAGGACGCCGGCCATGCCGAACACCCGCTCGCGGGGGAAGCCGGAGACGCGGCGGGCCACTTCGCACATGGCGTCGAGGGGATTGGTGACGATGATGAGGATGGTCTCGGGCGAGCGCGATACGAGCTGCCGCACCACTTCGGAGACGATCGCGGTGTTCTTGGCCAGCAGGTCGTCGCGGCTCATGCCCGGCTTGCGGGCCAGGCCGGCGGTGACCACGCAGACCTGCGAGCCGGCGGTGGGGTCGTAGTCGCCGCCGCCCGTGATGCGGGCGTTGAAGCCCAGCACCGGGGCCGACTCCATCATGTCAAGCGCCTTGCCGGTGGCGAGCTCGGCGGCCACATCCACCATGACCACGTCGGCCAGGTCCGCCTGGGCGATCAGTTGGGCGCAGGTCGCGCCCACATTGCCGGCGCCCACCACGGTGACTTTGTATCGCATCGAAGAATCTCCCAAATCCAAATCAGAGGTTTTCGAGGATCGCGCCCGCGAACGCCGAGGTGCCGAGGAGAGTCGCGCCCTCCATCTGCCGCTCGAGGTCGTAGGTGACCCGCTTCTGCTCGATGGTCCTGGCGAGCGCCCGCTCGATGGCGTCGCCGGCCTCGACCCACCCCAGCCAGCGCAGCATCATGACGCCGGAGAGGATCAGCGAGCCGGGGTTGATCTTGTCCTGGTTGGCGTACTTGGGCGCCGTGCCGTGGGTGGCCTCGAAGACGGCGAAGCCGTCCCCCTCGTTGCTGCCCGGGGCCATGCCGAGGCCGCCCACCTGGGCCGCCAGAGCGTCGGAGAGGTAGTCGCCGTTCAGGTTCGTGGTGGCCAGGATGTCGTACTCCTCGGGCCGCAGCAGCACCTGCTGGAAGGTCGAGTCGGCGATGCGGTCCTTGACCACGATCCTGCCTTCCGGCGCCTTGCCGCCGTGCGTGCTCCAGACCTCGTCCTCGGTGACGGTGTGGGCGCCGAACTCCTCGCGCGCCACCTCGTAGCCCCAGTCCTTGAAGGCCCCCTCGGTGAACTTCATGATGTTGCCCTTGTGCACCAGGGTGACGTTCTTGCGGCCGTTGGCGACGGCGTACCGGAGGGCCTTGCGCACCAGCCGCTTGCTGCCGGTTTCGGAGATCGGCTTGATGCCGATGCCGCTGTCCGGCCGCACCTGCTTGTTGAGGCCGGCGAGGAACTCGATGAGCTTCTTCGCCTCCTCCGAGCCGGCCCGCCACTCGATGCCGGCGTAGACGTCCTCCGTGTTCTCGCGGAAGACGATCATGTCCACCTTCTCCGGCCGCTTGACCGGCGAGGGCACGCCCGGGTAGTAGCGCACGGGACGCACACAGGTATAGAGGTCGAGGATCTGGCGCAGGGCGACGTTCAGGCTGCGGATGCCGCCGCCGACCGGGGTGGTGAGGGGCCCCTTGATGGCCACCCGGAAATGCTGGATGGCGTCGAGGGTGTCCTGGGGGAGCCACTCCCCCTTCCGGGTGTAAGCCTTCTCCCCTGCCAGCACCTCGAACCAGGCGATGGAGCGCCCCCCCTGGTAGCTCTTCTCCACCGCGCCGTCGAGCACCCGGCGAGTGGCCTTCCAGATGTCCGGCCCGGTGCCGTCCCCTTCGATGAAGGGGATGATCGGACGGTCCGGCACGATCAGACGTTGATCCGCGGCTTGCCAACCGATCTCCTGGCCGTCCGCGGGCGGCGTCAAGTCATTGAATGTCCTGGCCACGGCCCGTGCTCCTCCTGAAGGGTGATGAGATAAGATGGTGCAACGCGCCGGCTGGAACGGGCGCGCGCGGTACGGTATCACACCCCTGGGAGCGCCCGGCGTGGCTGGTATAGACTCAGGAGCCATGACCATCCAGGCCCCGAGCTCCCGCGTCCGTCTACCTTTCGACGCCCTGGATGCGTTCTGTCGCAAGTGGCAGGTCCGGGAGCTTGCCCTCTTCGGCTCGGTCCTGCGGGAAGACTTCTCGCCGGAAAGTGACGTGGACGTGCTGGTGACCTTCGATCGGGAGGCGCCGTGGAGTCTCTGGGACGTCATCGCCATGCGTGGGGAGTTGGAAGAGATGCTGGGGCGCAAGGTGGACCTCGTCGAGAAGGACGCCATCCGAAATCCCTTCCGGCGCCGCGAGATCCTCCGCACCCATCAGGTGGTCTATGCAGCCTGAGGAGAGGGATGCGGCCTATCTCTGGGTTGTCGAGGAGGATCTGCCAGGGCTCGCCCAAGCTCTCGAAAAGTTGATCTCCTTGGAAACGGCTTGACGCGAGGACTGCCCCTTGCGTCTCCTTCTCCTCTTCCTCGTGCTCGCCGCCGTCGCCCTCGCCGGCACCCCCTCGGGCGACGTCCGCCAGGAGCTCCTGCGACTCGTCAATCAGGAGCGGCAGGCGGCTGGATCGCCTCCCTTGCGCCTCTCCCCCGCCCTCTCCCAGGTGGCGCAGTGGCACGCCGGGGAGATCGCCCATCGCATCGGCTCGCTGCGGCTGCCGGCCAACACCACCGACGCCCTCGACGAGCGGATCAGGCGGGCGGGCTACGTCGCCCACCAGTGGACCGAGAGCCTCCAGGCCTCCAGCCAGGATGTCGCGACCGTGCTGCGCCACTGGCGGCAGCGCGATGCCGAAACCTTCCGCAAGCTCCTCGATCCCCAGGTGCGGGACCTCGGGCTCGGCGTCGACCGGCTCGACGGCATGCCCCTCTACGTCTTCCTCTACGCCGTGCCCGAGGCCGAGCACTTCGCCCGCCAGACCCAGGGCCTGCGCGACCTCGGCCAGGTGCGGGCTGCCGTCCTGGCCGCCGTCAACGCCGAGCGCCAGCGGGCCGGCGTGCCTCCCCTCAGCGCCAACTCCAAGCTGGATCAGGCCGCCCAGCGCCACGCCGAGGACATGCTGGCCCGCCACTACTTCGCCCACGAGAGCCCCGAGGGCCACACCATCCGCGAGCGCGCGAAAGACGCCGGCTACGACTGGCGGGCCATCGGCGAGAACATCGCGGAGGGTCAGACCTCGGTCGCCGAGGTGATGAGCACCTGGATGCACAGCCCCGGGCACCGCCGCAACATTCTCAGCCGCGACTTCAAGGAGCTGGGCACCGGCCTCGCCCTGGGCCCGAGCGGCGGCGGCTACCAGGTGGAGTGGGTGCAGGATTTCGGGACGCGGAAATAGGGGCGGATCAGCGCAGTTGCAGATAGGCCGCGACGGCGGCGAGGCCGAGCGGCAGGTGCAGCCCCCAGACCGCGGGTCTCCCGAGCGCCGCGATCCAGTCGCCCAGCGCCAGGGGTCCAGGGCTCATCACGAAGCTCGGGGCAGCCGCCTTGATGGCGTCCTCCCACAGCTTGCGGAACTTCCTTTCCAGCGCCAGGAAATAGCCGTCCAGCCCCCAGAGCGCCAGCACGGGCACCAGGGCCACCAGGGCCATCGCCGCCTTCGCGTCCCTGGCCGCGAGGCCCAGGATGGCCGAGGTCAGCGTCACACTCCACCCCTTAAGCAGGAACGAGTTGGTGGCCATCCGTGAGGTCGCCGCCTGGAGCAGGTCGAAGTACTTCAGCCGGTCGTCCGCCATCTCGTCCTCCTTTAGATAAATCAGCTAGATCAGCTCGTGAACGAGGACCTGCACGATGAGGGGATAGGGGATCACGGGCCGATCCCCCTCACGGGACCTCAGCTCCCCATGTTCCTTCAGAGGGTTCATGACCTCCGTGTCGATGGCCCGCACGCCGGGCTCGCGGCGCTCGACCAGCCGGGCCGCAGCGCCGCCCGTCGTGGCCAGAGCATAGACCGGCGCGTCCTGCCGGAGCTCGCGGAAGATCCGGAGCTCGTCGAAGATTCCCTGCATGCCGCCGATGGCGACCATGGCGACGGGCTGCATCTCGCCGATCATCCGCCGGCGCATCTCCTCCATGCTCCCGGGGCAGGGGGGTTCGTCGCGAGGCGCCTCGGGGTCGAAGCGCTCGCCGTCGACCGCGTCGATCCAATGGAGGTTGGCATAGCCTAGGCGGAACATCATCAGCGTTTCGTCCGGCAGGAACCCCTCGAAGGCCCGGGACTGGTAGATCTCGATGGGGACGGCCGGCGGCCGTTCCCGCCGCCCGTCCGCCTCGGCCCCGAGGGGGGCAAGGTACTCGCCGGCCACCATGGCCACCAGGGGCGAGATGGCGGGATGGCCGCCGAAGACCAGGGTCCCGCCTTCCACGAAGACGGCCCGGGAGAGACTGATGACGGCGTCCTCGATCTGCCGGTGGGCGTCCGCGCCGCCGTAGAACTGCGGCCGCTCCCGGGTGGGAACGCTGGCGGAGAGGAACAGCCGCTGCCCACGCAGCCGGCCGCCCTCCAGCCGCGCGTCTTTCCCCGTCATATCCCCCGTCATAGGCCCCGTCACAGCTCACCTCGCGCCATCCGCCCGGCGGCTTCCATGAGGTGCCCCTCGTCGACCAGCGCGATCTGGCAGAGGCCGGCCAGCCAGCCCGTCCGCTGCATGCGCAGGGGCTCCATCAGACGGGAGAGGCCGATCACCACCCCCCGCACCGGCGCCCGGGCGTATTGGGAGGTGGTCTGGAAGTCCGGCAGCTCGGGAGGGCGCGGCGTCAGCCAGACCCGGTACTCCAGGGACTTCTCCCGGATCGGTACGTGCAGGATGCCGTACTCGTCGAAGAAGTGGCCGTAGACCTTCTCGCGCCAGAGGGCGCCCTGGAGCGACAGCCGCAAGGCCTGCCGCCGCTGCACCAGCGCCCGGTCGTGCTCCCGCTTGACCCGCTCGACCACGTCCCTCAGGACCTCGGGCTCCAGCACCGCCGACGCCGAGAAGGAGCCGCCCGCGAAGTCGCCGGCCGAGAGGTGCCGGCGCACCGACTCGTCGATCCCGGGCGCCGGTCGGCCCCCCGGCGGCTGGAGGGCGAAGAGGCCCAGCCCACACGTCTTCGCCACGTTGATCTCGTACAGGGTCCACTCCGAGTCGAGGATACCCGCCGACTCCAGCAGCAGGACCATGGATTTGTCGCCCAGCTCCTGGGTGAGACGGGTCTGGAAGTCGACGCCGGGAGCGATCCGGAAGTGGTCCAGGAAGACGTCGAAATTTTCGTGCGCCAGCGCGTCGAAGAGCTGGATGGCGAGGGCCGCGGACTCCTTCTGACGGTAGCTGATGAAGATCCGCGCGCTCTCGGAGGTCAGTCCAGCCAGGGCGAAGATGGCGGGCAGCGCCTCGGCGATGGAGCGCGACCAGAACTCGACGTTGAAGCGGCGGAATCCCGGCGGCAGGAGCGTCGTCACTCCTTGCCGGGCGGCGAGGGGAAAGACCGGCAGGGTCAGGTGGAGGGGCTCCAGGGCGAGCCAGGGAGCGAACCAGGGCTTCTCCTCCAGGGCCGCCGTTTCGCTCCCCACCAGCAGCAGCACCTTGCGGCAGGAGGGCTCCAGACGGGCCAGGTCCTCACCAGGCCGGTCCTCCTTCTTCACCTCCGGCGCCAGGGCCTCGATCTCCCGGATCAGCTCCTCGCGCAGCGCCACGGCGTGGGTGATCGCGTCGGGCGAGCCGCCGTGCGCCAGGACGATCCGGATGGGATTGACGATCGGCAGGCCGGTGAAGCCGGCACACGCGAAGCCCCCGTCCTCCTCTTCCCACTGCAGAATGACGGGAACGGGGCTCATGGTGTTTGCTTTGAATGCCTCAATGCACCTGCGCCATCCGTCGCCGCGCCTCCACCAGCAGCTCCTCCACCGCTTCGGTGTCCGGGGCTTCGGGCTCCAGGGCGAGGTAGCGCTCGAGGTCCTCGATTCCCCGTTGCGGGTCGGCCCAGCGCAGGGAGAGGAGGCCGCGGTCGCGGCGGGCGCCGACATCGTCGGGATCGAGGAGCAGCACGCGATCCAGCACCCCGATCACCCGCAGGGGCTCGCTCTGATTGAGGTAGATCCCCCGCAGGTTGTTGAGCATGCGCACCAGAATCTGCCGCGGGCTCGACGGCCGCAGCAGGCGGGAGTCGAAGGGGAGCGAGCCGCCGCTCAGCTTCTCCAGCATCTGGCGGCAGTCCTCCTCGGTCAGCAGGCGGCCGTGGTCGAAAGGATCGAGGAGGAGCCGGGGCTGGGCCGAGTGCCGCAGCAGGAAGTGGCCGGGAAAGCCCACCCCCACCAGCGGCACGCCCGCCCGCCGGCCCACCTCCATGTAGACCAGTGCCAGGGTGATGGGGATGCCCAGCCCGCGGTCCAGCACCTCGTTGAGGAAGCTGTTGCGGGGGTCGTAGTAGTCCTCGGCGTTGCCCCGCAGGCCGACCTCGCCGGAGAGGAAATCGGCCAGGCGCTCCACCCGGCCGAGCTCGTCCTCCACCCCCTGGAGGCGGGGGCGCAGGCGCTCCCCCATCTCGTCCAGGCGGGCCAGCCAGGCGGACGGGTCGAGACCCGGCTGCTCCTCGGCGGCGATCCACAGCGCCGCCTCCGCCAGGTCGATGCGCTCGTCCGGGAGAACGGCGATGGCCGCGAAGCGGTCGCGAGGGGATTCCATATCCATATGGACAAGGATAACCGGAACGCCTCGCCGGGCGCTGGTATATCGTAAATCCCCCGGGAACCGGGTCCCAGAGGAGAGCCCATGGAGCGAATCAACACCGGCATCCTGATCTTCGACGACGTGGAGGTCCTGGACTTCGCCGGGCCTTTCGAGGTCTTCTCGCGCCCCCGCCTGGTGCCGGGGGTCGAGTCCCGCCGGTCCGACGACAGCGCCCCGTTCAACGTCTTCACGGTGGCGAAGACCCGCGATCCCATCACCGCCACCGGCGCCCTCACGGTCGTCCCCCGCTATGGCTTCGCGGACGCGCCGGCGATCGACCTGCTGCTGGTCCCGGGCGGCTTCGGCTCCCGCCGTCTCCTCCACGACGAGGAGACCCTGGACTGGATCCGCCGCACGGCCGCCGCGGCGAGGCACGTCACCTCGGTCTGCACCGGTGCCCTCCTCCTCGGCCAGGCCGGTCTCCTCCAGGGCCGCCGGGCCACCACCCACTGGGCCTCTCTCGACCTGCTGGAATCCCTGAACGTGGGCGTCACCGTCGAGCGCGACCTGCGGATGGTGGACGACGACGTCATCACCTCCGCCGGCGTCGCCTCCGGGATCGACATGGCCTTCTACCTCGTGGAGAGCCTCTTCGGCCGCGAGGTGGCGGACGAGACGGCGAAGTACATCGAGTACCGGCGGGTCGAGCCGGCGGGGTGAGGCCCTGGCACGATCTTCGAATCCCCCGCGGATCGGGTGTTTGACCCCGGCCGGGCCTGAGCCCCTGCCGCCTTGAGTGGAACGATGTCAAATATTCCCTGCAGTCCTCTTCCCTTTTCCGGCCGCCTGGGCTAACATCACGCCAATGCTGAGTGCCTAGCACGCAAGTCTTGGAATGTGGGGTCCCGGGATCTGGTTGTGCTGTGTACGCAGAGACCGCAAGCCATGAGGCGGTGCGGTCGGCAAGGAGAATCAGATGACCGAACGATTGACTCTTCCCGTCCTTCCGCTGAGGGATTTCGTGCTGTTCCCGGGCGTCACGGCGCCGATCAACGCCGGCAAGCCGGCGACGCTGCGGGCCATCGAGGCCGCGCTGAACACGCCGGAGCGCCTCGTCTTCGCAGTATCCCAGCGTGAGGATATTCAGCAGGTCACTCCCGAGTCGCTGCATACCATCGGCACGGTGGCCCGTATCGGCCAGCTCCAGCGGGGGCTGGCGGGGATGCAGCTCCTCCTGCACGGCGAGCACCGTGGCATCGCGATGAAGATCACCGAGCAGGGCGGCCACCTCGTGGCCGTGCTGCGCGAAGCCGAGGAGATGCAGCCGCTCAATACCCAGGATCCGGCCTTCGTCGGCCTCTTCCGCGAGCTGCGGGAGCGCGCCGCCGAGCTCGGCGCGAAGGCTGGCCTTCCCGAGGAGGTCGTGCAGCAGGTCCTCGAAGGCGTCGACGAACCGAGCCGCCTCTCCGACCTGGTGGCCGGCTATACCGATCTGACCAAGGCGCAGCGCCAGATGCTGCTCGAGACCCTGTCGGTCGAGGAGCGGATGCGCCGCGTGCTGATCCACGTCCAGCGCCAGCTCAGCGTGCTGGATGCCCAGCAGGACATCAAGAGCAAAGTGCAGGAGGAGCTGGGCGACCGCCAGCGCGAGATGTTCCTGCGCGAGCAGCTCAAGGCCATCCAGAAGGAGCTGGGCGAGGGCGAGGGCGGCAACGACACCGACGAGCTGCGTGAGAAGCTCGCCAAGCTCGACCTCCCCGAGGAGGCGCGCAAGGAGGTGGATCGCGAGCTCAACCGCCTCGCCCGCATGGGCCGCGAGGCCATGGAGGCCCAGGTCATCCGCACCTACCTGGAGGCCATCGCCGAGCTGCCCTGGAACACCCGCAGCGACGAGCACCTGGACATCCCCAGGGCGGCGGAGATCCTGGAGACGGACCACTACGCTCTGGGCGACGTGAAGGACCGCGTGCTGGAGTTCCTGGCCGTCCGCCAGCTCCGGCAGGCCGAGGCTGACGCCCGCAAGGCCGAGCAGGAGGCCGAGGCTTTGGAGAATGGCGAAGCGGCCGAGGGTACCGAGGGTGTTGAGACCCGGGAGATCGAGAAAGAGACCCTCCCCGGCAACGCCGACGAGAAGACGGCCAAGGGGCCGATCCTCCTCTTCGTCGGTCCTCCGGGCGTGGGCAAGACCTCGGTGGCCAAGTCCATCGCCCGCTCCATGGGGCGCAAGTACGTCCGCATCTCGCTCGGCGGCGTGCGCGACGAGGCCGACATCCGCGGCCACCGGCGCACCTATGTCGGCGCCATGGCGGGGCGGATCATCCAGGGCATGAGGCACGCCGGCACCAAGAACCCGGTGTTCCTCCTCGACGAGGTCGACAAGCTGGGCGTCTCCTTCCAGGGCGACCCGGCGAGCGCTCTCCTGGAGGTCCTGGACCCGGCGCAGAACGACACTTTCACCGATCACTACATCGGCGTGCCGTTCGACCTGTCGGAGGTCCTGTTCATCGCGACGGCGAACTTCATCCAGAACATCCAGGGGCCGCTGCTCGACCGTATGGAGGTGGTGGAGTTCTCCGGCTACACCGAGCAGGAGAAGCTGACCATCGCCCAGCGCTACCTGGTGCCGCGGCAGCTCAAGGAGAACGGCCTCAGCCTGGAGCGGATCGCCATCACCGACGAGGCCCTGGCCGAGGTGATCTCCGGGTACACGCGGGAGTCGGGCGTGCGGCAGCTCGAACGTCAGATCGGCAAGCTGGGCCGCAAGGTGGCGCGCAAGATCGCCGGCCGCGAGGCCGAGCGGGTGGATGTCGACGCCACCAAGGTGCGCGAGCTCCTCGGCCGGCCGAAGGTCCACCCCGAGCGGGCGGCCCGCGCCGACCAGGTGGGCGTCGCCACCGGCATGTACTACACGCCGATGGGCGGCGACATCATGTTCGTCGAGGCGTCGACCATGAAGGGCAAGGGCGAGCTGGTGCTCACCGGCCAGCTCGGCGACGTGATGAAGGAGTCGGCCCGGGCCGCCTGGACCTACGCCCGCTCGCACGCCGAGTCGCTGGGCATTCCGGGCGAGTGCTTCGAGCGCGACCTGCACGTCCACGTCCCCGCGGGCGCCATCCCCAAGGACGGCCCCTCGGCCGGCGTGACGCTGGCGACGGCCATGGTCTCGGCCCTCTCCGGCCGGCCGGCGCGGCACGACATCGCCATGACGGGTGAGATCACCCTCTCCGGTCGTGTCCTGCCCATCGGCGGCGTCAAGGAGAAGGTCCTGGGCGCGGTGCGCTCGGGGATCAACGAGATCCTGGTGCCGAAGGACAACGAGGCCGATCTCGACGACCTCCCGCAGGAGGTGCGCGACACCCTCAACATCCACCTCGCCGAGGATCTGGGCGACGTCCTCGCCCTCACCCTCCGGGGCGCCAGCTACCGCGAGGGCCGTCTCCTCTTCGAGACGCCCCTCGAGAGCGGCACCACCTTCTTCCAGGTCCCCCACTGATCCGGGCCTGAGCTTCGCGATACCCGGCCGTCGCCTCCCCGGAGGCGGCGGCCCGTACCCTTGACCTCGACGCGATCTGCCGCTATAGTGAGGACGTCATGGCTACCCCGATCGAGAAGATCTGACCGCCTCCTCCTTCCCTGCCGGAGTCACACGCAGGCTCACGCCTGTGAGCTTTTGCACGTAGCATTCGACTTGCCCTCCGAGCTCCGGAAATCCTGGCTGCAGGATCGTGAACAACTCCCGGCAGTCCTCGGCAGGGAAGATCGGATCGTCTCCGTACCAGAACTTGTAGATTCGATTCAACTCGAAGTCGAGTACGGCATAGAGCAGCTTGAGCGCCTCCAACCCCAACGCTCTCGGGGTTCCTCCAGCCCAATTCTGGAACCGCTTTTCAATGGCCTCTACCAGTTCCTTTCGTTTCGTGCTTTTCGCGAGTTTCCTCTGATAGCCGGCAAACGTCTCTGCGGGCCCCATCAGGTCTAAAAGCTCTCGCACCGAATCCATCGGCAGCTCTGAGCGCGCCTGCACCAGAAAAGTGGACCAGCACTGGACCAGCAGCGACTCTCCCATGCGGTCCATGAGATAGAAGCCGCCGCTGCTGTCAATCTCCCGCATCCTCCGCATTGAGAACAAGAGATAGAAGCATACCTCCCGACAGCTCTCCTGAGTCCTCATCCCGCGAAATTCCGCAAGGCGTGACTTCAGGGTCAGAAGCCCACTGAGGAGCGGGACATAGAGATCTATATTGTTCTTATGGCTTATCGGCAGCATGGTATTCCATGCCTGCCGCTCCTGGGCCAACCACTGCTGACGCTGCTGGAAATACCAGCCCAGAAGAGCCAGGGCGAGCGGCAGCGCCAGGGTCCCGACCAGGGAGAACAGCGAATCCGCGACCTGCGCCGCCACCTGCAGCCCTGGCGAGGCCAGCCGGATGGGCCCCAGCTCAACGGTCTCTTGAAATGGCTTCTGGCCGACCTTCCCGGCGAAGCTCCCCGTGACAAAAACCAAACCTTGCCGTTCCGCAGGTGTCATTTCCACCCATAGAGTGAGCCGTCTACCGGCAGGCACCCGGACCCTTGCCGCGGACAAGGGGAGGAACCCCGGCCCGATTCCCCCGACCCTGAGCTCCCCCTGTTTTCCCGCCGGGGCCGGCAGAGGCCTGAAGCCTGGAGAATAGAGCCTCAGATTTTCCACCTCCGCATCCTGCGCCGCGGAATTGACGAAGGTGAACCAGACTTTGAAGGGCTCACCGACGAGAGCCCGGTTCCGATCCACCCAGCCTCGGATCCATAGTCCCGTCTCCTTCGAGCCAGCCTCCACGCTCTGCTTGGCAGCCACTCCCTCCGCCAGGTCGCGGAAGGGCATGAGCAGGCCGCGAGCCACGGTGAGAGCCGCCACGACGACAAGGACGACCATCGCGACCCACCACCATGAAGGGAGCCTTGAAGGCACCTGCGGCACCTTGGATGTCGGCAAGAGAGGCATATTTGCTCCATCAGATACCTTAGCACCTCGATGGCCCCTTGCGGGGATATGCCGATTTTTCTCAGGGCTCGATCTCGACCCGGTGCGTCTTCGCCCCCGGCTGGCTGAAGCGGACGAGCCGCTCAGCTTCTTCCACCACCGCCGAGCGGACCGGGCGGGCGAGCCGGTCGAACGGCCGCAGCGTCAGCGTCGCCTCGCGCCGCTTCTCCGCGACCGACCAGGTGCCGGCGATCATGCCGTCGACCAGGAACGTCGGCAGCACCTGGAGATTGGCGCGCACGTAGACCTTCTCCCGGTGCTCGTCCGGCAGGATGCGCTGCCGACGCCGCGAGGAGTAGGCGAGCATCACGTTGTCGAACCCGGGCAGCAGGCGCACCGGCGCCGGGACCTCGGGATCCGGCCGCGGCGCCTCGGGCAGGTCGTAGAGCAAGCGTCCCGCATCGACCTCGAAGCGCACCAGCTCGGGCGCGAGACGATCGAGGACCGCCCGCACCGGCGGCGTCTTCCACCCGATCCAGTCCGCCACGTCGTCGGCCGCGGCAGGCCCGAAAGCCCGCAGGTGGCGGCGGACGACGGTGGTCAGCACCTCCTCGGGAGACGAAGCCGCGGTCTCTGAGGACATGGGCGCGGCTGCCAGGGAGGCGGGCGCACGCTCCCAGCGGCCGTCGGCGGCGACCCGGACGAAGGCGCTCGTCCCGCGGAAGGGGCGCCACTTGTACTGCCGCTGCAAGGCGAGCTCCTTCTCGTCGAGAGCGCCGGGATGCCGGGCGAGCCAGTCCTCGATGAAATCGGAGATCTCGTCGCCGCCGCGGGGAACGGCCGCCGTCCAGGCCAGGAGCTCCGAGCGCAGCGTCTCCATCTGCGGGAACGGCTCCTTGGAGACCCGACGCCAGTCCGTGGCCCCGGAGGCCTCCACGGCCGCCGCGTAGCCCGGGTGCTCGCGCGCGCTGACCAGATGGAGCGTGCCGCGCAGCAGGGTGCCCACGACGAGCTGGTGCCCCTCCAGCGCGCGGTAGAGATCCTCCACCGCGAAGTCGCGCACCCGCGACCAGAGCGCGACGGCGACGCCCGGCCAGTACTGCGCCTGTAACGCGCCGATCGACTCGACCGCCTCGACGAGCGGGCTCTCCGCTGGCGCGAGCAGACCCTGCCGCGCCAGCAGGGCGCGGTTGAGGGCGCGAGGTGTCAACGGTTCGCCGGTCATTCCTCCAGAAGTTACCACGTCTGGTTTCGGGGTGGCGTGACACGCTCTGGTTGACCCGCTGGGCATGGGTCACTTAAAAGTGATCACATGCGCGAGATCCGGGCTTCCGAGTTCAAGGCGAAGTGTCTGGCGATCCTGGACGAGGTCGAGAGGACGGGGGAAACTGTGGTCATTCTCAAACGAGGGCGCCCCGTGGCTCGTCTGGTCCCTCCAATCCTGGGGCAGGAGAAATATCCACAGCGGTCCCTGGGGGGAACCGTTGAAATTCTGGGAGACATCCTCGAGCCTGTACTTCCAGCGAAGCCTGCAGATCTCGAGCACTGCGCTCGTACTCCTCGCGCGAGTAGGTAGGCTACGGCCGGCGCGGCCAACGGCGCGGATTGCGTGAGGTGTGCACCACGCCCAGGATTGACACAATATCGCCCTTCGATGCGTAGAACACGCCGTACGGGAAACGCGAAAGGAGAGCGCGACGAACGCCGCGTTGGGTCTCGGCATAAAGCCAGGGCGACTGAGCGATGATTTCGAACTGGGCCTCCAGCGCCTCGACGAGCTCGTTGCCGAGACCTGGAACCTGTTCTTCGTACCACTCGTAAGCCTCGCCGATCTCGCGAACCGCCCGGTCCGAGACCGCTAACCGGTACGCCATCGGCCTTGAACGATCCGCTCGCGAACTTCTTCCCAAGGAATGCCAGCCTCGGGATTGGCCTCGAACTCGGCGAGTCGTCGATCAAGCTCGGCTTTCAGCTCGTCGGACACGGGTACCGCCTCCGGTACAGCGGCAATACTGTCCCAAATGAGCTCAACCAGCCGGATGCGTTCGGTGACAGGCAGTTCAAGAATTTCGTCCACAGGAAGGGGCCTCATAGGACAAGCGTAGCATGAGACTATCTGCCCAGGCGCGCCTGGGAGCGCCGTCATTGCCTCGACGCCATCCATGCTACCGCCCCTCCCCCGCCATCCGCGCCCGCTCCCACCGGCTCTCCTCGTCGCCCGGCAACCGCCGGGCGGCGTAGAGGGCACAGGCGAGGGAGAGGCCGTTCGCGAGCAATGCCCAGAGGAGCGCCGGGCGCAGGCCGCCGAGAGCGACGCTCAGGCGCCCGACGGTGTAGGGTCCCAAAGCGAGGCCGATGAAGGTGACGACCAGGAGGTAGGCCGCCGAGGCGACGGCGCGCATGCGCGGCAGGACGAGGTCCTGCACCGTCGAGGCGGCAGGACCGAGCCAGAGCGAGGTGACGACGAATAACGGCACGCACAACAGGTAGGCGACCGTGAGGCTGGGCGCCTGCAGCAGCAGGACCGCGAGCGGCACCGGCAGCACCGCCGCGAGCATCACCACCCGCAGGCGTCCGCTGGGCGAGCGCCGCCGCAGGCGATCGGCGAGAATGCCACCCAGGGTCACCCCCAGCCAACCGCTGCCCGCGGCGATCCCGCCCAGGATGAGCCCCATGCGCGCGACGTTCTCGCCATGGGTGCGAATCAGGTAGGGCGGTATCCAGAAGCCGTAGCTGTAGCTGGTGAACGCGAGCAGGGCGACCGCCAGGTTGGAGGCCTGGAGAGACGGTGTCCGCAGCACGAGCGCGAAGCAGGCCGGATCGCGCAGGCGGAGCGATTGCGCCCAGGAGACCGCGGCGTAGAGTCCGACGGCCAGCGAGTACCACTGGGCCGGATTGCCGAGCAGGCGGGTCAGTCCGGCGGCGGCCGACACGCAGGCGACCGCCGCCAGGAGGTTCGCCGCCAAAGTCCGCCAGCGGCCGCCGCGCAGCCACAGGTTCGCCAGCGTGAAGGGCGGCAGCACCGCCAAGAGCTCGCGCCAGAACTCTCGCCACGGACGGTTCTCGGCGATGGCGACGACGCCGTCGGCCTGGCCGCGCACCGGCTCGCGCAACGAGCGCACCCAGAGGGCGAGCAGCAGGCCGGGGATGCCGACCACCAGGAACGCCACCTGCCAGCCGCGCAGTCCCAGGGGCGGTGTGGCCCCGGCCCAGGCGACGTCCCAGCGGTCGACGATCAGGCCGCCGATGCCCAGCCCCAGGCCGCTGCCGATGTAGATGCCGCTCGAATAGACGGCGAGGGCGGTCGCCCGCCGCGCGGCGGGATAGTAATCGGAGAGCAACGAGTAGGCCGCCGGGCTGGCGCTCGCCTCGCCGACGCCGACCCCGAAGCGCGCCAGCGCAAGCTGCGGGAAGCTCCGGGCCAGCCCCGAGAGCGCCGTCATGGCGCTCCAGGCGGCGAGACCCCAGGCGATCAGGCGCCGGCGGTCCCACACGTCGGCCAGCCTTCCGAGCGGGATGCCGAAGATAGCGAAGAAGACGGCGAAGGCGGTGCCGTAGAGGAAGCCCATCTGGGCGTCGGTGGCGCCCAGGTCGGCCTTGATGCGCTCGGCGAGGATGGCGAGGATCTGGCGGTCGAGGAAGTTCAGGACGTAGACGACCACCAGGACGCCGAGGACGTAGCGAGGGTAGCGGCGGTCGTCGTTCATGTCGGAGCGGCCCGGGGCATCGTATCATCGGCAGCCCGCTGAAAACGCGAGTCCACGTCCGTCTACCCGGGAGAGACGCCTGTGCCGAAGAACCGGTCTCGGTGATCTTTGCCCAGGAGGGAATTATGCCTCGCGAAACCCGCATCGCAATGTCAATCCTGCTCTGCGTTCAACTGCTCGCCCCGGTGGGCCCCGCCGCTGCCTCCGACGGCGCTCGCCACTGCAAGAAGGACTGCGCGGAGGCCGATTACAAAAAGACGACAGGGCCCGTGACCCTGGAAATCGGCCAGCCCTCGGTGTGGTCCCTGGCCCAGGCGCATTACCTTCTCACCAAGATGCACCGGACCAACCGCTCCTTGGACACCAGGATGCCCACCATCGATCAGCTCGACGCCAGCCGGGCGAACGCGAGCAAGCTTGAGATCCTGCGGACCCTGCTGCAGGTGGACGCCGGTTTCGACCAGTCGGTGGGCCTCAAGAACCAGGTCGAGCTCCAACATTTCCGGGAGAAGGAGGAGCGCAAGGTCCAGGCGCAGATCCAGCTTCAGCAACGGCAGGCCGCTCTGCAACAGCTCGATCAGGAGCTCCTGGACCTCAACCAGCAGAGCGCGGTGCTGACGGTACAGGACGGCCTGGCCGACAAGGCGCGCGGCAGCGCTCCGCCGTCCGATGCGGACCGCCAGCGCAAGGAGCAGATCGCGAGCCTGGCAGTCCAGATCAACGCCAAGCAGGCGCAACGCACCGCTCTCCAGACGGAGATCACGAGCCTGACCACCACGGCCACTGGGGATGTTGCAACCCCCAACGTCTCAGTCGGATCACCCCCAACCTCCACTCCCGCTCTGGGCTCCAGCTTCACGAGCCCCGCCACGGCCGGGGGCGCCGACTCCACAGCTCTCAAGGATTTCGCGTCGCAGGCCGTAAAGTCCTTCGCGAGCTCGCCCAGCCTCGCCGCCTCTGCCGCTCTGGACAACTTCGTGGGCATGCAGTACGAGATCATCGCCAAGCAGCTCACCCTGCTGCGGGACGAGGCCGGGCCGGACGAGCGGGTCGTGTTCTTCGAGCTCCCCACCTCCATCTACACGGTCGACCGGTGGGCGAACGATCTGATTGCACAGGTGGAATGGAAGGTCACGAAGATCTACGACCAGAAGCCCAAGGCTGATATCGTCTGCCGTTCCCTCGAAGGCCAGGATTCTCCGATCGCTCTGTTCAAGCAGTTGAGATTTCTGCCCGGCGCCAAGAGCTCGTCCTGTCTCGGGGAGCTGAAACAAAAGGCCATCAAGGCCGCACTGCAGGAGGAAGGGTGGTCAGCAAGCGAGATCGAGGCACGGGCGCGCAACGTCACCGACGATGACCTTGACAGCGGTATCTTCAAGACCCTGGGCTTCGATAAAAGCGGATCCGGTTCCACGTACTCGATCACCCTGGACATGATTCGGAAGGCGTACGATACCGAGCATGAAGATCAATCGACAGAGCTCGATCCCTCCCAGGCCCGCGCCTTGGAGATCATCCCGCGACAGAGCGCATTGAACGTCAATGAATATCAGGCCACCACCAACAATACCGGTTTCCTCGGTCTGCTGAAGCTGCTGTCCGGATTCGGGGCACAGATCAACTTCCAGCGACAGAAGGAGCTCTATCAGGACTTCCTGCAGCAGGACGTCTATGCTTCGGGCTTTGGCAAGGGTACGGCCTCCTTCGGCTGGACTTTCGGACCGCTCCCCGGCAGCCGCCGGCTCGCTCCCGGCCAACGAACGACCTACGCCGTGCTCACGGTGCCCAGGAAAGCTCTCGCCGTCCGGATCACAGCAGACGCCTGGGCCTTCCCCAACAAGGTCGAGCCGGAGAAGAGAGACCTCGTCCGGCATCGCAGTTTCCTGGTCCGGATCCCGAGCGAGGAGACGGAACGGTTCTGGGTCAAGAGCGCGGTCTACGCGCCCGTCCAGAAGGGAAAGGCGACGACGGTCCTCGTGCAGGGCAACGGTCTCTCGCCCCAACTCGGGGTTCTGGTCAACGGCGTCTCACTCAAGCGGGCCCTGTCGATCTCGCGCGCTGAGAGTGACGAGCCGGAGATCACATTCCCGGACTCCAGCGTCCAGGGAGAGTTCGAGCTCACCAACTCCAGCAATCTCGTCCTGCGTTTCTCCATGGGCAAGGATTTCGTCGGCACGCCTATCATCACGCTGGTGACCCCCGAGAGGACCAGCGCGATCAACTCCTTCCCCATGGAGGTGAATTCCAGCCATCAGTCGCTCGCCGACGCGAGCCTTCGCGAGCCTATGTTCTCGGACGACTTCAAGATCGAAGACAAGCTCGAAAAGGCGTCCGCTCAATCCATCGGCTCGGGGACCACCTACTACGACCAGATCCAGGAGGCTCTGGACGACAAAGACTGTCAGGCCGATAAAAAATATGCCTTCTACCGGCTCAACGGTACGGGCCTGCGCCCAGGGGCCGAAATCGCTATCAACGATACAACCCTGAGGTTCATACCTCTCTCCGAGCTCTCCGGAGAGATTTATAGAAGCCTCTGCGACGGAGAGCCCGTACACCAACCCCTGATGACCCAGGAGACCACTCACTCCTACCTTCTTTATTTCGAGGTGCCCAAGCTCCTCCGTTGGCCGGTCCGGTATCGGCAACCGACGCGCCAGAGCTTCGACGAGTTCCGCTTCGAGCACGTCCTCTCTCCAGCAGGCTTCAAATCGGAGCTGCGCAACTATCAGTTTAACCAGTCCGCAGGGGTGAGGGAGGTCGACCTGACCCTCTCGTTTCCAGAGAACCTCGATGATACGCGGACGCCTCGCGTCTGCGTCAACCTCCCCCGGAAGACTCCGCAACGCTGCCAAGACGTGCGCAAGGACCAGGACGGCAAGTTCCGCGTCCACTGTGACGTTTCCGCGGATCAGGATGAACGGGATTTCGTCAGCTTCGAGGTGCAGGCAGAGCTGAAGCCCGAGGAGGAGCCGGTGAAGCAGGCTCCCAAGGACGGGCAGAAGCCCCAAGCCGTGGCGGCGAAGCAGGCTCCCGACCCACCCGCCAAGAAGGCCGAATCGGAGACGAAAACCTGGCTCTTCGATCTCAACCTGCCGGTGAAGCCTCTGCTGAAAGAGCCACCGGTTACGGTCAAGGCCCAGCAGCAGGCCGTGCTCCGAGGGATCAACCTTCAGAAAGTACTCGTAGTCCTGTTCGGCAATCAGACGGCTACGATCGATTCGGCGGCTTCCAATCTGCCTGTCCAACTCACCGTCAAAATCCCTCCCAAGGACGTCCCCGCCGGCCAGAAAGAGCAGGTACCGATCATCTTCCAGACGGATCAGGGGCCGATCCCCACCGGCTTTACCTTCGAGTACGCCGGCCCGCCGTTACCCAAGCAGGTGAAACCGGCAAAGGAATGGGAGCACTGAAGCTGAAGAGGAGCTGATGGGCGGGGCTCGTCCCCGCCCTCAACGCTCGCTCGGCAGCTTCTTGAGCACCACGTAAGCCGATCTTCTCCACCGCGGCAGAGCGCAAGGCGCCGCAGGGCGGCGCGCCCTGCGGGTTGAGGGTGCTACCACGTCCGCTCCGCCGGCTTCCTCCCCTGGCTCAAAATCCACGTCGCGACATCGTTCACCACGGCCGCGTCCACGTGGCCCGGCTTTTCGTACTCGGCCGGGCCGCTCTTGCCCTCGCCGGCGAGGAAGAGGTGGTCGAGCCTGGGGTAGGACTTGAAGGTGACGTTGGGCTTGCCCGTCAGGCCCTTCTTCCAGGCCGCGAAATCGGTCATCGTCACCTGATAGTCGCGCTCGCCCTGGAGGATCAGCAGGGGCTGGGGGAGGTACTTGGAGCCCTGGACCGGATCGTAGCCCTGGAGGTCGAGCCAGTAGGAGGCGGGGGCGCCGAGGGCGGCCTCGGCGGCGCCGGGCTTGAGGGCCTTGACCTTCGCCACCTCGGCGCGCAGACCTTCGATCTGCTTCTTTTCCGGCTCGGTGACGATGCCGTCCAGGGCGGCGAGGTAGGAGACCTGCTCGAGGATGAGGTCCTCCATGGGCCGCGCCGCTCCCGCCATTACGATGAGCCCGGCGAGGGCCGGCTGGCTCTGGCCGATGCGCGGCAGGAGCATGCCGCCCAGGCTGTGGCCAAGGACAAAGACCCGCCGCGGATCGATCCCTTCGCTGCTGCGCAGCAGGGCGAGGGCGGTCAGGGCGTCGGTCACCGTCTCCTGCTGGACGGTGAAGCCGGGGACCTCCGCGATCTTGCCGGCGTACTGGCGGGTGCGCTTCTCGTATCGCAGCACGGCGATCCCGCGTGAGGCGAGCCCCAGGGCCAGGTCGCGGAAGGGCTTGTTGGCCGCGACCGTCTCGTCGCGGTCGTTGGGTCCCGAGCCGTGGACGAGCACCACGGCCGGAAAAGGGCCGGGCCCCACCGGCAGGGTCAGCGTGCCGGGGAGGCTCCACTCGCCCGAGCCTACGGTGATGTCGCGCTCGCGGTAGGAGTCCGGCTTCGCATAGGCGGGAGGCGCCGGGTCGGGCGGCATCGTGGCCGGCTGGACGGGGACGATGAAGAAACCGACCACGTGCCCCCCTTCATCAATCACCACCTTGAGGTCCACCGTCTGCTTCTCGAAAGCCGTGGTCACGAACACGAAGTCGTACGGTCCCGGCTTCTCGGCGCGGCTGGCGACCCGCCGCTTGTAGGCGCCCAACTGGGTCTGGATGCCCGTCCAGATCTCGCTCAGCTTCGCCGCCGGAGCCGCCTTCTTCATCGGTCCGCCCTCCAGCGCGGCAGCGGCCGGGTAGTCCCCCTTGAGCAGCAGATCGACGAATTGGGTGGCGATGGCCACGGGGTCCTTCGGCGCTGCGAGGGTCGGCGGCGGCGCCTGGGCGAGCAGGGCGTGGGCGGCCAGGAGGAGGGGGAGGAGGAGGCGGGTGACTTGGCTGGTCATGAGGTCCTCTGAGAGGGAGCCCATAGTATGCCGGGCGGTGGGAGGTGGTAAATCGGACTCTCGCAGGCGCCCCTTCGGGGCGGGCCCTCACTCTCCCAACCCTCTCTCTCCCAGCCTCCCCCCCGCCCGCCGGGAGAGAGAGGGCTTCAAAAAAAACGGAGTTAGTGGCCGGCGAGACGCCGGCGCTCCCAGGGGTTCTTGCTTCTGCTGGTTTCAGACTAACCACTCCCTCTTCTCCCGGCGGACGGGGGGGAGGCTGGGAGAAGAGGGCCGGGGTGATGAGGGTCTTGGGCGGGCGGAAAGGTCAGCGTCCGGGTGATCCGGAGTGATGAGGGTCTTCTGCCATACTCCCTCCACCCATGTCCCGCCGCCATCGCCGCCGCCACCGGCTGTTCCGCCCCATCCTCCGCCCGTTTCCCGGGCGCAAGCTGCCGCCCGACCTGCGGGTGGGACGCGTCGAGAAGCTCGCCGCGGCGCTGCCTGAAGGCCTCGCGGACCCCGGCTTCGAGGTGCTGATGCGGCGCATCGACGGCGCTCCCTTCTTCGGCGGCAACCGGGTGGACGTCTTCTTCACCGGCCGCGACGCCTTCGCCGCCATGCGCGAGTCCGGGGAGGCCGCCCAGCGGGAGGTCCTCCTGGAGTCCTACATCTTCAAGGACGACTCCACGGGCCGGCAGTTTCTGACGGGGATGAAGGCGGCGGCCGAGCGGGGGCTCACGGTGCGGGTGCTGGCCGACGCCCTCGGCTCCTCCGCCACCCACGCCGAGTTCTGGCAGGAGATGGAGAGCTCCGGCATCGAGGTGCGGCTCTTCCATCCTCTGTTCAAGGGGCTGTGGTACCAGCCTTTCCGCGACCACCGCAAGATCCTGGTCCTCGACCGCGAGGTGGCCTTCACCGGCGGCATGAACATCGGCGAGGAGTATGGGTCGTTCCGCCGCCGCCCCAAGCCGGGGGAGACCTGGCGGGACACCCACGTGCGGGTCACCGGTCCGGCAGCCTGGGAGATGGCCGTGGTCTTCTCCGAGGGGTGGGTGCACGCCAGCGGCGAGACGTTCGAAATCGATCCGCTCCCGGCCGACCTGGCGGACGCCCCGGGATCGCGGGTCATGGTGCTCGACTCGCGGCCCAACCGCGGCCAGGCCGAGTCGGCGGCGGCGTTGGCGGCCATCGGATCGGCGGCGAGACGGACGCTGTGGATCACCAACGCCTACTTCGCCCCCGGCCACCAGGGGCTCGACGTCCTTGGCGACGCCGCGGCCCGCGGCGTGGACGTCCGCCTCCTCCTCCCCGGCAAGACGGACGTGCCCATCGTCCGCCGCGCCGGCCACGGCTACTACGGAGCGCTGCTCGAGCGGGGGGTGCGGATCTTCGAGTACCAGGCCGCCATCCTCCACGCCAAGACGCTGGTGGCGGACGGCCTCGTCTCCGTCGTCGGCTCGACGAACCTCGATTTCCGCTCCTTCGTCTTCAACGCCGAGTGCGACCTGCTGATCCTCTGCCCCATCACGGCGGCGACGCTGGAAGAGGCGTTCCTGAAAGATCTGGAGAGCGCCGAAGAGGTCAAGCTGGAAGACTGGCGCCGCCGCCCGCTGACCAAGAAGATCGGCGACCGCGTGGCGCGGTGGCTGTCGCCGTTGCTGTAGAATCCGGCTTATGGCGCAGCGAATCCCGGCTCTTTCAACAAAACCTTCTCAAAGGTGATGAGGAAGTCGCAACCCGCGCTTCGAGCGTGCTCGCGGATCATGTAGTCGGCGAAGTCCCCGCGTCCCGAAGCATAGGCTTCCAGAGCCCTTGCGAAGCAGTCCCTGGCAGAAAAGGTCAGATGGCTCGCATGCAGCAGGCTTTCCAGAACCGGTACGATTTCTCGCCGACGAAACTTGTAAGTAGTCTCCAGGACCCAAACGGTCTCGCAGAGCACCACGTCGGAGACGTAGCATGGGTCATTGGCTTCGATAGCTCGCCTGAAAACTCTCGTCGCACGCTCTGTCTGAACCGGATCGTCCTCGACGACGAAACGCACGAGGACGTTCGTGTCGATCGCGATCACTTGCGAGTGGCCGCCTTGCGGATGCCTGCGTTCATGTCCTCGATGGTCACTCCCCTGATTCGTGGCTTGAGGATGCCACAGAGAGACATGAGGTCCACGGTGTCGGGGCGCAGCTCGACGACGCCGTCTTCCCGGACCTGGAACGACACCCGGTGGCCAGCTTCGAGGCCGAGGCTGTCTCGAACTTCCTTGGGAATCGTGATCTGGCCTTTGCTGGTGACGGTTGCGGTAGGCATACTTACTTCTCCTGAAATTCCTTACAGTATAGTAAGGAGCTTCAGCGGCTCCGTCAAGGAGCCCATCCCAGGACGCATTCAGGATGGCGTAGGATGACGGACGAGATCCCCGAACCCCCGGGACCGTCCCGCGTATCTTAGTAAAGCCATGGCCACCTCCCCTCCCACCCGCACGGGCCTCCTCCTGCTCGGCGTCGTCCTCGGCCTGCTGGCCTTCGGAGTGGGACTGGCGCTCGCCGAGGCGTACCTGCCCGAGTGGCGGCAGGGCCGGCCGCTGAGCAAGACGTTCTATCGCGAGCGCTATCGGGAGCTGGCGGCGCGGGCCGGCTTCGTGCTCGCTCCCGGCGAGCCGCAGATCCTCCTGGTGACGCGCGGCCCCGAGCACCTGGAACCCTATCGCGCGCTGGGCGACGAGGGGACCCGCTGGCTCCTCGCCACCCGCAGCGCCGTCCGCGTCGAGGTCGTCCACGGCGTGACCGGCCCCGGCGCCGAGGATCCCGCCAACTTCGGCGTCGACTTCTCCTTCGGCGGCGAGCCGCAGCTCCTGACGTGGTGGCCTTCGGGGCTGGGGCTCTCTTCCTTCTACCGGATGCCGGACCCGAATTCCTCCGCACGGCTGGTGGAATCCCTGGCGCCATTGCTGCTCGCTCCCGGCGAGGCGCTCAGTCCCCCGCGGACCGACACGATCGTGAACGTCGTGCGGATCCTCTATCCGCTCCGCAATGGGAGCCGTCCCCAGCACCTGCTGGCTTTCGCCGTCGGGGGGAGCGTCTCCGCCGCCCGCGGACCCGGAGACATCACGGCCGCCAACGCCCTCGGGTCGGACTTCCTGGCCCGCCCCATGGCGCTGTTCTGGCAGGCCGCCGTCCTCTTCCTCGGCCTCGGGGCCCTTTTCGCGGCCCTGCTCGTGCGGCGCCGGATCAGCCTGCGCAACGGTCTCCTGCTCGCGCTGGCCGGGCTGGCCACCTTGCGGCCGACGCCGGGGCTCTTCGCCGGCCCCGGGTGGATCGCACCGGCCGTGATGGCGGGCGTGGCGCTGTGGACCTTCCTGCTCTGGTCGTGCGCCGAGTCGCTGCTGCGCTCCAACGACGCCGGCTTCACCACCAGCCTGGACGCGCTGCTGGCCGGCCGGCTCGGGTCTCGCGGCGGCCGCGGCCTGCTCGTCGGATTCGCCTGCGGCGCGGGGCTCGCCGGCGTGCGCTTCACTTTCGCCGCTCTCGCCGAGGCCCTGCCCGGCGTCTGGCTGAACCGTCCCGCCGTCGAGCTCCCCCTCTTCCGCCCGCACGACAGCCCGGTGGCGAGCGGCGTCGAGCTGGCGGGTGGCGTGGCGCTGGCGCTCGCCCTCGCCCTGCGCATCCTGCCCGTGCGCTGGGCGCCGGTGGCAGCGGCGCTCGCCGCCGGCTTCTTCCTGACGCCGCTGCCGGTCCAGCCCGCGCTCGCCGGGTTCGCCGTCAACGCCGTCTTCGCCGGCTTCCTGGTCTGGATCGTTCGCCGCCACGGGATCACGGCCCTGCTGGCCGCCGCCGTCGTCTCCTGCCTGCTGGCCGGCGCGGCTCTGGCGGGCCGCTACCCGGACTGGATGCCGGCCGCGCTCGCCGCCACGGCGGGGCTGGCCGTGGCCATCCTCCTCCTGGGGTTCCTGGGCCTGCGGCGCCCGGCGGCGGCCGAGACCGAGCGGCTGGCGCCGCCGGCCTTCGTGCGGCGGCTGGCGGAGGAGCGGCGGTTCCGCGACGAGATGGGGCTGCTGGCCAAGATGCAGCGCGGCCTGCTGCCGCGTACGCTGCCGCGGCTCGACGGCTGGGAGCTCGCCGCCCGCTCGCTGATCGCCAACGAGGCGGGAGGCGACCTCTACGACGTCCTGGCCGACGACGCGGGCTTTCTCTGGATCGCGGCCGGCGACGTCGCCGGGCACGGCTACTCCTGCGCCATCGCCCAGGCCATGACCAAGGCGGCGCTCGCCAGCCTCGTCGGCCGCGGACGCACGCCGGCCGAGGTCCTCGCCCGCGCCGATCGCGTGCTGCGCGCCGCCGGCCCGACGCGGAACTTCACCAGTCTCGCCCTGCTGCGGCTGCGCCCCGAGACCGGCGAGGGGCTGCTGAGCAACGCCGGCCATCCCTATCCGCTGCTGGCGCGGGATGGCGCGGTAGAGGAGCTGGCCCTGCCTTCGCTGCCCCTCGGCCAGGGGCCGGCCCGCCGCTACGAGGACCTCCCCGTGCTCCTGGCGCCCGGGAGCGTCCTCGTCTTCTGCTCGGACGGCGTGTTCGAGGCCGCGGACCCGCAGGATCAGCTCTACGGCTACGAGCGCCCGCGCGAGACGCTGCGCGCGGCGGCCGGCCGCCCGGCGGAGAGGATCCTGGAGGCGCTGCTCGCCGATTGGCGGCGGCACCTGCGCAGCGCTCAGCCGCTCGACGACACCACGGTGCTGGTGCTGAAGCGCCGCGGAGGAGAGGCATGACGATGAAGACCGCCGCGGCGGACCGCCAGCGCCTCGGCCTCGCCCTGGCCGCGGGTCTCGCCGCCTTCGCGCTGGGAGCGGCCCTGGCCTTCGCCTTCCTGCCGGAGTGGCGCAGCGGCCAGCCCGCCGCTCCCGGTGTCTTCGCGCGGGAGTACCGACGCATTGCCCGCCAAGCCGGGCTCGAGCTCCCGGCAGAGGCGCCGAGCGTCGCGCTGGCCCTGCGGCGGGACGACCTCGCGGAGGCCTACTCCTTTCTCGGCGAGAAGGGCGCCGGCTGGCTCACGTCGTCGCGCACCGCTCTCCAGGTCCACGCCTTCCAAGGCGCGCACCTGCCGGGAACGGCTGGAAGCCAGGAGTTGCACGCCTACTTCTCCGCGGCCGGCCGCCCGCTCACCCTGTCCTGGGAGTACCTCAGCGCCCCTCTCTTCCAGCCCGACAATCGAGCCCGGCTGGCGGACCTGGCGCGCAGCTTCGCCTCGGAGCTGCGGGCGCCGGGAGAGTCGTTCGGCAAGCAGGTGCGCGGCAGCCTGGCCGTCGCCTCCGCCTCCGCCTGGGAGCTCTACGACCTGGCCGGGAGCGAGCCGCCACAGGTCATCTACCTGGGGTCCTCGCCGCCGCAGACGGCCTTCGCCAGCCGGGGGCAGGGCCGCATCGGGGACCCCCGCGTCCTGGCGCCGGACGCGAGCCTGCGCCGGCATTTCCTCTCGGGCCTCCTCTTCCTGCCGGTGGTCATCGCCGTCGGCGGGATCTTCCTCGCCCTGCTGCTGCGGGCGCGGATCGACCTCGTCAACGGCGCTCTCCTGGCGTTGATCGCCCTGCTGTCCACGGACCCCCGCTGGCTCTTCAAGTACCTGCCCGCCGCCCCCTGGCTGACCGTGATCGGCTGGACGTTCAGCGCTCCCGGCCTGGCCCTGGCCATCTTCCTGACCTGGTCGGCCGGCGAGTCGCTGCTGCGCTCGATCCACCCGGATTTCACCACCAGCCTCGACAACCTGCGGCACGGCACGCTCGGTCCGCGCGGCGGCCGGGCGCTGCTCGTGGGCTTCGCCGCGGGCGCCGCGCTCGGGGGATGGAAGCTCGCCCTCTACGCGTTGGCGGTGGTGGCTCCCGGCGTCTCGCCCGCCGGGCCGAGCCTCGCCGTCCCCCCTTTCGGGACCAGCGGCAGCCCGGTGGCGAGCGGCATCTCCCTCGCCGCCGGCATCGCCCTGGCGGTGGCGCTCGCGGCGCGGCTGCTGCCCGGCCGCTGGGCCCGCTGGGCGCCCTGGGCCGCGGCGCTCGTCGCGGGCTACGCGCTCTCGCCGCTCCAGCTCTTCCCCTACCCCGCCGAGCTGGCGGCGAACGCGCTCTTCGCCGGCCTGCTGACCTGGGTCTGCCGGCGCTTCGGCCTCACCGCTCTGCTGGTGGCCTCGGTGGTCTCGCTGCTGCTGCCGGCGGCGCTCTTCTCGGCCCTGTACGCGCGCTGGCTGCCGGGCACCCTCGGGGCGACGGCGTCCATCGCGGCCGGCCTCCTGGTCCTCGGCTTCGTGGGCCAGGCGCGCGCCGCGCGCGTCGAGTCCGGCTACCTGCCGCCGCCGCCGTTCATGCGCCGGCTGGAGCAGGAGCGACGGCTGCGCCACGAGGTGGACCTGCTGGCGCGCATGCAGGTGGGGCTCCTGCCGCGCGAGATGCCGCGCCTCGACGGCTGGGAGGTCGCCGCCCGCTCGGTGCTGGCCAGCGAGGCCGGAGGCGACCTCTACGATTTCCTGCGCGACGACGCCGGGCGCCTGTGGATCGCCACCGGCGACGTGGCCGGCCATGGCTACTCCTGCGCCGTGATGCAGGCGATGGTGAAGGCAGGGCTGGTGAGCCTGGTGGCGCCGGAGGAGACGCCGGCCCGCGTCCTCTCCCAGCTCGACCGCGTGCTGCGCGGCGCCGGTACCGAGCACAGCTTCACCACCCTGGCCCTGATCCGCCTCGATCCGGCCACCGGCGAGGCCCTGCTCGCCAACGCTGGCCACCCCTATCCGCTGGTGTTCGCCCGCGGTGGTGGTGGTGGTGGAGACACCGTGGAGATCGCGCTGCCGGGTCTCCCCCTGGGCCAGGGTCCCCTGCGCACCTACCAGGACCGCCCCTTCGACCTGCCGGCCGGCAGCGTCCTCCTCCTCTGCTCCGACGGCCTGTTCGAGACCCTCGACCGCAACGGCAACGCCTACGGCTTCGAGCGCGCCCGCGAGGTCCTGCGCGTGATGGGCCACCGTCCGCCGCTGGAAATCGTGGACGCCCTGCTCAACGACTGCCGCCGCCACCTCGGCGCCGAAGAGCCGCCGGACGACGTCACGGTGGTGGTGGTGAAAAGGGTGTGAGCAACAGGGACTTCAGGGACAGCAGGGACAGCAGGGACTTCAGGATCAGGGACGGCAAAGAGGCCTCTTCGTCCCTGAAGTCACTGAAGTCCCTGGGGTCCCTGAAGTCCCTCGCCCCCCTACCCCCGCTTCCGCTCCCGCCGCTGCCCGAAGAGCATCTTCTGCTCCAGCGCCGCCCGCTGGGCGCGATAGAACGCCTGCAGGAAAGGCCTCACGGGTACCTGCCAGCGATCGGCGGACCAGCCGACCTTGAGCTTGATCTTCTCGCAGACGTCCTCCAGAACGCGCCCGTCGAGCGTCCCCTGGTCGTCGCGGCGCAGCAGATCCTCCAGCACCTGCAGCTCGTGGATGCCATAGATGTCGAGCTGCTCGCGGGTGAAGGGGAACTCCTCCGCGGGCGGCGGCGGAGGCGGCGGGGCCGGCATGCCGGTGGGCCGCGGCCGCATGGCTGGCCGCACGGTGGCGCGGTCCGAGAGGTCGGAGAGCAGCACCGCCTTCGGCACCTTGACCACCAGCGTGCCCGCCACCAGGTCGCCGCAGCGCAGGCGGTCCTGGTTGAAGAAGGGCATCAGGGCGAAGACCGCCAGCCACCCCAGGGCGAGGAGCTGCCCCCAGCCGGGCGATTCCGGCAGCATCGCCCCAGGCGCGAGCAGGGCGATCAGCGGCAGGTAAAACTCCAGGTTGCGCATCAGGTTGCGGGCGAACACGGCCTCGGCGGTCAGCGGTCCGCCGTCGCGCGAGATCACGCGCAGGCCCATCCGCCGCTTGCCAGGGGTTACGCCGCCGCCGCGGATCTCGAAATGCACGAAGTAGAAGTTCCACAGCAGGAAGCCCACCAGCAGCGCGAACGACAGTCCCACCGCAGGCAGCCCCACCAGCGCGACGAGGAGCGCCAGCAGCCAGACGAGGATCGTGCCGCCTACGATTACCAGCATGTCCAGGAGGAACGCCGCCAATCGGTCGCCCACGCCGGCCACCGCGAACGGCAGGGAGATCCCCTCCGGCGTCGGCACCCGGTGGATGCGCTCCTTATCGAGCGAGATCGCGGTCACGGTTTCGCCCCACGGTGAAGAAGTACCAGGTCCAGAAGACGAGGGTCAGGGCGGCGAGGGTCCAGCGCACGCCCACGTCCTGCACGAGCTGACGAAAGAAGCCCTCGATTGCTCCCGCGACGAGGAACATGACGACCGCGCCCACGGCCAGCAGCGCCACTTCGCGCCCCTGGAGCGCCAGGTTGCGCAGCCGCGTGTGGCGCCCGGGGAAGACCAGGGCCCGGCCGAGCACCATGCCGGCCGCGCCGCACAGGCAGAGGGCACCGATCTCGGTGACGCCATGCGGGAGGATCCACGCCCAGAGCTCCGGCCCCAGCCCGCGCGAAGCGTAGAGCGCCGCCATGGCTCCCAGCGTCAGGCCGGTTTCGAGGAGCAGGAAGATCACCGGCACGCCGGCCGCGAAGCCGAGGGCGAAGCAGAGCATCCCCACCTTCGAGTTGTGGGTGAAGAGGAAGGTGGCAAAGATCGACAGCTCCCCTCTCCCCCGGCCGTAGAGCACGTCCCGCAGCTCCTTGGTCGAGGCCGCGGGGGTGCGCCCCTGGGCCATGGCCTCCCCCACGAAGCTGTAGTAGCGCTCCGGATCGGCCTTCGTCATCTGGTAGCCGGCGAGCACGCCCAGGGCCACCAGCGCGAAGGAGAGCGCCACGAAGCCGAAGTAGCGGCGCACCACGTCCGGAAAATCGTGGCGGAAGAACTCGATCACCGCCTCCTCCGGCCGCCGCTTGGCGCCATAGACGCAGATGTAGGCGCGGCCCACGAGGGCGTTCAGATAGTCGAGGAGGTTCTTGTCCAGGCTGATGGCGGTCGCGACCGACAGCGAGCTCGCGGCGCCGCGGTAGAGCACCGGCAGCCGGTTGAGCTCCGCCGCCGTGAGGTTCCGCAACCCCTTCGTCTCCACCCGTTCCAGCAGCATCTCCAGCTCGCGCCAGGCCTCCTCGCGCTCGCGGCGGAACTGGGCGGATTTAAGGATGAAGGTGGGCGCGGTCATGGGATTTTGGCTTTCACATCCCCTGGGACCGCCGGCGTCCCGCCGGCCTGCTAACTCTGCTTTTGAAAAGCCAAGTAAGTCGGCCGGCGGGACGCCGGCGGTCCCAGGGGGTTCGCGACATATCTCTAAATCCTCTCCCGCCGCTTGATGTCCAGATACGTATTGATCAGCCGCGGCGAAACCTGCCCCGGCGCCGCGTCGATGGGATAGATCCCCAGCCGCCGCAGCCGCCGCAGCACCACTTCGCGATCGCGCAGCAGGCCGCCGGCCACCACGGCGCGGTTGAGCTCGACGATGCCCTTGGGCTCCTGGGCGGCGACGGCGGCGAGGCCGGGGTCCTGGAGGGCCACGAAGACCACCACGTGACGGCGCGACAGGCGGTCCAGGTTCTCCACCATCAGCTCGGCGGTGATGGTGTCCACGAAATCCGTCAGCACCACGATCAGCGAGCGCCGGGAGAGGCGCTGGCCGATCGCGGTCAGGCCGAGCGTGAAATTGGTCTCGCGGTCCGAGTAGTCCACCTGGCCCGCCATCTGGCTGAGGATCTGAAAGCCCCTCAACCCGCCCTTGGGCTCGACGTAGAGGCCCGGCTTCGAGTCGAACGTCGCGAGCCCCACGCGGTCGCCCGCCCGCAGCGAGATGTAGGCCAGCAGCAGGGCGGCGTTGACCGCGTGGTCGACCTTGGGAACGCCGGCCAGCGGCTCGCACATCAAGTGGCCGGTGTCCACGGCGATCACCACCTGGTGATTGCGCTCGGCCCGGAACTGACGGGCCACCAGCTTGCGGTGACGGGCCGAGGCCTTCCAGTCGAGCGTCCGGCGATCGTCGCCCACGGTGTACTCGCGCAGCGAATCGAACTCCGTGCCGTCCCCCTTGTAGCGCTCGATCTTCAAGCCCGCGCGGAACTCGCGATCGGTCAGGAAGCGCAGCGCCATGGTCTTCACCGGCCGGATGTTGGGCACCACCGGCGCCTGGCGCATGAGGTCCAGCCGCGCCACCGCCGCTATCAGCCCCAGGGGACCGGCGTAGCGCACCCAGGCGCGCTCCACCACGATCCTCCCGCGGCGCGTGGGAGCGAGACGGAAACGCAGCCCCGTCCCCTCCCGCGACGCCCGGCCCCGGAGCTGCGGCTGCGGCAGAAGCCGGTCCGACAGATCGATCGCCACCGTCACCGGCACCCGCCGCGCGGAAGGCACCGCCACCGTCAGCACCGCCTCCTCCTCCTCGCCGATGTAGAGCGTCCCCGGCATCGCCAGCGCCCCGGTCACACCCATCCGCCGCGGCACCATCAAAGCGTCCGCGCCCAGAGCCACCACCAGCCCGCCGAGATAAATCGGCCAAAGCGCCCACAGCCGGGCATCCACCGCCGCCGGCAGCAACGCCACGGCCAGGCCCACCACGGCGACGACGATGGCACGGCGAGTCGGTCGCATCAGCGGCTCCCGACTCCCCAACCCCGCCCCTTCGGGGCGGGGCCCTCACTCCCCCGACCCCTCTCTCCCAGCCTCCCCCCCGCCGGCCGGGAGAGAGGGGAGGAAGACAAGAAACAACAGGGAAACTGTCTTTGCTTTTTCAAGACTAACCACTCCCTCTTCTCCCGGCGGACGGGGGGGAGGCCGGGAGAAGAGGGCCGGGGTGATGAGGGCCCCGCCGGCGCCGCCCCGCCCCGATTCATGAATGCCGTTCGAATCGGCATAGGTCACCGCGGCGCCGGCACCTGCGCCAGCACCTGCTCCAGCACCTGATCGGCCCCCAACCCGTCGACCTCGGCGCTGGGGGCCAGCACCACGCGATGGCGAAGCAGCGGCTTGAAGAGGCCCTTGACGTCGTCCGGGATTACGAACTCCCGGCCTTCGAGCACGGCGGCGGCCCGGGCGGCGGCGGCCAGCATGTTGGCCGCCCGCGGGCTGGCGCCGTATTGCAGCGCCGGATGGTGGCGCGTGGCGCGGATCAGGTCCACCACGTAGGCCACCGTCTCGTCCGCCAGGCGGATGCCCGCCACCACCTGCCGCACCCACTGGATGTAGCGCAGGTCGCAGAGCGGAGCGAGGCCGAGCTGGTCCAGCTTCGGCATCGTCGTCTGGTGGCCGTGCGTACGCACCATGACCACCTCCTCCTCGCGCCCTGGGTAGCCGATGAGGACCTTGAAGAGGAAGCGGTCGAGCTGCGCCTCGGGCAGCGGGTAGGTCCCCTCCTGCTCGATCGGGTTCTGCGTCGCCACCACCATGAAACCGGCGGAGAGCGGATGGGACGTCCCATCGATCGTCACCGTCCGCTCCTGCATGGCTTCGAGCAGCGCCGCCTGCGTCTTCGGCGGCGTGCGGTTGATCTCGTCGGCCAGCAGCAGCTCGGTGAACACCGGCCCCTTGGTGACGGTGAAGGAGTTCGTCTGAAAATTGAACAGGTTGGTGCCCACCAGGTCGCCCGGCATCAGGTCGGGTGTGAACTGGACGCGCTTGAGCTCCAGCTTCAGGCAGGCGGCGAAGGAGCGCGCCAGCAGGGTCTTGCCGGTGCCGGGCGGCCCCTCGAAGAGCACGTGCCCCTCCGACACCAGGGCCACCATCAGGAGCTGGATGGCCTCCTCCTGTCCGATGATCACCCGGCCGATCCGCTCCCGGAGGGCCTGGCCCAGCTCACGCACTTTTTCGGTCGACATTCGTCATCTCCACACGCCAGTCATACAACCTCTGAGCGATCCAGGCCGCGTCCCCTTCGCCGCGCCGCCCCTCGGGGAGCCGCCGGAGATCCGTCTCCAGGGCAGCGAGATTCAACCTCTTCCCATGCCCTTCGCTGAGCCGCTGGAGCCGGGCCAGCCGCTCGGTCTCCGGCAGATCGGGCGGCAGGAAGTAGTAGGCGGCCACCGCCCGCGTCGTCTGCTGGAAATAGCGCATGGCGCTGTCGGCGGCGTGGCCGCCCCCGGCCAGCAGCTCCGCGGTATTGCCGATCAGGACCGCCTTGCCCGCCGCCAGCCCGGCCGCGGCCGGCAGCGGCTTGCCGAAGCGCCCCATGCCCGCCCAGAGCACCACGCCCAGCAGCACCAGCCCCTGGAGCACGGCGAGCACCATGGGAAAGCGCAACGCCTCGGCGAGCAGGCCCGGCGTCCGGTTGAAGCCGTGAACCGTCTCGTCGAACACCACGCCCTGGGCCGCCAGCTCGCGAGCGAAGAGCTGATAGACCGCGGCGGCGTTCTCCCCCCGGCCGAGGCCCTGATTGTTCAGCAGATCCGGATCGGCGATCACCACCACCTGCGGCCGGCCGGACCTCGCCGGCCGGCGCGCCACCAGCAGGCCGCCGTCACATTGGATCACCGGCTCCAGCCCCTCGATTGGCAGCAGAAGCTGGACGGGCGTCTCGACGTCCAGTTGGAGGGCCAAGGGCGCGTCCCCGTTGTGCCAGCTCGCCTGGCAGCCCCTGGCGCTCCGCAATCGCCGCGCTGTCACGGGAAGGTCCGGATCCTTCAGACCCTGGAGAACCCAATGCACCTGCCAGGACGGCATCAGCTCCACTTTCTCCAGCCACTCCGGCTTGTCCTTCCGCGGCTCGCTCGGAATCCACTTGGGGAGCACGACGACGAGCGGCGCCTGGCGGTCCCGGGCCTCCTGCCAGAGGGTCTCCAGGCGCGGCGAGCTGCCTCCCCGCCGGGGGTCCGGCTCGGCCACCACCAGCGGATGATCGGGGCCCACCCCGCTCCCCGCCGACGCCTGGCGGGACGTCGCGCCGAGCCCCAGGGCCCGCAGCAGCTCGGCCACGCCACGATAGCCGAGAGCGCTGCGGCTGAAGGTGTCGGCCCCGGGCGCCGGCCGCCCCTCCAGGTCGCGGCCAAAGGCGAGGAGCAGCAGGAAGATCGCGAACGACGTGGCGGCGATCCCCACGGCCCAGGCCACCCGGCGGCGGGAGAAGCCCCCCTCGAGCTCCGTCTCGGCGGCGGTCTCCTGATCCGGCTGATCCGGCTCCCTCACGCCGGCCTCCGGACGAGCGAGCGGAAACGCTCGAGACTGCGCTGATAGTCCTCCGGTCCCGCGGCCTCGCCGCCGAAGAGGGTGCGCTCCACGGCCCGTACCAGCTCGTCGAACGCCGTCCGCGACTCGCTTCTCAAGGGGAGGAGACGGGCGAGCTCGCGGCTGGTGCGGGAGGGCTGGACCGTCATATGAGCGCGGGCTGCGAAGTGGTGGATGGCCGCCAGCAGCAGCGCGTGAATGGCCTCGCCATAGCGCCCCTCGGCGGCCAGCCGGGTGGCGTCCTCCAGGTCCGGCTCGCGCTCCGGCCCGGCCGCCGCGCCCGTGCCCTGCACCTCCCCCTCGCCGCCGGCGCGCGCCCGTCCCAACCTCTCCGCCACGGCCCGCACCACCCAGGCCAGGACGAGAGCGATCACCGCGACCAGCAGGACGAGGAAGACGATCCGCGTCAGCTCGGCCCCGGCGCTGATCACCGGCGCAGCCGCCGCGGGGAGGCTGACGCCGCCGGAGGACGGCCGAGGCCGGCTCTCGTCGAGGTCCTGCGGCGCCTCGTGCTCCGGCAGCCGCGTCTGATACCGCGGATCGGCGAGGATCGCCCGCGCCCGCTCCGGGACCCCGGTTGGGCGCGCCGGCGCGCTCTGGCCCCTCGCCGGCGCGCCCAGGAGAGCCGCGCCGGCCAGGAGCAGCGCCGGGAGGAGGTGCCGCCCCCTCCCCAACGCACGCTCAGGCGAAGACCGAGGAGATCTGATCAACGTCGACCGATTCTTTGACGCTGCGCAGGCGGTAGTACATGACCGCCACGGCCGTGGCACGGAGGCCGATGGTCAGGACGTTGACGGTGCTCGAGATCATCAGCAACGTGCCCAGATCGTGGGCCGGGACGATCGCGATCCGCACCAGGATTTGTTCGAGGACCCCCAGCACGAACAAGAGGCCGAAGACCTGCCAGCGGAAGCCCTCCGTGAGGTGAGCGCTGCGCCGCAAGGCGTCGGAGACTCCAGGCCGCTCCTCGATGGTAACGGGGACGACCACGGCGAACATCGCGGCCAGGATGAAGCCCGGAACCAGGCAAAACACGGCCCCCAATCCTACCGCGCACCCGGCCACGATGCCCACGCCCAGGACCGGGAAGAAGCGCGAGAACGCCACCCGCAGGCAGTCCATCAAGGAAGGGCTTTGGCCGCGCATCTGCTGATAGACGCCGTAGGTGAGCCCCGCCGTCGTCAACTGACCCAGGATGATCTGCACCAGGAGCGCCAGAAAGAAGAAGGAGAGCGCCGTGGCCGGGCTCCTGTGAGCTTGCAGGAGGTAGGCTGCAAAAGCGAACACAGGCAGGGAGATCAGGGCGCTCAGCAGCGCGAAGGGAATGAAGTTGGAGAAGAAGATGGAGAACGCCTCGCCCAGGACCTTCCCGAGCTCGAAGGTCCCCAGGAAGTCCTGGCCGGTCGCAGAGAACGACGAGAAGGTCGGCGCCACGCTCCCCGGCCCGCCATAGACCGTGCCCCCGGCCGCAACCGGCGGCGGATCGCCGAAGCCGCCGCCAGCCGGAGCGAGGACCCTCCCCCCGGCGATCACCGGCGGCGGCGGGATGAAAGACGGCGGCGGGGATGCCGCGACCGGGGCGAACGCGGGCGGCGTGCCCGGCGGCCCCGCCGCGCCAGCCGCGCCAAAGACCGGCCCCTTGTAGCGGCTGATGATCACGCCGCACCGCATGCACTCCACACCATCAGGCTGTTCAAAGCCGCACTTCGGGCAGATCATGCCGGAGACCCTCCGTCGTCATCCAGGAGTTGCCAAACGCCGGCATTCCATTTCACGGGCCGGCCGGAACAGCCTCGATTTCCTCGTCGCTGAAGTGGCAGAGATCGTAGAACGGCCGAGAGAGGGCGTCAAGGAACTCCCCCTCCCAAGACCCTCATCACCCCGGCCCTCTTCTCCCGCCCCCTCCCAACCCCCCTCCCCGGGAGAAGAGGGAGAAAGCAAGAAAAGACGACAAGGACAGCAAAGACAAAAAGGACGAGGGAGACCAGCAAGAGCGCTCCAACCGGGTTCCCCTCTCCCGGGGAGGGGGGTGGCGAGGGGGCGGGAGAGGGGACAGGGGTGAGGGCCCTCGGGCGGGGCGCTCTGAGACAAAGATAACTCCCCGGGCTCAGTACCCCCCCGCCTCCTCCAGCCCATGCTCCCGAGTGGGTACCAGAAAGCTCCGCTTGCACGTCAGGAACACGGTCCCATCGGCCTTGATCCCGCGGGTGGCGCAGGTGACCACCCCCAGCGTGGGGCGCGAGCGCGACAGGCGCTTCTTCAGGAACTCGCTCTCGGCGTAGAGCGTGTCGCCCACGAAGACCGGCGCCAGCAGGCGGATCTCCTCCCACCCCAGATTGGCGACCCCCTTGGCGCTGGTGCCGTTGACGCTCATGCCGGTGACGATTGACAGGGTGACCAGACTGGAGACCAGGGGCCGTCCCCACTCCGACTTCGCGGCATAGGCGGCGTCGACGTGGAGCGGGTGGGGGTTGAGCGACAGCAGCGACTGCCAGACGTTGTCCGCCTCCGTCACCGTCCGCCCCGGCCGGTGCTCCACGATCTCCCCCACCACGACGTCCTCAAAGAAGAGGCCCCGGCTCTCCCGGAACCGGCCCTCCCCCACCTTCTTGTAGGCGCGAATGTCTCCAAGGCTCATGGCATCTCCTCCTCGGACGAGGATCTTAGCAGAAATCTCGCCTCTCCTTCCAATACAACCCTCACCTCCCGATTCATCTTCCAATACTACCCTATTGACATTCGTGAAAACAGGTCCTACCATTGCCGACCAGTTCAGCCCTGGCCAGAGCGGACTCAGTGAAGCACAGTGAGTTTTCGGAGTTGTTGAAGGACCGGACCCGTAGCCGGAGCAGGCAAAAACCTCCGGGGCTTTGCGGGAAGCCCACGGAAACTAACCGGGACCGGAAGGTTCCAAGAAAGGAGCAGGACAATGTCTTCAAACGGTAAAGCAGGAACGGAGGTCATCGGTCGATGGAAGGTGATGGGCACCAACCTGAAGTCGCAACTCGAGGCCATGCCGCAGTTGACGCCACGCTACACCGAATTGGTGAAGCTGACGACAGATGCGGAAGCTCTGGAGAATCGGCAGGCGCAGCTCAAGGCCGACCTCCAAGGGGTCAACCGTCAGCGCCGCGAACTCGCCAAGGCCGGCGAGGACCTCCGCAACCGCGTCGGCGCCATCCTCAAGGCCGAGCACGGGTTCACCAGTGAGCGACTCCTGGAATTCGGTCTCAAGCCGAGGCGCCCGCGGGGTCGCGCCAAGAAGAAGGGCCAGACCACCACGACTACCCCCTCCACTCCGGAGCCGGCGCCAGCGCCCGCACCGGCGACTCACTCCACCACCAAGTAATCTCCGCAACAACCCAGGGGGCCGCAAGGCCCCCTTCTTTTTTGCTCGTCCGCAGCCCTGCACAATTCAGCGCATTGGATTTTTGACTCAAATTTTCGCTGCGCCATTCAGAGCATTGGATTTTTTGATCAAATCTCGTCTGAAAAAGTCAGATCACCGTCGATTTGACTAAATTTTCCCTGAAAAAGTCAGATCACCCGTTGGGCTGGTCAAATTTTGGACGGGCCGAGCAAATCTCGGGCGATCTGAGCAAATTCTCGTTGCGCCGAGCAAATTTCGCATCGGCGATTCAATTCGTTGAATTTTAACCGGGCCCTGAGCCCTCTGTAACAGAACCACGCCTTCCCACGCCCAACCCTGCAAGTCGCCCGGTCCGCCGAGGCTTCCAGGTCTCACCGGACCGCCAGCTTCACTCTCTGCAGAAAGGGGATTCAGACATGAGAAAGCTCCTGGTCAAGATGGGGATGGCCGCGGCCCTCCTCGCCACCGCCGCCGTCGCGCTCCCTGGCGCCGCAAGCGGCGCCTCGCTCTACTGGGCCTCCACAGGCGTGAACACGAATTCGGTCCGCACCTGCTTCACCTTCGCCGGGGACGCGATGCGGAACCTCCACTTCCAGAACATCCGCCGGTCGCCCAGCGAAGTGGCGGGCTCGGCGCCCGGAGTCTACGCCGCCATCACCTGCGTCGGCACCGCCCCGCGCGTCACCGCCGTCGTCATGGTCACCGGCGACAACGGCGGCACCGTCGCCCAGACTCGGGACGCGCTGCGCAACAAGATCGCCGGCATCGTGAATTTCGACTAGTCGGAAGCTCCCCGAAAGAGCCGTCTCGGATGCCTCCGCGGATGCCCACCTCCGCCCCGAAGGGGCCAAGGCATGTAGCCCGGGGTCAGAGCGCCGAAGGCGCGGCGACCCCGGGTAGGCGGATCCCATTCCCCCCCAAGCCCCGGCAGGGGCGGCGGATCGGCAGCGTATAATGCCTACGTTCCCTGGGACGAATTCCCGTGAAAGTCGCCGCCTACCAAGCTCCTCTTCTTCCTTGCGGCTCCATGGACGCCGTCGAGCTCATTCGCAAACAAATTGACTGGTGTCAATCCGAGGGGGTGGAAATCCTCTGTTGCCCGGAGGCTGTGCTGGGAGGTCTGGCGGACTACACGGCACGCCCGACCGAGATTGCGATTGACGTGGAAAGCGGTCAGCTCAGCGCCGTACTTACACCCCTTGCAAGCGACACGGTGACGACAATTCTGGGGTTTACCGAGATTTCCGGAACGGGTCAGCTCTACAACTCGGCAGCGGTGTTTCACAAGGGAGCCGTCGTCGGCTTGTATCGCAAGCTGCATCCGGCGATCAGGAAGTCGATCTATCAGGCTGGCGACCGAACCCCGGTCTTCAGGGTTGACGGTCTGACCTTCGGCATCGTCATCTGCAACGACTCCAACTATCCCGAGCCCGCGAGAGTCATGGCCTCCCAGGGAGCGACGGCGCTGTTCGTGCCTACGAACAACGGTCTCCCTCTGGAAAAGGCGGAGGTCGTCGCTGACGCGAGGAATGCCGACATCGCTCGGGCGAGAGAAAACAGGGTGTCGGTCATCCGTGCTGACGTCGCAGGCCGCACTGCGGACCTGGTGTCCTACGGATCGTCCGGTATCGTCGATCCTGAGGGAACGGTCCTTCAGTCAGCGCGGCGACTCACCGAGGATCTCCTGGTGGCAGACCTTGACACTGCCCCGCGGGAGAACCTATGGACGACTGGTTCAGCGTAGTCGATGCGCGCTGCGAGCTGTCCGCGGGCGCGGTTCAGGAGCTGCGCGACGTGGGCTTCGTCGTCATTCCTGGCCCGGTGGCGCCCGACCGGATGGCGCAATTTGCCGAGGCTTACGATGCCGCCGTGGCCTGCGCCACTCCAGAGGACGTAGCGATAGGTAGCACCACAACCCGAGTCAACGACTTCGTCAATCGCGGCCCAGAATTCGATGGGCTGTACGTGTACGAACCCGTCCTCGAGGCGTGTTGTCGCATCATCGGTCAACCCTTCAAGCTCAGCACGATGCATGCGAGGACTGTGCGACCCTACTCACGGGCACAAAATCTTCACGTGGACTTCAAGCGCGAGGGGGATGGCTGGCCGATGGTGGGGTTCATCCTGATGGTGGATGAGTTTCGAACGGATAACGGGGCCACTCGTTTCGTGCCGGGCTCCCACAAATGGCCCACGATCCCGGCCGACTTTCCGCAGGATCCATCTGCGGACTATGAGGGCCAGGTACTGGCGTGTGGCCCGGCGGGTTCAGTCATCGTCTACAACGGGTCGGCCTGGCACGGACACACGACAAATCGGGTCGGCGAGCCTCGGCGTTCAATCCAAGGCGCCTATATCCGCCGTGATGCCGAGCCGGCGGTCAACCAGGCTGCGCGCATACGTCCGGAGACTCTCGGTCGCATTGGTCACCTCGCGAAATACGTGCTGGCCATCTGAACTGGAGACGAGCCTTCTGCTATCTTCCGTCAATGACAGCCTCCGACCAATCTGAAGTCTGGCTGCGCGGCCCCGTTCCCGAGGTCCTGTCCCTGCTGCAGCCTGTCGCCCATGCGCTCCTCCAAGCCGTGGAGGAGGTGCGCCGTGTCGTGGGGCCGCTCTCGCCCGATCACCTCTGGGCTCGTCCTGGCGGGGCTGCCTCGGTGGGGTTCCACGTCCACCATGCCGCAGGCAGCCTGGACCGGCTTTTCACCTACGCCCGGGGCGAGGGGCTCTCCGCGGAGCAAAGAGCGTTTCTCGATGCGGAGGCGTCGCCCGGATCTCCGCCCGCGCAAGCCGCGACCCTCGTGTCGGCCTTCGAGCTGCAGGTCGGTCGTGCTCTCGCGCAGCTCCGCGGTACGCGAGAGTCCGCACTGCTCGACGCACGAGGAGTCGGCCGCCTCCAATTGCCCTCGACGGTGCTCGGGCTGCTGTTCCATGCCGCCGAGCACACGCAACGGCATGTGGGGCAGATCGTCACCACTGCCAGGATCGTGCAGGCTCTCGGGAACGGCGCCTCCTGACGGTATGATTCGTTGGGCGACTGCGATAGAATCTCCGCTACGAGATCGCGACGGGGCCAGAAAGCCCGGGAGCCTGCAATGATCTACCTCGGAATCCTCGCACTGCTGAGCCTGCTGGTCGTCATTCATGAGCTCGGCCACTTGGCCGCCGCCAGACTGGCCGGCATTCCGGTCGCCGGCTTCTCCGTCGGCTTTGGCCCGAAGCTGTGGACGCGGCGCTGGGGACAGGTCGAGTACTCGCTGCGGGCGCTCCCCCTGGGTGGATTCGTGATGCCCGCCATAACCGACGAACAGGAATTCAGGGCGCTCCCCCTGAGAAAGCGGCTGGCCTTCTTTCTCGGCGGCCCGCTCGCCAATCTCATCGCCACCCTTCCTCTCTTCTCCATCCTCAACGGAACCGCGCGGGGCTGGTCGTCCTACCAGATCCTGATCGCGCCGTTCCAGCAGGTGGCCGCCGCCTGCTGGCAGCTCCTGGTTCTTCTCGCCAGCCTTTTTTCGCACCCGGAGTCGCTCTCGGGAGTCGTCGGGATCGTGGTCGAAGGCGGGCGTGCGGCTCAAAGTGGAATGGGACTGGGCGTCGCAATCTCATTGAGTCTTTCGCTTGCCGTGTGCAATCTGCTCCCCATCCCCGTGCTCGATGGCGGACAGATCACCCTGGCCTGCCTGGAAGCGCTCTTCCCTCGCTTCGTGAAGCTACGAGTGCCCTTGACCGTGCTGGGCATGATCGTCCTGGCAGTCCTCATGGTCTACAGCAACGTCCACGACCTGGTCCGCTATTTGAGGACGTAATTTGAGGACGTAGGCGCCGCTTTGGGCGCTAAGTAGTCGCGCCGGGCTCGGAGAGCTGCCCTGGAGCTCTTGCGGTGAGCCGGCGTTCGAAAATCTGGATCGTCGATTCCGAGATCGCCAGCACGTCGTCATAAGTCAGGAGAAGGATCCGGCTGTTCTCCAGGCTCAGGTCTCGGAGGGCATCGAGCTCACCTTCGGCGACCGGTGTCCTGCCCGCGACGAGAATGACGCTGGATCGGTACATTCGCGAGACAGACTGCTTCCTGAAGTTTAACCGGCTGGAGATCTCCCATCGATGCTCATCGATCGAACGAAGGTATTTTCGTGCTTGGGCGAAGGCGTCTGACAGGCTCACACTGGGCCTCCAGACTTCGATCAGCTTGCTCTTTACCAAGAGCGGTGTATCAGGTCTTTTCAGCTCGACGATGTCGGCATAGCCAAGAGAGCTTGCAAGCATCAGATCAGCTCGCGCATCAAGCCGCAGCTTAGGCTCGTTCCACAGGACGTTGCCGTACTGAGATCCCAGCATCCAAGGATGCCTGCGAAAAAGCTCCTGATAGACGGATTCCTTGTGCTTCTTCTTCTCCTGCGATGCCAGCAGTCCGCGCAATTCTTCAATCGCAGAGCGGAAGGTTTTCAGGGCTGCGATCGTGGCCAGCACGTCAATCCCTTCCGCTGATGTTGGTGTCTCTTCAAGAATGTCCCGGATCTTCTCGGGATCGGGCTCTGGAGAGGCGATGGAGTCCAGAAGGTCGCGAACGGCGACTTCGGCCTCAGCGCCGACAGCCGAGGAAACAACTTTGGACGAAAGGACAGAAAGTACTTCTGTGATACCCGCTTGGTTCAACGAGAAGAAGTGAGTTGCCGCGGCCTCTTGGTCCCACGTGATGAAGTAGCCTTCGCCCTCACGGTATCCGAGCCAAACAGTCCGATCTTCCTCTCGAAGAAGGATGGAAAGCCAACTCTCGTCATAGCCCGAGATCTCGACCTCTCGAAGGCCAAGACGCGCAATCTCGGCCGCCAGCAAGCTCTGGGCAGCCTGCATCGGTGAGTCTGTGGTGTCGCCCATGCCTCGTCCCCCATCCTGTACTTCGGGACAAGTCTAACACCGTCTCCTCCCCTCGGATCCTGGTGCTGATCGCTCTCGGCGTGTTCAAGTAGCCGCGACTTTCGACTCATCAGTCGAAGATGCCACCGCGCGGGACCCAGCTCACGCCGTCGAAAAGAAAGAGAGCGCCGCTCTGGCCGCGGATCAGCGCGCCGCCCGGGATGGCGGTCGGAGAGCCGGAAACGTTGCCGCCGTGGCTGGCGAAGGCCCATTTCCCCGCCAAGAAGGTGAAGGTCGCAAGGTTGCCCGCGGCCGTCCGCGCGTACATGGTGACAGTACCGTTCTTGAGCGACGCGCTGGGGCTGCCGGCGATCGGCGTGCCAAGAGAACCGGAGGCGGCCGAGAGCGAGGCCCACTGCCAGGCTCCACCGTTGACCTGCACCGCCTCCCAGAGCTGGCTGCTCGCATCGCGGATGCAGGCCCGCAGCGTCCCGCCTCCAGTCGCCAAGGCGGAGGGGAAGTCGAGGAGCGTGCCGCCGACCATCTCCAGCGTCCAGGGGGCGATCCCAGTTGTCGAGCGTAGATGGTAAAGCGTGCGATCCCAGCCGCGGAAAAAGATGTCCAGGTGATTGGCGCCCGACGTCACGAGCGCGGGCGTTCCCAGGCCGAGCGCGTTGTTGGAGACGAGCTCTCTCTGGACGGCGCCGCCGGTCCACCACCAGTGATAAAGCTTGTAATCGCCGCCGAGCGCGATGACGTCAAAGCGGTTGACACCCCAGGAAACGGCGACCGGATCCGTGATGACCACGCCGTTCATCGGCTGGACGAACCACTTGCCGGAACTGTGGAAAATGTGGAGAAGCCGGTTGCCTGGATCGCGGAAGAAGCCGTCGACGGTGTGGACGGTGTTCTGGAAGACGGCGGGCACGCCCACCAGGGCGGAACCGGTGTCTATCCAGCCGCTGACCCCGTTGTGCCCAGAATAAGCGCCAGAGATTTTTTGAAGAGGAGCGGCCCCATGGAACCGACCCGGCGTTTTCCCACCCTCCTGAGAGGCTGATCCTCCGCCCTCCGAAGCTCCCAAGCAATCTTTTTCGAGCTCTCCGGACACACCTCCGGCCCTGCGAGCGGGCACGCTCAGCCGACTGGCCCTCCGACGGGCGGCACCTCTGTCAAAGATCGCGTCCCGGCCTGCCTATCCCGCGACGAAGGGTAGCGCCGGGGGGAAGCTGCCGACGGGGAAGGGAGCGGTTCGATCCCCTCGTCGCAGCTTCTCGGCGGCGTCGCGGAAGGCTTTCACGAACCAGGAATAGGCGTCGGAGAAAGCCTTTCGCGCCACCTGGGTCGCGGCGCGAACGAGCTGCGCGGTCGAGCGGGCGAGTTTCTCCGGGCGGTACAGAGGGTCCCGAGCGAGAATCGTCTCGGCTCCCAAAACCCGCGTCCCCCTCTCTTCTCTCGCGACGGCAGCTTCGACTTCGATCTCTTTTCCAAGAGAAGCGACGCGCTCGCGGTACTCCTCCTCGGAGAGATGAGCCCAGCAGGGGATCGGCGACAGGATCACCGTCTCGGCTGTCGCATACTTGAGCCGACCATGTTCCTCTCCCCGACTCCGCGCCGCAGTCTCCTGGCTGCGGTCGAACCAATGGCCGGTCAGGGGTCTCCCTTCGAGCAGGGCCGGCATGGAGTGGACGCCGGGCCACTCATCAATCCGTTCCACGAGTTGCCCTTGAACCGGCTGGGCCAGGACGTGCTTCAAGCACTCGATCTGGGCGGCGTCCTCGCCGGTGACCACGGTCATGTCATAGCGCCGTTCGAAAACCGTTCCCTGCCAACCGGTGAGGCGGTTGACCTCCAAGGCCAGCTTGGATTTGAAGTTCCGCATGAAATCTGTCGTCTGTTGGGCGTCGTCGACGGTCAGCAGCAGGTGGAAGAGGTTGGAGATCGCCGAAACCGCGTGGATTTCGACTTCGCAGTCCCGCTGGGCTTTGCCGAGGACGCCCAGGAAGAGGTCGTTGAATTCGGGACCGGGGCGGAACAGGTCGCGCCCCTGGATGGTCCGGCAGGTGACGTGCACGAGGGACTTGGGTTCGGGTACGTAGCGAAGTTTTCTAGGCATACCTATAAGAACGGAAAAACTCGCTCTCGTCGCTCAACGATTTTCAGTCGTCGTCGCGAGGGGTATCGGTCACCTGACAGGGGTCTCCTCCCAGAGGAGAAGATGCGGGATGCAACAAGCCGCCCTTCTTCGGCTGGCCGGAGCGGAGAGCTGTGCCCAGAGAGATGGAGCTGCTATGATGCCTCTCCACCGCTGAAGACGAAGAGGATCGACCATGGCCATCGACAACATCTCTGACACCGCACGCTGGGTGGCGGTCTACCGCGCCCTGGAGACCGCCCGCCCCGACGCGATCTTCCGGGATCCGTTCGCCGAACGGCTGGCAGGCGAGCGCGGGCACCAGATCATGGAGGAGATGCCGTCCGGGCGTGCCTATGCCTGGCCGATGATCGTGCGCACAGCGGTGTTCGACGAGATCATTCTCGAAGCCGTGCAAAAGAGACAGGCGGATCTCGTGTTGAATCTCGCCGCAGGATTGGATGCACGCCCGTGGCGGCTGCCGTTGCCTCCCTCGCTGCGCTGGGTGGACGTCGACCTCCCCGAGATTCTCAATTACAAGACCGAAACGCTGCGCAATGAAAAGCCCGTGTGCCGCTATGAAGCGGTGACGATCGACTTGAGAGACGCGCCGAAGCGCCAGGCGCTCTTCGCCGAGCTCGGCGCCGCTGCATCGCGCGCGATCGTCGTCACCGAGGGACTGCTGATCTATCTCGCGCCGGAGCAGGTCGCGGCGCTCGCCACCGATCTCCACGCACAGCCCGGCTTCCGGGAGTGGCTGATCGATCTGGCGAGCCCGCAACTGCTCCAGAGGATGAACCGGACGTGGGGAAAGAACCTGGCGGCGGGCGGAGCGCCGTTCCGGTTTGCGCCGGCGGAAGGAACGGAGTTTTTCCGGCCGTACGGCTGGCGCGAGGCGCTGTTCCGGTCGAACTGGGACGAGGCCAAGCGGCTGAAGCGGACGATGAAGGGAATCTGGTTCTGGAATTTGATCGGACGATTGTCCCCGCCGCGGGTTCGCGAAGGGTTCCGGCGATTTTCCGGGTTCGTCCTGCTGGCGAGGGAGTGAGAGGCGGCGAGAACGCGCAAGGCCGTACAAGACGGACGCGCCGCGCGCTGGTAGAATCCCGTCATGGCTACCCCCTCGCTTCGTACGTGTACGGTCAATGTCCTCCTCTTCGCGCTCAGCGCTCTACCGGGCCGCGCCATCGTCATCCGCGATGACGTGCCCGAGGCGGAATCGATCGCTCTCGGCACCCGCTATCCGGCCACCGGTCACTTCAACGACAGCGTCGCCTGTACCCTCATCCGGCCGCGCTGGGCGCTCACCGCGGCCCATGTCGCCGAGGAACAGCAACCATTCGTCGACTACTACGTCACGTTCGCCGGGCGGCGCTACCAGGTGGAAAAGATCATCTTTCATCCGCAGCGCGTGGCGGGCGCGGTCGACAGCTCGGAGGATCTCGCTCTGCTCAAGCTCGATCGCGATGTCGAGGGCGTCGAGCCGGTGCCCCTCTACTCGCAGCAGGACGAGGTCGACCTTCCGATCACCCGAGTGGGCTGGGGAATGACGGGCACCGGCAAAACCGGAGCGACCGGCGAGCGGAGTCGAGTGCCTCGCGGCATGACGAACCGGATCGAAGCCGTTTTCCAGGATTCGTTCATCACCACCTTTGACGCTCCGCCGGCCGGCACGAAGCTCGAAGGCGCCACGGGGCCGGGAGACAGCGGCGGCCCGGCGTTCGTCGAAGTCGCGGGGAAGACCTACCTTGCCGGCGTCGGCTCCTTCTCCACCGGCGGCGCAGAGAACGGACCCCTCGGCAAGTACGGAACCATCAACGCCTACTGCCGCGTATCCACCCACGTGGCATGGATCGACCGGACGATCGCCGCGGATCCTCCCGCGACCATACCGTGGAGCGCGCTGGTGCGAAGCTCAGGGTCGTGGCCGAAGAGTGCGGCGGGTACCTGGTTGCAGAGCTTCCTGGCTCTGTTCAACGGCGGCGACGCCGCGCGGCTCGCCGGGTTCTATGCCTCCCATCGCCAGGTGAAGCCCGGCGCGGCGCCCGGCAAGCCGAATCTGGACAAGCTCACCGAATCCTTTCACTCCCTCATCGAGACCTACGGCGCCTACGAGCTCTACGGCTACAAGACGGCCGGTCCCTACCGCATCGCGGCGCTCGTCTACTCGCCAAAAGCCAAGCAGTGGCGGAGCCTGAATCTCGAGCTGGAGACGAAGGCGCCGTATCGGAGCAAGGATTTTTTCTCGGCCGACGAGAACGCGCCGAAGCGAGTTGGCCGGTAGAGCCAGCCCCCAAGCGGGCCGATCCCCCTATGCTTTTATGCTCTAATTTTGTAGAGGGGTAATCCCATGGGTCGAACCATCCTGAGCGTCTTCCTCCTGTCGATCTGCGTGGCCGCAGTGCCCGCGGCGGCCGGCGTCAACTACTGGAGCCCGATCGGGCCGGAGGGCGGGACGGTCAAGATCCTGACGGCGGCCCCGTCGAACGGCGGGATCCTCTACGCCGGCACCACGGGCGGCGTCTTCAAGAGCACCGACGGTGGCGCCCACTGGCTGCGGGCGAGCCGCGGCCTGCCGGCTGGCTCGTTCATAGGTAATCCGGTCGATCCCGGCGTCCTCTATCTGGGCACCGAACGCGCTTTCAGCCTTGATCGCTCGCAACGAATCTGGCGCAGCAACGACGGCGGGCTCCACTGGCGCGCCTGGGGAGGCGGGATGCCGGAGAATTCGGGCGTTACCGACCTGCTGATCGATCCGCAAGAGCCGTCCATCCTGTACGCCGCCGTGGCGCAGCAGGGCGGCGGCCCTGCCGACCGCAGTGGCGTCTACTGGAGCCGCGACGGCGGACGGACCTTCAAGCCGCTGCGCGACGGCCTGCCCGGCGTCGTGCGGCAGTTGATCCAGGACCCCGTGAACCCGCGCGTGCTCTACGCCACGACCCCGAACGACGGCATTTATACCTTTACGCGAGCTGGCCGATAGGCAGGACGCATGCCGCCCATTGACTTTACGGTTTTGCTCTTCTAACCTGCGCACGCAAACAAGCTCTGTCAGGGTCCAGAAGGACCTTTGACATCTGTCATCCCTCTCCGTGGGCTTGGCTCTTGACGTGAGACTTCGAGGTGACGTGCGCGGTATGAACAAGCATTGGACGGACGTGTCGGATGGCCCAACGCATCGTGACCGGGAAACTCGGCGGCCAGCCCGGGGAGGGCGGCTCCGCAGCGTTTGGGTACCCCGGCGGCGGCCTATCTCGATCCCCACCCTGTTGATCTTCGGGCTGATGGCCTGTGAGCCCTGGAACTTCGCCCAAGCTGGCCAACAAGCTCCCCGCGCCGTCGAGCTTGCCGCTCCGGAGCGCGCTCTGGCCCGGTTCGACAGCTCGCTCCGAACGGCCAGGAACCTCGCGGTCCGGTTGGACGGCCAGGCGGCCCGGGGCGAGGAGGATCTGTCGCCCGGCCTCGCGGCGCTCGCGTCCCGGCTCCAGGAGATCGCGGCCGCCGATTCCGAGATCCAGGCGGACTTCGACCAGATCGGCAAGCGCCTCAAGGCGACCGGCGTGCCGGCGGAGATCCTCAAACGGCACCAGGATGCCGTCGCCGACTACAGGGCGAACCTGAGCAGATTCCGCGGCGAAGTCGAGACCAGCCTGCGGCTGCACGACGAGTGGAAGCAGGCCAGGAGCAAGGCGCTCGGGAAGGATGCACACGCCCGGTATCAGGCGCTCAAGGGGAAGCTCGCCGAGATGAGCGTCCATCTGCGGGACAAGGTCAAGGACCCGGGGCACACCGCCCTCGATCCTCAGCGTTTGCCCCACCGGCGCGCGGATCTGCCGCGCAGGGAGCCTCGGCTCAAGGCGGCGGACTTCGCCGCGCTCGCCAGCGCCGTCAAGCGTCCCAAGGACAAGGCTGCTCAGGCGCCGGTGCTGGGTCTCGGGATCAAGGCCGCCCTGCCTGGCCCCGACGACCTGGCGGAGAGCCCGGAAGTGAAACTGACGCCCGAGATCCGGGCGCTCGCAACCCAGCTCGGCAACGACCCGATCCGCATCTACGAGTACGTCCGCGGCCAGATTGACTTCGTCCCCACGCACGGCTCGATTCAGGGCGCTTCGATGTGCCTGTCAACCCGCCGCTGCAACGATCTCGACACCGCATCGCTCCTGATCGCCCTGCTGCGCGCCGCCGGCGTTCCCGCGCGCTATGCGGTGGGCACAGTCGAGCTGCCGATCGCCAAGGTCCAGAACTGGGTGGGTGGCTTCACCGATCCGGCCGCGGCCCTGAACTTCATTTACAGCAGCGGAACGCCGGCGACCGCCCTGACCTCTGGAGGCAGCCCGGTCGCCGGCCGCTTGGAGCACACCTGGGTCGAGGCGTTCGTGGACTACGTTCCGTCGCGTGGCACCGTCCACGGACCGGGGGACTCGTGGGTCCCCCTCGATCCCAGCTTCAAGCAGTTCTCCTATCAGGACGGCATCGATCTCGCGGCCGCGACCGGCGGTTTCGACAGCGGACAGTTCTTCCAGCAGCTCGGGAATGGAGCGACCCTCAGCGACCCGGATGGAGCGGTCGCCGGCATCAATATCGCCGTGGCGAACCAGAAGCTGACGGATCTTCAGGGACAGATCGCGGCCTTTGTGAAGAGCCGGAACGCCTCGCCCAAGATGGAGGATGTGGTCGGCGGCAAAGCCATTCTGCCGCAGAGCTCTTCCGTGTTGCCCGGCTCGCTGCCCTATCGCGTGCTGGTTCGGGGGGCAGGGTTCGCCCGCGCACCCGACGCGCTACGCCACGGTCTCGACTTCGAAGTCACCTCCGCGGGTGGGCTCACTCCGGATTTGCGCTACACGGCGAGTCTCGCGGAGCTGGCCGGCAAGAGAATCACGCTGAGCTACTCGCCGGCGACTTCGGCGGACGAGGCTGCGCTCGAATCCTTTCTCCCCGCGGGATCGAATCCGTCGCCGGAGAGTCTCCCGACGACGATTCCGGCCTATCTGGTCCGCGTCAAACCGGAGTTGCGGATCGAGGGGACCGTCGTGGCCACGGGTGCGAGCTCGACTCTCGGCGCGTCAGGCCAGTTCAGCCTGATCTTCAATTCACCAGGCGCCGGTCCGCAGCGGGTGGACAACGTCCTGACCACCGGCACCTACAACGCAATCGTGCTCAATCTCGGAAGGATCGGCGATCCCGCCGCCCGGCAGGCCGACGTGCGGGCACGTCGCGACCGTCTCCAGGCCGGCGACAGCTCCGGTCTCAACAAGGATGACGTGCTGGGCGAATTCCTTCACGGCGAGGGCCTCCTCTACTGGAGCGAACTCGAGCTCTTCGACCGGGTGGCGATGGGCGGCAGGTCGATCGTGACCTCGCGCCTCCCGTCGGAGGGGATCTTCACCTACGACCTCAAGGTGACGAGTCTCTTCGGCGCTCCCCGCACGGTGAGCAGCGGCGCTCTGATCACCGATGTCGACAGAGATGTCCAGGCGGTCTTCGCCCGGAATGGAAATTCCCAGGCAGCCGTCGACTTCCTGTCGGTCACGGGAGCGTTCGCTTCAGGCGCCGAGTCAGCCATCTACGACCAGGTGACCAACAGCCAGTCGACGGGCAAGGGGATCACGGCGGTCAGTTACCTCGCGGCCGCAGCGCAGCAGGGAATCCCCATCTTTCAGGTCACCCGGGACAACGTGGCGCAGGTCCTGCCGAAGCTCCAGGTTTCCGCGGCGGTCAAGACCGACGTCCAGAATTCGGTCAATTCCGGCAAGGTGGTCACGATTCCGCAGCGCGAGTTCGTCAAGGACGGCTTCACGGGCATCGGCTACATCGTCTTCGACCTGGAAACCGGCAGCGGTGGATATCTGATCAGCGGCGGCCTGGCCGGCGGCGGATTTCAACTGCCGACGCTCAGTCCGATCACGACCTTTCTTCTGGGCGCTCTTCTCACTCTGCTGGGGATCTTTGCCTCTCCCCTGGCCGCCATCATCCTCGCCGTTCTGAGTTTCCTCCTCATAGCCTATGACGCGGTGTCCGGGTTGCTCGACTTCAGCCGGAAAAACCCGGATCTGTCGTCGGACGCTCTCGAGGCGATTGTGGCGCTGGTCGGGTTCATAGCAGTAGTCAGCATCGGATTGGCGATCGCCGGTCTCTTCGCGAGCTCGATTCTCGCGACGGTTGTCTATGGGATGTTTTTCGCCTTCATGTCCGCGCTGATTCTCGGCATCCTCGATTTCTTTACGAGTGTATTCAGAAGCGAGACCACTCTGCCGTTGACGGGGCGCATGGGCAGAGCCCACGAGCAGCTCGCCCTCGCTCCATCCGCCAGATGGATGCTCCGGAAGCTGGACGTGCAGGTGAGCTGGGTGGGAAAGGTCTGAAAGGAACGATCATGATATCGAGCGCGCAACGACTGAATCAGACCCTCCTTGCCACCGTGCTCCTGCTGGCACTGCCGGGCCTTTGCCACGCCAGCAGCCTCGACCAGGGCGTTGCCTTCCTCGCCGGCTCGCAGCAGGCGGATGGCGGCTGGACGAGCTCCAGGGTGCGTCCGGTCCAGGCGACGGCCGAGGCGTTGCGGGCTTTACAGGATCTCGGTACCGTGACGCCGGCCCGCGCGGCCGCCGCGGCCTTCCTCACGGCGACGGCGCCTGAGGACACCGACGATCTCGCCCGCCGGATCGAGGCGCTGGCCATCGAGGGGCGCGACGTCTCCCCTCTGGCCTCGCAACTCGTCGCCGCGGCCGCCACGGACGGCGGCTGGGGCCTCCTGCCGGACTACTCGTCCGACGCGTTGGATACCGCTCTCGCCCTGACCGCTCTCGCGCCGCGCTCGGGCGTCGACGACGCCGCGCGGCGGGGTCTCGGCGCTCTCCTCGGCGCGCAGTCCGCCGGCGGCTGGGCCTGCGTTCTCGGTGGAGACAGCGAGATCTTCTGCACCGCGCATGCCCTCCTCGGGCTCTCCCGGTACCAGACGCGGTTCCTGGTTTCCCAGGCGCTCGCCAGCGGCCGGTCGTTCCTCGGCGCGCGCTTCAACCCCGACGGCAGCTACGGACCGGCGGGCGACGACGCCGTGTTCAACACCGCCCTCGCCGCCCTGGCCTGGGCCGCCGCCGGCCCGGTCGGGGCCGAGCGGCTCGCCACCATCGCCTTCCTCCAGTCCCGCCAGGGAGCGGACGGTAGTTGGGGAGGAGACGTCTACCAGACCGCACTCGCCTTGCGGGCGCTCAAGGCGCTGCTCTCTGCGCCGGTCTGCGGCGACGGCTTCATCAACCATCCGGGGGAGAGCTGCGACGGGTTGGATCTGGCCGGCAAGACCTGCGAGGCGTTCGGCCTGGGTGGGGGAAATCTCCGGTGCAGCGCGAGCTGCACGTTCGACACGACCGGCTGCGCCGCCGCCCCGACCTGCGGAGACGGGGTGCGGAACCGGCCTTCGGAAGCGTGCGACGGGGCGGACCTTGGCGGCTCCATCTGCGCCAGCTTCGGCTTCCTGAGCGGCACCCTCGGCTGCCGCTCCGACTGCACCTTCGATACCTCGGCGTGCCATGGCGCGCCGTCCTGCGGGGACGGCATCATCAACCGGGCCTCGGAGCAATGTGACAAGAACGATCTCGGAGGGGCGACCTGCTCCTCGCTCGGCTTGCTCGGTGGAAACCTGAGCTGCCGCAACGACTGCACTCTGGAGACGGCGGGCTGCACCGGAGCCGGAAAGACCTCCCCTCAGGACATCGCCATCCAGCCGGCCTCGCCGGTCTGCACCGGCGGCAGCGAGACGCTGCCGCTCTCGATCGCCTTCCCGGCGGCGTCGACGATCGACAAAGTGGACATCTTCTTCCTGTTCGACGACACGGGCAGCTTCGCCGATATGGCGCCGGCGGTGGCCACCATCTTCGGCTCGCTGGTGAACGATCTCCAGACGGCCCTGCCGAACGTCTCCTTCGGCTTCGGCGTCGGCCGCTTCGAGGACTACGGCGGGCCCGCGCGCTCCTTCAGCCTGGAGAACAGCCGCGGCCGGCCGTTCGTCCTCAACCAGCCGGTCATCACGGCGGATTCGCCGGGCTTCCTGTCGCTGATCAACTCGGCGCTCCAGCGCACCGCGCCGGGCTCGGGCGGCGATGGTCCCGAAGCCAATTACGAGGCGCTGTTCCAGATCGCGACCGGTGCCGGCTTCGACGGCAACGGCAACGCCTCCCGGCTGGACAGCGGTGCCGCCGGAGCCGCGGCCACGCAGACGGCGCCCGGCGCGAGCGGGGACGTCCCCCCCTTCTCCTCGAACGTGGCGGCGACCTCCGGCTCGTCCGGCGGCGTGGGCTTCCGCTCGCGGGCTCTTCGCCTGGTGATCCAGGCCGGCGATTTCTGCCCGGTGGCAGCCTACAAGGCCGGCACCCAGGTCCCGGCGGCGCTCACGGGAGCGGGTGGCGTCACGGTGCCGAGCGGCGCCCTGCAATGCTCGAACATCCTGGGCGCGAACCGCTTCGGTTTCGTGGGCAACGCGCCCTCGAAGACTGACAATACGGTGCCCAATGCCGTCGCCCCGCTGGGGGCCGTGACCCTGCCGGACGCCATCACCGCGTTGAACGGCATGGGGATCTCCGTGATCGGCCTCGCTCCCGGCGGCACGGCGATCCGCAACCCTCTCGGGCCGAGCTTCTCGCCCAGCGCCTCGATGTCCGCCCTGGCACTGCTCACGGGGGCCGTCGACGCCGCGGGCAACCCTCTGGTCTTCGACGTCTCGGGCGGTATGGGGCCGCTCAAGAACGCCATCGTGCAGGCGGTCCGCGCCTCCGTCACCCGTCCGGTGGACGTCGCCGTGCGCCCGCGGGACCTGCCCGCCGGCGTCTCGTTCTCGGCGACGCCCCCGGTGATCCGGGCGGTGGGTCCCGGCGGGACCGCCGCCTTCCAGGTGACGATCGGGGGAAATGGCAGCGCGCTGAACGGCGACTTCGCGATCGACTTCGTGGACCTGATCAGCAACGCAACCCTGGGGACCGTGCCGGGCCATCTCGGCTGCGTGCCGGGGATCCCCGTGCCGCCGGATGCGGACGGCGATGGATTCCCGGCGGACAGGGACTGCAACGATCACGATCCGAACGTCAATCCCGGAATGACGGAGATCCCGGGCAACGGCATCGACGACGACTGCAATCCGGCCACGCCGGACGAGGTCGCCCCGGCCACCCTGGTCTGCAGGCTGACCGCCAGCAGGCTCCGCTACACTCCGGGCGAGGTGGCCATGCTCTCGGGGACGCTGGAGAACCTCGACGGGGGCCTCTCGGTGAACGGCCTCACGGCGGTGCTCTCGGTCACCTCTCCCTCGGGTGCCACGGCCGGCACGGAGAGCCGGAGCCTCGCTCCTCTGCCGCCCTCCGGCAGGGCTCAGCCGTCGTTCCTGTTCGCGACTCTCGGCCAGGGCCCGGGACCGTACGCCGCGACCCTGCGCGTGACCCGGGGTGGCCAGGCGCTCGCCACCTGCTCGGCCACCTTCGAGGTGGAGAGCACGGCCACGACCGGAGCCGGGATCACGGGCGCCTTGAGCCTCGCTCCGGTGGTCGTCAACGCCGGCCAGCCGGTGCAAGCAACTTTCACGATCGTGAACCAGGGGAACTCCGCCTTGCCGGACCTCCCGGTCCGCGTGATCCTGGCGGACCCTGATACCGGGCAGACGATGGGCGAGATCCGCGTCAGCACGGCGCTCGCCCAAGGCGGGACCTCCACGAACGGCGGCAGCTTCCCGACCTCCGGCCTGGCCCTCAAGACCTATCTGGCGGTCCTGCTGGTTGGCCTGCCGGGAGGGGAGCAGGCGCTGGACTTCAAGACGCTGACAGTCGTCAACAAGCCTCCAGTCTGCAGCGGCGCAACCGTAGCTCCGGGCCAGTTGTGGCCTCCCGATCACAAGCTCGTGCCGGTCGCGATCGCCGGCGTCGTCGATCCCGATGGAGATCCCGTGACGCTGACCGTGACCGGGATCACCCAGGACGAACCCGTCCAGGGGCAGGGCTCCGGCAACACCTGTGCCGACGCTACGGGCACCGGGACCGGCGCCGCGAGCCTGCGGGCCGAACGATCCGGCTCCGGAGACGGGCGCGTGTACCACGTCGGTTTCGTGGCCAATGATGGACGGGGAGGGCAGTGCAGCGGCGAGGTGACCGTGTGCGTTCCACACGACCGGAACCGGGCCTGCGTCGATCAAGGGAAGCTGTTCAGCTCGACGAGCTGCCACTGAGCGGAGAAACGTTCATGCAAGGAGAATTCATGAGAAGGACTCTGGTGGCCGCGGGCCTGTTCCTCTGCTTCCTTTCCGGCTCGGTATCCGCTCAGTTCACGGGAAACCCGTTCGTCTATGCCAACGCCGACGACCAGTTCCTTTCGTGCTACAGCATCGCCAGCCGGAGCTCGTACTACTGTCTCAACGTGAGCGATTTCAACGACCGGCAAATCTGCGCCGGTCTCGCGGATAGCAGTCAGACCCCCTGCCGGAGCATGACGAACCGCAATCTTCAGCTCTCCTGCTTCGGCATGGCCTTCGCCCCCAACTTCCCCTCGAATTGCCGGGATATCACGGACGTAAACCTGCAACTGTTCTGTTACGGCGTATCGGGTTGGGACCCCTCGTTCTGCGTCAACATCCCGGACACCAACACGCGGCTCCTCTGCAACGCGATGGCGACCCGCAACTCCGCGAGCTGCAGCGGCATCAGCAACCCGAACGATCAGCAGTTCTGCTATGGCGTATCAGGTCACGACAGCTCCTTTTGCTGGAGCATTGAATAAATTGGATCTTGAGAGGCAGATCATTGCGCTCGGCGGCGGCGGATTCTCCATGGAGCCGGAGAACCTGACCCTCGACGAGTACGTGCTGGCGCAGGCGCGTTTACAATCGCCTGCCGTGCTCTTCATCCCCACCGCCAGCGGCGACGCCGACCCTTACGTCCTGCGTTTCTACACGGCGTTTTCCGGGCTCCCCTGCCGCCCCTCCCATCTGTCGCTCTTTCGCCGCACCCCGGACCTCCGGGCGTGCCTGCTGAGCCAGGACGTGATCTATGTCGGCGGCGGCAACACCAAGAGCATGCTGGGCGTCTGGCGCGAGTGGGGGCTGCCGGAGGTCCTGCGCGAGGCCTGGGCCGCCGGCGTCGTCCTCGCCGGCATCAGCGCCGGAGCCATCTGCTGGTTCGAGCAAGGATTGACGGACTCTTTCGACGGCGAGTTTCGTCCGCTGCAATGTCTCGGTTTTCTCGCCGGGAGTTGCTGCCCGCACTATGACGGAGAAGGGGAGCGCCGTCCCACCTATCACCAATTGGTGCGCAACGGCGAGTTGCTCCCCGGGTATGCCGTCGAGGACGGTGTCGCCCTCCACTTCGTCGGCGACGACCTCCATCGCATCGTCGCCTCACGCCCGGGAGTCACCGCGTATCGTGTTCAAAGGGTGAATGGGGAGGTGCAGGAAGAGCCGCTGGCGGTGGACGATCGCCCCGCGCTTTGAGCACACCTGCGATAGGATCGCGGCGATGCCCGGTCCTGTCCCCACGCTCCGCACCGTCTGCGCCACCCGCTACGTGACTCCCCTGCGGGAGGGCGGCTCGCTGCCGGCGATCGTCGAAGCCGACGACCTGGGGCTCTACGTGCTCAAGTTCCGGGGCGCGGGACAGGGCCCCCTGGCGCTGGTGGCCGAGCTGATCGCCGGCGAGGTCGGCCGGGCTCTCGGCCTGCCGGTGCCCGAGCTGGTGCTGGTGGAGGTGGACGCGGCGCTGGGGCGCAACGAGGAGGACCCGGAGATCCGCGACCTGCTCCGCGCCAGCGTCGGGCTGAACCTGGGTCTCGACTATCTGCCGGGGTCCGCGACGTTCGACGTGGCGGCCGATCGCGTCGAGGCGGACCTCGCTTCGAGCATCGTGTGGTTCGACGCCTTCGTCACCAACGTCGACCGGACGCCGCGGAACCCCAATCTCCTGTGGTGGCACAAGGCCCTCTACCTCATCGATCACGGCGCCGCGCTCTACTTCCACCACAACTGGCCGAGCCTGGAAGCGATGGCCCGCAGCCGGTTTGCCGCCATCCGCGACCACGTCCTGCTGCCCTGGGCGAGCCGCCTCGAAGAGGCCGACCGCCGCCTGCGCCCGCGGCTGGACGCGGCCCTGTTCGCGCGCGTCGTCGAGCAGGTGCCGGAGGTGTGGCTGCTGCCCGAGCCAAGCTTCGGCGGTGTCGCGACGCCGGACGCCATGCGCGCCGGCTACGTGGCGTTCCTGACGCAGCGGCTCGCCGCGGCGGCATTCGTGGAGGAGGCGGTGAATGCCCGCGCTCAGCTCCTTTGACTACGCCATCGTCCGGGTGGTGCCGCGCGTCGAGCGCGGCGAGCTCGTCAACGCCGGCGTGATCCTTTTCTGCCTTGAAAAGGATTTCCTGGCGGCGCGCGTCGAGGTGAACGAGCCGCGGCTGCGCGCGCTCTGGCCCGAGATCGATCTCGAGCTGGTGCGCCAGCATCTCGAAGCGATCCCCAAGATCTGCGCCGGCAGCCCGGACGCGGGCCCCATCGCCCGGCTTTCTCTCCGCGAGCGCTTCCACTGGCTGGTCGCGCCGCGCAGCACGATGATCCAGGTCTCCCCCGTGCACGCCGGCCTCTGCGATCAACCGGAGAGAGCGCTCGACGAGCTCTTCTGTCAGGCGGTCCGCCTGCCTTGAGAGGCCCTCGGAACCGGCGGGCGCTGCTCGTCCTCCTGAGGGATTGGATTTGACGAGATATAGATTTCTACGATATCGTCTCTAAGCTCTCGCCTCATCCGAGAGCCTGCTACCAGAAAAGGAGGCCCCATGCGCCGGAAGCTCCTGATGCTCGTCACCCCAGTCGTCCTTCTGCTGGCCTCGTTCGCGGTCCCGGCTTTCGCCCTCCCCAGATGCAGTTGCAACTTCTGCGCTCAAGCCGGCCCCGAACAGATCTGCAACGACCCTACGACCGGCACCACCAACAACTGCGTGGGCTTCCAGACCGCCAACTGCCCTTAGTGGCCTGGTCCCTGGGTCGATAACGAGGTGCCATCCGGAAACGGGTGGCACCTCCGCCTTCCGTTCCTCGCCCAACTGCCGGTCGCTCCGGAGTACACTGGAGCCCCATGCTCAAGCCCGGGCGTCTTTCGATCGCGTTCGCCGCAGCCCTGCTCGCCGCCGCTCTGGGAGCGCAGGAGCCGTCGATAGAGCTGCGCATTCCCATGCGCGACGGCATCCGGCTCAGCGCCACCGCCTGGCGTCCTGCCGCGGAGGGCCGGTATCCCGTCATCCTGATCCGCTCGCCCTACCCCCGCGCCTGCTGCACCATCCCGGCGCTGGCGGCCTTCTACGTGGAGCATGGCTACACCGTGGTGTCGCAGGACGTTCGCGGCCGCGGCGATTCGGAAGGCAGGTTCGGCTTCTGGTTCCAGGAGGTCGACGACGGTTACGACACGATCGAATGGCTGGCCGCGCAGCCCTGGTCGAACGGGCGCTTGGGGATGATGGGACCCTCCTACCCCGGATTCGCGCAATGGCTCGCCGCCCGCGCCCACCCGCCACACCTGGTATGTATCGTGCCGACCTCGGCCGGCGGCGAATACTTCCGCGATTTCCCCTACATGGGCGGCGCGTTCATGGAATGGCAGGCGCTCAGTTGGGTGGACAGCATGACGCCGCGCCCGGCCTCGGACTCGGCCGGCCACCATGAGATCGACATCCGGGCGATGGTCAAATATCAGCCTCTCGCGACGGCGGACTCAGCTCTCGCCGGACGCCCGCTTCCCCTGTACCAGGAGCTCCTCGCGCATCCCAGCCCGCTGGACGCCTATTGGCAACGGATCACTTTCGCGCCCGCGGACTTTGCCCGCATCGACCTGCCGGCGCTGCACGTGACAGGGTGGTATGACTGGGCGCAAGGCAGCGAGATCTTTCTGTGGCAGGGGATGCGACGCGCTTCGCCCGCCGCGGACCGGCAGTTCCTCGTCGTCGGGGCGTGGACGCATGAGTATGCGTTCTTTGGCGGCTCGAACAAGGTCGGCGTCTGGGACGTTCCGCCGCAGGCGATTCTCGACATGAAGGCGGAGCACCTCGCGTTCTTCGATCGCTACCTGAAGCTGGAGGCGAACGCGGCACCGCTGCCGCGGGTGCGCCTCTTCGTCACCGGAGCTGAGGAGTGGCGGACGTTCGACGACTACCCGGTTGCCGGCACGCAGGCTCGCCGGCTGTATCTCCACAGCGGCGGAAACGCGAATTCCGCGGCCGGGGACGGCGCTCTGAGCTGGCAGCCGCCGGCGCAGGAAAAACCTGATCGATACACGTTCGATCCCAAGCCGCAGGACGAGCGTCAAGCCTGGATCGCGGATCCGGAGGTCGAACGGTCGCCCAAGGAGGCCCGTGCCGACGTGCTCGTGTACACGGGACCGGTGCTCACGGCGCCGCTGGAGGTCATCGGCCGTCCGGAGGCCGAGCTGTACGTGGCGAGCGATGCCCGGGACACGGATTTCGTCGTCAGTCTGCTCGACGTGCAGCCGGACGGCCGGGTGCGAGTCCTCGCGGCGTTTCCCGGCGTGATCCGCGCCCGCTACCGTCACGGCATGGATCATGAAGTCCTCCTCACCCCCGGCAAGCCGGAGCTGTTGCGGATTCCACTCGCGGACGTCGCGCATCGTTTTCTGCCCGGGCATCGCATCCGCGTCGAGATCACCAGCGTCCCGGCGCCGATGACGAACGTCAACTCGAACACCGGCCATCCCATCGCCACGGACACCGAATGGCGCGTGGCCCGGCAGACGGTCTTTCACCACCGTCAGAGGGCGTCTCACCTCATCCTTCCGGTCCCGCGGGAGCCGGCCCGTCCCCGCCCAGCCAGCGCTCCAGCTTCTGCCGCAGGACCTCCTCCCGGAACGGCTTGGTGATGGTGTCGTTCATGCCCGCGGCGAGGCACCGCTCGAGGTCCTCTTTCAGGGCATGGGCGGTCAAGGCCACGATGGGAACCTCGCGGCTCTCGCCCGGGCTCTCGCGGATGCGGCGGCTGGCCTCGTAGCCGTCGAGCTCGGGCATCTGGCAGTCCATCAGGACGAGGTCGAAGGCGTCTTTCTCCACGGCCTGCAGGGCCTCCAGGCCGTTGTTGACGGCCACCACTTCGTAGCCCAGCACGGCGAGCTCGTGGGTGATGACGAGCTGGTTGATGGCGTTGTCCTCGGCGACCAGGATGCGGTACCGCCGGCCGTTGGGCCCCGCCGCCGCCGTGTGGCCGGGGAGGATCGCCGGGGGTGCCGGCGGCGCGGCCGGATCGAGGGGCAGGATGAACCAGAAGACCGAGCCCACGTCCGGCGTGCTGTCGAAGCCGATCTCGCCGCCCATCTGCTCGACGATCCGCTGGCTGATGGCGAGGCCCAGCCCGCTGCCGCCGAAGCGCCGCGACGTGGAGCTGTCGGCTTGGGAGAACAGGCTGAACAGCCTCCCTTGAGCCTCCTGCGGGATGCCGATGCCCGTGTCGCGGATGCGGAACCGCAGCCGGCCGTCCGCCAGCCGCTCGGCCTCGACGTCCACCGCCCCGTCCTCGGTGAACTTGACGGCGTTGCCCACCAGGTTGGTGAGCACCTGGCGCAGGCGCCCGGGGTCGCCCCAGACCCACTGCGGCACCTCCGCGCCGAGGGCGAGGCCGAGCTCGGTGTACCGGGCGCCGGCGCGGAACCGCAGCAGCTCCACGATCTCGCGCAGCGTCGCGTGCAGATCGAAAGGCACCCGCTCCAGAGTCAGCCGGCCGGCCTCGATCTTGGAGAAGTCGAGGACGTCGTCGATCAGCCGCAGCAGCGAGGCCGCCGAGCTCTGGATCAGCTCGCCGTAGCCGCGCTGCGTCGCCGACAGCTCGGTTTTCAGCAGCAGGTCCACCAGGCCGAGCACGCCGGCCATGGGGGTGCGGATCTCGTGGCTCATGTTGGCCAGGAACCGGCTCTTGGCCTGGTCGGCCTGCTCGGCCGCCTCCTTGGCCAGGCGCAGCTCCTCCGCCTTGCGGCGCTCCGTGACGTCGCGGTTGATGCTCAGGATGGCCGTCTGGCCCTCGTATTCGATGAGCGAGGCGTTGATCTCAAGGAACATCCGGCTGCCGTCCTTGCGGACCTGGACGCTCTCGAAATTATGGAAAACCCCCTGCTCCATCGTCTGGGAGACCTGGTCGCGCCCGCGGGCGACGTCCTCCGAGACGTCGACGAGCGACAGGCCGAGGAACTCTTCGCGGCTGAAGCCGTAGACCTCGCAGGCCCGGCGGTTGACGTTGAGCACCACCTCGTCGGCGGGCCGGAAGATGAGGATCGGATCGTGTGCGTTCTCGAAGATGTGGCGGTAGTCCTGGCTCGCCTTGCGCAGCTCCTCCGTGCGCTCGCCGACCAGCCGCTCGAGCTCGTCACGGACCCGGCCCAGCTCGTTGCGGGCCCGCTCCAGCTCGTCGGCGCGGCTGGCGAGGAGATGGGCGCCCCGCAGCGCCTCCCAGCGCTCGCGGTGGAGTTGCGCCGCCAGCCCGAAGAGGTAGCCGAAGAAGACGGCCAGACACACATATCCCCAGAGGCCCGGCCGCCAGGCCGTGGGGCCGGCCACGCCGTTCAGGGTGAGGATCACCGGCAGCAGGAGGATGACGACGAAGGCGAGGATCACCCGCAGGGCGTGGGAGTAGAGGAGGATCGCCATGCTCGCGATCACCGCCGCGATGGTGAAGACGAAGAACGACTCCACCCGCGTGCCGAAGATCTTGATGGCGGTGAAGAACAGGCACCCCAGGACGACGGCGTTGAGGAGCAGCGAGCCGTAGAAGGCGGTGCGCCAGACCCGGGGTCGCGCGCCATGGATGCTGTCGAACCGCTGCACCAGAACGACGCGGACCCCGGCCAGGGCCAGGACGGCGGCCATCAGGAAGGTGAAGAGCTGGGGGTTCCGGCTCGGCAGGCCCGACGCCAGGCCGACGAGCACCACGACGAACGGATAGCTCACCGCGCCCACGAGGGCATGCCGAGCGGTCAGACGGTCGGCGGATTCCTGGACCTCTGGCGAAATCGCGAGCATGACACGGCAAGAGCCATTCGTCCCGAAGCACGGTTCGATCCGCGAAACGTGGGCGGCTTGGCGTGTATCTTGGAGGTCTTCCGCGAATGGGTCAAGGGGGAGGGGGGCGGGATGAGCCCTGCGCCAATGCAGCCCTGTCTATGTGCTAAGGTATCGAGCTCACGATCGTCCGGTCCTGAAAGGAGTTCCATGAAGACTCTGCTTCGCACCTCTGGCCTTGTCGCTCTTCTCTCCCTCACCGCTCTCGCCACCGCGCGGGGTGCGCGGATCTCCTCCTCCTTCGGCACCTGCCGCACCACCTGCGTCGGCTCCGGCTCGTTCACCACCGCGAGCTGGCAGACGACGGAATCCCAGTGCTGCAGCGGCACCGTCAATCCCTGTCCGCCGGGCATGACCCCGGGCGCCAGCTCATTCACCCCCGCCGGTGGCTTCGCAAGGTTCTGCAGACCTGCCAACGGTTGAGATCGAGGCGAAAGTCGATTCCAGGAGCGGGCTTGATTCCCGCTCCCGCGCGGCGCCCTCTCGGGAGATCCCATGAGCTATAGCTCCGACGATCTGAGTGTCTTCAATCTGCTGCACGACGTCCATGAGCTCGAGGGCACCGCGTACTTCGAGCTTCACCCGCATGACCTTCCAGAACAACATGGGTGCTGGCTCGAAGGTTCCTTGTTCGTCCAGGATGCAGGATTCGATTTCTTCACGGGGTGCTGCCACCGCGTCCATCCCGAATTCGATTACTTTGCATTCGTTCGCTTCGACCGCGCTCAGGTCCATGCGTTGGGTGCCGAGTTATCGAGCTTCGTGGCGGAGCTGGTCCCAGGCGCTTCCCGCGAGACCGTGTTTTCGCGCTACACGTCAATATTCGGCAAGGAGATCTGGAAGGATGTCGATACGGACCGCCTCCGCCTGGCCGTAGCTGCCGCCGGCGCGGGCATCAGAAGCTTCATTGAAACGTCCACCAAGGAGAGCGGCTGCCTCTGGGTACTGGGTATGTGAAGGCCAGCCTCGTTTCAGGCTGGCTCCACGCCGCGCATCGAAACTCTACGCGGTTCAAGATCCTCGCAGTCCACCCCGCCCGAAGGGCCGCGCCGCGCGGGGTCAAGGATTCGTGATGACCTTTTTGACCGAATGGGCGTTGTTGTCGTTCAGGTTCACCTCGCCCTGACATGCCGGGCGAACGGCGGCCGAGAGGTCGGGCTGACCGGGCGTCTGCGAGGAGACGTAGAAGTCCACGTAGCCTTTGTAGACGATGGCCTGATGCGGATCGTCCAGCGACTGCGCGATGAAATTCTTCGTCTCCCCGGGATTGATGACGGTGGGGAACGGGCCGACGCTCGTCGCCTTCACCAGCCCGAGCGTCTTGTAGTAGGCCCCGACCACGAACTTCGCTCCATGCGGCGGATGGCAGACCTGTTTACTGGTGTTCTTGACCGCGATGTAGGCGGTGAGCTTCGGGCCATACTGGGTCGAACCCACGTTGGACGAGCCCCACTGGACGCTGATCTTCACATTCGGCGCGGCCTGCGCCGCCCCTTCGATCGATTCCCACGTGAGCACGAGCATACCCAGAGTCAGAATTGCGCGCTTCATGACGCTACCCTCCCATGTGTTGCGGCGAGTCGGCCGATCTCCGATTTAATTCAAGATTATCGAATTTACCAGGGAGTGTCAAGACGAGGCTTGGAGCGGTCCCCGTGAGGCCGAGCGAGCAGAGCCTTCATCTGCTGCCCGGGACCAAGGTCTGCGACATTGACGAGGACCAGAGCCCGGCGTAAGACCGAAGATTCCCGAATCTTACGTTAGACTCCCCAGTCATGCGCGCCGTCGGCCTCTATAGGTATCTGCCCATCGAAGATCCGGAGAGCCTCGTGGACGTCGAGGTTCCCAAGCCGGAGGCTCGCGGCCGGGACCTGCTGGTGCGGGTCCGGGCCGTGTCCGTCAATCCGGTCGACACCAAGGTCCGGGCTCCCAAGGAGCAGGTGGAGGTCCAGCCCCGCATCCTCGGCTGGGATGCGGCGGGTGTGGTCGAGGCCGTGGGCGAGGCCGTCTCCCTCTTCTCCCCCGGCGACGAGGTCTACTACGCGGGCAGCAACGTGCGGCCGGGTTGCGACAGCGAGTACCACCTCGTGGACGAGCGGATCGTGGGCCGCAAGCCGCGCAACCTGTCCTTCGAGGAGGCCGCGGCCATGCCGCTCACCACGCTCACGGCATGGGAGGTGCTGTTCGACCGGATGGTGGTGCCGCGCGCGGGCGAGGGGCCCGCGAGGAGTGTCCTCAGCGTCCTCATCATTGGCGGCGCCGGCGGCGTGGGCTCGATCGCCGTTCAGATCGCCAGGCAGGTCGCGGGGCTGCGGGTGCTCGCCACGGCCTCCCGGGGCGAGTCCGCGGAGTGGTGCCGGTCGCTGGGGGCGGACGAGATCATCGATCACCGGCAGCCGTTCGCCGAGCAGTTTCAGCGGCTCGGCGAGCCCCTGGTCGACTACATCCTCTGCTTCAACAGCACGGAGCAGCATGTCCAGAATATGGCCGACGTCATCAAGCCCCAGGGGAAGATCGGCTGCATCGTGGGTGCGAAGGGCAATCAGCCGATCCCCATCAACGTCTTCATGCGCAAAAGCGTGGCGTTCTGCTGGGAGCTGATGTTCACCCGCCCGGACTTCCAGACGCCGGACATGCAGGCCCAGCACGAGATCCTGAACGCCGCCGCGGACCTCTACGAGAACGGCACGCTGCGTTCGACGATGCGCGAGAGCCTCGGCCCGCTGAACGCCGAGACCCTGCGGCGAGCCCACGCCAGGATCGAGTCCGGCCGCACGATCGGCAAGCTGGTCCTCGCCGGCATCTGATAGAATCCGCTCCCTCGACGAGACGGAGACGACGATGGAACCGGGAAATTCCACGACCGGCTGGCGACCCGTGACTCGGGTGCTCTTCCGCTTTGCCTTTGCGTATTTATTCCTGTACATCTTTCCGTTCCCCCTGAACGCCATCCCCTATGTCGACGCGTGGGTGGCGCCGTACGACGGGCTCTGGAGCACGTTCGTGCCCTGGGTCGGAAAGCACCTGTTCCACGTCGACATCACCGTCTTCCCCAACGGCAGCGGCGACACAACCTACAATTACGTCCAGGTTTTCATCTACGCCGTCCTCGCCGCGGCGGTGGCGCTGATCTGGTCGGTTCTCGACCGCAGACGGACGCAATACACGCGGCTCTACGACTGGCTGCGGATCTACGTCCGCTTCTCGCTTGCCACGGCGATGATGTCGTACGGCGCGATCAAGATCATCAAGTCTCAGTTCCCCAGCCCGTCGCTCGACCGTCTGCTGCAGCCGATCGGCGACCAGTCTCCCATGGGGCTGCTGTGGACGTTCATGGGGTTTTCCGCAAGCTACAACGTCTTCACCGGCCTCGGCGAATTCCTCGGTGGCCTGCTGCTCACCACCCGCCGCACCTTGCTGCTGGGAGCGCTGTTGAGCATCGCCGTCCTCAGCAACATCGTGATGCTCAACTTCAGCTACGACGTACCCGTCAAGCTGTACTCGCTGCACCTGCTCGCCATGGCCGTCTTCCTGTGCCTGCCCGAGCTGCGGCGGCTCGCCCACTTCTTCGTGCTCAACCGCTCGGCGGAACCCGTCGAGTTTCCCCGGCTCTTTGCCAGGAGGTGGCTGGACCGCGGCGCGCTGGCCGTGCGGACGATTTTCGTCGTGGGCTTCGCCGGCCTGTGTTTCTATCAAGCCTGGGATGGCCGCAAGACCTACGGCGACCTGGCGCCGCGGGCGGCGCTGCGCGGCATCTGGGACGTCGACCAGTTCGAGGCCGACGGGAAGACCTTGCCGCCGCTGGTCAACGACCCCATCCGGTGGCACCGGGTGATCTTCGATCGCATCGGCAGGATGGGCATCCAGTCCATGAACGAATCCCGCCGGCGTTTCAGCTTCAAGGAAAAGCCCAGGACGAACGTCATTATGCTGACCAGGACCGACGATCCGAAATGGAAGTCCACCCTCTCCTACACGCAGACCGGTCCGGGGCTCGTGGCCATGGAGGGGATGTTCGACGGCCGGAAGGTCCGGGCCACGCTGCGGCGGGTGGACAAATCGGATTTCCTGCTCATCAGCCGCGGCTTCCACTGGATCAACGAGTACCCGCTGAACCACTGACGCCGCCGCGTCCCGCCGATCCCCATCCTCTGTCCCTCCCGCGGGGGGTTCAGGCACCGGACTATGTAGACGGCGCAAAGCTCGCCGTCGCATGGAGGATGGACGCATTGAGAGAAGTCCGATGTTTGCTGACCCTCTGCCTGACGCTCGCCGCCGGTCTCGCAGCCCGGCCGGCGCTGGCCGCCGCCCCTGAGCCCCCCATCACGTCCGCCACGTCCCCCAGCGCGTTCGCCAAGGAGCAGTTGATTCACCAACTCGGCGAGACCCAGAAGATGATGGTCGCCATCGCCGAGGGCCTGCCTCCCGAGACCTACGACTGGCGGCCGAACGAGAAGATGCGCTCGGCCGGCGAGATGTTCCTCCACACCGCGCGCGCCAACTTCGCCCAGCCCGAGAGCTGGGGCGTCAAGCCGCCGGAGGAGCTGACGCTCTGCGGCAATTACCTCGACCAGGGCAAGCTCGAAAAGGCGAAGGTGATCGATATGCTCAGGAAGTCGTTCGAGCATGCCCGCAAGGCGGTGGCCTCGGTGCCCGACGCCGACTTCTTCAAGACCTTCAAGATCGACAACCGCGAGAGCACTCCTTTCGAGGACGTGCTGGCGCTCGTCAACCGCGATTCCGAGAACCTGGGCCGGATGATCAGCTACTCGATGCTGAAAGGGATCATTCCACCTTGGATGGGGGGCTGGTTCACCTCCGGCTCCTGACCGCTGGAAACTCCGATTCGATGGCGTACCCCGGAGCCTTTCGACCGGCCCTCCCGCGGCGGGGGAACGCGAGGGGCTCCTTTTCGTCCAACCCGAAATCCTTTGACAAGGAGACAACGACCATGAAGAACGAAGAAATCATTCGTGCCTGGCGTGACGCCGACTACTTCTTCGATCTCAGCGACGAGCAGCGGGCTCTGCTGCCGGCGAACCCGGTGGGCATGATCGAGCTCAGCCAGGACGCGCTGACCACCGTGGCGGGCGGCACCTCCTGCGCCGTCAGTTGTTGCTCGGATTGCTGCAATAGCTGCTCTTCCGGCACCCGTCCGCTCTGTTGCTGCTAGGCTCGCTCGACTCGCTCTGACGGCCGTGCCGCGGGAGTCGCGGACCCGCGGCGCGGCCACGCTCTCAAGGAGGTCCAGTTGACCCTTTCTCTCGCCGAATTTGCCGCCGCCCTCACCCTGGAAGAGCGGGCCGCGCTGCGGGAGCGGCCGGCCCCGGCGACGCCCGTGGGCGAGCGCGCCCGCAAGAAGCTGGAGCGGTGGCGGACGCAGCCGCCTTTCGACCGCGACGGCTTCTTTCCCCGCCGCCTGAGCCGGGACGGCCTGGACGAGGCGGGGCTCCTCGCACTGCTCGACGAGCCGCCCGCCGCCCTCGCCGGGCGCGTGGAGCGCGACGGAATCTCCCCCGCGTGGCTGCGGGAGTTGGAGGAGGCGTTCCGCCTCGCCTCTCCCGGCGCACCCCTGCCCTTCTCCGTCGAGGCCCTGAAGGAGGCAGAGGTCCGCCTCACGGCGCTGGCCGCGCCCTTCATCCAGCAGGCCGAGCGCCGGCTGGCCGCGGCGGCCTCCGGGCTGATCGCGGGCCGCGCCGCCGCGAGCCGGCCGCTGCCGTTCGATCCCGCCACGGTCGGACCGCTCCTCCTCTCCGGGCTCGCCAATCAGCTCCGGTGGACGATCACCCGCGCCGCCGTGCTGGAGCTGAACGTGGCCCGGCTCGAAGGGCGCATCGCCGGCGAGACGCCGGAGGAGCGCTTCGCCGCCTTCGTCGAGCGGCTCGGCCGCCCCGAGGAGGCGCTCGCCATCCTCCGCACCTACCCGGTGCTCGCCCGCCAGCTCGCGGTGCGCATCGGCTGGTTCGCCGACGCCGGCGTCGAGCTGCTGAGCCGGCTGGCCGCGGACTGGGACGAGATCCTGGCGGCCTTCGGGCCGGCGGAGGATCCGGGCCCCCTGACCGAGGCGGCCACCGGCGCCGGCGACCGCCACCGCGGCGGGCGCACGGTCTGCCTGCTGACTTTCTCCTCCGGCTGGCGCCTGGTCTATAAACCGCGGCCGATGCGGGTCGCCGCCCATTTCCAGGACCTCCTGGGCTGGATCGGCGAGCGCGGCTTCGCGCCGGGCTTCCGGCGTCTCGGCGTGCTCGCCCGCGACGCCTACGGCTGGATGGAGTTCGCCGCGCCTTTCCCCTGCGAGACACGCGAGGAGGTCGTCCATTTCTATCAGCGGATGGGCGGCTACCTCGCCCTGCTCTACACTCTCGACGCCACCGACATCCATTACGAAAACCTGATCGCCGCCGGGGAGCACCCGCTGCTGATCGATCTCGAATCGATCGTCCAGCCGCGTGTGCCCTCCCCGCCCGACACGGGGGCGGACTGGGTGGCCAACCAGATCCTGGGCGCGTCGGTGCTGCGCATCGGCCTGCTGCCGCAGCGGTTCTGGGGCGGCGCCGGCGGCGGCATCGACCTCTCGGGCCTCGGCTCGCCGGACGGCCAGCTCACCCCCGACCGTTTCCCGCTCTGGGAGGCGCGGGGCACGGACGAGATGCAGCTCCAGCGCCAGCAGCTCCCGATGGCAGCCGCCGAGAACCGCCCGCGGCTGGACGGCCGGGAGATCGACGTCAACGACTACGTCGAGGAGCTGATCGACGGCTTCTCCCGCCTCTACCGGCTGCTCTGGGCCCACCGCGGCGAGCTGCTCGCCGCCGGCGGGCCGGTCGCCCGCATGGCGGAGGACGAGATCCGGGTGCTGCTGCGGCCGACGCGCACCTACGCCCTTCTTCTCCAGGAGAGCTTTCACCCCTTCCTGCTGCGCGACGCGCTGGAGCGCGACCGCCACTTCGACCACCTCTGGCAGGGGGTCGCGGAGTCTCCCGCCATCGAGGCGGTGGTGGCGGCCGAGCGCCGGGAGCTGCACGCGGCGGACATCCCCCTGTTCAGCTCGCGGCTCGGCTCGCGCGACCTCGTGGGCGCCGGCGGCGAGCGCTGGCCGGACTTCTTCGAGCGGTCGGGGCTGGAGCTCGTCCGCGAACGCCTCGCCGCGCTCGGCGAGGAGGACCTCGCGAAGCAGGTGTGGTTCATCCGTGCCTCTCTCGCCGCCCATCACGTCAATCTCACCGGCGTCGAGGACGAGTACACGCCGGCCGCCGAGCTGCCGGCGGCGTCTGCGACCGCCTTGGACGATGCGGCTGGCCGCGACCGTCTCCTCGCCGCCGCCGTCGCGGTGGGAGACCGGCTCGCGACCCTCGCCCTCCGGGGCTCCCGGGACGCCACCTGGATCGGCCTGCGCTCGCTCCTGGGGCGCGACTGGCACCTGCGCCCCCTGGGCAGCGATCTCTACAGCGGGCTGCCGGGCGTGGCGGTCTTCCTCTCCTACCTCGCCGAGATCACGGGCGAGGATCGCCACCGGCAGCTCGCCCGCGCCGGCTGGCGGACGCTGTGGCGCGAGTGGGAGACCCTGAAGGGAGTCCTCACCTCCGTCGGCGGCTACGACGGCTGGGGCGGCCTGCTTTGGGCGCTCTCCCATCTCGGCCGTCTGTGGGACGACCGCGAGCTCCTGGACGAGGCGCACCGCATCGTGGAGCGGCTGCCGGAGCTGATCGCGAAGGATGCCCTGTTCGACGTCCTCAACGGCACCGCCGGCTGCCTCGCCGGCCTGCTCGCCTTCCACCGGACGGAGCCGGCCGACCGCACGCTGGCCGCGGCCGTGGCCTGCGGCGAGCACCTGCTGCGGCAGGCGCAGCCCATGGCGCGCGGCACCGGCTGGCGCTCGTCGTCGGCCTTCGCCTCGCAGCCGCTGGCGGGCTTCGCCCACGGCGCCTCGGGCATCGCCTGGGCTCTCCTGGAGCTGGAATCCGCGACGCGCGACGGGCGCTTCCGCCAGACCGCCCTCGACGCCTTCGAGTACGAGCGGGGCCTCTACGTCCCGGAGCAGCGCAACTGGCGGGACGTGCGGGAGTTCGACCAGCTCCGGCTCGCCCAGCAGGTGGGCGACAACATCTTCATGATGGCCTGGTGTCACGGCGCCCCCGGCGTCGGCCTGGCGCGCCTGCGGGCTTTGCACCACGTCGAGGACCCGGCCTTGCGCGCCGAAGCCCTGACCGCCCTGGAGTCGACCCGGGACGGCGGCTTCGACCGCAGCCACTGCCTCTGCCACGGCGACCTCGGCAACGCCGAGATCTTCCTCCAAGCCGCCGCGGTGCTCGACGATCCGGGACGCTGGCGCGCCGAGCTGGACGGCATCATCACCTTCGTCCTCGCCAACATCGCTGAGCACGGCTGGCGGTGCGGCCTCCCCGGCGAGGTGGAGGTCCCCGGGCTGATGACCGGCCTCGCGGGCATCGGCTACGGGCTGCTGCGGCTGGCCGCGCCGGAGCGGGTGCCATCCGTCCTCCTGCTCGAGCCGCCCGTCTCGTGAGCCCGCCCGAGGCCAGTGATCGCGCCGCCGCGCTGCTCCTCGAAGCGGCCGGGCGCGCCGCCGTCCAGCGGGACCCCCGCGAGCTGGCGGCGGCGATCGGGGAGATCGCCCGCCAGCTCACCGGCGCCGACCGCGCGGTCTGCCGGCTCTGCGATCCCGGCGCCGAGCTGCCGGCCGGCCGCCCCGGCGACGAGCGCTTCCTCGCCACCCCGGCCGCGGGGCCGGACGGCCGCCCCCTGGCCGTGCTCGCCGTGCAGCGCGCCCCGGAGCGCCCGCCGTTCTCGGCGGCGGACGCGGAGCGGCTCGCGGCCCTCGCCTGGCAGGTCGCCCCCCACCTCCACGCCTTCGCGCTGGCGGAGAGACTGGCCGGCGACGCGGCGCCGCAGGGGGAGATCACCTATCGTCCCGCGGCCCTGGCACAGCAGGCGAAGGGGCTGGGGGAGGAGGGGGAGGTGGTGGGGGCCCCCTCATCACCCCGGCCCTCTTCTCCCATCGCCCTCCCCCCAACCGGGAGAAGAGGGAGAAAAGCAAGATCGCCCCAACCGGGTCCCCCTCTCCCGGTCGGGGGGAGGGCGGTGGGAGAGGGGACAGGGGTGAGGGGCCTCTGGCGGCGGGTCCGCCCCATCCCTCTCGTCCAGCAGACCGCGGTCGCGGACTGCGGCGCGGCGTGCCTCGCCATGGTGCTCGGCTGGCACGGCCGCGAGGTCCGCCTCGAAGAGGTGCGGCAGCGGATGGGGGTCACCCTCTACGGCGCGCACGCCGCGGCGCTCCTCCAGGCGGCGTCCGCCTACGGGCTGCGGGGGCGCGGCGTGCGGATCGACGAGGTCGAGGCCCTGGGTCTCCTGCCGCGCGGCTCGGTCCTCCACTGGCGGTTCAATCACTTCGTCGTCCTCGATCGCCCGGACGGCAAGGGCGGCGCGTGGATCGTCGATCCGGCCTGGGGGCGGCGCCGGGTGTCGCGCCAGGAGCTCGACCGCAGCTTCACCGGCGTCGCCCTGCTCTTCGAAAAGGGGGAGGCCTTCGCGCCGCGCGAGCTGGCGCGCCGGCCGTCGAGCGTGCGGCGCTACCTGCGGGCGATCACCGGCTCCGGGCTGCTGGGGCGCATCCTGCTCACCTCCGTCCTCGTCCGGCTGCTGGCGCTGGCGGTGCCGCTGCTGCTGGCCGTGGTCGTCGACCGCGTGGTACCGCGATCGGCCTATCGGCTGCTGGCGGTGACGGCGGCGGGGATGGCGGCGCTGGTCGGCGCCCAGCTCCTGGCCTCCCTGGTCCGCTCCCGGCTGCTGCTGCGTCTGCGCACGGCGGTGGACGGCAGGATGACCGCCGACTTCCTGGAGCACCTGACGGCCCTCCCCTTCTCCTTCTTCGAGACGCGGACGGTGGGCGACCTCCTGCTGCGCCTCAACAGCAACGCCATGGTGCGGGAGATCCTGACCTCGGGAGTCCTCTCCGGCGCGCTCGACGGCGCCTTGGTGCTCGCCTACCTGGTGCTGATCCTGGCGGCCGACTGGCGGCTCGGGCTCGTCGTCCTCGGACTGGGGCTCGCGCGGGTCGGCCTCTTCCTCCTCAACCGCCGGCGCTACCGCGACCTGACGGCCGAGTCGCTGGAGGCCGAGGCGGAGGCGAACGCGTTCCAGGCCCAACTCCTGTCCGGCATCGAGACCTACAAGGCGATCGGCGCCGAGCCGCGGGCCCTGGCCCACTGGTCGAACCTCTTCGCGCGGGTGCTCAACGCCGCGCTGGCGCGCGGCCGGCTACAGGCGCTGGTGGATTCGAGCCTGGGAGCGCTCGCCGTGGGCTCGCCGCTGCTCGTGCTGGTCCTCGGCGCCTGGCGGGTGCTGGCCGGCGATCTCACGCTCGGCACCATGCTGGCGATCAATGCCCTGGCCGTGGGCTTCCTGGAGCCGCTGACGCAGCTCGTGCAGACCGCCTTCCAGGTGCAGCTCCTGGGGAGCTATCTCGACCGCATCGACGACATCCTGGAGATGCCGCGCGAGCAGGAGCCGGGGAGCGCGCCCGCGGCCGGTGCCCTCCAGGGGCGGATCACCGTCGACGCCGTGAGCTTTCGCTACGGACCCTACCTGCCGCCGGTGCTGCGGGAGGTCTCGGTGGAGATCCCGCCCGGCGCCTTCGTGGCCCTGGTCGGCGCCTCGGGAGCGGGCAAGACGACGCTCGCCCACCTGCTGCTGGGCCTGCACCGGCCGACCGAGGGGCGAGTCCTCTTCGACGGCGCCGACCTCGCGGCGCTCGACCTGCGCTCGGTGCGCCGGCAGATCGGCATCGTGCCGCAGCAGCCGGGCCTGCTGGCGGGCAGCATCCGCAGCAACATTGCGCTCGGCGATCCGGCGCTGCCGCTCCATCGCATCGTGGAGGCGGCGAAGCAGGCGCACCTGCACGATGAGATCGTGGCCCTGCCCATGGGCTACGAGACCCTGGTGGCCGAAGGGGGGGCCGGGCTCTCCGGCGGCCAGCGCCAGCGTCTGGCCATCGCGCGCGCTCTCGCCCAGCGGCCGCGCATCCTCCTGCTCGACGAGGCCACCAGCGCGCTCGACGCGTTGACCGAGGCGAAGATCCAGGCCGAGCTCGAAGCCCTCGACTGCACCCGCATCGTCATCGCCCACCGCCTGAGCACGATCAAGAACGCCGGCCTCATCCTCGTCCTCGCCGGCGGCCGCATCGCCGAGCAGGGGACGCATGACGAGCTGCTGGCGCGCGGCGGGCTGTATGCGGAGCTGGTGCGGGAGCAGATGGTGGGAAAGTAGAAACCTTGGAGACCGTAGCGCGGCAGACCAGGGGCGCGGGCAGCAAACCGAAGACAGGGACAGCAGGGACACCAGGGACACTAGGGACGAAAAATCTCCCAGGCTCGACTAAATTTTCATTGTCCCTGAAGTCCCTGCCGTCCCTGAAGTCCCTGTTGTCCCTGCTTTCTGCCGCGCAGGCTCCTATCCCTTACCCTGACGTGTCAGCATCGTCGCCGGCATGTCACCGACGTGTCAGTCCACCTCCCCTGGCGCCGGCGCGGCCTCGGCGAGCCTCTCCAGGAATCTGCGTAAGCTACTGTCCCGCAATGGCATACCGGTCGTCGTCCGGGAGTGGCATGAGACTTGGAATGTCACGAGGAGCTGAAGGTTGCGTCGCTTCACGTCAGGATTCCAGAAAGCCCGGGGCGCGAGCGTTGACGCAGGGCGACCCGAGCCATAACATGTTTTTGAAGCGTTGAGAGTTTCCGCCTTCGAGCAGGCCGTTCCGCTTGCCGGCGGTCCGCAATGTCTGAGCGAGCTCGAGCCCCGCCGTCGTCCACTGGGGAGCGCGGTTGGCAGTCCCAGGGAGCGAAGATTCAGGCTGTCCCCCACGAGGGAGGCAGAGCACCTCATCAACCGATCAAGACCCGGGAGGGACGAGACACGTGAGCTCATTCACCAAGTACATGGAAGGTCCGCTGACCCAGCACCTCTGTAACGAGGGGGCCGCCGCCACGGCGGGCGGCCCCACCCATTGCGGCGGCATTCACACCTGCGGACAGGGCTGCGGCCCCGAGGCCGAGGGCGCGGCCAAGGTCACGGCCGGCGGCCACACCCACTGCGGCGGCGTCCACACCTGCGGGCAAGGCTGCGGCCCTGAGGCCGAATCGACCAAGGTGACGGCCGGCGGCATCACCCATTGCGCCGGCGTCCACACCTGTGGACCGATCACCTGCGGCGGACCCACCCACTGCGGCGGCATTCAAACCTGCGGACCCATCACCTGCGGCGGACCGACCCAGTGCGGCGGCATCCACACCTGCGGCGCCGGCTGCCCCAATCCGAACGCCGCCGTCACCGCGGGCGGTCCCACGCACTGCGGCGGTATTCACACCTGTGGCACCCCCTTCTGCAACCCTGACGTCACCATCGGCGGGGTCTCGATCTGCGGTGGCATCCACACCTGCGGCGCCACCTGCCTGATCACCTGTGGTGGACCCACCCAGTGCGGTGGTATCCACACCTGCGGCGTCACCTGCCAGCCGACCTGTGGCGGACCGACCCAATGCGGCGGCATTCACACCTGCGGAGCCACCTGCCATCCGACCTGCGGTGGACCGACGCAATGCGGCGGTATCCACACCTGCGGCGCCACCTGCCAGATCACCTGTGGCGGACCCACCCAGTGCGGCGGCATTCACACCTGCGGCGTCACCTGCCATCCGACCTGTGGTGGACCGACGCAGTGCGGCGGCATTCACACCTGCGGTGTGACCTGCCATCCGACCTGCGGCGGCCTCACCTGTGGCCCGGTCACCCAGTGCGGCGGCGTCCATACCTGCGGTGCCACTTGCCAGATCACCTGTGGCGGACCCACCCAGTGCGGTGGCATCCACACCTGTGGCCCCATCACCTGCCTCGGACCGACTCAATGCGGCGGCATCCATACCTGCGGCGGCTGCCCCCCGCCACCTCCTGAGGAGAGCCCGAAGGGTGGCGGCTCCGGCAGCGGCGGCTCCGGCGGTAGCGGCTCCGGAGGCAGCGGTTCCGGCAGTGGCAAGGCCGGCGGCACTTCGGACAGCGGCGGGAAGAGCTCCTGAAGCCCGCGGCCCGGCCTCCCGTCCCGGGTGGCCGGGCCCTTATTCCGCGCGAATCTCAAGAGACCTTCGAATGGCGCTCGTCAATTCAGAAAACGTCCTCCATTATCTTGCCGAGCACCGCCTGATGACCGTGGAGTCGGCGGTGGACGGGGATTTCATGGTCCTCGATCAGTCCAGCCGCAACCGCAATCTGAAGGTGCTGCGCCGGCGCTCCCCGGGCTTCTTCCTCAAGCAGGCGCCCAACCGCTCGCCCGCCTATCTCCGCACCCTGGAGCGCGAGGCGGCCTGCTACGACCTGGCGGCGCGCAACCCGCACCTGGCCGGGCTCGCGGCGCTGCTGCCCAGACTGCACCGCTGGGACGCCGCCCGCGGCCTGCTCGTCCTCGAACTGCTCCCCAACGCCGAGAGCCTGTGGGAGTATCACGTGCGCGTGCAGAGCTTTCCCACGGTCATGGCCGAGCTCCAGGGCGAGCGGCTCGGCGCCTTCCACCTCGAAGCCGAGCGGTTCCAGCCGCAGCTCGAGGCGCTCGGCCTGTTCGATCGCCAGGTGCCGTGGATCCTCAACATCCACCAGACCCACCCGCAGTACCTGAGCCAGATGAGCCAGGGCAACGTGCAGCTCATGGCCATCCTCCAGGAGTATCCCGCGCTGACCTCCGCCCTCGACAACCTGCGCCGGAGCTGGAAGCCGCGCATGCTCGTCCATGGCGACGTCAAGTGGGAGAACCTCATCCTCTGCCGAGTCAACGACGACGATCCCGTGGAGCTGCGGATGATCGACTGGGAGATGGCCGACCTGGGCGACGAGTGCTGGGACACCGGCGCCATCTTCCAGGCCTATATCAGCTTCTGGATCTTCACCCTCCCTCTCGGACCGGGGATCTCGCTCGGCGACGCCGCCGCGCGCTCCCCCTTCCGCGCCGAGGACATGCAGGCGGCGCTCGCCGCCTTCTGGAACCGCTACGTCCAGGCCCGCCGGCTGGCCGGCAAGTCCGCCCGCTGGATGCTCGAACGCTGCATGGCCTGCGGTGCCGCCCGCATGGTGCAGACAGCCTATGAGGCGATCCAGCAGTCGCAGCACATGACGCCGCAGGGGCTCTGTCAGCTCCAGATGAGCATGAACATCCTGCACGATCCCGCGGCCGCCGTCCGCGAGCTGGCGGGGCTGTAGAGCATGAGCACCGGCGCGCATTCCACGCAGCTCACGCTGGCGGACGTCCTGGCGGCGGTCCGCATCGACTCGCCCCATGGCTTCACGCTCGGCGGCAAGAGCTTCGCGGTCCCCCCCTCGCCCGTGCCCGGGCCGGGCGCCAAGGAGGCCGCCGAGCCACCGCTCGTCGGCTATCTGGGGGGCGCCCTGTATCGCTACGTCTACAGCCGGCCCTTCCGGCCGCCGCTGCCGGCGGCGGACCCGCCCGCCCTCTCGCCCGTGGACGAGGGCCTGGCCGCGGAGCTGTCGATCGCCAACGCCGGCCGCGACCGCTGGGAGGAGGGGTGGACGATCACCGAGGTCCACTCCGGCGGCCAGGTGACGGCGCAGCGGGCGGGCGCCGTGCGCTCGCTGTGGCCCGGCCAGTTCCTGAGCAAGGACGGTCCCGGCGCGCGACCACGGGTGGGCGCCCAGATCAGCCTGTTCTATCCCAAGGAGTCCGCCTCGCTGCAGCCCGGCTTCTACTACTCCTTCGGCGAGACGCCGGAGGACGACGGCGCCGCCCTCGGCCTCGTCCGCGCCTATTGGAACGTGCGGCTGGAGGGCGCGCCGCGGCTGGTGGAGCTGCTGACGGAGCGGCTGAACCGGTTTCAGGTCCCCTTCCGGTTGAAATGCGCGGTGCTGCCGGGCGAGTACGTGCGCACGGACGTGGCCGTGCTCTACCTGGCGAAGCGGTCCTTCCCCGTCTTCGCCGACCTGCTGTGCGACGTCTACCCCGAGCTGTGCCCGCACCTGGACGAGGAGGTCCCCCTCTTCGCCCTCCGCCTCGCTCCCGGGGTGGGCATCGCCGAGGACCCGGGAAACGGCGAGAGCTTCGGCCAGCACCGCTGCCGCGTGCTCGCGGAGTCGTGCTGGAGCGCCTTCCTGCGCGGCGGCCTGCCGCCGGAGGAGCTGCTGGCCGAGACCCGCAAGCGGCTGGCCGAGGCCGGCGCCGACCCTGACTATCTCTATCTGAACGCCGGCTCGCTGGACGTCTACGCCGCTCCCCCTGGCCTTACGAACGGCTCAGGATCGATCCGATCGGCCCGCCCCGCCGTCGCGCCGGCTCCCGAGGGTGACCGCGGACGTTTCCTGGAGGCCGCCGTCTCCCTGGGTACGCGGATCTGTCGCGACGCCCTGTGGGCTGGCGAGCGCTGCAACTGGATCGGCTTCTCCATGGAGTCGCTCGGTGGCCGCTGGCGCCAGGTCCATCGCGCCTACGGGCCGGAGCTCTACAGCGGCACCAGCGGCATCGGCCTGTTCCTCGCCCGGCTCCACGCCGTCACCGGCGAGCGGGCCTTCCGGCGAACGGCGCTGGGGGCCCTGCGCCACGCCCTCGCCCGCGCCGAGGAGGTCGAGCCGCCGACGAGGCTCGGCTACTACAGCGGCTGGACCGGCGTCGCCCAGGCGACCCTGGAGGGCGCGGCCCTGCTCGGACTGGCTGAGGACGATTCGCTGCGCGAGCCGGCTCTGGCCCTGCTGGCCCAAGTGGCCGGCGGCGGTGTACCGAGTGACGGCGTAGACGTCCTCGCCGGAGCGGCCGGAGCCATCCCCTCCCTGCTCTTCGTCCAGCGCGCGCTGGGCGGCCCGGCCTCGCTGATCGACGGCGCGGTCCGGCTGGGCGATCACCTGATCGCGACCGCCGTCCGTTCGGAGATCGGCTGGTCCTGGGGAGACTACGGCCAGCCCGGCTCGCGGCTGCGGGGCAACCTCACCGGCTTCTCCCATGGCGCCGGCGGCATGGGCTGGTCGCTCCTCGAGCTCTGGCGGGCCACGGGCGAGGAGCGCTTCCGGCAGGCGGGCGAGGAGGCCTTCCGCTACGAGCGCCACCATTTCGACCCGGAGCGCGGCAACTGGCCCGACCTGCGCGATCCCGAGCTGTCGGGCGGCCCCAAGGACGGCCCTTCTTTCATGACCGCCTGGTGCCACGGCGCGCCGGGGCTGGCCCTATCGCGCCTGCGGGCCTGGGAGATCCTGGGCGACGACGTCTACCGCACCGAGGCCGAGACGGCGCTCGCGACGACTTACACCAACGTGCTGGGAGGCACCGAGCTGAGCCAGACCAACTACTCCCTCTGCCACGGTCTGGGCGGCAACAGCGACGTGCTCCTCTTCGGCGCCGAGCGGCTCGGTAATCCCGACTGGCGCAGCCGCGCCGAGGACATCGGCCTGCGCGGCCTCGAGACCCATCACGCCCAGAAGCGCCCCTGGCCCTGCGGCACCTACGGCAGCGTCGAAGTTCCCGGCCTGATGGTGGGCCTCGCGGGCATCGGGTGGTTCTATCTCCGGTTGGCGCTGCCGGAGACGCCGACGGTGCTGATCGTGCTGCCGCCGTAGGCTGTTTGGTAGTATGGCCTCTTGGAGGTACGCCATGAGACGCCGACTCAGCCCCGAGTCCGTCACCGTGCCCAGCAGCTACTCTGAACGAGGTCGACGCCGGTCGGGTTGGGCGCAATGAGCTTCCGTTTGAAGCTCGGCCCGAATCCCATCTTCTCCGTTCCCACGTCACTCCCCTGTCTCCCCGAATTGCTGCTTGACGCCTGCGCGACAGCAGCCAGACTGTACGGACGGCACTCCTGCACGATCGCCCACAAATCGCCGCAGCCCACCAACTGGCCCGTATCCTCGCAATAGCCGTCATAGCAGGGTTCACTGGTCCAGCACCCGGTCACACATGATTCGAAGGCGAAGGCGGTTTGTCCAAAGACGGTCAAGCTTAGCGCCAGGGCAGCAATGAGCAGTTTCATCGTCGAGTCTCCTTTATAGAGTGAAACCAGGCGGAAGCTTTTTGCCCATATTGTCTTAACCTCTAGTGGTAGTCCGTAGTCTCGACTTCATAGGCGTCGCCTTCGGACCAACGAAAACAGATACGCCACTGGTCGTTGATCCGGATGCTGAACTGTCCCTGGCGATCACCGTGCAAGGCTCGGCAGCAGCGACCGCTGTCCCGGCAGCAATGACCGCTGCCAGGGCAGCAGTGACTGCTGCCGCAGCGGGAACGGCTGCGAGCGCACCTTACTGGGCCACGGCGACCACCTGGTCGCGGCGTGTGCCCGCCGGAGCGTCCAGCCGGTCGCAGTGGACGATTCAGATCGGACACGACTAGTGCGCAACGCCGGAGCGTTCGTTCGTCCGGCTCCCGCCGAACAGGCCGAGGAGCTTCACTAGGGCCGGAAGGCCGGCCGCAAGACCGGTGACAGTAGCCATCGTGCCTTCAAAGAGTGCCTGCTGGGTGGCGAAGAAAAACGCAATCGCCGCCGAGAGGCCAACGAAGAAGGGCCACCGGAAACGGTCCCACGCGCTCGGCTCGGCGCGCCGCTCCAGGTTGAGGACCTCACTCTTACAGTTCGAAGACGCCACGAACCGCCGGAAGGTCTCGTTGAACAGGCGGAGGTTCGGCGCGCGCTCAATCAATCCGCGGACCATCAGCCGCCGGACCAGCCGCCGATTTTTCTCGTTGACGAATCCCTCCTCGGCGAGATGCTCCAGCACCACCTGCTCATCGCGCGAACAACTCGCCCACAGAGCTCGATAGCGGCTCTCCGCCCGCTCCTCGAACTCCTCCAGGAGCTGCTGCCGGTCCATGCCCGCGCTCTGGCGGGTGAGGTCCGCCGCGATCTGCCGCAGGAAGGGGTCGTTCCCGCTCTCCTGCCAGAGCAGGGCAGCCACCCATCCTGATTCCTGGGCTTGGCTCTGGCTCGCGTCCACAGACGCCCGCAGGTCGAGATCGATCAGGGTGAACGAGGCAAGGAGATCATGCCATCTCTCCTTGAGATCGGCGCTGACCCGCACCGACGCCCCTATCCGGCTCCATGACTCGCGCGGCCTCTCCTGGGCAAAAGGGCTCACCGTGGACAGCACGACGACCGTCCCCTGATCGTCCTGCAGCAGATCCTCCAAGAATCCCAACTTGACCTCATTGAAAGCCTCGTCCTCGATCTTGTATTCGAAACCCTTCACCAGGATGTTGCGATCAGGCAGCGACCCGATGCGCTCCAGGCGGCGGCGGACCCAGGCGGACCGATCGCCTTCGAGGTCTTTGAAGTGGAGAATGAAAAATTTGCTTTCGTCGAGCTTCCAGATTTCCTTGCGGCTGATCAGGAAAAGGTTGCTCCCCATGGTCGCCTGGAGGTCTCCCTGCTTGGCGGACCAGAGGGGCTCGCGGACGTCCAGCAGGAAGACCTTGCGCGATACGAAAAGGACCACGTAGAAGAGGGCGACGAGGGCGATCACGACGATGATCAAGGTGGTGAGCGCGAGTACGAGGAGGTGCCGGCTCCAGCCGAGGTCTTCAGCGAAAAGTGCGAAACCGGCCTTGCTCACCCGGGTGGCGCCCCTACCAGCAGGGGTCTCCTGCGGAGCAGAGCCGTCCCGGCGGCTCACCAGCCGGATCTGGCCGGCGCGGGAGTCGCCCGGCGCGTGGAGAACGAGGCGATCACCCTGCACCTCGTGCCAGTGCCAGGCGCTGTCGGCCGCTCCGTCGTGCAGGAGCTCGTGCATCTCCCGCGCGTACTCCGAGGAGGGGGGCAGGAAGCCTTCGACCACCACCGAGAAGAGGTCCCGCGAAGGCTTGCCGGTGCACTTGAGGACATCGCGGATGCCGGGCTGCATCCGCTCCACCCACCACTTCCCACAGGCGCCGGCCCCCGCCGGGCAAGGCAGGTCGACTCGGGTATCGAAGAAGGGCTCGGTATAGACGTCCAGCCCCGCCAGAGGGGTCTCTTTGCCGGGACTGAGCGCCAGGCGTTTCGCGAAAAGGCCTCCTTTGGAATCACCTCGCCGATCGCTGTATTCGCGGCGAGCCCGGCTCTCCCGCTGCTCGAGGGACTTGAGGAGCCGCAATTGACCGTGCTTCACCAAGTTCTCGAACTTCAAGTCGTGCGCGACCTTGAAGAAGCTCCAGGTAGGGAGGGCGGCGGTGAGGACGAGGAGCAGGACGCCCGCAGCCGGATAGGTATGGGTGGCGAGGACCCGGACCTGGCGGAGACGCTTGGAACGCTCCCCCCGCAGTACCTTGTCATCAAGGGGAAGGAGCGCCACGATGCAGCCGGCCAGGATCAGGAAAGAGGAGCCGAAGGCCTGCCAGGGTTCGGTTCCACTATCCGCTACGGAGCCGAAGAGAAACAGCAGGCAAAGCAGCCCCACTCCCAGGGCGATACGCTTGGGGTTGCCCGATGTTCCCAGCTTACGGAATGCGAGGATCCATGCGACGGTCGGCACGAGGACACCGGCCCAGAGGAGCGCCTCCCCACGGGAAAGCTGGATGATCCAGGCGAAGGCGACGGCGAGGAGGCCCAAGCCGGTTGCGAGTTGGAGATAGTCCCGGGCGCGGGCGGGGTCGGGCCAGAGCCAGGGTGCCCGGTAGGCCGGCCGCGCGATGGCGAAGAGGGCGAGGACCAGGGCGACGGTTCCCAGATAGAACCCGACGAACAGAGCGGCCGCTGTAATCCAGTCCACGTTCACCGCCCGCAACATGCGCTGATCGCGCAGCGCCACCACGGTCCACGGCATACCCTTGACCGGCGTTACTCGCGCCAGGTAGTCCTCGCCCCAGTACCGGATGCTGAGCATCTCGGGGCGACGGGCGAAGACCGCGGCCCGCAGCCGCCGGTCCTGATCCGTCTCGACGAAGAAGTTCTCCGTCAGGTTGCGCTGCTTATCCGAGTGGAACTGCACCTGCCCCGTGTCGTTGTCGATGACGGCGAACTCAAAGCCGGGCGGCAGTACGGGCTCGATCACCGAGATCATGGGAAGGGAGAGGGCAAGGACGGAATAGCCTCTGCCGGGCTGCGCGGGCTTGGCGATCACCCCGGCCCGCGAGCCATCGGTCAGCCCCACCGTCGACTGGAGTACGAACGGGCCCACGAAACCCTGGTCGCTCGGATCGTGGATCTGCCAGGTCTCACCTTGCCGGGAGCGCTTGAAGTACTCCCTGAAGTCCACCGGGATTTTGGGTGGAACCACGATGCCGGTGGACCACTTGCGCCTCTGCATTCCGAAATCATCGAGCACCATGAAGGTGTCGGCGAAGGGGTACACCGTGAACTTCGAGAGCATGTTGGCCTGCTCAGGCTCGTCGGAACCCAGAGTGATCTTCGCCTCTTCCAACGCGCTGAGTTGCCTGTACCCCCGGGCTATCTCCTGACGCAGATTAACCTCGATCGCGTCGGCCAGCCGCTGGATCTGACTCTCCGAGATGCTGCGTAGACTCTCGTAGGCAGAGACATCGCAGAAGAACAGGGTCAGCACCGCGACCCCCAGAAGGCTGCAGACTCCCAACAGCAGGACGTCAAAGACGTGGACCCGCTGACGGTCGCCGAGAAGGCTCAGCTTCACGAAAGGCCAACTGAGGATTGTGAGGGCCAGCAGGCCCAGGATGGAGCCGACCAGAGCGGAGGAGACGGCGAAGCTCTGGTAGAAGAGGTTCCGCTTAGGCGCCAAGCCGCATACCAACCAGAGATGGCGATCGTCCCGATGATCCACCTCCGGGGGGCCCTGGGCCCCCTGCTTTTCCCAGATGGGGAGGATCACCGGCTCAACGAACAGCCGGTACTCCCGCCCGCTCAACCTCACGTCCCCGTAGTCGCTGGCGCTGAAGAGAGAGAGCCGGTGATCCTCAGCCGCCTCGCCCGGGCGCTTCTCTTTCTTACCTTCCCTGTCGACGCCGGCCGCCGACCGGCGTCGCTCGTCCGTATCGAGGAGCGCTGCCAGGTGCGCCGTGCCGAGGTCAGGGGCGCCCTTCTGATAGAAGACCTTCCCCTCTTCATCGGCGAGGAGAACGCTGTCGAAGGCATCGCCTGGGCGCAGCAGAGGGTCGAGCAACTTCGCCAGGGAGATCGTGCCATGGAGATGCTTGTCGGCGGCGGGCGGCAAGGGGGAAGAGAAATCCAGAACGTAATCACTGTTTTTCAGCTTGAGCTCGTAGGGCTGGGAGTCTGGCGCCGCCGGCTGTTTGGAGGCAGGATCGTTCTTGTCCGGATCGGCGTGGACCTCCTCGAACAAGGGGGCCAATGACTCGAGGATGTCCCGCCGCTTTTGTCGGCTTTTAGGGTCCAGGTCGGCCGCGGGGTCCAACTTGAGAACCTGGACGAACTCGTTTTTCTTGGTCAGGTTTTCCAGGACCTTGTTCTGGCTGCTGAGCGAACCCTTGACCTGCTCTCCCATGGTCGCCAGGAACCTGAAATTGCGGCTGACCAGATAGCTCGACTTCTTCTCCACGTAGAAAAAGTAATAGACCCCGAGGATGAGCACGAAGCTGAGCGCGAAGCTGCCCAAGAGCCGGAGCTTGGCAAACGCGTTCCGTTGCCGCTCCGACACCTTGCCCGTCATGCGAGGCATATATTTCTCCGTGTCTCTATTGCTTTATTTGCGTTGATCGATTCCGTGATCGCTCCTGATGATAGGTTCCCAATTTACCACGTTTCCTGAAAGATTGCAGACGTCCGGCACCCTCCGCCTCCTCTATGGACGGACGCGGTTCTGCCTTTCCCAGGACATGCGCCAGGTCACCGGCTGACGAGCTCCGTCGCTCTCCCGCGAGGAATTAAGGGTTACGAGCACCCCTCCCCACCCGCCAGGCTCGCCACGGCGGCGCAGGCGTCGGCCTGGGCCACGGGCGGGTCGGGCAGACCCGGCGGGAAGCCGAGGGGGTGGGAGGTCTTCTGCAGGATCTCCCGGATCTGGGCCGGGGTCAGCTTGGGGTTCTTCTCGAGCAGCAGCGCGGCGATGCCCGTGACCTCGGCGGCGGCGAGCGAGCTGCCGGAGAAGAAATCGTAGGAGTTGTGGGGAGCGGTCGAGAGGATGTCGATCGCCGGCGCCGCCAGCCACGAGGTGGTGCGCGCGGCGGGCCGCGCCACCTCCCCCTTCAGGTCGTCGCTGCCCAGCACGCCGAGCACCCCCTTGTAGCTGGCAGGGAAGGAGCGGCCCGGCGCGCCGCCGTCGGCGGCCACCACCACGATGCCGCGCGACAGGGCGGCTCCCACCAGTTTGCCCAGGATCGGATCCTCAGGCCCGGCGAGGCTGAAGTTCATCACCTGGGCCCCCTGCTTGATGGCGGTATCCACGGCCTTGGCCAGCGTGTAGCTGTTGCACGCCGCTTCGCGCGACCCGGGCGTCCGCGGCCAGCACGCCTTGAGGGCGTGGATCTCCGCTCCCGGCGCCACCCCCACCATGCCGACGTCGCTGTTGGGCGAGGCGGCGATCACACCGGCCACCGCCGTGCCGTGGATGTCGTCGGCGAACGTCCCTTCGCGCACGTCGACGAAGTTGTGGGACATGTTCTTGACCACTCGCATCCGCAGCTCGGGATGGTCGAAATCGACCCCGGTGTCGATCACCGCCACGCGCACCCCCTTGCCGGTGGCCAGCCGGTGGGCCTGGTCGACGTGGAGGGCCTGCGAGCCGTGCTGGAGGCGGGCGTAGGGATTGTCGGCCGCCTGGGTCTCGAAGGTCGAGAGGGTCTGCGCCAGGCTGACCCGGGGATGGGAGGCGAGCCGGTGGACCATGTCGCGCGCCGACCGCCCGCGCGGCACCTGGAAGACCACGCAGTGCTCGCCGATCGAGGCCATCGTCCAAGAGAACACGACACGCAACTGGTAGCTCTGCGCCAGCTCCGTCGTGGTCTGCGCCCAGATCCACGGCGGCGCCGCATGATAGGTGACCATCACCTGCTGGGCCGGATCGCCCTGGGCCGCAGCGGCCGCCGCCGCAGCCTCGGGATCGGCGCCGCTCGCCGGCGGCCCCGGGGTGACGCCGGCGCAGCCCGGCAGCAGGAGAAGAAGAAGGAGGAGCGCCCCGGCGTCCCGGTGCCGCAGGCTCGTCATCGATCTCCCCTGACGGGCCTGCCCCCGGCCGCCGGCTCGGCGAAGGTCACCACCGGCTCCGAACGTAAGAAGGCAAGGACGGCGGAGACGGGATGGCCCGCCGCCGAGACCTCCACCGTGTAGATGCCGATGGGCGAGGGGCCGGCCGTGATCTCGCCGTGGACGTTCAGCAGCAGCTCGCGGATCTGCTTCTCCGTGGCCCGGGGGGAGAACATCAGGTGCAGGGCGACCGTGCCACCCGGCACCGGCGCCGGAGCCGGGTCGGACAGCGTCTGGTAGGAAACCGGCGGCAACGATGAAATGCCTGAAGTGCCTGAGGCGCCCGAGTGCAGCTCGCCCCAGACCAGCACGCCGACCAGCAGGACGATGACCGCCACCTGGGCCAGCAGCGCCCCGCGCAGCGGCCGCGGCGTGGCCGCGATCAACGCGCGCAGCGGCGCGCCGAACCGCACGGCGGCGCCTTCCTCCCGCCGCTCCTGCCACTCGTGCCGCTCCGCCTCGTCGATGCGCGCCAGCATCCGCTGGAGCTGCACCGGATGCGGCGAGGGGGCCACATCGCCCAGTCCCTTGATCGCCGCGGCCGTGCGCCGGCAGGACTCGACCTCGCCCTGGCAGCGGCGGCACCCGGCCATGTGATCCTCGACCCGCTCCCGGTCCTGGCCGGCAAGGGTGCCGTTGACGTACCAGGGGAGCAGCTCCCAGACCCGTTGATGGCTCCGCTCGTCACGGTCTTCGCGTTCGTTCATCATCCCCTCCTAACCTGCATGACTCGACACGCCCAGCTCCGGCAGCAGTTCTTTCAAGCGGCGCCGGGCGTGGAACATCCGCGTCTTCACGGTGTTCACGGGGCAGCCCACGATCTCGGCGATCTCCGCATAAGCAAGCCCGTAGTAATAGGTCAGCTCCACCACCGCCCGCTGCTCCGGCGACAGGGAGCACAGGGCCCGTCCCAGCACCGTCGCCAGCTCCCGCCGCGCCGCCAGGCTCTCCGGCTCGCCCTCGGCCACCGGCTCGGGGCCCTCCGCCCCGTCCGCCGCCTCCGGCGGCCGCCGCGCCAGCGCCTTCAGCGCCTTGTGGTAGGCGATGCCGAAGATCCACGTCGACGGACGCGAGCGGCCGTCGAACTGCGGCGCGTGGCTCCAGATGGCCAGCATGACGTCGTTGACCACCTCCTCCACCATGTCCGCCTTGCGGGCGAGCTTCAACACGTAGCCGAACAGGCGGCGGTAATAGAGATGGTAGAGCGCCTCGAAGGCCTTGCGGTCTTTCGCGGCCACCCGTCTCAGCAGCGCGAGCTCGTCGTCCGGCGGCATGCGAAGAGTATGTCTCGGAAACGGGCGGGAAGGTTCAACGAGCTGCCAAGAACCTTTTCCGCCGATCCGGGGACTGACTCTCCCGAGACTCGGTTCCGGACTGAGCTTTCGCATCGATTGAAAGGAGATTCCCCGATGTCCCGCATCCCGAGAACGGCGTTGGCGCTGGCCGCGATCCTGATGACCGTCCTGCTCGTTTGGGCGTGCGGCGGCGGGGGCAGCGGCTCCTCCTCGCCGACCGAGCCCACCGGCGGGAAGACCGTCGTCGTCACCATCAGCGACGATACCTACGATCCGCGCTCGGTCACCATCAACCCGGGCGACACGGTGCAGTGGGTCCTGAAGTCGGGAAGCCTCACCACCCACACGGTGACGGACACCGGTGGCAAGTTCGACAGCGGCTTCGTCTTCACCGCGGCCGGAATGACCTTCCAGCGCAAGTTCACCGACGTAAACGCCACTTACAACTACTCGTGCACGACGCACAAGGACTGCTGCAACATGAAGGGCTCGGTCCGGGTGGGCGAAAACTCGCCACCGCCGGACAAAGGTTATCAATGAATCCTGGCCACGCCGCAGCCTGGCCCTTTTCTGGAGGAGACGTTTTCATGCCCCACCGCAGTACCCCGTCGCTCGTCTGGCTCCTCGTGGTGCTCGCCACTCTCCTCGCCGCCCCGACCTGGGGCACCACCTTCGACGTCGCGGTGGGTGGGGTGAACACCGTCTTCACCCCCAATACCCTCGACATCCATGTCGGCGACACGGTGAGGTGGCACAACGCCGGCGGATTTCACAACGTGCTCGCCGATGACAGCAGCTTCGGCACCACGGTGTCGAGCGACGCCTGGACGTTCACCCATACCTTCAATGCGGCGGGCACCTTCGGATACTACTGTGAGCAACACGGCTCCCCCGGGGCCGGCATGTCCGGCACCATTCACGTGACGGCCACGACCCCGCCGCCGCCCGACCCGAAGCCCGGGGCTTTCCGCTTCTCGCAGGCGAGCTCCAGCGTCAGCGAGGCGGTGGGACAGGCCACCATCACCGTGCAGCGCGTCAACGGCTCCGACGGCGCCGTCGCCGTCGGCTACAGCGCGGCGGCCGGCACGGCCACGGCGGGCCAGGACTTCACGGCCGCCAGCGGCACCCTCACCTGGGCCGACGGCGACAGCGGCAGCAAGACCTTCAAGGTGACGATCGTCAACGACACGATCCAGGAGCCCGCCGAGACCATCCTCCTCGCGCTCTCGAACCCCACGGGCGGCGCGACCCTGGACCAGCCGACCGCCACCCTGTCGATCCTGGACAACGACAATCCCGGCCCAAGCGGCGGGCCGCCGGCCGCGCCCACCCACCTGACCGCCACGACGCACTCCACCTCCGAGATCGACCTCGCCTGGACGGACAACGCCAGCACCGAAACCGGCTTCAGCATCGAACGCAGGAGCCCGAGCGGCACCTACCAGGAGGTCGGCACCGTGGGGCCCAACGTCACGACCTTCACGGCGACCGGCCTCGACGCGGCCAAGCTCTACTTCTTCCGCGTCCGCGCCACCGGCGCGAGCAGCGCGTTCTCCGCCTACACCAACGAGGCCAGCGACGCGACCGACGCCGTGCCTGGGCCCTGCGTGGCCGGAGCCACCACCCTGTGCGTCAACAACGGCCGCTTCAAGGTCGAGCTCGACTGGCGCACGGCGGACAACACCGGCCATGGCCAGACCGTGCCCATCCCCTCGGCTCCCGACTCGGGGCTGTTCTACTTCTTCGCCCCGTCCAACATCGAGATGCTGATCAAGGTGCTCAACGCCTGCGTCGCACCCTTCAATCACTACTGGGTATTCTTTGCCGCGACCACCAACGTCGAATTCACCACCACCGTGACGGACACCCAGACCGGCAAGGTGAAGGTGTACTTCAACCCGCTCAACACGAGCGCTCCTCCGGTGCAGGACGTCGATGCCTTCGCGACGTGCCCCTAGATCGGCGGCCGGCGTCGCCCTGCTCCTCCTCGCGGGCTGCGGCACGGTGAAGTCCCCCACCGAGCCGCCGGCCGCGTCGGGAGGAGGGGCGGCGTTCACCTTCTCCCAGATCCAGCAGGAGATCTTCACCCCGACCTGCGCCAAGGCGGGGTGCCACGCCGCCGCCACCGCCTCGGAAGGCCTGGTGCTCGACGCCGGCCAGAGCTACGGCCTGCTGGTCGGCCACCCCGCCTCCGAGCACGGCTCCCTCGCCCGGGTGGAGCCGGGCAGCCCCGAGCGCAGCTACCTGATCCTGAAGCTGCGGGGCGATCCGTCCATCAGCGGGCAGCGCATGCCGCAGGATGGCCCGCCCTTCCTGACCCAAGCCCAGATCGACGGCATCGCCGGCTGGATCCGCGCCGGCGCGCCGAGGAACTGAGGACGATGGAATTGCGAATCATGGCTCCCGCGCTGCGCGTCCTGACCGTCCTCTTCGTCCTTGTCGTCCTGTCGTGGACGGCGCTCCCTGCCGCGGCCCAGGAGGATCTGCCGAGCGGACCGTACGACCCCATCCGCCGCGACTCCCTGGGCACGCGGCTGGTGAACGGCGCGACCCCCTATCCGGTGGGAGCGCGCAAGCTGGAGGTGCTGTTCACCCACCGCTTCCAGGAAGCCGTCCAGAAGGGCGACTCGCACGACCTCTGGGGGCTGGACAGCGGCTCGGACGTGGGAATCGGGATCGGCGTGGGCCTCACCCGCAAGCTCGACCTCTCGCTCTATCGCGCCTCCTTCCAGGAAGACTTCGAAATCGCCAGCAAATTCCTGATCTTCGAACAAGCTCCACGGTTGCCTGTCACCATATCCCTGCGGGCAGGCGCCGACCTCCTCCGGCGGCCCGGTGTCCAAGATCCGGGCCGCCCCTTTTTCCAACTCCTCCTGGCGCGGCAGATCGTCCCGGGAGTGAACCTTCTCCTGTCACCCTCCTGGGTGAGGGATACCCCGCAGCTCCGCAACACCTTCAACGTCCCGGTGGGCCTCACCTTCCCCCTGCCTCACGACTACCTCGTGGAGGTGGAGGCGGTCCCTCGCAACCACAGCCTCGACGCCAGCCGCACCGCCTGGCACGCCGCGCTGTCCAAGCAGGTGGGCGGCCACATCTTCAAGATCGTCTTCGGCAACTCGCGCGCCACCACCGTGGACCAGATGCTGGGCGGCGACTCCGCCGCGGACTTCGAGACGCGGGACGTCCGGCTCGGCTTCAACCTCGTCCGCTACTTCGGTTTCTGACGGTGGAACGGAAAATGCACCTGAGACAAACCGGGAACAGCAGCAGCTCGAACTTCCGAGGAGGCCAACCATGCGCAAGTCTCACCTCTCCGCCGCGATCGTACTGATCCTTCTGACTTCGGCGACCGCGGTCGCCTGGGCCGCCAGGTCCGCCGCCACCAGGCCCTCCAACGCCAGTTACACCCCGCCCGCCGAAACGGGGATGATCTACACGGTGATCAACTACAGCCGGGCCGGCAGCGTGGCGCAGCACACCTACGTGACCGTGGATTCGGAGGACGGCTCTCGCACCCTCATCGTCCCCGGCCCCTATCTGAACAGTCCTTGCTCCACCTCGACGCCCTCCGGCTTCGTCTTCCGGCTCCGTCACAACATGCCGGACTCGATTCCGGTAACGATCACGACGACGGGAACGATCGTCCGCGGCCCCTACCAGGGGGACGTCCCCATGGAGCTGCTGCACGCCTGCTACAAGCTGGTGAAGTAAGGTTCAGGCCGGCCCGGTGATACGGGAGACTTCGGGCAGGTGGGCGAGAGCGATCTGCACGAACAGGTCGACGATGCGGGCATCGAACTGCGTGCCACGGGCGACGTTGAGGCGGCGGAACGCCTCCTCGATGGGCAAGGCGTCGCGGTAGGACCGGCCGGACATCATCACGTCGAAGGCGTCGACGACGGCGACGATGCGCGCGCCGAGCGGGATCTCGTCGCCCTTCAGCCCGCTCGGATAGCCGTGGCCGTCGATCCGCTCGTGATGATGCAGCACGAAGAGGCTCACCCGCTCGAAGCCGGGCAGCAGGCGCAGGATGGCCCAGCCGTAGTCGGGGTGCTTCTTGACCTCTTCGTACTCTTCCGGCGTCAGCTTCCCGGGCTTCTGCAGGATCTGCTGCGGCACCCCCACCTTGCCGATGTCGTGGAGCAGGGAGGCGATCTCGACGTCCCGCAGCTCCCGGTCGTCGAGGCCGAGCTGCTGCGCGACGCGCACCGCCCACTCCGCCAGCCGCGTGCCGTGGACGCCGGTGTGGAGCTCGGTCAGGTCGAGGATGGTGGTCAGGCTGCAGACCAGGGCCGAGGTCATCCGGCTCAGCTCGGACTCGAGCTGCTTGACCCGCAGTGCGGGAGCAACCTCGCCGCCGGTCCTGGGCGCCGCCGTGTGGAGGAGCCAGGGGAGCTGTTTGTCGAGCTGAATCACGCCGTCTCCTCGCTCTCCGGGCGGCGCACCACCAGGCTGTGGTCGATCGGTACCTCGACCAGGCGCCCGCCGTCGAGCGCCAGACAGAGGCGCAGCGACCGGTGCGGCGCGAGGTCCATCTGGAATTCACCGAAGTCGTTGGTGCGGGTCTGCGTCAAGACCTCGTCCTCGCTCAGCAGCAGGACCGGCGCCGGGGGCACCGGCCGCGCCGGATCCCGCAGGTCCACGAGTTGTCCCACCAGCGCCGCCCGGCCGGCGCGGAGGTCCGGCTCCAGCCGCAGGTCAAGATACAGATCTTCCGCCTGATAGAGGAGATGGCGGCTGGTGACGTCCCGCCGCCGGACTCCCTCGGCCAGGGGGGACTCGCCGGTATCGAGAACGAGCCGCGCGGGAAGGCGTGTCAGCGCCGCGATCGTCTTGCTGTCGAAGGTTTCCATCTCGTCCTTTCCCGGCTATGAAGTCAGAGGCGTGGAGTCGAACTCGAAGCTCAGGACGATGGTCTGGCCGGGGTCGAGCCGGGGCCCGCTCCCGGGGTCGAAGCGTAACTGCAGCGCGGGCGCCGGGGCTCTCTTATCGATCTTCCTGTCGTTCCACCGCAACGACTTGAAGCTGCCGTTGCCGGTGGGCCACTGGAGGTCGAGGTGGTCGAGCAGGATCGCCGCGGACCCGGTGTTGGTGATCTGCCAGGTCACCGTACGATCCGTGAACCCGAGCTGGGTGCGCGGCTGGACAGCGCAGCCCGAGTCCGCCGGGGGCGGCGGGTAGGTGGCCACGCAGCCACCCGCGAAGGTGAGGGCGATCGAGTAGTCCGCGCGAGCCGGAAGGTCGTAGTGGAGCCCGCCGGCCATGTTCTGCATCGCCTGCGCGAAGTCGGCCCGCCCGAAGCCGGCGGCGCCGTCCGGACTCCCCACCACCGGCACGGCGTGGGAGAGCGAGGCGCTCGCCCGGTAGAAGTCGGTGGTGACCGGCTGCCCGTCCCCCTTGTTCTCCCTCTTATGCTCTCCCTCCTGCTCCCCGTTCCCGTTCCCCTGGCTGGCGAAGACCGCCGTGATGCCGCTGATCCAGGGGGCCGAGAAGGACGTGCCGGAGGCGAGCGCCCAGCCGCCGCCGGGATAGGAGGTCACGATGTCCTCGCCGGGCGCCGCGATGGTCACCAGATCGCGGCCGTAGTTCGAGAACAGGCTCAGGTGGTCGTCGGCGGTGGTCGAGGCCACGCCCAGGATGTTGCCCAGGGCCGCCGGGTAGACGAGGACCTGAAGCCCGTCGTTGCCGGCGGACGCGATGCAGGCGACGCCGTGGTCCGCCGCGTAGTTGAGCGCCCGCATCAGCTCCGGCGAGAAGTCCTCGACGCTGAAGCTCATGTTGATCGCCGTCACGCCCTGGTCCACGGCGTAGTAGATGGCGCGGATGACGTCGGCGACCTGGCCGCTGCCGCTGCCGTCGAAGGCCTTGAGGGGGAGGATCTTCGCCTCCGGTGCGACGCGATGGATGACGCCCGCCACCATGGTGCCGTGGCCAAAGGCCGGCGGCACGGCTGCGGGATCGAGCTGGCCGGTCTGCGTGGATTCGAGCACCGCGAGAGTCGAGGCGTTGAGCGCCGTCACCTGGTCGGCGCCGAGGATGGCCCGCGTCCGCTGGCCGAGGATGGCCCGCGTGCGCTGGTCGAGCACGTCGTTCCACTCCGAGGCGCCGGACTGGCTGCGGGTGAAGTCGTAGCCGGGCAGCAGGGCGTTGCGCAGCAGCGGGTGGTCGGGATCGACGCCCGAGTCGATGACGGCGACGACGGCTCCCGCCCCACGGACGGACCGCGTCGCTTCGTCGACGCGCAGCACCGCCGCCGCCGGCTGCTGGACGTAGGCCCGCCAGACCAGGCGCGCCGTGCCGTCCGGGTTGGTCCCGAAGGGGACCTCGACGACCGTGTCGATGAGGTCGCGGCCGGCGAGGCGCACGCCCGTGATCCGCCCGTTGGCGGCCGGCCAGCGCAGCGCGATGCGGCTCAGGGTGACGAGCTGGCCGCTGCCGTTGGCGACCTGGAAGCTCACGTCGCCGCCGTGGACGGCGAGGATCTGGCGCACGGCCGCAGCCGGCGACGTCCCCTCGGCGAAGCCGAGCGACAGGCTGTAATCGGCCGGGTTCTGGCTCGGCGGATTCTGGAAGGTGAAGGTGAGCTGCGCCGTCTTGCCGTTGGCGATCTGGCGGTCGGCGACCGGCCCGAGCCAGTAGGAGTCGATGGCGGCGCCGGGCGGCACCAGCCGCGACGCCTGCACGACCGCGCCGAGGATCGCCCGCGTGCGCTGCTCGAGCCTCAGCCCCTGGTAGGTCTCGGGCAGGGCGGCGAGCAGCGCCGGCTCGATGCCCGCGACGTCGGGATCCGGGGCCAGGGAGGCGTCCTGGATCACCGCATCGGCCGTCATGCCCTGCGGCGCCCGCACCAGGTAGACGTTGTTGCCCAGGGCGTCAGGCGAGGCGACGAGCGCCCGGATCACCTGCACGCCGTTGCGCCGCACCAGGTCGTCCATGCAGGAGGCGGAGCCTCGCACCAGGAAGTCGTTGGTCGCGGGCCGGGGCGCCTGCCGGGCCGCCGCCGGCAGCCCGAGGATCAGCGCCAGGATCAGGAGGAGGGAGGCCGGCCGCCGGGTGAAAGCTCGCATCAGGGGGTCTCCAGTCCGTCCAGCGCCTGCTTGACGTCCAGCCGTCCACGGCCGCTGAGCGCGTGACCGGCGCCGTGCACGGGCAGCGAGTGGGCCAGCGCGTCGACGGCGAGGAAGTAGTTGGTCCGCGACGGCTGCTGGGCGGCGTGGTTCTTGTCCACGAAGAGGGCGACCGCGCCGCTGACCCAGGGCGCGGAGAAGGAGGTGCCCGAGACCATCGCCCAGCCGCCTCCCGGATAGGTGGTGATGACGTCCTCGCCGGGCGCCGCCAGCGTGACGAGGTCGCCGCCGGCGTTCGAGAAGTCGCTCAGGTAGTCCCGCACGGTCGTCGAGGCGACGCCGATGGCATCGCCCAGGGCGGCGGGATAGACGATCGTCTGCTGGCCGTCGTTGCCCGCCGAGGCGACGCAGGTGACGCCCTTGCGCGCCGCGTAGTTGACCGCCCGCAGCAGCTCCGCCGAGAAGGCGCCGACGCTGAAGCTCATGTTGACGACCTTCGCGCCGTGGTCGACGGCGTAATAGATGGCCTGCACGACGTCGAACAGGCTGGCCTCGCCGTTGGCGTTGAACGCCTTGAGCGGCATGATCTTCGCCCCCGGCGCGACGCGGTGGATGACGCCGGCCACCATGGTGCCGTGCCCGAAGTCGGGCGGCACCGTCGCGGGGTCGATCTGGGACGAGGAGCTGTTCAGGATCACCGTCGCCGCGGCGCCCAGCCGGGTGCCCGAGGCGCCGGCGAGCGGCGTGCCCGCCTGCTGGCCGAGGATCGCCCGCGTGCGCTGGTCGAGCAGGTCGTCCCACTCCGAAGCCGTCCCCGGCTGATCGCGGGTGAAGTCATAGCCGGGCACGAGGGCGTCGCGCAGCACCGGGTGCGTGGGGTCGACGCCGGTGTCGATGACCGCCACCACGCCGGCGCCGAGGTACGACTGATTCGCCTCCGCCAGCCGCAGCAGGTCGGCGGCCGGCTGCCGCACGTAGGCGGTCCACAGCCGCTGCGTGCCCAACGCCGTCTCGGTGCGGTCCGCGACCGCCCCGAGGATGGCGCGCGTGCGCTGGTCGAGCTTGACCTCGCTCCCCGTCTCGGGCAGAGAGGCGAGGACGACCGCCTCGATGTCGAGGACGCCCGGCTCGCCGCCGCGCACCTCCTGGAGCACGGCCTCGGGGGCGGCGCCCGGCGCGGCCCGCACCAGCACCACCGAGCGGCCGTCGCCGTCCGGGGATGCCGCCAGCCGCGCCACGACCTGCATCCCGTGGCGTTGCGCGACGGCATCCGCCTCGGCGGCGGCAGCGCGCAGAATGAAATCGTTGGTGGCCGGTCTCTTGACGTCCTTGAGCGGGGCCGCCCCGGCTCGCGCCGCGAGGCCGAGCCCCAACAGCAACCCTGCAAATCGCGTGGTGAGTCTCATCATCCCTCTGCTCTCGTTGCGAACACTCGCCCGCCACCCCGTGTGAGAACGACAGAATTCCGAGCTGCAGACTGCTGAAACTTACGGCGGGTCATCTCTGAAGCAAACTTCATACCTGCTTCCGAAACCCCGCCTCTCCGGCTCCGAGGCGCACTCCCCCCTGGAGACCCCGGCCCTGCCGGTCTGCCGGCAGAGAAATTTCTACGAAAGCCGCGGAAACTTTAGCACAGAAGCGTCAGATTGTTGAGCCGGCGGATCGATCTCGAAAGGCTTGCCGACGAGGACGAAGGGAGCCCAGTAGTAGGGATGAGGATAGGTCTCGCGCAGCTCCTGCATGGCGAGCCGGGCGGCCAGGGCCAGGTTGGGCCGCCGCGAGAGCTGGCGGTAGAAGGCGGACATGAACTCGGCCGTGCTGCGGTCGTGCACGTCCCACAGGGTGACCATCGCCGAGTGGGCGCCGGCGTAGAGCAGCCCGCGGGTGAGACCGATCAGCTCGTCGCCGCTCTCGACCACGTTGAGCCCGGTGCCGCAGCCGCTCAGCACCACCAGCTCGGAGCCGAGCTCGAGCTGATAGAGGTCGAACAGCGTCAGCCGCGAGCCGCCGAGCTGGATGGCGGAGAACATGGGGTTGTCCTGGCGGAAGAAGCCGTGGGTGGCGATGTGCACCAGCCGGGCGTCAGCGCCCAGGACGCGCAATTGCTCCTCGGTGGCCTCCTCGGCGAGCAGGAGCTCGCAGCCTGGCAGCGTCGCGGCCACCGCCCGCACCTCGTCGAGGATGCTGGGGGTCAGCCGGTCGGGGATGCCGAGGATCAGCGAGCCCCGCCCGGCGGCAGCCTCACGCGCGCAGCACAGGGCGAAGACGCTGGCACTCGGGGCGTAGGAGAGGGTGAAGCGGTCGATCAGATACCGCTCGCCGTCGTGGAGGGCGTGGAAGGGCAGGTAGTGCAGCGAGCCGTGGGGGATCACCACCAGGTGCTCGAAGCCCGCGAGCAGCTCTTCTACCGGCGCCAGCAGCTCGGCGTAGAGCTCGCTCAAATGGGCGCGCGTCGCGGCATGGATCTGGGCGGCGAAGGTGCGGCAGTAGTCGGTGCCGAGCCGAAACTTCGAAAGCTGGAACTGGAGCAGCCGCTGCACCTCGCGCACCCGCAGCCCGGTGGTGATCGGCCGCACCGCGAGCCGGCCGGGAGCGACGAGGGCGACGTAGATCGTGCCGCGGGCCTCATAGTACTCGACGAGCAGGCAGCCGGGCGGGATGGCGGCCTGGATCTCGCCGGCGTCGAGCGTCGCCGCGGTCTGCAGCGAGCCGAACTCGGCGTCGGCCGTGCGCAGCTCGCCGAGGGTCTCGAGCAGCTTCGCCTCCTGGTCGCGGCTGAGGCGCCGCAGCTCGTCGATGCGCGCACGGGCGGCAGCGCTGCCCCCCTCGGGGCCGGGCGGCGCCTGCAGCTCGTGGACGTCGATCTGCCGGTAGTACCAGTTCAGCTCGTCGCGCAGCCGCCGCATGCGGTCGACCAGCTCGCTCTGGGTGGAGCGCGACGGCGGCAGCGACTGGGCGCGGAAGGCGATGAGGTCGGCCAGGCTGCGCGATTTGGCCTGCTCGATATAAGTGAAGGCGTCGCGCTGGTCCTCGCGCTGGTTCCCGGACGCCGCCGCGTCGCCGCTGAGGGTGATCGCCACCAGGCTCTGATAGAGCTCGAGCTTGTCGCGGAAGAAGGCGATCTTGAGCTCCTCGCGATGCAGGTGGGTGCGCAGGCTCTCCAGCAGGCCGTGGGCGGCGCGGTAGGCGGCGAGGGCCGCCTCGCGGTCGCCCAGGGCCTCCTCGGCCTGGCCGAGGACGGACCAGGCCTTGGCGCTGGAAGCGGGGATGTCGAGCGCCTCCAGGCGCTGGAGCGCCTCCCGGCAGCGCTCGCGGGCCGCCAGCGGCTGGCCCATCCGCAGCTCGATGCGGGCCAGCAGCACGTCGCACAGCGCCGCCCGCGCCTCCTGCCGGGCGGCCTGGAAGAGCTCGCGCGCCCGCTCGGCCAGGCGCCGCGCTTCGGGCGAGCGCCCCGCGTCGTGCAGGATCAGCGCCTGGTAGAGGTCGATCGCCGCCGGCCAGACGCGGTTCTCCTGTGCCACGAAGCGCTGGCGCGCGTCGTCGAACAGCCGCAGCGCCTGGAAGTCGCGCCCCTGCTGGTGAGCGGCGATGGCCAGGAAGGCGACCGTCTTGGCGCCCTCGTACGGCATGGCGAGCTCCTCGAAGGCGGCGAAGGCGAGCTGGGAGAGCCGCTCCCCCTCCTCGGTGAGGTTGAGCTCGAGGTAGATCTCGGCCTGATCGAGGTCGCACAGCGCCAGCTCGTAGGGATCGCCGGCCTCCAGGCTCCACGCCCGGCTGCGCTGGTACATCTCCAGCGCCCGCGTGTACTCGCCGCGCTGGTAGTGCAGGTAGGCGATGTTGTAGTCCGCCTGGGCGGCGGCGAGCGCCATGCCGTGACGCTCGCAGTGGGCGCTGAGCTCGCGGTAGGCCGCGAGCGCCGCCTTGAAGTCGTGCAGCTCGATGGCGCAGACGCCGATGTTGGTGAGCACCGCCACCAGGTCCTGGGGGTCGCCGATCTGCCGCAGCTCCGCCAGCGCGCCGCGGAAGAGCTCCTGGGCCTCGGCGTGGCGGTCCTGGCGGACGAGGATGTTCCCCTCGTTGCTGGCGAGGCGGGCGAGCAGCAGCCGGTCGCCGTGCCGGGCGAAGACCTCCCGGGCCTGCCGCGCGTCCTCCAGGGCCTCGCGGAACAGCCCGAGATAGCTCGAGGTCTGGAGCGAGCTGCTGAGGACGACGGCGGCCTCGACCTCGGCCCCCACGGCGAGGAAGCGGTCCACCGCGGCGCGGTAGTGGGCGCGGGCCTCCTCGTAGCGGCCGGTCAGGTAAGCGGCGTGCCCCTGGCTCTTCGCCGCCAGGGCGCGGCAGACGTCGTCGCCCACCGCCTCCGCCAGCCAGGAGACGGCCCGCGCCAGCCGCTCCGCCTGGCGCAGGTCCTCCAGGGCGTAGCGCACCAGCTCCCGGCTCAGGCGCTCCACCGCCGGCCGGCCGTGGAGGTCGGTGCGGGCGGCGAGGAAGGCGCGGCTCGCCGCCTCGTCCTCGAGGCCGGCCAGGTGGCCGATCCAGTCCTCTTCGCGGTCTTCGACCTCGTCCATCATCGCTGCCGCCGCCAGTACAGCTCCTCGACGTTCCAGAGCAGATGGTCGTCGAGCACCGCGGGCCGGAGATTGCCGAGGGCCGCCCTGGCGCCCACCAGGACCTTGGGGGTCACCAGGGCGATCAGCGGCCGCTGCTCCATCACGATCTCCTGCACCCGGTCGTACAGGCGCCGGCGCTGCGCCGGGTCGCGCTCGGCGAGCTGGGCCTTCAGCAGGTGGTCGACCTCCGTCTCCCACGGGGCGAGGGGGCCGTGGGTGAGGCGCCAGAAATGATGGCTGCCGTCCGACAGCAGGATGCTCATCGAGGGGTTGGGATCGGCGTCGCCGCCGTCGAGCCCCAGCACGCAGGCGTCGTAGTCGTAGGAGGTGAAGAGCCGGTCGAGCACCGCCTGCAGCTCCAGGGCGGCGATGCGCACGTCCATCCCGAGCTTGCGCAGGTCCTCCTGGATGAGGGTGGCCATGGGTCCGCGCTCGGCGTTGCCGGCCACCACCAGCAGGGTGAACCCGACGGGCTCGCCCGCCCGGTCGCGCAGGGCGCCGGCGGCGTCCCAGGAGAAGCCGGCCCCCCGCAGCAGGCGGCGCGCCTCCTCCGGCGCCTGGCGCGGCGGCGGCAGCGCCTTGTCGAGCCAGTGGGAGCCCGGCGTCTCGTGGGAATTGAGCGGTGTCGCCCGGCCGCGGTAGACGACGCGCACCAGGGCGTCGCGGTCGATGGCCGCCGACACCGCCTGCCGGAAAGCCGTCTGGCGGAACCACTCCTGGCGGCGGCGCAGCGCCGGGAGGGGACGGCCGGCGAGGTCGTTCTGATTGAAGAAGAGGAAGTTGAGGTCGAGGCCGGGGCCGGCGTCCACCAGCCGCAGGCCGCGCCGCGCCGCGTCCCGCGACAGCCGGTCGAAGCTCTCGGCGCTCAGCCGGTCGGCCACGTCGAGCTCCCCGGCCTGGAAGCGCAGAGCCTGGGCGTCGGCGTTCGGCACGGTGAGAAAGACCAGCTCGTCGAGATAGGGCAACGGCGCGCCGGCGGCATCCCGCTTCCAATAGAAGGGGTTGCGCTCCAGCACCAGCCGCTCGCCGGCCCGGCGCTCGCGCAGCCGGAACGGCCCCAGGCCGGCCAGCTTCGCCGGCGGCGTATCGATCCCCCAGGCGCTGGCCAGGGTGCCGGCCTGATAAGCCTGGGCCAGCAGGTGGCGCGGCAGGATGGCGAAGCCGTCGAACAGCCGCTCCGCGACACCGTAAGGCGCGGCCAGCCGGAACTCCACCGTGCGGTCGTCCACCTTGCGCACCTGGATGGGCTGGCCGCCGACGATCAGCAGGTCGCGCTGCGGCGACTGGACCTTCTCGTCGAGATAGACCTGAAAGCTGAAGACCACGTCGTCGGCGGTGGCGGGGTGGCCGTCGGAGAAGCGCAGCCCCGGCCGCAGGACCAGGGTGTAGCGCCGGCCGCCGTCGTCGACCTTCCAGCTCTCGGCGAGGGCCGGCCGCGCCTCCTGGTCCTGGCGGTCGATGTGGACCAGGTTGGCGGTCATCGCCTGGATGACGCCGAGGCTGGCGGCGTCGACGGCGGTCACGGGATTGAAGGTCCGGGGCTCCGAGCCCAGGGCCGCCACCAGGCGTCCGCCCCGGCGCGCTTCGCCGCCGGCTTTCGCGGCCTCGGCCGCCGGCTTGCCGGCGGGGCTGCCGCAGCCCGCGAGCGCGACGAGGCCGGCGGCCAGCAGCAAGCTCCGTCTCCTGATTCCAATCCTGATTCCAGACATTTCTTCCCTCAGACCTCGCCGGCCTGCAGACGCTCCCGAATGTGCTCGGCCAGGGTATGGTAGCTCAGGACCACCCCCGTCAGGAGCACCGCGGGCCAGAGCAGCCAGCGATACGAGGTCAGCACCTCGTAGCGCTCGAGCTCGGCGAGCATCGTCCCCCAGCTCGGCACCGGCTCGGCGACCCCGAGGCCGAGGAACGACAGGGCGACCTCGGCCAGCACGTATTGCGGCACCAGCAGAGCGAGCTGGGTCAGCGCCACCCCCACCGCCTGAGGGAGCACGTGACGGCGCAGCACGTAGAGCTCCGAGGCGCCGAACCCCTGCGCCGCCAGCACGTAGTCGCGGCCGCGGGCGCTCAGCACCGCGCCGCGCACGAGGCGCGCCGGCCGCGCCCAGCCCACCGCCCCGAGCACGGCGACGAGGAGGAGGAAGCTGCCGGAGGGAGCGAGGTCCAGGGGGAGGACGGCGCGCACGGCGAGCAGCAGGTAGAGCCAGGGGAGGGCGAGGAACAGTTCGCTCGTCCGCATCAGGACCTGGTCGAGCCAGCCGCCCCGAAAGCCGGCCGCGGCGCCGGCGAGCAGCCCCAGCCCCACCGCGAGGATGGCGGCGAGCAGCCCCGAGAACAGGGAGATCCGCGCCCCGTAGAGGAGGCGAGAGAGCTGGTCGCGGCCGAAACGGTCGGTGCCCAGGAGGTAGAGGCGGGCCGGCGCGTCCACTCCGAACAGCCGCGGGCGGCCAAGCGGCGTACGCACGAAGAAGCGGACGGGGAAGGCCCGGGTCACGTCCTCCGCGTAGACCCCCGGGACGCCCGGCCTTTCCACCCAGCGATGGATGAAGGGGCGCAGGTGGAGCCGGCCCGCGCCGTCGCGGAAGCGGAGGCGGACCGGCGGCGCGTAGGAGTGCTCGCGGTCCTGCTCGTCGAAGCCGTAGGGAGCGAGGAACCCGGCGCCGAACGCCGCCGCGTAGAGCAGCGCCAGGAAGCCGGCCGCCAGCGCCAGCGACACCCTATGGCGGCGGCTCACGCGCCGCGCACCCGCGGGTCGACCCAGTAGAGGAGCAGGTCCGCCACCAGGTTGCCCAGCACCAGGAAGACGCTGGAGAGGAGGATCGCACCCACCACCACGTGCAGGTCGCGGGCGAGGATCGCCTGCAACAGCAGCGGCCCGAGGCCGGGCCAGCTCAGGACGACCTCCACCAGCACCGACCCCGAGAGCAGGCCGGCGATGGAGAGCCCCAGCAGCGACACCAGGGGCTTGGCCGCCGCCGGCAGGGCGTGGCGCCAGAGCAGCCGGCGGCGGGGGATGCCGTGGCCCCGCGCCGCCTGCACGAACGGCGACTCCAGCGCCTCGGCCACGGCGGCGCGGACGTGGCGCAGCACGACCGGGAACGCCGAGAGCGCCAGCACCACCGCGGGCAGCGCCAGATGGGCGGCGAGGTCGCGCGCCCGCTCCCAGCCGCCGAGGGCGTCGTAATCGAGCGAGGCCATGCCGCCGGCCGGCAGCAGCCCCGTCCGCGCCGCCACCGCCAGCCCCAGCAGGGCCAGCACCAGCTCCGAGACTGCCAGCAGGACGGCGCTGGCGGCGAGGCCGAGGCGGTCGACCCAGCTCCCCTGCCGGGCGGCGGCCCACACTCCGGCGGGCACCGCCACGAGCCAGGCGAGGGCCATGGCCGTGACGGCGAGCACCAGCGTGTTGCCCGCCCGCCGCCAGAGGAGCGGCCCCACCGGCGCGCCATACGCCACCGACCAGCCGAGCTCGCCGGAGGCCACCGACCGCAGCCAGCGCACGTAGCGCACCGGCAGCGGCCGGTCGAGGCCGTAGCGCACCCGCAGCGCCGCCACCGCGCCCGGCGAGATGCGGGGGTTGAGCCGCATCTCCGCCGCCGCGTCGCCGGGCGAGAGGTCCGCCAGCAGGAAGGAGAGGATGGAGACCCCCGCGAGCAGCAGGAATCCATACCCCAGCCGGGCGGCGGCATACCTCATTCAGCGGCTCCGAGGATCCGCGCAGCCGCCACCAGCTCGCGGCTGGCCGGGTGGCGCGGCCGGCGCAGCAGGTCCGCGGTCGCGGCGCGCTCGACGATCCGGCCGCCGTCGAGCACCGCGACCTCCCCGGCCAGCGCGCCCGCCAGGTCGAGGTCGTGCGCGACGAGCACGAGGGCGAAGCCGTACGACTCCTGAAGGGCGAGCAGGAGATCGGCGATCTGCGCCTGGAGCGGCAGGTCGAGCCCCGTGAACGGCTCGTCGAGGAGGAGCACCGCCGGCCGGGTGGCGAGCGCCCGGGCGAGCAGGAGCCGCCGCTTCTGGCCGCCGCTCAACCGGGGGACCGGCCGCGAGGCCAGGGCTGCCGGCAGCCCCACCTGGGCCATCAGCTCCAGAGCTCGCTCGCGCCGATCTTTAACCCCTTGGAGCCGCATCGGCTCCTCGACCGTGTCGAGGGCCGAGAAACGGGGGTTGAGGGCCGCCGCGGGGTCCTGGAAGACGAGCTGCAGGCGCGGCCGGAACGCCGCCCGCCGCCGCCGGGGGAGCGACGCCAGATCCTGCCCGCCGAGCCGGATCTCCCCCCCGTCGGACGCCTCCAGCAGGGCCAGACAGCGAACCAGGGTCGACTTGCCGCTCCCCGAGCGGCCGGCGAGGGCGAGCCGCGAGCCGGCGTCGACCGCAAGGTCCACGCCGGCGAGAGCGGCGACGGCCTGCCGCGCGCCGAACGGCCGGCGGAGCGTGTACGTTTTGCGCAGGCCGCGGGCCTCCAGGAGAGGCTCGGAAAGGGACCTCAGGGACTGCAGGGACACCAGGGACGAGGAAGCCCCGGTTTCGGCGGTATCCTGCTTTTCTCTGCTGTCCCTGCTGTCCCTGAGGTCCCTTTCCTCCCGCTGCCCCAGGCACCGCAGCAGCGACTCCGTGTAGGAGTGGGCCGGCCGCCGAAAGACCTCCTCGCGCGGCCCCTGCTCCACGATGCGCCCGCCGCGCATCACCACCACCCGGTCGGCGAGGGCCGCCAGCACCCGCGGGTCGTGGCTGATGAGGAGCAGCGCCAGCCGGTGCCGCTCCTTGAGGTCCCGCAGCAGCGCCAGGACCTCCACGGCCACGGCCGCGTCGAGAGAGGCCGTGGGCTCGTCGGCGATCACCACCGGCGGCTGGCAGATCAGAGCCCGGGCAATGGTGACCCGCTGGCGCTCGCCGCCGCTGAGCTGATGGGGGTAGGAGGCGAAGATCCGGCCGGGATCGGCGAACTGCATCTCGGCGAGGGCCCGTGCCGCCGCCTCGCGGCAACGACGCCACGAAAGCCGGCGATGAACGCGCAGCACCTCCGCCACCTGCTCCCCCACCCGCATCACCGGGTTGAGGGCGAGCGCCGGCTCCTGGGCGACGAAGCCGATGCCGGCCCCGCGCACGCCTTCAAGCTCGCGCTCCGCCAAGCCCACCAGCTCGCGTCCCGCGAGGCGCACCGAGCCGCGCACCACCCGGCCGTTGGCGGGCAGCAGCCCCGGGATCGCCAGCGCCGTCGTGGTCTTGCCGCAGCCCGACTCCCCCAGCAGGCCGAGCGCCTCGCCGGCTCCGATCGCGAAGCCGATCTCCGCCACCGCCGGAACCCACTCGCCGCGCGCCCCGCGATAGCACACAGCAAGGTCACGCACCTCCAGCGGGTTCACGGCCTCGGCGGGCTGTAGGCTCTCAGGCAAGACGGCGCTCCCTGGCTGAATACCATTACACACATTCGGTCCTGACCTGCGAAGAGCAAGAATTTACAAGAGACCGGACCCGTTTCCGGTATGCTTCACCGATTACTCGATCGAGGAGGCTGCATGCCCCGTTTTTCCGCCAAGCTCACGCTTCTGGTCCTGGCCCTCAGTCTGGGGACGGTCGCCGAGATATCCGCCGCCGCGCCGCGTCCGGCCACGAAGGACGCGGCCGCGAAGGGCGCTAAGCCCCCTGACGTCGGCGCCAACGTCAACCGGCCCCGCGCCGACGCCCGCCACGTGAGCTTCACCGTTCACGAGGCCACGTGGACCTCGCTCGACGTCTCGCCCGACGGTAAGACGATCGTCTTCGACCTCCTCGGCGACATCTACCGGCTGCCGATCGGCGGCGGCGAGGCGCAGGCGCTCACCCGCGGCCCGGCCTGGGATTCCGAGCCCCGCTTCTCGCCCGACGGCACGGCCATCGCCTTCACCAGCGACCGCGGCGGCATGGAGAACCTCTGGGTCATGGCCGCCGACGGCAAGGACCCGCGTCCGGTCACGGCCGGCAAGGACGCCTACGTCCGCGGCCCCGTCTGGACGCCTGATGGCGACTACCTCGTCGGCCGCCGCGAGGATGGCAAGCGCGCCGGCATCCCGCCGGTCGAGCTGTGGCTGTACCACCGGCACGGCGGCGGCGGCATCAAGCTGACCTCCTCCGACGACGTCAACGACGCCTCGGGGCCGGTGGCGTCGCGGGACGGGCGCTACCTGTATTTCGCCGCCCGCCAGCATCACTTCGACTACGTCCCCGACCTCTCGGGCGGCCTGTGGCAGGTCTGGCGCCTCGACCGCCAGACCGGCGAGCGCCTGCCTCTCACCACCGGCTTCGGCGGCGCCGCCCGCCCCGCCCTCTCGCCCGACGGCACCAGGCTCGTCTTCGTCAGCCGCCGCGACGCCGGCACCGTGCTCGTCGAGCGCGACCTCGCCACCGGCGCCGAGCGCCTCCTCGCCCGCGGGCTCGACCGCGACCAGCAGGAGGGCTTCGTCGGCCAGATGGACGCGTGGCCCGGCTACGCCTTCACCCCCGACGGCAGCGCCCTCGTGTTCGCCGGCGGCGGCGGCCTGCGGCGGCTCGACCTCGCCACCCTGAAGAGCGCCGAGATCCCGTTCACCGCCCAGGTCGAGCAGTGGCTGGCCCCCCGTGTCGCGTTCGCGGACCGGGTCCCCACCGGGCCGGTCGAGGCGCGCATCCTGCGCTGGACGAGCCAGTCCGCCGACGGCCGCTTCCTCGCCTTCGACGCCTTCGGCCGGGTGTGGCTGCAGCCGCTCGCCGGCGGCAAGCCAGCCGGTCCTCCCCGGCGCCTGACCACCGACGCCGCGGGGCTGCCGCCGCGCGAGTACGCTCCCGCCTTCTCGCCCGATGGCCGCTCCCTCGCCTACGTCAGTTGGAGCGACAAGGACGGCGGCCAGCTCTGGAAGACGGCCCTGCCCGCGACGCCGGACGGCCCGGTGCCGTTCCCCACCCGCCTCACCCGCGTCGCCGGCCACTACGCCAACCCATCCTGGTCGCCCGACGGCAGCCGCCTGCTGCTGGTGCGCGGCTCCGGGCTCGAGCTGCGCGGCCGTCAGCCCGAGGAGGAGGAGTTCTTCGCCATCGAATGGATCGCGAGCGAGGGGGGCGACCTCCACTACGTCGCCTCCGTCCATCTCGCCGAGGCCATGAAGTTCCATCCCCAGGCCTTCTGGTCGCCCGGCGGCGACCGCGTCTTCTTCCGCGATCCGATCGAGCGCAAGAAGCCCACCGACGACCCCAAGAACGACCTCGTCTCAGTGCGCCTCGACGGCACCGACCGCAAGCGCCACCTGCGCTTCCCGGCGGTGAGCGACGTCGTGCCGTCGCCCGACGGCCGCTGGGTCGCCTTCACCTCGCGCGACAACGTCTACGTGGCGGCGCTGCCGGAGATCGTCCTCGCCGAGCCGCCCGAGGCGAAGCTCGCCGAGGGCGAGGTACCGGTGTGGCGGCTCTCGGACGAGGCGGGCGGCTACGTCGGCTGGGCCGACGGCGGGCGCACCATCACCTGGACGCTCGGCAACGAGCTCCACCGCCTGCCGGTGGAGGCGGCGATCCGCTTCATCGAGGAGAAGATGCGCAAGGAGCTCGCGGAGAAGGAGAAGGCAGGCGGCAAGGACGCGGCCGAGGACAAGGCGAAGAGCAAGGAGAAGGAGAAAGAGAAGGAGCCGCGGGTGCCGGCGTCGGACGCCTTCCGCATCGAGTTGAGCGTGCCGCGGCCCGTGCCCAGGGGCGCCCTCGTCCTCGCCGGCGCCCGGGTGATCACGATGAAGGGGGACGAGGTGCTGCCGGAGGCGGACGTGCTGGTGGTCGGCGACCGCATCGCCGGCGTCGCCCCGGCCGGCCGGCTGGCGGTCCCCGAGGGCGCGCACCGCGTCGACGCCAAGGGGCTCACCGTCCTGCCCGGGCTCATCGACACCCACGCCCACCTGCACTACTCGGGCTTCGAGCTCTTCCCCGAGACCAAGTGGGAGTACATCGCCAACCTGGCCTACGGAGTGACCACCGTCTACGACCCCTCGGCCCCGTCGCTCGACGTGTTCGCTCAAGGTGAGATGGTTGAGGCCGGGCTGATGACCGGACCGCGGGTCTACTCCTCGGGCGACGTCCTCTACGGCGGCCAGCAGGAGGACATCTTCGCCGCCGTCGACGACCAGGAGGACGCCCGCCGCCAGGTCAAGCGCATGAAAGCCTACGGCGCGCGCATGATCAAGGTCTACCAGCAGCCGCGCCGCGACCAGCGCATGTGGCTCGCCGAGGCCTGCCGCGAGAACCACATGCTGATGACCGCCGAGGGCGCCGGCGAGCTCGCCACCGACCTGAGCATGGCCCTCGACGGCTTCACCGCCTTCGAGCACGCCCTGCCCGTCGCCCTCAACGACGACGTCGTCGAGCTCCTGACCCGCTCGGAGACCTATTACACGCCCACGCTCCTCGTCGCCTACGGCGGGCCGTGGGGCGAGCTCTACTACTACCAGGAGAAGAACCCGCACGACGACCCCCGGCTCAACCGCTTCGTGCCGCACTTCATGCTCGACCGCCTCGGCCGGCGCCACCCCTGGATCGCGCCGGACGAGTACCACTTCCCCACCGTCGCACGGGGCGCGGCCGCGGTCGTCCGGCGCGGCGGCCACGTCGCGCTCGGCGCCCACGGCCAGCTCCAGGGTCTGGGGGTGCACTGGGAGCTCTGGGCGATGGCCGGCGAAGGGGGCGCCGCGGTCCCGGGCCCGGGTCAGGCCATGACGCCGGCCGAAGCGCTCCGCTCTGCCACCCTGGCCGCGGCCGACAAGCTCGGCCTCGCCTCCGACCTCGGCTCGATCGAGACCGGCAAGCTCGCCGACCTCATGATCGTCGAAGGCGACCCGCTGGCCGACATCCACAACACCGCCCGCGTCCGCTGGGTGGTCAAGAACGGCGTGCTCTACGACGCCGGCACCATGCGCGAGGAGTGGCCCGAGAACCGGCCGCTGCCGCCCTTCTTCTGGCGCGACGGCGCGGCGACGGCGCCGTGAAGACAGGGACCTAAGGGACACCAGGGACAGCAGGGAAGAAAGCTCCAATCTCGGCTGGTCTTCGTGTCTCTGCTGTCCCTTAGGTCCCTTGCCTTCCCGTCTACCGGAACGGCGAGGTCACCCCGCCGTCGACGATGAGCGAGTGGCCGGTGACATAGGAGGAGGCTTCCGAGCACAGCCACAGCACGGCGTCGGCGGCCTCCTCGGGCCGCCCGATGCGCCCGAGTGGAACGAGCCGTGCGAAGCCCGCTTCCGCGGCCGAGGGGTCCTGCGGCGAAACCTGCTCGAAGACACCCTCGAGCATCGGCGTCCGAAAGCCCCCGGCCACCAGCGCGTTGACGCGGATGCCCTGCTTCGCATACTCCTGCGCCGCGGACTTGGTGAGCCCGAGGACCCCGGCCTTGGCCGCGGCATAGAGCGCATTCCCACCCACTCCTCCGAGGCCGTTGACCGAAGACGTATTGACGATGGTTCCGCCGCTACCTTGTCGCAGGAACTGTGCGATCTCGTGCTTCATGCAGAGCCACACGCTCTTGAAATTGAGGGCCATGTGGCCATCGAATTCTTCCTCGTTGAATTCCGCGGAGGGCTTGAAGACGCCGACGTCGATCGCGGCCGCATTGTTGAACGCACAGTCCAGCCGGCCGAACCGTTCGACCGTCCGCCTCACCAGCGCCTCCACCTGCTCACCCTGCGACACATCGGTGGGGACGAATTCCGCCTGCGCCCCGAGGACTTCCAGCTCCCGCCGCACGGCCTCACCCCGTTCAACGCCGCGGCTGGCGATCACGACGGACGCACCCTCCGCCGCAAAACCGAGGGCCGTAGCGCGCCCGATCCCGGAGCTGCCGCCGGTGACGAGCGCCACCTTGCCCACGAATCGCCGTTCACTCATGGGTCTGCGCTTCTTCGAGCGTGTACTCGAAGTCGTACGAATGCTTGCCGTCGGCGATCTGGATCGCCATCCGGCCGGAGAGCCCTACGAGCTGATCCGTACCAGAGTCCGGCACCACGGTGATGGACAGCTCCGGCGTGTCGCGGGTCATGGTGCCCGTGTGCTGAAGCGCGAAAGTGCCGCTGCGGCCCTGCAGCGCGCCGCTGACCTGTTCCATCGCAACGTAACCCGCCGAGCCCTTGACAGCGGTGCTGACGGCGAGCATCTCGCCCTTGCTGGTCGCTTCGAGATCGCCGTGAAACTGTTTGTCGATCGACATCCTGACGACGGCCGCGTCCTGCGTTTGAGGGGTCATCTTGACTTCGAAGGTTCCGCTTGCACGAGCCGCCATGATTGCCTCCTCCTGAAACTGCTTCGCCTGCGGACAGGAATACTACAACGGCCGACGAGATCTTCGGCATCGGGCGCAGGCCTCAACCATGGCGAAGATGTTCAATGTACATAGGACCCATGGCCGCGGAAACCGCGCCCTGCGGTACACTGGAATCCCAGGGAGACAGGAGACACCATGAATCGCAGAGACTTCACCAAGTCCCTCCTCGGCACCATCGCCTCCTACTCGCTGCTGGAGACCCTCTTCACCCGCGATGCGTTCGCGACGCCGGTCAGACCCATCACCGACCGCTGGGTGCGGGACCTCAACGACATGAGCCGGGACCTGAAGAGCGGCCGCATCAGTCCCACGATGTGGCAGGCGAAGGTCAAGGAGCTCTACGACCGGATCGAGTTGCCGGACCTGCTGGCCGCCATCGACTTCAACAAGCTGAGCGCCCACTTCGAGTACCCGGACCTGGGCGTGAGCACCCGGATGGTCGAGTTCCCCAGCCTCGACGGCATCCCGCAGGACCTCGTCTTCGTGCGCAAGATCTTCGGGATGAAGCAGGACCGGGCCATCATCCCCCACGGCCACAAGAACATGACCTCCTGCCATTACGTCCTCAAGGGCGAGCTCGAGCTGAAGCAGTACGACAAGGTGGAAGAGACCGACACGCACATGGTCATCGAGCCCACGATCCATGAGATCGCCCGCGTCGGCAGCCACTCTTCGATCTCGGACGAGAAGAACAACGTCCACTGGCTGCGCGCCCAGACGGAGACCGCCTTCACCTTCGACGTCATCGTGCTGGATGTCCAGGGAAAGCCCTACGACATCGAGAACATCGACCCCGACGGCGCCGAGAAGGTCGCGGGCGGCCGGCTGCGGGTCCGCAAGCTCGGCGTCGACGAGGCGCTGCGCAAGTACGGCCACGATACCCATCACTGAGGCCCGCCCCCAAGACCCTCATCACCCCGGCCCTCTTCCAAGGCGGCATTCCGCCGTAATGTTCGTCGTAATCTTCGCCCTGTATTCTCTCTTTGCTGACCAAGGCCCCCATCTCTCCGGCGCTCGCTCCTGACCGGGCCGTGGCAGCAACCCAACCAGTCTCCCCCCATGCCGGCGCGAAGCCGCATGGATTTCGGGGGCGGCGCCTCGGGCGTAGGGGCCGCTCCCTCCTTTTTTCCCTCCCCTCCAAGACCAACCGTCTGCTGAATTTCTGGATTGCCCTCTTCGCTTTCGCGGAGTTGCGCTAGAATGCGGGCGTCGACGAAGTACGCCGCCCGATGAATCCGGAATCTGCGTCCCCCCCAGCCCTCGACCTCCTCTGCTCGGCCCGCCGGGTCGGGCTCTCCCTGTCCGGCGGCTCGGCGCGGTGCTCTTTCCAGATCGGAGTCATCGAGAGCCTGTTGGAGATGGGGATCCGGCCAGCCCTCACCGTCAGTGTCTCCGGCGGCGTCTGGAATGCCATGGCCCTCGCCGCCGGCACCGAAGGGCGGCTGCGGCACTACTGGCGGACGTTCGTACGCATGCCCTCGGTCGATTTCCGCAACCTGTTGCGCGAGCACTCCCCCTACCGCTTCAGCGAGATGCACCGCCGCACCTTCTCCAAGTACGTGGGAGCCCGCCGTCTCCACCGCCCCGAGGCGCTGCCGGCCTGGATCGGCGTCACCCGGCTGCGGGACCGGCAGGCCGTCTACTTCGACGCGCGGACGTTCGGCGATCCGTTGACCCTCGGCCTCGCTTCGAACTACGTGCCTCCCTTCTTCACCCACGCGCCGCGCATCGACGGCGAGCGCTGCGGCGACGGCGGCCTGGCCGACAACCTCCCCTACCGCAAGGCGTTCGACGAGGGGTGCGACGCGGTCGTCCTGGTGACCATGAAAGGGGAGAGCGAGGGGCTGCCCTACCGCAACTCGCACGACCCGCTGCACGAGATCCTCTCGCCCTACCGCGAGCGGACGGTGGTGATCCGCCCCCGGCACCGGCTCCCCTGCTCCTGGACCGAGCGGAGCTGGCCCGTGCTCGTCCAGATCATCGAGATGGGGCGGCTGCGGGCGCGCGAGGTGATCCTGGGCGAGACCCACCCGGAGTGCGAGCAGCGAGGCGAGATGCATCGCGTCGGCAAGGCCCTGAGCCGCCTCTTCCTGACGCGCGTCCTGGCCGCGACGGCGCCCCGTGTTCCGTAATGCCCTTCGTAATCTTCGGCTCGTAGGATAACTCCAGCACGTCGTCGGGCCCCGCGCCCAGGCGGCAAACGATTCCCTCAAGCGGAGCGGCGGTCTCCCCCATGCTCGAGATCCGCTCCGCCTTTTTTTCGTCCTCCTGCTGAAATCAACGGCCCGGCGGCTTGGCCGGCACGCTGCCCACGGGCGGCGCCGGTGCCGGCACGCAGGGAACGGCGAGGCTCTTGCGGCCGTCCTTGCCGACGCTGCGCACGGCGAAGAACTCGTTGTCCGTGCTGGTGTTGTCGAGCACGACCTGACCCGGCTCGCCCACCGTCCGCAGGACTTTCCAGCGCGTGTCGGTCGTCTCCCGCTGCAGGATCTCGAACCCCTTGCGGTCGGGGTCCGGCTCCGCGTCGATCCTGATCTTCGCGGCCGGCGTCACCGCGCCCCCGAGCACCGCCGACTTCGGCGGCGCCGGCGCCGCGGCCAGCTCTGCCAGGATGGCCTGGTTGAGCGCCGCCACCTCGGCCAGGAAGGGGAAATCCATGAAGCGGATCAGGTCGCCGTACTGCACCCCCTTGTCCTCCCGCACGTCCTGGTGCTGGTGCTCGTAGACCTCCAGCGGCTCGGTGAAGCGGACGGCGGGCAGCCCGACCTCGACGAAGGGGAGATGATCGCCGCCGCGGCCGAAGCGGTCGCGCCGGAAGACGAGGCGCACCCGCTCGCGCCCCGCCAGCTCCTCCAGCCGGCGGGCCATCTCGCGGCCGGGCGACTCGACGCCGTCCGGCCCGCCCTCGCTGAAGACGCGGGGCCGCCGGTCCTTGGAGCCGTTGGTGGCGCCCACGATGTCGTCGGTGATCATGCCACCCACCTGGTAGCCCTGCTGGCCGAGCCACTCCTTGAGGCGCCGGGCGCCCAGCAGCCCCTGCTCCTCGCCGGCCACGGCGGCGAAGATCAGGGTAGCGCGAGAGCCCCCGGGCCGGGAGGACAGGGCCGCCGCCGAGAGGATCGACGCCGCGACCCCCGAGCCGTCGTCGTCCGCCCCCGGGGCATCGCTCTTCGCGTCCATGACGTCCGAGGCGCGGGAGTCCAGGTGTCCGGAGACGACGTAGGCGGTCTTCTGGCGCAGGGGGTCCGTCCCCTCGAGAACGGCGTAGACGTTCTCCATGGGGACCTTGGCGTTGCCCGTGCGCGGACCGCTCGTCTCGTACTTGTCGACGATCACCTTGAGCCGGCCGCCGGATTTCGCGGCGATCTCCCCGAAGCGTTTCACCGCCACGTCCCGGCCGCAGCCGATCCCCCGCTTGGGGTCGGTCCAGGACGACAGCGAATTGCGCGTGCCGCAGGCCACCAGCTCGGAGACGATGGCCCTGGCCTCGTCGGCGGCGGCGCTGGCGGCGGGCGCCGGCGCGGCCAGGGCGGGGACAGCCAGAAGGGCGAAGACGGCAAGCGCGGCGCAGGACGGCTTCATGCGGGCTCCTTTCGGGATCGGATCTCAAGTCCGAGGCCGAATCCTACTCCACCTTTCCCATGTACACTCAACGGCCATGGACGCCCCGCTCGTCAGGCCGGGCCTGACCTACGAGGATCTCCTCGCGTTGCCCCACCGTGGCCGGCGATGCGAGATCTTCGACGGCGTGCTCTTCGAGTCCCCGGTCCCCAGCCTGCCCCATCAGCGGACGGCGCAACGCCTGACCCGGGTGTTCGAAGAGGCGGTGCGGGACGGCTCGGGGGTGCTCTCCTCCGGGATGGACGTGGTCCTCGCGCCCGGCACCGTGGCGCGGCCGGACCTCCTCCTCGTCCTCGCGGACCATCTCGACATCGTGGGCGACGCGGTGCGCGGCGCCCCCGACCTGATCCTCGAGGTCCTCTCTCCCGACACCGTCCGACTCGACCGGGTGATCAAGATGGACGCCTACGCGCGCTACAGCGTGCCCGAGTACTGGCTGGCGGACGGCAACGCCAAGCTCATCGAGATCTTCCGCCTGGACCCCCACGCCCAGCTCTACCGCCTCACCGAAACCTGCCGCCCCGGCGACCGGGCCACCACGCCTCTCATGCCCGGGCTGGCGGTGGAGGTGGGGCGGCTCTTCGGGTGACGGTTTAATCTCGACGTCACCGGCGCCGA
>JAJKHS010000046.1 GCA_021154885.1 Thermoanaerobaculum sp.
CGAAGCCCGTCAGCGTGTCCACGTACAGGGCCACCCGGCCGCCGCCGCCGCTCGCCCCGTAGTAGGAGACCGCCTGGTAGTCGCCACCCGAGGCGTCGATCGAACCGGCGCCGCTCATCGCCGCCGCCGTGATCAGCACGCTGCCGCCCGCGCCGCTGGACTCCCCGTGACCCGTCGTCTGCTTGCGCTCGCCCAGCGCCCGGATCTGGCCGTCCAGCACCAGGCTCCCCGCGCTCAGCTCCACCGTGCCGCCGCCGTTGCCCCCCGGCGAGCCCGAGTACTTGTCCGAGCCGCCGCCGCCCCCGAAACGCGGCAGGTAGACGCTGCCGAACACCTCGCCGGGAGGACCCGGGTTGCCCCAGATCGCGCCGATCCCGCCGTGGCTGCCGCCCGAGTCCGACGCCGAAGCCGTGAAGCCCGCTGGAGCGCTGCCCGGCGCACCCGCCGACTGGCCGCCCAGGTAGCCGAGACTGCTCATGTCGAGCAACGCTCCGCACTGGAGGCGCAGAGCTCCTGTCACCGTCAGGTTGAGCGACTGCCCGGAGAGCCCCACCACCTTGGCACCGTTGAGCAGGGTCAGCGACGCCAGGCTGAGCGGCCCCTGGACCGTGAAGGTGCCGGCGCCGAGGACCAGCGCCTGGCCGTTGCGGGCCGAGGTCAGGTTCTGATTGCCCGTCAGCGGGGTGGTCGACGGCACGGCCAGCGACAGGGTCGCGAAGCCCACGCCGCCGCCGAAGTCGCGCGCTTCGATCCGCACCGTGAAGGTCTGCCCGGGAGCCGCGTTGGCCGGCGGAGTCCAGGTGAAGCTCGCGGACACCGTGGCCTGGTTCACCGTCACGGTCTGCTGCGTGACGCCGTCCACCACCAGCGAGTAGCTCTGGACCGCCTGGTCGTCGGTGGCCGTGAAGGGGATCGTCACCGCCGCGCCGGCTGTCACGAGCTCACCGTTGGCGGGACAGCCGGAGAGGGTCACCACCGGCGCGTTGGGATCGACGACCGGCTGGACGTGAATCGTGCGGGTCGCCGCGAAGCGGTTCCCCGAGAGGTCCGTGGCCGTCGCCGTGATCACGAGGTCCGTCGCCTGCGTGACCGCCGGAGCCGTGACCGTCCACGAGTAGGGAGAGGCGGCGACGACGGAGGACTGGCCGTTGAACTGGAACGTCACGTTGCGGATGCCGAGGACGTCCTGCGGCACCGCCGTCACGGCGAAGTTGGTACCGGCGGTGTAGGTGGCCCCGGCCGCCGGGCTGGTGAGCTGGATCGACGGGGAGTAGCTCTCCGTCCAGCCGGAGCCCGGGGTGTTCGCGGTGGTCACGCGATCGAGGGCGATCCCCTTGGCGCCGTTGCGCACGGTGACGCTGTTGAAGCGATAGATGCCATCGTAGGAGTCGCCCACGTGGACCACGGCCGACAGCGGCGGGGCCGGCACGTTCAGGGTGAGGCTCGTGCCGTGGTGGGTGTGGTCCAGGATGGTGTAGAGCGTGTTGAAGTCGCCGTTGAAGGCCACCTCGGCCGCGCCGAGGAAGGAGTGGAAGTCGGCCTCGTTGTCCGTGAAGCCGTTGCTCGCCACCGCGTCGATGACGCCGTGGCCCACCACCGGCAGCTCGGTGTACTGGGCCGAGGCGTTGCCGGCGTTGTCCAGGATCAGGTCGCCCAGGCCTTGAGCGTCGGGCTTGACGAAGATCGTGCCCGCGGCGCCCCAGGTCGCCGGGTCCGTCGCCGAGGTCCTGCCGCCCACGGCCAGGGTGCGGCCCAGAAGGCCGGAGTCGATGGCCGCGCCGTAGAAGGCGATGCGGCCGCCGCTGCCGCCGCCGGCCGTGCCGCCGGCGCTGCCGGCGGCCTGGACCGAGCCGGCGCCGCGGAGGGCGGCGGCGTTGAGGCGGATCGAGCCGCCGGCGCCGCCGGCACCGGACGCGCCGGCCTCGCCGTTGGCCAGCACGGAGCCGTCGATGACGGCGTTGCCGGTGGCGGTGATGCGCACCACGCCGCCGCCATCGCGCCCCCTGGCGCCGCTGTAGCCGCCGCCGGCCCCGGAGTCGCGCGGATCGTAGAAGCTGCCGTAGACCGGGCTCGAACCGTCGTAGCTGCCGCCGCGGCCACCGTAGCCGCCGCCGATGCCCGCGTTGGCGCCCTCGGTCTGGACGTTGCCGAAGCCGTAGGCCCGCGCGCCGGACGCCGAGCTGCCCAGGAAGCCGCGGCCGGTGACGTCGACCGACCCGGTGCAGGAGACGTAGAGGTCGCGCTGCACCGTCAGGTCGAGCTTCGACTCCAGGGTCGCCGTGGTCTCCGGATGCGTGACCCTGGCGCCGTCGAGGACCACCAGATCGCGGAAGGTGTGCGGCCCGGTGACGGTGAGGGTGCCGGCCGCGACCACCACGGTCGTGTTGTCGAGCGAGGTGTCGGTCGCCGAGAGCGTCCGGTCTGCGGTCAGGATGTTGCCCTGCACCACCCGCAGGTCGAGCGTGGTGGTGGCCGTGGTGCCGGTGAAGCTCTTCGCCCGCGCCGTGATAGTGAGGACCTGACCCTCGGCCGTGCCGGCCGGCACCGTGAAGTGATAGACGAAAGGCGCCTGGAAGTCGGTCGCAAGGAGCGTCGTGCCCTGGAGGAACTCCACGCGCTCGATGCCGTTGTCGTGGTTGGCCGCCACGTTGAGGTCGATGCCGGTGCCGGGCGCCAGGATCACTCCTGGAGTGGGACACGAGAAAGCCACCGCGGGAGCCGCGCCCGGCGCCAGCGGACGCACGTGGATCAGCCGGGTCACCGTGGCGTGGTTGTCGTTGGTGTCGACGGCCTCGACGGTGATGGGCAGGTCGCCCTCGACGTCCACCACCGGCGCGCCGACCGACCAGGTGTATGGCGCGGCCGTGGCCGTGGAGCTCTGGTCACCCAGACGGAAGGTGACCGCAGAGACGCCGCGGTCGTCTGTCACCGTGGCCGCGACCTGGACCGTCTGACCCGAGGAGAAGACCGTGCCCGCGGCCGGCTGGGTCACCGTGATCGTGGGTGGGGTGAGGTCGTAGAGCGTCAGCGTCGAGCCGGAGGCGACCGTCGAGGAGCCGACCACCGCGCCGTCCAGGAACTGGAGCACGGCCTTGCCCTTCACGATCACGGCGTCGAATTTGTAAATGCCGACGTAGGTCTGGCCGGCGGTGACCGCGACCGCCGCGCGATCCAGGAGCAGCCGGCGGCGGTCGTCGCTCTGGGCGAGGACGGAGTAGTCCACGCCGTTGACGCGGACCCACATCCCGACCACGCCGAGATCGAATTTACGGGCCGGGTCCTGCGGCTCGATCCACAGCGCCGTGGCGTTGCCCGGCTCGGCGTAGACGGCACCCACGATCCCCTTGCCGATGGACGGCGGAGTCGTCGTGCCGGCCGTGCCGGTCGTGGCGCCCTGGTCCACGAGCAGCGAGCCGTAGGTGTCTCCGGTCTGCTTGTAGAAGATCGTTCCCGGCGCCGCGAAGGAGGTTCCGGTGCCGTCGCTGGGGGCGCCGCCCCGGGCCTTGACCTGCGATGCCGGGTCGAAGCCGCTCCAGGTTCCCGTCACGATCGACACCCGGCCGCCGCCGCCCGTGGTCACGGCGGGGCAGTGGCCATCGCCGCCCGAGGCGTCGATCAGGCCGGCACCGCTCACCACCCCGGCCGCGATGGCCACCGTGCCGCCCGCGCCGACGCCGTAGCAGGAGGGCTGGAAGGCACCCCGCGCCCGGATCTCGCCCGCCAGCGCCAGCTCGCCCGCCGTGATGCGCACCACGCCGCCGCCCGCCGTTCCGATGTTGAGGTTGTTGTAGGCCGCGCCGCCGCCGCCCGAAAGGCTCGGCGTATAGAGGCTGTCGTAGACCTCGCCCGCCGCGCCGCCGGAGGCGTTGCCGCCCCGGCCGCCGTGGCTGCCGCCCGCCGACGGGCTCGTCGAGCCCGCGACGCCCGTAGGCGCATAGCCGTCCACGTGACTGCCGCCGCCCGCCGCGTAGCCCTTCCCCGAAACGTCCAGAAGCCCGCCGGACGCCACCGTCAGCTTGCCGGTCAGGGTCAGCCGCAGCTCGCTGCCGCGCGCCGGCCGCACCGTCGCCCCGCCCAGCACCTCCGCCGTCGCGCCCGTCACCTCGCCGGCCAGCGCCGCGGCGCCACTGTCGAAGACGGTGTCCGCCGAGGCGAGCGGGTCCTGGGCGTCGACGCCCGCTCCGTTCTTCAGCTCGACGCGGTCGAACCGGTACTCGCCCTGCCAGGTGGCGGCACCCGTCACCGTCCCCGCGCCGGCCAGCCGCACGCGGCCGGCGCCGTCGAGCTCCGCCACCTGGAAGGCTCCCAGGTCGGTACCGGCGGAGTTTCTGAGGCGCATCCACGCGCCGACCCACTTGGTCAGGAAGGCCGGCGAGGCGCTCACCCAGAGATCGCCGCTCGAAACCGCCGTCGCCGTCACCGCGCCGCCGCCCAGGACCGGCAGCTCCGTCGCCAGGCTCACCCGGTCGACCCCCGCGACCTCTCCGGCGTCGATCAGCAGCGCGCCGTAGGTGTCCCCGGTCTTCTTGTAATAGATCGTCCCGGGCGACGCCGCCGACGTGCCGGCGCCGTCGCTCGGGCTGCCGCCCCAGGCCTTCACCTGGGAGGCCGGGTCGAAGCCGTTCCAGGTCCCGGTGACGATCGACACCCGGCCGCCGCCGCCCGTCGTCACGGCCGGGCAGTGACCATCGCCGCCCGAGGCGTCGATCAACCCGGCACCGCTCACCACCCCGGCCACGACGGCCACCGTGCCGCCCGCGCCGACGCCGTAGCAGGAGGGCTGGAAGGCACCCCGCGCCCGGATCTCGCCCGCCAACGCCAGCTCGCCCGCCGTGATCCGCACCACGCCGCCGCCCGCCGTGCCGATGTTGAGATTGTTGTAAGCCGCGCCGCCGCCGCCCGACTGGCTGGGCGCGTAGACGCTGTCGTAGACCTCGCCCGCCACGCCGCCGGACGCGTTGCCGCCCCGGCCGCCGTGGCTGCCGCCCGCCGACGGGCTCGTCGAGCCCGTCACGCCCGTGGGCGCATAGCCGTCCACGTGACTGCCGCCGCCCGCCGCGTACCCCTTCCCCGTAACGTCCAGGAGGCCGCCGGACGCCACCGTCAGCTTGCCGGTCAGAGTCAACCGCAGCTCGCTGCCGCGGGCCGGCCGCACGGTCGCTCCGCCCAACACCTCCGCCGTCGCGCCCGTCACTTCGCCGGCCAGCATCGCGGCGCCACTGTCGAAAACGGTATCCGCCGAGGCCAGCGGATCCTGGGCGTCGACGCCCGCTCCGTTCTTCAGCTCCACGCGGTCGAACCGGTATTCGCCCTGATACGTCGCGGCACCCGTCACGGCCGCCGCACCGCTCAGCCGCACCCGGCCGTTGCCATCCAGCTCCGCCACCTGGAAGGCCCCCAGGTCGACCCCACCGGTGCTCCTGAGGCGCATCCACACACCCACCCACTTGGCCAGGAAGGCCGGCGAGGCGCTCACCCAGAGATCGCCGCCCACGACCGCCGCCGCCGCTACCGTGCCGCTGCCCAGGACCGGCAGCTCCGTCGCCAGGCTCACCCGGTCGACGCTCCCGACTTCCCCGGCGTCGATCAGCAGGGCGCCGTAGGTGTCGCCCGTCTTCCGGTAGTAGATCGTTCCCGGCGCGGCAGCCGACGTGCCGCTGCCGTCGCTGGTGCTGCCGCCCCACGCCTTCACCTGCGTCGCCGGATCGAAGCCGTCCCATGTCCCGGTCACGATCGACACCCGGCCGCCGCCGCCCGAGGTCACGTTCGGGCAGTGGGTGTCGCCGCCCGAGGCGTCGATCAGGCCGGCGCCGCTCACCACCCCGGCCGCGATCGACACCGTGCCGCCCGCGCCCACGCCGTAGCAGGTAGCGGCCTGGGCGCCCCGCGCCCGGATCTCACCCGCCAGCTCCACCTGGCCCGCCTCGATGTGCACCACGCCGCCGCCGGCCGTGCCGACGTTGAGGTTGTTGTAAGCCGCGCCGCCGCCGCCCGACTGGCTGGGCGCATAGACGCTGTCGTAGACCTCGCCCGCCACACCGCCGGTGGCGTTGCCGCCCCGGCCGCCGTGGCTGCCGCCCGCCGTCGGGCTGGCCGACCCCGTCACGCCCGCGGGGGCGTAGCCGTCCAGATGGCTGCCGCTGCCCGCCGCATAGCCCCGGCCCGTCACGTCCAGCCGCGCGCCGGCCTCGATGGTCAGGCGCCCCGGAGTGACGATCCGCAGCTCCTCTCCCGAGGCCGGGCTCACCACGGCGCCGCTCTTGACCCGCACGTTGGTCGCGGTGATGGCGCCGCTGACCTGGGCGTTGCCCTCCAACACCAGCTCGGGACCGACGATCGGGTCCGTCGCCCGCAGGCCGGCGCCGCTCTTGAAATCGATGCGGTCGAAGCGGTACTCGCCCTTGAAGGTCGCGGGGCTTGCCGCTGCCGCCGCACCCTGGAGACGAAGCCGCCCGGCGCCGTCGATCGACGCCACGGGGAACACTCCCAGGTCCGTCCCGCCGCTGTTCAGCAGATGCACCCAGACGCCCAGCCACTTCGCGGCGAAGGGCGCGCCCGCGCTCACCCACAGATCGCCGCCCGCGACCTCCGTGGCGGTGATGGACCCGCTGCCCAGCCCCGGCAGGTCTGTCGTCAGGCTCACCCGGTCGGTGCCGTTGACCTTGCCGGAGTCGACCAGCAGGGCGCCGTAGGTGTCGCTCGCCTGCCGGTAGTAGATCGTCCCCGGCGCCGCGGCCGAGGTGCCGGTGCCGTCGTTGGTGCCGCCGCCCCAGGCCTTCACCTGCGCCACCGGATCGAAGCCGTCCCACGTCCCCGTCACGATCGACACCCGGCCGCCGCCGCCCGTGGTCACGTTGGGACAGTGGGTGTCGCCACCCGAGGCATCGATCGAGCCGGCGCCGCTCACCACCCCGGCCGCGATCGACACCGTGCCGCCCGCTCCCACGCCATGGCAGGAGGGCTGCAAGGCACCCCGCGCCCGGATCTCGCCCGCCAGCTCCACCTGGCCCGCCTCGATGTGCACCATGCCGCCGCCGGCCGTGCCGACGTTGAGGCTGTCGTAGGCCGCGCCGCCACCGCCCGACTGGCTGGGCGCGTAGACGCTGTCGTAGACCTCGCCCGCCACACCGCCGCTGGCGTTGCCGCCCCGGCCGCCGTGACTGCCGCCCGCCGACCGGCTCGTCGACGCCGTAACTCCCGCCGGGGCGTAGCCGTCCACGTGGCTGCCGCCGCCCGCCGCGTAGCCCAGGCCCGTCACGTCCAGCCGCGCCCCCGCCTCGATCGTCAAACGGCCCGGGGTGACGATCCGCAGCTCCCCGCCCGCGGCGGGACGCACCACGGCGCCGCTCTTGACCCGCACGCTGGCCGCGGTGATCGCGCCGCTGACCTCGGCGTTGCCGTCGAGCACCAGCTCCGGCCCGACCACCGGATCGGCCGTCTGCACGCCCGCGCCGTTCCTGAGATCCATACGGTCGAACCGGTACTCGCCCTGCCAGGTGGCCACGCCGGCCGCGCCGGCCGCGCCCGCCAGACGCAACCGGCCGGCGCCATCGATCTCTGCCACGGGGAAGACCCCGAGATCCGCTCCGCCGGAGCCGTAGAGGTGAACCCAGACTCCCAGCCACTTCACGGCGAACCCTGCCGAGGAGCTCAGCCACAGGTCGGCCCCCGCGACCTGCGTCGCCGTCGCCGCGCCGCTGCCCAGCGCCGGCAGCTCCGTCGCCAGGCTCGCCCGGTCGACGCCGCCGATCTCCCCGGCGTCGATCAGCAGGGCGCCGTAGGTGTCGCCCGTCTTCTTGTAGTAGATGGTCCCCGGCGCCGCCGCCGACGTGCCGGTGCCGTCGCTCGTGCCGCCGCCCCAGGCCTTCACCTGGGAGGGGGGATCGAAGCCGTTCCAGGTCCCCGTCACGATCGACACCCGGCCGCCGCCGCCCGTGGTCACCGCAGGGCAGTGGGTATCGCCACCCGAGGCGTCGATCGAGCCGGCGCCGCCGACCACCCCGGCCACGATCGCCACCGTGCCGCCCGCGCCCACGCCATGGCAGGAGGGCTGCAAGGCACCCCGCGCCCGGATCTGACCCGCCAGCGCCAGCTCTCCCGCCGTGATCCGCACCACGCCGCCACCCGCCGTGCCGACGTTGAGATTGTTGTAGGCCGCGCCGCCGCCGCCCGCCTGATGCGGGGCGTAGACGCTGTCGTAGATCTCGCCCGCCACGCCGCCGGAGGCGTTGCCACCCCGGCCGCCGTGGCTGCCGCCCGCCGACGGGCTCGTCGAACCCATGACTCCCGCGGGAGCGTAGCCATCCACGTGGGAACCGCCGCCGGCCGCGTAGCCGAGGCCGGTGACGTCGATCCCAGAACCGCAGGCGACCTCCACCAGCCCGCCGGCGGTGAGGTCCACCGCTCCCCCGGCCACCGACTTCAGGGTCACGCCCTGGAGGATCAAACCGCCCATATGGAGAGGCACATTGACCGTCACCGTTCCCTTGGAGAGGAAGACCGTCTGGCCGGCGTAGACGTCGGTCAGCGTGAGGTCGCCCTTCAGCGCCGCGCCCGCGACGACCGTCACGGCGACCTCGGCGGAGGCGACGTTGCCTGCAAAGTCGCGGGCCTCGAGGTGCAGGGTCAGTACGTCGCCGGCCGCCGCCGTGGCGGGCACCGTCCAGGGCGCGGACGCGGCGACATCCGCGCTGTCCGCGAGGGGTACGTCGGCGAGAGCCGTGCCGTTGACCGTCAGCTTGTAGCTCTCGATCCTCTCGTCATCCGTCATGTGGAAGGGGAGGTCGAGCTCGGCGCCGGGCACCACGTGCCGGGCGAAGCAGCCGAGCGTCACCTGCGGCGGATGGGTGTTGGACCGCGGCAGGACGTGGACGGTGCGAACGGCGGCCACGTGGTTGCCCCAGGCGTCCACCGCCTCGAGCTGCAGGGCCACGTCGGTGGGTGCCGTCACGACCGGCACCGGCACGCTCCAGGAGTACGGAGCCTGGCTGTCCACCAGCACCCAGCGCCCGGTGCTCAGGGCCACGGAAGCCACCCCGGCGGGGTCCACCACCGTGGCACTCACCGTCATCCGGTCGCCCGAGGTGAAGGTGGCCCCCTCGGCCGGCAGGACGCTCGAGATGACAGGCGGCGTCGTATCCACGGTGAAGAAGGTGGTCACGAAGGGCGTCGCCATCGCGTTGCCCACCCGGTCGGCCACCCCCTGGAGGGTGAGCTGGTAGGCGTGGCCGTCGATCAGCGCGGCCACCGGGTTCACGGTCACCGTCCGCGCCGCCGTGTCGAGCTGGAAGGTGGTGGTGACCCCTGCTCCCGCGGTAACGTCCTGAAGGACCATGTGGGTGCCGGACAGCGAGAACAGGTCGACCGGCTCGTTGAACATCACCCGGATCTGGGCGGCGAGCGAAACCTGCCTGGCGTTGTTGGCCGGGCTCACCTCGATGACCACCGGCGGCAGCACGTCGGCGGTGGTGAAGCTGGTCTGCACCGACTGGTCGAGGCGGCGGCCCGCGACGTCGAAGAGCTGCTCCGCCGACACCTTGATGCGATAGGTCGTGAAGTTCTGCAGCGGCTGGTACGGCGCGATCCGGATGGCCGTGTTGCCGTCGATCCAGGTATTGTTGGCACCCACCCACTGGCCCGCCGCCGTCTCGATGTGAACCACGTTGCCCACCAGGTTGCGGGCGGTGTCCATGGCCTCGCTGAAGCGGACGACCGGCTGGGTATTGAGCGGCAGGTCCACGGCGCCGTTGGCCGGCGTGATCTCCGTCACCCGCGGGCTCACGGCGTCGAGGACGACGGTGCCGAGGTCGAGGATCTGGCCGTTGGTCGACAGGCTGCCGCGGATCTCCCGCATGCCGGGGCCGAAGCTCTCCTGGAAGACGAGCAGGAAGCCGCCCATGGGGACCGACGGCAGGCTGAAGACGCCGGCGTCGTCGGTGAAGGTGGTGAGGGTGCGGCCGGCGATCTGCAGGGCCACCAGGGCATTGGCCGCCGCCGTCGTGCCATCGGCCTTGACCACCGTGCCGCGGATCTGGGCCGAATTCTCCAGCGCCAGGTTGACCTGGACGATCTCCCCTTCGTGGGTCAGCACGGCGCTGGCGGAGCCCCGCAGGCCGGTGGCGGGGTTGGTGGCGAAGGCCGTCACCCCGCCCTCGCCGACGTTCTGGAAGGTGATGGAGTTGTCGGTGCCGGTGTCCCCCACCAGTCGCTTCCAGCCATAGAAGCCGTTGTTGATCACCTCGATGCTGGCGGCGTTGACCGGGTTGCCGAAGCTGTCGCGGACGTTGACCACCACCGAGCCGATGGGGTGGATGCGCACGTCGATGCGCACGGGGCCCTGGTCGGTGAGGTTGCCCCAGGTCTCGCCGCGGTGCGGCCCGCCGATCTCCTGGGTCTCCAGCCAGAACGGATGCCCGAGGATGACGCCGTTGAACTCGTAGGTGCTCTCCAGCGTGGCGCCGATGTTCAGGCCGTCCTGCTGCAACACGGTGTTGGCATTGGGGAAGACGCCGTCCGGCGAGCCCAGCGGGTTGAGCACGCTGCCGTTGACCGTGCCCTGCCGCTCGAGGAACAGGTCGAGGCTCACCCGCTGCCCTTCGCTGACGATCTCGCCCCGGCCGTTGGCCACCCGCCGCCCCCCCGGCTCGCGGCTGAAGAGGTCGAACCTGCCCTGGGGGATGCCGAGGAACTCGAAGAAGCCGTCCGCCCCAGTGCTGCTGTAGGTCGAGAAGCCGACCAGGCCGGAGGAGCCCAGCCGCACGGTCGCGCCCGGGATCGCCACCGTGCTCCCCGGCTCGTAGAGGTGGCCATCCACGGCGCCCCGGGCCTCGAGCTCGAAGTCGCCCTGCAGCACCTGGTTGTTCTGACTGAGCTGCAACCCGTTGCGCCGGCCATGGCGGCCGGTGCGGGGGTCGAGGGCCTGGACGTCGTAGACCGCCATGGGCAGGAGATTGAACTCGAACTTGCCGTCGGCGTCGGCGTTGATGGTGTCGAAGAGCCCTCCCCAGCGCAGGAGCTGGACTTCGGCCGAGGCCGCCGGCGAGCCGTCGCCGGGGTTGGTGATCCGCCCCTGGATCTTCCCTGTGGGTTCGAGGAAGATCGTGACTCCCGCCACCTCCTCGCCTTCCGCCTTGATCTCCACCGTCGTCTTGCCGCCGAGGCCGCCGAGCGAAGGCGCCCGCGCCGAGAGGGTCACCGTGCCGGCGAAGATGTTGTGGAACTCGAAGTTGCCGTCGGCGTCGGCGTTGACGACCAGGGTGCGGTGCGGGTAGGAGCCCTCCTGCAGGGTCACCACCGAGCCGGCGATGAGCTGGCCGTTGGCGTCCGACACCCGGCCGGAGATCGATCCCTGCTTGGGGAGCACGATCTCGAGGTCGAGCTCCTGACCCTTCTGGTTGAAGCGCACCCAGGCCTCGACCTTGCGGAAGACGACGCCGTTCTCCCACGTCACGTCCACCGGGAAGGCCCACGGCGTGGGCGGCACCAGCTCGAAGCTGAAGCGCCCGTCGGCGTTGGTCAGCATGTCGTTGGCGAGGCTCGGGTGCTTGAGCTCGACCTTTGCCCCCTGGACAGGGGTGACGCCGTCCTGATCGAGCACCCGGCCCTTGATGGTGCCGGTGAGGTTGCGCTCGAAGAGGACATTCTGGGTCTGGCTCTCGCCATTCTCCACCAGCTCGCCGCGAATCGTCTTGCTGCCATAGAAAGAGTTGGAGACCGTGATGACGTAGGGTCCCACCAGGGCCTCGGGGATTGCCCAGGAGCCGTCCGCCTGGGTGGTGATCGTGTGCGCCTCCAGGTCGAGCCCCACCAGTTCCAGGCGCACGGCCGTGGTGCGGTAGGTCACGAGCGCGGTGACGCCGACCGGCTGGCCCGAGTCGTTCTCCGCCTGCACGACGCCGTGGATCGACCCTCTCTTGAAGCGGATGGAGACGAACGGCGTGTCGCCGAGGAAGCGCACCAGGGCGCCCGCGGTGCCGCCCGCCGCACCCTTGAAGGCGTGCACGCCGTAGCCGCCCACCCCCAGGTTGGGGATGGAGAAGCGGCCGGAGGAGTCGGTGGTGGCCGTGCGATACCAGTGCTGGTCGTCCGCCGCCAAGTGGACGGTGGCGCCCACCACCGGGCCGCCGTCGAAACCCAGGACCTCGCCGGCGATGCCCCCCACGATGCTCGCGTCCTGGAAGTAGAAGTTCTTGTCGACGACCTGCCCCTCGACGCCGATGGTCACGGCCTCGCTGAGCTTGACTTTCTTGTCGAGGTCGGCGGCGGAGATGTTGCGGGTGCCCGCGAACACGCCCTCCAGGACGTAGTGGCCTTGCGGGTCGGTGACCGTCTTGAACGGCGTCCCCTCGGCCCAGACGATGACTCCGAACATGGGCACGTCCGCACCGTTGACCTTCTTGTAGACGAAGCCCTGGACCACGCCGCGCTGGTCGCGCATCGTGAGGTTGACCTGGTTGACCTGGTCAGGGTGGATGGTGAAGAAGACCTGGACGCCCGACTGGCCGGTCTGGTTCTCGAAGGTCTCGATCTCGCCGCGGCCGGCTGGCACGGATCCGAAGTCGAAGGTGCCGTCGGTGCCGCTGCGCCGCGTCCCCACCAGGTTGCCGTCGGTGTAGAGGGCCACGTAGGCACCGGCCACCGTGGTGGCGCCGTCCGGCCGGAAGATGGTGCCCCGCACCGTGCCGTTCGCCACCGGCTGGTCCGGCCGGCGCAGGATGACGAGGTCGTGCTGGACGACGCTGCCGGCTTCGGGGACCAGGACCGTCTTCACCACGAACCGCCCCTGGCCGTCGCTGGCTGAAAGGGTGATGGTGCCCACGGCGACGTCGCTCACCGCGTAGTTGCCGTTGGCGTCCGGCTTGACGGAGGTCCCCTCGCGGAACACCGGGCTCTCGGCGATCACCCGCGCATTCGCCGGCACCGTGCCATCGTCGTAGGTGACGCGGCCGCGGAGGGTGCCGCGGCCGAGCATCACCACGTTGAGCGTCGCGTGCTGGCCGACGAAGCGCACCCGCCCCGTGGCCGTGCCGCTGCGGCCGGTGCCGGCGTCGATCCCCTTGAGCGAGAAGATGTCGCTGCAATCGGTCTGGCGGACATAGTCGAAGAGGAAGGAGCCGGAGGCGTCGGCGCGCACCACGGCCGTTTTGTGTGTCCGGCAAGACTCCTCGCAGAAGAGGCACCGGTCGCTCTCCCGCAGCTCGACCTCGGCGAACGGCACGGGCTTGCCGTCGGGGCCGTAGACCGTGCCTTGCACCAGGGTGCCGGGCATGGCCGTGTTCGGGATACGCACCCGCACGGTGGTGGAGACCACCTGCTCGCCCAGCGGATTCTTCACTCCCGCCACGGTGAGGTCCTGCGGCGTGTAGGGGCTCAGGGGGTTGTTGAAGACGACCCGCACGATGCGCGAGTTGCGCATTCCCTTGAAGGGGTTCTGGACGGTGTTGCCCGAGCCGTCCATCACGTCGTCCTCGCCCTGCACCCAGCCGCCGTTGGAGACCTTGTTGGGAATCGTGAAGTGGCGGGGATCGGCCGGCGACAGGCTGGCCGGGTCGACGTCGGTGGTGAACAGGACCTCGGCGACGTGGCCCGTGGGGTCCACCTCGGTGTTCAGCACCGCGGCGATGGCCTGGAACGGCCGCCGCTGCAGGGTCTCGACGGTGCCGGGGACCTGGTCGTCCACCGTGCCGTCGCCCTGGGTGTCCACCTGCAGGACGAAGGAGGAGTCCGCGGCCCGGAACGCCGCCACGGCGACGCCGCCGGCGGCGAGGGAGACGTTGTCCCAACGCACCAGGCGCAGGCCGCCGTCCGTCCCCGGCACCAGGACGTGGAGCCCGGCGGAGACGGCCGAGGAGGCGCGAAGGCGGGCCTCGTACCCTCCCGCTTCGGGGACGGTCATCACCGCCATCTGGGCGCCGGTGCCCAGGGCGTAGAGGTCGGCGAACGGCAGCTCCCGCAGGCGGGTGGCGTCGTTGCCTCCGCCCCGCAGCCGCTGGCCGCCGGTGCGGCTGGCGATCTCCAGGCTCACTCCCTCACCCGTCGCCAGGGCGCCCTGGAGCGCCGGCAGGTAGCCGGTGGTCCTGGCGAAGCGTTCGAAGGCCTGCGCCGGAGAGGTGGCCGCGGCCTCGGCCGCGAACACCGCGCCCAGAGAGGCGCCCACCCGGGCTCCCTTCTGCGTCGTCCGCCGCAGCAGGTCCCACTCCCAGTCGCCGTCCCTGGACCCGTTCCACTCCGCGGCGAGCTCGGCCGCGCTGTCGAACAGGTTCTCGCCGAAAGCCACCTGGCGGCCGGCCTGGGAGAGCTGGTAGACCCGGCTGTCGACCATCGAGCGCGAGACCCGCGGCAGGTCCGCCCGTAGCAGCGAGGGGGGAGCCGTGGCCAGCGAGAAGCCGAGGCCGATCAGGTTGAGGGAGTTGCGCACCAGGTCCGGCGGCAGCGAGTCCGTGGCCCGGGGGAGGATGATGGAGGTGGGCGACAGCGGGATGCCGTTCTCCCCCACCCCCACCGTCAGCTCGAAGGTGGGCGTGATCTCGCTGGAGCTGCGGGCCGCCGTGGCCACCACCCGGCCCGTGCGCTTCGAGCGCAGGCGGAACTCCAGCAGCTCGGCGTCGCCGGGGAGGATGGTGACCGTCTGCTCGTTGACCCCCACCACCTCGACCCCGGTCAGCTTGTCGAGGGGGAGCCGGACCTTCAGCAGGTTGGCCGGCGCCGTGCCGGTGTTGGTGACGGTGAGGAGCAGCGAGTACTCCTCGTCCGTCCGCACCACGTCGGGGTGGGTGATGGTGACGTTGAGGGTGGGATCGCGGACGATGACGGCGCCCTTGGCCGTGCCGGTGACCCGCCGGAGCTGGCCGTCGGGCAATCCGTGGAGCACCCCTTCGAGGTCGAACTGGACGATGTGCGTCCCCTCGCGCAGCCCCTCGACCAGCACCTCGGCCTGCCCGGAGGCCTGAGCCACCAGGAAGGTCAGGTCGTCGGCCGTGCCCAGCTTGCCGTCCGGGCCCGGCACCCGCACCGGCACCGGCACGCCGAGCGGCGTCGGCGGGTCCGTCTTCGCCTGGCGCAGGCCCGGCGGCAGGGTCACCCGCGCCGTCAGGTCGTGGATCTCCAGCCGGTCCCCCGCCGGGGCGCCGTTCTGGGCGATGAGCATCACCGAGAAGAACTGGTGCAGCAGGCTGACGTCGGTGGGGAAGAGGATGACGCCCGGAATGGGCACCACCTCGCTTTTCGAGCAGTCGCCGTCGGCGGACTCGCAGCCGCCGTTGGACTGGTCGCCTCCGTCCCCGTTGTCGAACGAGAGCTGGAACGGCGCCATCCGCGGCGGCTCGAAGTGGGCCGAGGAGGAGTGCCAGGCCGGCGCGTCGAAGTTCGTCAGGCCGTCCCAGAGGATGTACGGGTCCTTGGCCGGCCCCATGTAGATGACCGGGATGTTGTAGTTGATCGTCTCGCCCGCCACCGCGAAGGCGAAGGTGAAGTTGAAGGCCTGGAAGCTGTCGTCGTTGACGACGATGCCGTAGCTGCGGATCTCGTCCAGGGTGAGGGCGCGGGAGGTGACCCTGGTGATCAGCACCTGGGTCACCCGCACCGCCGCCGAGCGCGGCTCGGCGTAGGCCAGCAGGTCGCTGCCCTGCATCAGGCGGATGTTGTCCAGCCGGTATTCCCCCTCCAGCCGCAGACGGGGGATGCGGAAGGGCTGATTGGGAACCGTCTCCAGGACCAGGATGCCGTTGACCTCCGGGCCGGTGAAGTCCGCCACCACCCGCAGGTCCTTGGGCAGCACGCCGCGCTCGACGTCGTACCCTTCGAGATGGGTGTCGACGATCGTGGGCGTGTCGAAGGGGACGGTCTGGCTCTCGGGAGAGACCGTGAGCCGGCTGCCGGCGATCAGCAGCCGCGCGTTCGCCAGGTCGGCAGCGCCGGCCAGCCCCGGCGCGAGCAGGGCGAACCCGAGGCCAGCCAGCAGTCGTAGAGATCGCTTCCCGCTCATGTCTCTCCCGTTCGGTTCCGAGATGAAGCTCCCCCCTGTCCGCCGGGTCGCCAGCGACCGGACGGTCTACGAGAGGCACGGTCCCCGTTCGGAGGACCCCCGCTTTCTCGGACGTCTTTGTCAGATGTGTATCAGGGTGTCCCGGGCCGCGTACAGACTTTTGAACAAACTTGCTCTTTTTGACTCCGTTCCGGGCAGGAAAGGGCTGATATCATCTCCTCACCGGTTCGTCACTCGGGAGAGCAGCGTCATGAGCGAGACCTCGTTCCGTTCCGTCGTCCATCTGTTCCAGCACCGGGTCGAGTCCTCCGCGGAGCGCGAGGCCATGTCCGGCCGCCGCGACGGCCAGTGGTACTCCCTCACCTGGCGCGAGGCCGGCCTGCGGGTGCGGGCCGTGGCCTGCGGGCTGCTCAGCCTCGGGCTCCAGAAGGGGGAGCGGACGGCCATCCTCGCCACCAGCAGCCCGGAGTGGGTGATCGCCGACCTCGGCATCCTCTCGGCGGGCGGCGCGACCTCGACCCTCTACACCTCGAACACGGCCGAGGAGAGCGCCTACATCCTGGAGAACTCCGGCGCCCGCTTCTGCTTCGTGGAGAACCCCGTCCAGGAGGCCAAGGTGCGGGAGGTGAAGGATCAGGTCGGAAGCGTCGAGCATCTGATCCTGATGGACGGCGCCCCCGTGGCCGGCTTGACCTCCGTGGCCAATGACGGCTGGACGATCCCGCTCGCCGAGCTCGAGAGCCGCGGGGCGAAGTGGGACGCCGATAATCCCGGCGCTTTCGACCGGGTGGCCTCCTCAGTGGGACCGGAGGACCTCGCCACCCTCATCTACACCTCGGGTACCACGGGCAGGCCCAAGGGGGTGATGCTCACCCACGACAACTGGGTCTTCGAGGCGGAGACCCTCGACGATCTCAATATCCTCGGCCCCGAGGACAAGCAGATGCTCTTCCTCCCCCTCGCCCATTCCTTCGGCAAGGTGCTGGAGGTGGTGTTCATCGCCCTCGGCGTACCCACGGCCATCGATGGGAACATCGACGACCTGCTGCCGAACCTGGCGGTGGTCAAGCCGACGGTGATGGCCGGCGTCCCCCGGGTGTTCGAGAAGGTCTACAACCGGGTCGTCACCGGCGCGAAGGAGGGGGGCGCCGTCAAGTACAGGATCTTCCAGTGGGCGCTGGGCGTGGGGGCGCGGGTCTCGGCCGTGCGCCAGCAGCAGCGGCAGCCCTCGGGCCTCCTGGCCTTCCAGCACCGGCTGGCCGACAAGCTCGTCTACTCCAAGCTCAAGGAGCGGTTCGGCGGCCGCCTCCGTTTCATGATCTCGGGCGGCGCCCCCCTGTCGCGGGCCATCGCCGAGTTCTTCCACGCCGCGGACATCCTGATCCTGGACGCCTACGGGCTCACCGAGACCTCCGCCGGCAGCACCGGCAACCGCGTCGAGAGCTTCAAGTTCGGCACCGTGGGCCGCGCCCTCAAGGGGGTAGAGGTGCGGATCGCCGAGGACGGCGAGATCCTGCTGCGCGGCCGCAACATCATGCGCGGCTACTACAACCATCCGGAGGCCACCGCCGAGGCCCTGGAGCCGGACGGCTGGTTCCACACCGGCGACGTGGGCCAGGTCGACGCCGATGGCTTCATCACTATCACCGACCGCAAGAAGGACATCCTGGTCACCGCCGGCGGCAAGAACATCGCGCCCCAGAACGTCGAGAACCAGCTCAAGGCGAGCTGCCCCTACGTCTCCCAGGTCGTCATGCTGGGTGATCGCCGTCCCTTCTGCGTCGCCCTCATTGCTCTCAACGAGGAGACGGCGGGCAAGTGGGCCCGTGAGCAAGGCATTGAATACAAGGACTACGCGGACCTCGCCTCCCGTCCCGAGGTGAAGCAGCTCATCCGCGACGCCCTGGAAGCCGTCAATGCCAAGCTCGCCTCCTACGAGCGGATCAAGGACTTCCACCTCCTCGACCACGACCTCTCCCAGGCCACGGGCGAGCTGACCCCCAAGATGAGTGTCAAGCGCAAGGTGGTGGAGCAGCGCCACCGCGAGATCCTGGACGGGTTCTACAAGGACACGATGGCGCGGCTGTAGGGGCCGGTGAGGCCGTGCCCTGTCCTGGCAGAACCGGCTGGCTGAGAACCTCGCTTGACATGCTCCACCTCCAGGGTCTACATCTTTCTACATGGCGAGCGGACAGACCCAGGTTTCGACCTTCATCTCCGACAGCACCAAAGACGCGCTCGAGCAGTACGCCGAGGCGCACGGCTTGAAGACGGCGTTCCTCATCGAGGAGGCGCTCCTTCATCACCTGCAGGCGCTGCGCGAGTTGCCTCTCGACGTGATCATTCCGGCACGGCTGGTCGTGTCGCGCGACAGCGGAAAGGCGATGCGCGAACGTGAATCCGGCGTGCGTACCCTGGCGTGAGCTCGACCCGCCTCCGGCCATGATCTTCGAAGAAGAGGTAGGCGGTGAGCCACAGGGGCTCGCCCTGGATGGGGGACGGTTCCATCATGCCTCCTCCGGGAAGTTTACCCGCAGGGCTACTCCTTCAGGGGACTCGCGGCCTCCCTTTTGACGATGCCACCCGGGCATGACACCATGCCCAGGCGACCCTGGAGGATCGACCCTTGGCAGCTCGCCGCACAGCAAAGCCCCGTCCGCTTCCGACGTTCGACCCGGTGCCCTCGGCCCAGTTTGGCCTGGAGATTCTCGACCGCTCCAAGTCCCGCCGCGCGCTGATTGGACGAGTGGCGATGTGGTACTGGCTCGACGACGAGGCGGATCACGAATACACCAAGGACGTTGACTTCGCCGTCCCCCAAGGCAGCATCCCCTCGATTCTCGAAGTCCTTCACCAAACTGACGCCGAGGTGTCACAACTCACGATCGGCGGCGTCAACGCACGAATCTCGAAACAGGGAGTACGGACTGATTTCATCGATCGCTCGAGTGAGGAATGGGGTAACCTGCAGCCTCTCTACCTCGACGCCATTCGCGCTGCCGAAGCGCAGGACGATCAATTCGAAGGGATTCCCGTGGCTCCGCCCGAGCACCTCGTCGCGATGAAGCTGGCGGCCGGCACCGATAAAGACGAGCGGGATGCCATCCGCCTGATCGCGAAGATCAAGGACCTGGACGTCGAAGCGACGCGCGACCTCGTGCGAAAATTTCTCGGACCCGGGTTGCTGGGCAGACTCGAAGAGTGCCTCCGCCGCGCAGGACACCCCCAGGCCAGGCGGGCTTACAGTCTGGGTTCCTGAAGCGTCCCCGTGGTGCCCTAAGCCAAGGACACGGTGGCGCGGCTGTAGGGGCCGGTGAGGCCGTGCCCCTGTCCTGGCAGAACCGGCTCGAGAACCTCGCTTGACATGCTCCACCTCCAGGGTCTACATTTTTCTACATGGCGAACGGACAGACCCAGGTTTCGGCCTTCATCTCCGACAGCACCAAAGACGCGCTCGAGCAGTATGCCGAGGCGCACGGCTTGAAGAAGGCGTTCCTCATCGAGGAGGCGCTCCTTCATCACCTGCAGGCGCTGCGCGAGTTGCCTCTCGACGTAATCATCCCGGCACGGTTGGTCGTGTCGCGCGGCAGCGGAAAGGCGATGCTCGAACGTGTCACCAAGCCGCGGCGCCCGACCAAGGCGATGCGCGAGCTCTTCGGCAAGTAGCATGGCCATCACATGGCCATCGCGGTTCGAAAGCTCCGACCCGACGATGACCGGAGCACGTTCGACAGCGGAGATCCGGATCTCGACAGGTTCTTCAAGCGATTCGCGGGACAGAACCAGTTCAAGCACTACGTCGGAACCACCTACGTCGCCGAGGAGGCGGGACTCCTCGTCGGGTTCGCCACAGTGTCGGCTGCGCAGGTCGAGATCCGGGACATCCCACCCGCGAAACACGGGCGCCTTCCTCGCTATCCTCTCCCCGTCCTTCGGCTCGCGCGTCTGGCGGTGGACAAGAAGGCCCAAGGGCGCGGGGTCGGGCTCGCCCTTCTCAAAGCAGTCTTCGTCATGGCGCGGGCAATGGCCGGCGACTTCGGCTGTATCGGCGTCGTCGTGGACGCCAAGCCGCAAGCGGTTACCTTCTACGAGCGGTACGGATTCACCGCCTTGGAAGTGGTTCAGGGGCATCTCGGGGACCGACCCGAGCCACTTCCGATGTTTCTCGAGATCGGGGCGATTCCAGCAACCTCCGATGAACTATCTGGGAAATGAAAGAGGCGAGTCCGGGGCGGTGCCCCCCGGTGGTCATGCTGGTACCGCCGAGGCGCCGCGGACGACCCTGTTCGCCGCGGAAGTGGAGCGCCGGATTTTCTCCTCAAGCTCGAGTTCCCCTAGGATCTGGAACGCGGTGTAGACGAACGCCTGCACGGTTTAGCAATGAAACGAGCCAAGTTCACTTCAAGAGTTAAGAAAACTTTGGCAGGCCGGGCCGGTCACAAGTGTAGCTATCCTGAGTGCGGGAGGGGCACTAGCGGACCAGGTGTTTCTACTAGCGAAGTCGCGATCACAGGAGATGCAGCTCACATCTACAGCGCCGCTGATCGGGGCCCTCGTGGTCGCGGGGGACTTTCCATCTCAGAGCTCACAGACGTGAAGAATGGGATCTGGCTTTGCGCTGAGCACCATCGCCTTATTGACCTCAATCGCGGCGACCGCTTCCCTCCGGAAACTCTCAACGGCTACAAGGATCGGCATGAGCGTCGAATTGCAAAGGAACAAGGGTACCTACCATTTAGAGAAGTAGAAGAAATTTACATTTCCTGTAGCAGCGTCTTTGCAGACGACACAGTTCTCCGGCTGAGCAAGGTAATGCTGATAGTAGGGAGCAATGGCACGGGAAAGACTTTCCTTTTCCGACTTCTGAACAGTCTATCGAATGAACCTAGGTCAAAGTTGGGCAGTCTTTTTAGGGAAGAAGAGAATCTATCCTATTCCATACGCTTGTCTAATCCTGAACACCAAGTCAGATTCAGTGGCGTTGGAAATCAAGTAACGCTTTCGCTCGATGGAGCTGCTGTACCCTTTAATCCTTTGACGGTAGCTATCTTTTTTGAGGAGGAACGCACACGCCTCCAGCCGCTGGAGAACTTTTTGAGAAGCAAACGCTCGAAGTTAGACTCTGAACCTCCGGACGATCTTCTTTTGCTTTCGGAGTATTGGGAGATAGAGCCCGATCTTGTGAGAAAGCTCGTCGCCAAGGCGGGAACATTTGTTGAACATGCCTTCAATAATCCGCGTTTTGAAGTAGCCATGGGAGTTAGTCGGCTACTTGTAAACGACAAGCGTTGGCGACCAGACGCATCCATTCATAAAATTTCAGGAGGCATGCTGGAAATGCTATCGCTAGACGTGGCCATCGCGTATGCTATGCACATGTCGGAACATCATCCAACAATGTTGCTCCTAAATACTGGATTTCTCCATCTAGACCATAATCATATGGGGCGCTATGTCGATTTCCTGCTGTCGAATGAGGTTAAATTTCAGACATTGATAGCGACGTGCAGTTTCAATCCGGAGTATCGTAAAATCCCATGGGAAATAGTTCACATCAGACGAGTTGGAGGTAAGTCGATTGTTGAGCTGGAACAAGCTGGAGAGTTTTGAACGTTTAAACGGCCGGAGCTTAGGATGAATAAAAGCTTTCATGCATTCCTCTCCTATGCCGGAGAGGATCGGTTGTTTGTCGAACAGCTTGCGGGTGCCCTAAAAGCCCGAGGTTTCAAAATTTGGCATGCAGATAGTGTTCTTGAGCCTGGAGACAAGCTGCTTGAGTCCATCGACCGAGGCCTCATGGGTTCCTCCTATGGAATCCTCTTGATCAGTCCTGATTACCTCAGGAAGGGCTGGCCTCAGTATGAGATGGATATTTTAATCCGCCAGCATATCGAGCACGGCAAAACGCTATTCCCATCTGGCACAAGATCGAGAAAAAGGAAATTGAGGCGAGGTCGCCTGGACTCGCCGGTATCTTCGCTCTTCGGTCCGATTTGGACTTTCAGGCCCTCGTAAACCGTATATCAAAAGTTCTGGCGCCAAGCGTCTCCACTCAGGCTCTTATTCCTGGCTGGGAGTCTGCGAGTTCTCGCTTTACCCAAGGGACTGGCGAGCTAGTCTTGGCATCTAACGGGGCAGTATTCACTCTATGGGATGCTTTGATCTACTTTCGGCCTGAGAAGTTTCCGATAGCAGTCAACGGAGAGATCTTTACGCTAGAAGCACTTTTGGCGGAGGTGGCGCAGATAATTGCTGCCGACCCTCTGAGAGTTGAGGATGCCGTCGGGAAGGACGGATTTGAGAAGATTCGGTCAATGTGCATTAATTATGGTCTTGATCCGGAGACTTTCGCATAGCTCGGAGAGGTGGCCCTCAAGCGGGCAGTGAGGCTGTCAAAGAGCGGCGGCAATGCCGCTATCCGGCGACGAAGGGCAGGGCCGGTGGGAAGCTGCCCGTGGGGAAGGGCGCGTTGCGGTCTCCGCTCCTCAGCCGCTCGGACGCCTCCCGGAAGGCGCTGACGAAAGCGGCGTAGATTTCATAGAACGCCTTCCCGGCACGGGGTTATCCTGAAACAGACGCGCGGTGAGCTTGACCCAGTTCTCCGTTTGGAGACCCGGGACCTGATTGAAGTGCTTGAGGTTGTTGGTGACGAAGATCAGCCCGAGAGTCAACGCATGGGCCGCGATGAGAGTGTCATACGCACCAATCGGCGTTCCTTGCCGAGACAAATCGGCGACGAGGCTGCCGAAACGATCTGCGGCAAGCTGATCGAACGGGGCAATGGCGACATCTCGAACAAAGGTGCCGATCAGGGCATGGAGCTTCCGAGACTGTCTGAGGTCGGCTCCGTATCGCAGCTCCGCCAGCGTGATCGAGCTGATGCACACTTCGGAGGGCCGGTGCTGGCGCAAATGCAGAGCAACGTTCCCCTCGCCCCGGAGCGCGAAGCTCACGGTGTCTGCGTCGAGCATGTATTGAGGGTTCAGGCGAAGGGATCCTTGAGGTCAGTCGCTGGCGCCTGTGGGGGGCGCTGGATCTCGCCGGACCAAGCACCGAGGCAGGCAAGGAACTCCTCCGACCACTCCTCGACCGGCTCCAGGATGACGCGGCGGCCCTCTTGACGGACCACAACCTCCCGCTGACCCTCGGGAAACCGGCATTCCTTCGGTAAGCGGACTGCTTGGCTGCCACCATTCTGGAACAACTTGGCCCGTGTGCTCATGACCCAAGTCTCTATACCGGTGTCTATACTCTGTCAACAGCCCGGATCGGCAAGCGGTGGGAGCGGATTTCTCAACACAGCCGCCACCGCGAGATCCTGGACGGGTTCTACAAGGACACGGTGGCGCGGCTGTAGGAGGCGTCCGGGGAGGACCCTGCTGCAAAGCTCGCGAGCCCTGGTGCGGCCTCGCGAAGCCTGCCGCAAAGCTCGCGAGGCCCGGTCCGCGCCTCGCGAGCCCGCGACGAGATTTCGTGAGTTTTGCAACAGGCCTCGCCAAGCCCGTTACAGGGCTCGGGAACTTCGCGGCAGGGCTCGCGAGCCTTGCAACAGGCTTCGCGAGTTTCGCAACAGAGCTCGCCATCACGCCGTTGGGTCACCTGAGGGGAAAGCGAAATACACTTCGTTTAAAGGTAACCTTCCGGAGCCTCTGAAGATGAGCCCATCTGATCTCACCCGCCGCGACCTCCTCCGCCTCAGTCTGACCGCGGGTGCCGCCGGAGCCGCCTCCTCTCTGGGGCTCGGTCTCGCGGCCGGCGAGGAAACCCCGAAGCCTGCCGCCGCGCCGGCGATATCAGCGACATCGGCGCCCCCGGCCTCCGGTTCCCTGGACGCCGCCGTCAAAGCCGCCCGTTGGATTCGCACCGCCCGGATCGAGACGCCGGACGGCTATGTCTGGCTGACCGGGCCCGAGCGTCCCGACGGGCTCGACACCACCACGCACCTCTACACGGGAGGCGCCGGCATCGTCCTCTTCCTCCTGGAGCTGGCCCGGGCCACCGGGGACAAGGCCTACCGGGAGGAGGCCGCGGCCGGCGCGGACGCCTTGATCGCCTCCCTGCCGGAGAAGCTCAATCTGGAGAACTTGCAGGGCGCCTTCTACACCGGTATCGCCGGGATTGGCTTCACCCTCGAACGCGTCCGCCAGGAGACCGGCGACGAGAAGTACCGCAAGGCCGCCGTCCGTTGCCGCGACCTGATCCACGCCGCCGCCCAGCCGGCCGGCAAGGGCATCGATTGGGGGAAGTACACCGACGTCCTGAACGGCACCGCCGGGACCGGCCTCTATCTCCTGAACCTGGCCAAGACGGGCGACACCGCCTCCCGCGATCTGGCGGCCAGGGCGGGCCTGCGGCTGATCGAGCTGGGCATTCCCGAGAACGGCGGTCTCAAGTGGCGCTCGGACCCGGACTTCCCCCGCCTGATGCCGAACTTCTCCCACGGCACGGCGGGCATCGCCTACTACCTCGCCACCCTGCACCGCGAGACCGGCCGCCAGGAATTCCTCGACGCCGCCCTCGCCGGAGCGCGCTATCTGCGGTCGATCGCGGACGTCACGGGTGAGACCTGCCTCATCTTCCACGACGAGCCGGACAACAAGAAGCTCTACTACCTCGGCTGGTGCCACGGCCCCGTGGGTACCTCCCGCCTCTGGCTCCGCCTCGATCAGATCGACCCCAAGGACGGCTGGCTCAACTGGGCGAAAAGGGGCGCGAACGCCATCCAGGCGAGCGGCATCCCCGAGCACCAGACCCCCGGCTTCTGGAACAACTTCGGCCAATGCTGCGGCGCCGCGGGAGTCGCCGCCTTCTTCCTCGATCTCGGCAGGCTCACCGGCGATGCGTCCTATACGAGCTTCGCCCACCGGGTCGCCCGCAACCTCCTGGATCGCGCGACGCCGACTCCAGGCGACGGTCTCAAGTGGATCCACGCCGAGCACCGGATCAAGCCGGAGTACGTCTACGCGCAGACCGGCTACATGCAGGGCGCCGCCGGCATCGGCCTGCTGTTCCTCCAGATGGACGCGCTGGACAAGGGGCGGCCCTGGACTCTCCGGCTCCCGGACTCGCCGTTATGACCCTCTTCTTCGAAGACTTCGAGGTGGGCAGCGCCCGCGTGGCCGGCAGCCGGACCGTCAGCCGGGAGGAGATCCTCGATTTCGCCCGCAAGTTCGATCCCCAACCGTTCCACGTCGACGAGGAGGCGGCGCGCCGCTCGCCCTTCGGCGGGCTCATCGCCAGCGGCTGGCACACGGCGGCGGTCTGCCACGGCATCCTGGTCGAGGAGTTTCTGAAGGGTGAGTCGGGGAGCCTGGGATCGCCCGGCGTCGACGAGCTGCGCTGGCTCAAGCCCGTCCGCCCCGGAGACACCCTGACGCTCCATATCGAGGTCCTCGCGGCCACACCCGCCCGCAGCAAGCCCGGCGGCCTGGTGAAGCTTCGCTACACGGCGCGCAACCAGACGGGGGAGGAGGTGCTGACCATGATCGGCAACGGCTTCTTCCTCCGTCGCAATACTGGAGAGACCTGATGTCCCGACGCCTGCTCCTGTTCAGCAACTCGACCAACCACGGCCAAGGCTACCTGGACCACGCCCTCGCCGAGATCGACTCCTTCCTGGGACCGGTCCGGCGTCTGGTCTTCGTCCCCTTTGCCCTGCACAACGGCGCGGCCTACGGGGCCAAAGTCGGGGAGCGGCTGGCGGCGATCGGCGTTGAGGTGGCGATCCTGACGGCGGACGAGGCGGGGCGGCGGCTGGCGCGGGAGGCGGCGGCGGTCTTCACCGGCGGCGGCAACACCTTCCGGCTGTTGAAGACCCTCCAGGACGCCGGCCTCCTTTCCATCCTCCGCGAGCGGGCGCGCGCCGGCATGCCCTACCTCGGCAGCAGCGCCGGTACGAACATCGCCGCCCCGACGATCCGGACCACCAACGACATGCCCATCGTCCAGCCCGCCTCCTTCGAGGCTCTGGGGCTCGTCCCCTTCCAGATCAATCCGCATTACCTCGACCCCGATCCGGGCTCCACCCACATGGGCGAGACCCGCGAGCAGCGGATCAGGGAGTTCCAGGAGGAGAACGAGACGCCGGTGGTGGGGCTCCGCGAAGGCGCCTGGCTCCGGGTGGAGGGCGCCCACGCCGTCATCGGGGGAGCACGGGGGACGCGGATCTTCCGGCGAGGGTTGGAGCCGGAGGAACGGGGGACGGGGGCGTCGCTGGACGATCTGCTGTAGACGCCCACTCCGGAGGTATAGAATTTCCGACCGCCAGGGAGTTGCGTCCCCGATCTGACCCTCCGGAGGAGCGAAGCCATGATTCCCGTCAAGCCCCACATCGCCGAGCGCGCCTACGTCAAGAGCCTTGCGGAGTACCAGGAGATGTACCGCCGCTCCGTCGAGGAGCCGGAGGCGTTCTGGCGCGAGATGGCCGGCATCGTCGACTGGTATCACCCGCCGCGCAACGTCGTGGACGTGGACGTCGACGAGGTGGACTTCGCCTGGTTTTCCGGCGGACGCCTGAACGCCTGCTACAACTGCGTCGACCGCCACCTGTCCACTCAGGGAGAGCAGACGGCCATCATCTGGGCCGGCGACGAGCCCGGCGACTACCGCCACATCAGCTATCGAGAGGTGAAGCACAACGTGGCCCGCATCGCCAACGTGCTCCGCGCTCACGGGGTGCGCAAGGGCGACCGGGTCTGCATCTACCTGCCCATGGTCCCCGAGCTGTCCTACAGCATGCTCGCCTGCGCCCGCATCGGCGCCGTCCACTCGGTGGTCTTCGCCGGCTTCTCGGCTGAATCCCTCCGGGACCGCATCCTGGACGCCGGCTGCAAGGTGGTCTTCACCGCCAACGAGGGGCTGAGGGGCGGCCGGCGCATCCCCTTGAAGCAGACGGTGGACCAGGCCGTCGAGGGCCTGTCCCTGGTCGAGAAGGTCTTCGTGGTCCGCCGCACGGACAAGGACGTCCCCATGCGGCAGGGCCGGGACCTCTGGCTGGAGGAGGAAACCATCAAGCAGCGCTCCACCTGCCCGGTGGAGTGGATGGCCGCGGAGGATCCGCTGTTCATCCTCTATACCTCCGGATCGACGGGCAAGCCCAAGGGCGTGCTCCACACCACCGGCGGCTATCTGGTCTACGCCGCCCTCACCCACAAGCTGGTCTTCGACTATCACCCCGGGGACGTCTACTGCTGCGCCGCCGACATCGGCTGGGTCACGGGGCACAGCTACATCCTCTATGGCCCCCTCACCAACGGCGCCACGACGGTGATGTTTGAGTCCATCCCCACCTACCCCGACGCGGGGCGCTACTGGCGCATGGTGGACGACCTGGGGATCAACATCTTCTATACGGCCCCCACGGCCATCCGGGCCATCGCCCGCTCGGGCGACGAGTGGGTGAAGCGCTACAAGCGGGACTCGCTGCGCATCCTCGGGTCGGTCGGCGAGCCCATCAACCCCGAGGTATGGCTGTGGTACCACGACGTGGTGGGCGAGGGACGGTGTGCCGTGGTGGACACCTGGTGGCAGACGGAGACGGGCGGCATCCTCATCACCCCGCTCCCCGGCGCCACCCCCGTGAAGCCGGGCTCGGCCACCCTCCCCTTCTTCGGCATCCGGCCGGTGCTGGTGGACGAGAACGGCCGCGAGCTGGAGGGCAACGACGTCTCCGGCAACCTCTGCCTGCGCGGCACCTGGCCGTGGCAGGCGCGGACGATCTACGACGACCACCAGCGCTTCCGGAAAACCTACTTCTCCCAGTACCCCGGCCTCTACTTCACCGGCGACGGCTGCCGGCGGGACCAGGACGGCTACTACTGGATCACCGGCCGCGTGGACGACGTGCTGAACGTCTCCGGCCACCGGCTGGGAACGGCGGAGATCGAGAGCGCCCTGGTGGCCCACGACGCGGTGGGCGAGGCGGCGGTGGTGGGCTTCCCCCACGACATCAAGGGGACGGGGATCTACGCCTACGTCCATCCGACGCCGGATTACGAGGGCGCCGATCCGGAGGAGCTCGTCGGCATGCTCAAGGAGCAGGTGCGGCACGCCATCGGCGCCATCGCCACGCCGGACCGCATCCAGATCGTCACCGGCCTGCCCAAGACGCGGTCGGGCAAGATCATGCGCCGCATCCTGCGCAAGATCGCCGCCGGCGAGTACGAGGAGCTGGGCGACATCACCACCCTGGCGGACCCCTCGGTGGTGGAGAAGCTGGTAGACGATCACCGCCACCAGTCCGTATAAGAAGTGGGGCTATGCCTCGCGCCGGGGTCGTGCTAGACTGGATTCCAGTTTCTTGTTCAGAGGCCCCTCTCTCCGGTCTGGCAGGTCCTCCGGCGGGGGGATCTCTGCAAACCCGGCGCCGCGCGCTCCATCCCCGAGATAAAGTCCAGTCCATGGGTTGCTGGGAACTCGCGGTCCTGGTGCTCCTCGTCGCCATCCTGTTTCCCGGCACGATCCAGCGCCTCTTCCGGTGGCACCGCCGCCGGCGGGAGGGTCTGCGCTGAGGTCCTGGAGGGTGGCCCCCTTCCTGCTGGCCCTCCTGGCCGGCGTCGCCCACGCCGCCGTGGAGGGCTACCACTACACCCGCGAGGTCCAGGTGCCCGCGGCCGGGTGGGTCCGGGTGCCCCTCGACCTCGCCGCCATCCAGCACCTGGCGCCGGGGGGCGCGGACCTCCACGTCGTCTCCCCGACCGGCGGCGAGGTCCCGGTGCGCATCGAGGCGGCGGCTTCCCGCACCGAGCGCCGGCCCGTGAAATCGTCCACCGTAGAGCGGGACGATACCGGCTGGTCACTGCTCCTGGATCTGGGGACGGACGCGATCCCCCACGAACGGCTCTTCCTGCAGACCGTCCGGCCCCGCCTCGCGGCTCCGGACCACGTCGAGAGCAGCCCGGACGGCTCCAACTGGCAGCCCCTCGCGCCGGGCGAGCCCTTCCGGGCCGAGGCCGGCGAGGATTGGACTTCGATCTCCTATCCGGTGACCGGGGACCGCTGGCTGCGTCTCCACTGGCGACGCGAGACGGGAGCGCCGAAGATCGAAGCGGCGGAGGTCGAGTCGGTCACCGGCCCGGCGCTGTCCATCGCCACCCGCAACGCCGACTGCGACCCCGGCCCCCCCGGCGCGGTCTTCTGCGCCCTTCCCCTGCCGGCCGCCGGCCAGGTGGTACGGCGGGTCGTGGTGGAGGTGGAGGGCAAGGGGAACGTGGGCTACCGGCTGGACGCCCCACGCGATGGGCACTGGCGGAGCCTGGCGGAAGGGGTCTGGCAGCGGGACGCTCGCCGGACGCGCCATGTGTTGACGGGTGGTACGGAGGCTCTCCCGGGAGATCTCCTCCGTCTCGAGCTCTACGCCGCCGCCGGGACGGCGCCGCGCCTGGCGAGCTACGGCATCGAGTTGACGGTGCAGACCGCCGCCTTCAATGCGGAGGAGGCGGGGCGGTACACGCTGGCCTATGGCGGCTCCCCGCGCCGGATCGGGACGGGCTCGGCGGTGGCGCCGGGCGAGGGCACGGTCTGGCTGGAAGCCGGGGCCGAGAGCGAACACCCGTTGCCCGCACTGCCGGCCACGACAGCGGCGCCGAGCGTGCGGCTGGGGACCGGACGACTCAAGACTTCCTGGCGGGTGACGGCGCCTTCGGCCCGCCCCGGCTCCCTGGTCCGCCTGGAGCTCCCCGAGGCCGCCTATGCCTTCGCCCGGGCCGACCTGGGAAACCTGCGGCTGGTGGCCGGCGACCGGCAGATCCCCTTCTACCTGTGGTCTCCGGCCACGCCGGCCCTCGCTCTCTGGGAGGGCGGCGTCCGCCCCACGGAAGACAGGCGGGCCAGGGAGAGCACGCTGGAGGTCCGCCTCGCCCAGCCCGGCCTCCCCCTGACCGAGCTCGACCTCATGGCACCCGCCCGGCCCCTGCGGCGGAGCGTGACTGTGAGCTACATGGAGCCGGTCGCCCGTCCCCCGCAGCGCGGCGAGGAGACGAAGGCCGCCGTCCTCCACGAGACCTGGGAGTGCATGCCCCAGCCTCCCATCCCCTGCCGCCTGCGCATGCCGCTGCCCGGCCGCGCCCCATCCGTCCTCGCCTTGCGGTTCCGCGACGGCGACAATCCCCCCCTCGCCGATCTCGACGCCGCCGTCTGGCGCCGCCGCCACGTCCTCCTTTTCGTCTGGCCGGAGGCGGCGTCGGTGCGGCTGCTGGCCGGCCCGGACTCCCTGAAGGCCCCCTCCTACGACCTCCAGGCCGTGGGCGACGCCCTGCTCGGCCGCCCCTGGCAGCCGGCGGAGATCGGCTCCGGCGGCAACACCGCGCCCGGCGGGCAGCCCTGGTGGAGCCGCTGGCTGCGGCCCCTGATGCTGGGGGTTGCCACCCTCTGCCTGGTCCTCCTGCTGCGGCGAATCCTGATGGAGGCGTGAGAGTGGACGGCCGCGGGCCAACTCGCCTGCTGCTGGTGGGAGCCGGCCATGCCCACCTGGAGATCCTGCGGCGGCTGATCCTGGAGCCGCTGCGAGACGTGGAGCTGACCCTCGTGTCGCTCGGCCCCCTCCACCACTACTCGGGGATGGTGCCCGGCTATCTCCAGGAGACCTACCAGGAGGACGAGATCGCGGTGCGGGTGACGGACCTGGTGGCGCGAGCGAGAGGGCGGTTCTTCGCCGGCCGGGCCGTGGGCCTGCGGCCGGGTCACCAGGCGGTGCACGTGCAGACCAGCCCCGAGGAGATCGTGGAGATCCCCTACGACCTGGTCTCCTTCGCCGTCGGATCCAACACCGCGGGCGTGGACGCCCCTGAAGTTGCCGGCGAGGCGCAGCGGATCAAGCCCCTGGAGAGAGTCACCGCCCTCCATGCACGCCTGCGCATGCTGGGCGAGGTTGGCGGTACGGTGCCGGCCGTGGTGGTGGGAGGCGGCGCGGCGGGCGTCGAGGTGGCCCTCGCCATGGCCGCCGCCCTGGAAAAGGCGGGCGCGGCGCACCGCATCACCCTCGTCGAGGCGGGAGAGGAGATTCTCTCCGGCTACTCCAATCGCTTCCGGCGGCGCGCCCGCAGCATCCTCCATCAGCGGGGGATCGTGGCCCGCACCAGTGTGCGGGTCGTCGCGGTCCATTCCGACGCGGCCGAGATCCAGGACGGGACCCGGATCCCCTCCCGGCTCACCGTCTGGCTCACCGGCGCCGTCTCCTGGCCCCTCTTCCGCGACTCCGGGCTGCCGCTGGACGACCGGGGGTTCCTGCTGATCGACGATTCCCTCCGCTCCGTCGACGATCCCAGGATCTTCGCCGTCGGCGACTGCGGCACCCTGGCGAGCCACCCCGAAACACCCAAGGCCGGCGTCTACGCCGTGCGCGAGGGTCCCGTCCTCTGGCAGAGCCTGAAGGCCACGATGGCAGGAGGCGAGCCCCCTCGCTACGTGCCGCAAGAGGGGTTCCTCTCCATCCTGAACACCGGCGACGGCCGCGCTTTGCTCGACTACAAGGGGATCATCTCCCACAGCCGCTGGGCCTGGCGGCTGAAGGACCGCATCGACCGCCGCTTCATGCGGAGGTATCAGGAGTGCGTGGAACCGGAGAAGCCTTGAAAAGAGAATGGCTCCTCGGGAGGGATTCGAACCCCCAACATTTCGGTTAACAGCCGAACGCTCTACCGTTGAGCTACCGAGGAGTGTAAAAGAAGCTGCCGGGCTGGCCCGGGAGGCGGAATTCTAGGCGGATCGCCCGCCGGTGTCAAACCCGGCGGGCAACTGGCGGGCGATCCGGCCCAGGAGGTGCGGTCTACATCGTGTTGTCCAGGAACGGCTTCAGCTTCGTCGCCCGGCTGGGGTGACGCAGCTTGCGCAGCGCCTTGGACTCGATCTGCCGGATGCGCTCGCGGGTGACGTTGAACGACCGGCCCACCTCTTCCAGGGTGTGCTCGGAGCCGTCGCCGACGCCGAAGCGCATCTTCAGGACCAGCTCCTCGCGCGGCGTCAGGGTCTTGAGCACCTTGCGGGTCTGGTCCTTGAGGTTGGCGAAGATCACCGAGTCGATGGGCGAGACGGCGTTCTTGTCCTCGATGAAATCGCCGAGGTGCGAATCCTCCTCTTCGCCGATGGGCGTCTCGAGGGAGATGGGCTCCTGGGCGATCTTCATGATCTTGCGCACCTTCGACGCCGGCAGGTCCATGCGCTCGCCGATCTCCTCCGCCGTGGGCTCGCGGCCCAGCTCCTGCACCAGCGAGCGGCTGGTACGGGTCAGCTTGTTGATGGTCTCGATCATGTGCACCGGGATGCGGATCGTCCGCGCCTGATCCGCGATCGCTCGCGTGATCGCCTGGCGGATCCACCAGGTGGCATAGGTCGAGAACTTGTAGCCGCGGCGGTACTCGAACTTCTCCACCGCCTTCATCAGGCCGATGTTCCCCTCCTGGATCAGGTCGAGGAACTGCAGGCCGCGGTTGGTGTACTTCTTGGCGATCGAGACCACCAGCCGGAGGTTGGCCACGATGAGCTCCTCCTTGGCCCGCTCGCACACCGCCTCGCCCTGCCGGATCTTGTTGATCGTGGCGGCGATCTCGGCGTGGGTGGTGCCGTAGCGCTCCTCGAGCTCCCGCAGGTGGCCCCGGTACTTCTCGATGCGGCGGCGGTGCAGAGCCTTGAGCTCCTCGTTGGTCTCACGCTTCAAGGCCGTCTGCGCCCGCTTGATGTCCTGCTCGAAACGCGAGAACTGCTTGTCGATGTCCTTCAGGAAGTCCACCAGCCGGTTGCGGGTCTGGACGCTGAAGTCGACCGTCCGGATGTCCTTGGCGATCTTCGCCACCAGACGGTCGATCTCGCGCTCGATCTCCAGGTACTTGTCGCCGTCCGGCTTGCAGCGCTTCTGGCGCTTGCGCAGCTCGCCGATCTCGTGGTCGTTGGCCGCGATCTGCTCGAAGATCTTGAGATTTCCCTTGATGCGGTCGGCGGCCTTGGGATCGAGCGGCTCGTCGGGATCGGCGGCCACCAGCTCGCGCAGGATCCGCTTGTCCTTGGCCGCCATCTCGTTGAGGCGCAGGAGCTCCCGCAACACCACCGGGTTCTCGCACAGCGCCTCGTAGATCAGCCACTCGCCCTGCTCGATACGCTGAGCGATCTCCACCTCGCCCTCGCGGTCGAGGAGGGGGACCGTCCCCATCTCGCGCAGGTACATACGGACCGGATCGTTCGTCTTCTCGTGCGTGGCGAGACCGAATTCCGTCGTCTCGTCCTCTTTCTTGTCGAACTCGTTCGGGCCCGACTCGAAATCGTCCCGGTTCTGGTAGCGCTCGGGACGATCGATGACGTCGACGCCCAGGTCCGCAAACCGAAGGTAGATCTCGTCCAACTCGTCGGGGAGGCTGACCACCTCCTCCGGCAGCATCTCGTAGATCTCGTCGTAAAGAAGGTAGCCCTTCTCCTTACCCAGCTCGATGAGCTGCTTGACCGAGCTGTACTTCTCTTCGACGGGTGTGAGGCTGGTAATCGTCAATGTGCTCTCCTTTGAGCTCCGACCGAGGCGAGGACGCGAAAGGGCTCAAACGAGCCCCTCGTTCGCTCCTGGCCGGGATCCCCTGTGCAAGCTGCGGCTCAATCGCGTCTTCTCGTCCGCAAGGCGGTCGCGGAGCGCATGGTCACCCCTGCGCTGCGCCTCGTTGATCTCTCCGTGCAGTTCCTTGATCCGCTGTCGCCGCCAGCGGTCCACCAACTTGTCGAGGGATTCCAGAAGCCCGATTCTTCCGGACGCAAAACTCCCTTCTACCATAATCTTTGCGAACCGGGCAACTATTCCCTGCCCCTCCCCCAACCGCGGACGGACCCCCTGGGCGTCTGGGGGGGAGCCGGCTTCTGCATAGAGAGCGCAGAAAGCCTCGTAAATATTCCTGCATTCGGTGTCGAGGAAGACCTCCGGCGGCGGCAACTGGTCACGGGCCGGGAGCGACGCGGAATCCTCTTCTCTCTGCAGGAGCACGCCCAGCACCTGCTCCTCCAGGCTGCGCACCAGGCGGGGCCCGCCCTCGTCCCCCGTTCCCGGCTGGGGCGCCGGGGCCGGCGGCCTCGCCACTTCCGGCCGCGAGCCGCCGCCCCCCATGCGCCGGGACAGCATCTCCACCGGGATCCCCAGCCGGTCGGCCGCGATCCGCGCGTAGCTGTAACGGAGGACGGCGTCCGGGATGGGCCGCAGCAGCTCGCCGACGGCCGCCGCCGCCTTGGCCTGGAGCTGCGGCTCCCGCGAGGTCCCCGCCGGAATGGCGCGGTCGAGCTCGGCGACCACCGCGTCCTCGGCCGCTCCGATGGCCGCCCGCACCGCCTCCTCCCCCTGCTCCAGCCGCAGGGAGTCCGGATCGTGGGAGCCGGGGAAGCGCGCCCGCCGCACTCCCAGCCCGTCGGAGAGGAGCAGGGGCAGCGCCCGGCGGAAGGCGTTCTCGCCGGCGCTGTCGCCGTCGTAGGCCACCACCACCTCTTCGGCGTAGCGCGAGAGGAGCTTGGCCTGCTCCGGAGTCAGCGCGGTGCCCATCCCCGCCACGGCGCCCTCCAGGCCGCAGGCCACGGTGCCGATGACGTCGAAGTACCCCTCCACGAGCACGGCCCGGCTCGTCTCCCGGATCTCCCGCTTGGCGAGGTGCAGGCCATAGAGCAGGAGCCCCTTGTGGAAGCGGTCCGTCTCGTTGGTGTTGACGTACTTGGCCTTGTCGTCTCCCAGCGTGCGGCCGCCGAAGCCCACCAGCCGGCCGGAGCCGTTGTGGATGGGGAACATCAGCCGGTGCCGGAAACGGTCGTACCAGTCCCCCCGCTGCTCCGACTTCGCGATCAGCCCCGCCGCCTCCAGGTCCGCCTGGGGGATGCGGGGATGGAGGGCGCGGGTCAGGTTCTGGAATCCCTCCGGCGCGTAGCCCAGGCCGAAACGCTCGATCAGCTCGGGCGGGATGCGCCGCCGCTCCAGGTACTCGCGGGCGAAAGCCGACTTCTCAAGCTGGTCGGCGAAGAAGGCCGCCGCCGCCTGCAGGGCCCCTTCCAGGTCCTGCTCCGGCTTCCCTCCCGCGAAGCGCGCCTCGGAGTGGCTCGGCAGGGGGATGCCGTAGCGCATCGCCAGCGCCTCGATCGCCGCCGGGAAGTCGTCGCCCGTGGTCAGCATGTGGAGCTTGATGGCGTCGCCGCCCGCGCCGCAGCCGAAGCAGTAGAAGAGCCCCGCGGCCGGGTCGACGCTGAACGAGGGGGTCTTCTCCTTGTGGATCGGGCACAGCCCCGAATAGCGCCGTCCCGCCTTGCGCAGCCGCGTGTGGTCGGAGGCGATGGACACGATGTCCACCGCGTCGCGCACGGCCTGCACGAGCTGTGGGGTGAGATTGACGTTGCCTAGGGGCATGGGTCCTGACTCTCATTGCCGGGCCATTGCCGGCCGCCGTCCTTTAAGACACCTCACGCCCCCCGAAAGGTGACCACCGTCGCGCCGTCGCCCCCCTCGTTCGGGGCGCCCGGCCGGATCCCGGCCACCCCCCGGTGGGCCCGCAGGTGCTGGCGCACCGCCTGGCGCAGGCGGCCGGAGCCGTGGCCGTGGACCACCCGCACCTCCTTGCGGGAGGCGAGGAGCGCCCGGTCGATGTAGCCCTCCAGCTCCTCCAGGGCCGGCTCCACCCGCATGCCGATCAGGTTGATCTCCGGCGGTACCGCCGTCGCCTCGTCGACGTCGCCGCGGGCGGCTCCTGCCACGGGCTGGACATCCCGCCGCGGCGCCTCGCGCGCCTTGCGGCTCGCGGGCTCTGGACTCGCGGGGGCCAGCTCCTCAGGCCGGCAGCGCACCCGCTTGCCGCGCACCAGCACCTCCGCCCGCCCGGGCTCCAGCCTCTCCAGCACTCCCTGCCAGCCGAGGCCCACGTGGCGGACGGGCTGGCCCACCGCCAGCGGACCCGACGGCTCCGGCTCTTCCTCGACGAAAACCGGCGCCTCGGCGAAGAGGGTCTGTACCGCCTCGGCGGCCAGACCGCGCCGCCGGCCCTCCTCGAAACGCTCCCGCAGCCGCTCCTCTTCCCGCCGCAGCCGCTCCGCCGTCTGGCGGCGGAAGTCCTCCAGCTCCGTCCGCATCCTCTTCCCCGTGCTCCGCCGCTCCTCCTCCAGGGCGGCGCGCTCCGCGGCCAGGCGGCGCCGGAGCTTCTCGGCGTCCGCGGCCTCGGTCTCCAGCCGCTCGCGGGTCTCGGCCAGCTCCTGGCGCACCTTCTCGACCTCCGCGATGAGCCGGCGCAGGTCGCGGTGCTCGGAGCCCAGGCGCGCTTCGGCGCGGTCCAGCCACTCGGCCGGCAGGCCCAGCCGGCGGGCGAGGGCCAGCGCTTCGCTGGCGCCCGGCGGCCCGGGGACCAGCCGGAAGGTCGGCCGTCCGGTGGCCGGGTCGAACTCCATGGCCGCGCAGGACGCCCCCGCGTACTCCAGGGCCGCGGCGGCGAGTTGAGCGAGATGAGTGGTGATCACCCCCAGGCTCCCCTTCTCCAGCAGCCCCTCCAGCAGGGCGGAGGCGAGGGCAGCCCCCTCCTCGGGGTCGGTGCCGGAGCCCAGCTCGTCGAGCAGGACGAGGCTGTCCGGCCCGGCCGCCTCCCAGGCCTCCTTGAGGCGCAGGAGCCGGCCGCTGAAGGTGGAGCGGTCGGCCAGCAGGTCCTGCTCGTCGCCCACGGTGGCCACCAGCCGGGAGAGGAAGGGCACCCGGCTGCCGGCGGCGGCGGGGATCGGCAGCCCGCACATAGCCATCAGGGAGAGGATGCCCGTCGTCTTCAGGGACACCGTCTTGCCGCCCGCGTTGGGACCGGTGACCACCAGGATCCGCCGCTCGGGGGTGAATTCGACGTCCAGGGGGACGATGTCCCCCGAGTGCCCCGCCTGGCCCAGGGCCTCCGCGCGGACCGCGGCCAGACAGGGGTCGAGCAGGGGGTGGCGCGCCGCCGTGAGGCGCAGGTCGTGGCGGGCGCCGATCTCAGGGAGCAGAGCGCCGCAGCGATCGGCGAAGCGCACGGACGCCTGGAGCAGGTCGAGATCGGCGAGGAACCGGGCGTGCTCGCGCAGGGCGGGGAACGATGTCCGCGCCGCGTCGATGAGCTCGGCGAGGATGCGCCGGCGCTCCGCCTCCTCGTCCTCCACCGATTGCTGCAGGGAGTTGTTCGACTCCACCACCTGGAGCGGCTCGAAATAGAAGCTCCGGCCGGTGGCGGAGCGGCCGTGGATCAGGCCGCCGCTGCGCCCCTTGGCGCCGGACTGGAGGACCACCACCAGCCGGCCGCCGCGCATCGGGATGGTGTCCTCCGACAGCTCCTCCTTGTGGCCGGCGACGAAGTCGCCCAGCTCGCGGTAGATCTGATCGCGGACAGAACGGATCTGCCGGCGCAGCGCGGCGAGCCGCGGGCTCGCGTCCTCCCGCACCTCGCCCCGGCGGTCGAGCATACGGTCGATCTTCCTGACCAGCGGCTCGAGATCGGGGAGCCCGCCGGCCAGGGCTCCCAGGGCGGGGCAGGGGGGCACCGCCTCGCGGATGCGCGTCACCGCCGTCCGCGTGGCCCTGGCGAGATCGGCCAGCCGCACGATGTCGAGCCCTTCGATGGGCGGCCGGCCGCTCATCAGCCGCACCAGCAACTCGCCCAGCGGCACCTCGAAGTCCGGGACGAGCGACCGCTCGGTGACGAGGCGCGAAGCCTCCTCGAAGAGCGTGCGGTGGGCCCGCAGCTCTCCCAGCTCCTCGAACGGCCGCAGATCGAGCACCCGCTCGCGGCCCAGGTCGCTCGCCGCAAAGCGCGAGACGACGGCCAGCAGGCTGGGGAATTCCAGCGCCTGCGCCGTCGCCTGGGAAAGAATGGCAGACGGGGGGGAAGGCGACTCGCTCACCAGGGTGAGTGTACTACCCTCCTATCCCAGCCCCGCCCGCTGCGCCTTCGGCGAATCCGCCAGGAAGCGCGCCACCTCGCAGAGCACCTCCTGCGTCGCGAAGCCGGTTTCGACCAGCCGGCGGAAGAACAACAGGGCCATGGTGACGCTCAGGCCCACGTCCGGGACCCGGCAGATGGGGTACAGCTCTTCGGTGAGCCGCTCGAGGTCCCGGGACCGCCCCTGCCGCGCGTACAGCAGGGCGAGGCCGAGGAGCGCCCGGGCCGCTTCGCGGCCAAGGCCCTCGCGGAGCGACTCCTGCAGCGCTCCCCGGAAGGCCGCCTCCGCCGCTTCCGGCGCGCCCAGAGTCTCCGCCAGGGCACCCTCCAGGCGGCGCAGCCGGACGAGGTTGGGGGCGTCCGCCAGCCGCTCGTAGAGAGCGCGCGCCCGCCGCAGCGACACCAGGGCCTCCTCGCTCTGGCCGGCTTCGGCGAGCAGACAGGTCAGCCGGTGGAACCCGGACGCCGCGAGCGCGGGCTCGTGGTCCTCGTCGAGGTGGGCCAGCCCCTCCCGCAGCCGCCCGAACGTCTCCCGCGCCGCCTCGTCACCCCCCACCCGGCTGCGCACCACCGCGGCGAGGATCAGCACCCGCCCCTCGCGGTGCCGCTCTCCCAGGGCACGGTAGAGGGCCAACGCGCGGCCGAGCACGCACTCCGCATCGTCGAGCCGGTCCTGCTCGGCCAGCGACCGGCCCTGACTCTCCAGCAGCTCGGCACGATCGAGGGCATCCTCTCCGTCCATCAGCGCCTTGGCAGCCGCGTCCCCCTCGGCGGCCTCCGGCTGGAGCTCGCCGAGGTTCCAGAGGCGGCGGGTCACCGACACGCACTGCGCGCAGCCGCCAAGGAGATGAAGGACGACCGCGCGGCGCTCCGACGCGTCGACCTGGTTGCGCATGAAGCGCTCGAGGAGCTGCGAATCGGGATGGTCTCCGGACATTGTCTTCGAGGTCCTCCTCCAATCTTCCGTGGCCGCCCGGAATCGCGTCCCGACTCGCTCGCAATGCTGGAAGCGAGAACTTCCGAGAGGACTTGCGGTACGAGTATAGAGCATATCTGGTGCAATCTGGCAACATGGCTACGGGAAATCGCACGCCGGCAAAGAACAAGGGTACGTCCTTGCAGAACCTTTTTCTCCAGCGAAATCGTTGAACCACATAAGTTTGTGCTTGCCATGGAGCTTCGGAGAAGGTACATTTCCGGTCATGTCGATCTTCAACGGACTTGGCAGGGCCTTACGCTGGCTCCGCGACAGGCAAGGCAAGAGGCAGTACCAGGTTGCCGACGCGGCGGGGATCACCAAGGCGATGCTCTCGGCGTATGAGACCGGGAAGCAGAAGCCGTCTCTCGACACTCTGGAGAAAATCCTTACGGCTCTGGAGTGCGACCTCAACGATCTGCACAACGCGCTTCAGATCGTCAACGAGCGGCCGGAGGCGATCCGTCGTCCCGGCTCGGGTCGGGACAACTGGCAGACCCTGCCCCCAGGCGGGCAGGAGTCCACGGATGCGAGCGGCCTGAACGTCTATCGCGTCCTGGGGCTGAACCGGCAGATCCCGGCGCAGGAGGAGCAGGCCCTGAGCGAAATGCTCGAGGGCTTCCACAAGCTGGTGCGCTACCTCCACAACGCGATCGCCCAGCCTCCGGCGGCGGCACCGCGAGAGCCGGACGAAGAGCCGAGCTGAGAGCCGGCGGCCCGCACGCGGCCGCTTCTCGCCGTTCGTTCCTTTTCGCCCTGAAGCCGCTGCTTTCCCTTTTCGGGCCCTCGGCACAGGTCCGGTCTGCCTTGGAGGCGGCCTGACCAGGGCCTTCCCCTGCCCTTCTCCGCGAACTAACCGAAGCCGCGCACGCTTCTTGCAGCCTCCGCCAGCGGGCCGCGGGTAGCGCTCGCGGCGCCAAGGGCGCGCATGACGCACGCGGAGCGAGCAATGACGGCGGCAGCAAGGTACCTGAGGAACGCTTTCCGATCGCGCACGGAATCCTACAGCGGACCCGCCGGCCACCGCTCGTTCCAGCGGAGGGTGGTCTCGTGGATGTCGACCTCGAATGGCGTGTTGCCCGGCTGCGGCCGGGTGACCATCTCTGCCTGATCTATCACAGTGCGGCCGAGCAGACGGCCGCGCTCGTGTCTTTTTTCAAGGCAGGTCTCACCGCCGGCGAGCGGTGTCTCTTCGTCGGCCACGGCACGAGCGCCCGCCGGCTGGAGCGCGCTCTCGAAAGCGCGGGCGTCGCGGTCGACGCCGAGCGCGACCGGGGCTCCCTCGTGCTCCTCACGCGGCGGGAGGACTGGCTCCCCGCCGGCCGCTTCGACCCCGGCACGATGATGGACGTCCTGCGGCAGGCGGAGCAGCAGGCTCTCGACGACGGCCACGCCGGCCTGCGGGCGAGCTGGAACATGAGCTGGGTGCTGGAGGGGACCTCCGGCGCCCACCGGCTGCTGGAGTACGAGGCCCACCTCAACCGCTTCCTCCCCGGCAGCCGCACCTGCGCCCTCTGCCGCTACGGCCGCGAAGGCGTCCCCGCCGACCGCATCCAGGACGCCCTCCACACCCATCCGCTGGTCGTGCTGGGACATCAGATCTGCCACAACGCCTACTACGAGCCCCCCGACATGGTGCTCGGCGACCGCTCGGCCGAAGAGCGGATCGACTGGATGGTGGCCCAGCTCCAGCAGGCCCGCCTGAGCGAGCAGAAGCTGGAGGACGTGACCCTGCGGCTCTCCCAGAAACGCGCCGCCCTGCAGCGGGCCGACCGCGCCAAGGAGGAGATGCTCGCCATGCTGGCCCACGAGCTGCGCAACCCGCTGGGGACGATCAGCAACGCCCTCCAGGTCCTGCGCATGAAGGGCGAGGGTGACGACACCTGGAAGCGGGCCATCGACGCGGCCGAGCGGCAGGTCCACCACCAGGCGCTGCTGATCGACGACCTGCTGGAGGCCTCCCGGGTCACCCGCCGGCAGATCGAGCTGCAGTGCGAGGAGCTGGACCTCACGCAGCTCGTGCGCGAGTCCGTCGAAGGCTACCGCGAGACCCTGGACGAGGCCGGCCTCACCCTCGACCTCGACCTGCCCGCGGGCGAGCTGCCCATCCGCGGCGACCGCCTCCGCCTCTCCCAGGTGCTCGCCAACCTGCTGCAGAACGCCGTCAAGTTCACCCCCCGGGGCGGCCGCATCACGGTGCGGATGGCCCCCCTCCCGGGCGACTGGCGCGTGGAGCTCACCGTCCGCGACAATGGCGCCGGCATCGAGCCGGAAGAGCTCCCCTACATCTTCGAGGTCTTCAGCCAGGCCGACAACCAGAGCCTCGACCGCTCCCGGGGCGGCCTGGGCGTGGGTCTCGCCGTGGTCAAGGGCCTCGTGGAGATGCACGGCGGCGAGGTCGAGGCGCGCAGCGAAGGACCCGGCAAGGGCGCCGAGCTCTCCATCCGCCTGCCCCTGGAAGCCGCCGCCGCGCCGACGGCCGAAGCGGTCGCCCAGGAGGCCGAGGTCCCCGCCGGCGTCCGCAGGATCCTGGTCGTCGAGGACAACCCCGACGCCGCCGCCACCCTGCGCGACTTCCTGGAGCTTTCGGGGCATGAGGTCCAGCTCGCCTTGACCGGAACCGCCGGCATCGAGGCCGCGCGGCAGTTCCACCCGGAGGTCGTGCTCTGCGACATCGGCCTGCCCGGCATGACCGGCTTCGAGGTCGCCGAAGAGCTGCGCCGCGATCCCGCCACCCGCTCGGCCAAGCTGATCGCCGTCACCGGCTACGGCCGCGACGAGGACCGCAAGCGCTCGAAAGAGGCCGGCTTCGACCTGCACCTGACGAAGCCCGTCGATCCGGCGCAGCTCCGGTCGGTGCTGCGGTAGGCCCTACGCCGGCAGCAGCGCGTAGCGCAGTACGAAGAGCACCGCCAGCACGTACATCAGCCAGTGGACCTCCCGCCCGCGGCGGGCCGCCAGCTTGATCAGCACGTAGACCACGATCCCAGCCGCCAAGCCGTGGGAGATGTTGAAGGTCAGCGGCATCAGGAGCGCCGTGAAGAAGGCGGGGGCCGACTCGGTGGTGTCCGTCCAGTCGATCTCGCGCACGGCGCGCACCATCAGGGTCCCCACCAGGATCAGGGCCGGCGCCGTGAGCGGCGTGAAGCCGCCCGCATCGGGCCGGCTGATGGCGCCCACCAGCGGCGTGAAGAAGAGGGAGATCAGCAGCATCCCGCCGGTGACCACGCTCGCGAGCCCCGTCCGCGCCCCGACCGCCACACCCGAGCCGCTCTCGATGTAGGAGGTCACCGGCGAGGTGCCGAAGAGCGCGCCCCCCACCATCCCCAGGGCGTCGGCCGTCAAGGCCCGCTCGATGCGCGGCAGCTCGCCGTCCTTCAGCAGGCCGGCCTGGTGCGCCAGCCCCATGAGCGTCCCCAGAGTGTCGAAAAGGGCGAAGAAGAGGAGCACCAGGATCAGCGGCGCGTACTGCAGCCGCAGGGCCCCCAGGAAGTCGATCTGCAATCCCGGCAGGGCGAAGCTCGGAGCCGACACCAGCGACGCCGGCATCGTCACCTCGCCGGTGAACAGACCGACGATCACCGTCGCCGCGAGCCCCCAGAAGATGGCCGTCTGCACGCCGGCCGCCATCAGCCCCAGGGAGACGGCCAGGCCGAACAGCGTCAGGAGGGCGGCGGGCGACGAGAGATTCCCCAGCGCCACCATGGTGTTCTTGTCGCCGCGGACGATCCCCCCGTGCTGGAGACCGATGAAGGCGATGAACAGGCCGATCCCCACCGCCCCCGCCAGCTTGACGACCTCCGGCACCGCCCGCACCAGCACCCGCCGCACCCCGGTCACCGTCAGCACCACGAAGAGGACCCCGGCCCAGAACACCATTCCCAAAGCCGTCTGCCAGGGCACTCCGGAGCCGACACAGATGCCATAGGCAAAGAAGGCGTTCATCCCCATCCCCGGCGCCAGCGCTATTGGGTAGTTCGCCAGGAACGCCATCAGCAGGGTGGCGAAGGCGGCGCTGAGCGCCGTGGCCACGATCGCCCCCTGCGCGGGGATCCCAGCCGCCGTCAGGAAGACGGGGTTCACGGCCAGGATGTAGGCCATGGTCAGGAACGTCGTGACCCCGCCCAGGGCCTCCCGTCCCGGCGTCGACCCGGCGGCGCGGACGTGGAAAATGCGTTCGAGCATGCGGTGGGTATGTTACGCTTATCTTTCCGAGGAGGTGACATGACCTTCGAGGACCCCAAGGACCCCGATTCCGGCGACCCCATCTACCTTTCCACCAAGACCATTCCCCCCGAAGACCGGCTGATCTTCGCCCTCGACGTACCCAGCGTCAACGAGGCCAAACGCCTGGTCGTCACCCTGCGCGAAGCTGTGCAGTTCTACAAGGTCGGCCTCGAGCTGTTCGCGACCGGCGGCTACTTCGAGCTGATCGACTGGCTGGTGGACCAGGGCAAGAAGGTCTTCGCGGACCTCAAGCTCTTCGACGTCCCCGAGACCGTCCGCTCCGCCGTCCGCCAGCTAAGCCGACGCCCCATCACCCTCACCACCGTCCACGGCAACGACGGCATCCTGGAGGCCGCCTGCCGGGAGAAAGGGGAGCTGAAGATCCTCGCCGTCACCGTGCTGACCAGCCTCGACCAGGGCGACCTCACGGACCTCGGCTTCTCCGTGGACGTCCACCGCCTCGTCCTCTCCCGCGCCCGCCGCGCCCTGGAGATCGGCTGCGACGGCATCGTCTCCTCCGGGCTGGAGGCGCGGGCCATCCGCGATCACCTGGGAGAGAAGCTGCTGATCGTCACGCCGGGCATCCGGCCGGTGGAGAACCGTCCGGCGGACGACCAGAAGCGCGTGGTCACCGTCGAGCAGGCCCTGCGCAGCGGCGCCGACTACATCGTCGTCGGCCGGCCGATCCGCAACGCCCCCGATCCCTATCAGGCGGCGCTGCAGATCCAGGGGACGATCGAGGGGCTGTTCCTCTCGGGCTGACCTCGACCGCCCCCGGGAGGGCTCAGACCGCGACCGTGCAGCGGCAGCTCGGGATCTGGGCGGAATGGCAGGCGAGCTGAAGGGTGTATGGGCCGGTGCCGGTCAGCTCCGCGCCGGCCCGGACCTGGAGGGCGGATTCTTCAAGCTGGCGCAGGGTCTCGCGGTTCAGGTTGAGCTTCCTGGGCAGGTTCTTCTTCATGGCGTCCTCCTTCAGACGGTTGGGCCCGTGCCCGTGCACACGCAGGTCGGGATCACGTTGGAATGGCAGGCGACTTGGAGGGTGAACGGGCACTCGCCCGTCGGCGCCGCGCCGGCGAGGACCCGAAGGTCCGATTCGTCGAGCTGGCGGAGGGTCTCACGGTTGAGGTTGAGCTTCCTGGGGAGATTCTTCTTCATGGCGTCCTCCTTCGAGGCTTGAACCGTTTCACAGCCCATGCCAATAGGAAGGAAGGGCCCTCCCCCCGGCCAGGAGGACCCTTTGGATTCACATCATTCAGTTGTCAAAGAGCTCAGAAACACAGGGGCGTGCCCCGGAGGACACGCCCCTCCCATCCTCACTGCTGCTCCGAACCTACGGCTTCGGCGCCAGCGGCTGCGGGACCGGGGCCGGAGTCGGCACCGGAGCCTTCACCACCTTCGCCCGGCGGAAGGGCTGAACCCCGAACTCCACCAGCTTCTCGTTGCGGTTGCCGAAGTGCTCCTTGACTCCCGTGCGCAGGAAGGTCGAGAGCTTCTTGCCGTCCGCCAGCAGGGTCTTCAGCCGCTGCGAAATCTGCTGCTTTGAGGCGGCATGGAGATCCTGCTGGGTCACCAGGGTGCGAACCTCCTCCAGCAGCGCCTGGAGCTTCGCCCGCGGCGCCTCCAGGTGGGGCAGGTCGGCGATGTTCGCCAGCAGGGAGACGAGAATCCTCTCCCACTTGGGTGATGACGTCGGCATAACGGGTCTGCTGCTTGTTGGCCATGATACTTCTCCTTTGTTTTGAAACGGTTGCGGTCTCGGCGCCCGCCGGGGAACACCCCCGGAGTCGACGCCTCCACCACGGTTTTGCACACACACTTCTCCTGCGGCTCGTCCTCGAGCCTTTTTCCACCTCCTTCCAGTGGATCATGCAACCACTTCGTGGATTGATCCTCGCCGCTCTGCCCACGCTCCGGCGAGATCGACTTGTTTTACGACGACAACGATGCCATTATAGCCACCGCCTTGAGGCTGTCAAGCCCCTTTTTGAGACGAGATGCTCGAAGCTTGAGAAGACTCCGGGCGGCCTTGAGACGATGCGCCGAGTCCTGCTGGAGACGAGATCAGCCCTGCGACGCGGGACGTCAGGGCGAAGAGGCAGGGGCGCAACGTTGTGACGGATCGTGCCAGTCCCGAGGGCTGCGCTCCGGACCTGGAACGCCCCGCCTCAACACCGGCAGGGCGGATTCAAGGGCGGAGCGAGCCGGGGACCGGCCTGTTGCGCGGCGCGGCAAGGCTGCGCAGCGGCGGGCGGGGACGGGAAGAGGCGCCGCCAGCCTGGAACGGTCCGCGGCGGGCTTGCGCCGGCCGGGCTCAGCGCCGCGCGGCGGCGACCCAGGGGAGCGGGGAGCCGCCAGAGCTTGCAGCGGAGCGTCGCACGCTTGCGACGCTCCGCCGGAAGGGTCGTTCTTTGACAATCGACGTACCGGGTGCCGGCCCGAGCGCCGGGAAGGGGGAGCGGGGCCCCCTTCCGGGCCGGCACTCGTCCTTCCTTGTACGGAATGGGCTCGCGCGCCTATTCCGGCTCGCCGTCCGCCTCGTCCTCGGCCTCCGCGGCCGCCGCAAGATCCCTGGCGAGGGCGCCGAAGACGCGGCCGAGCGACCGCCGGAAAGCGGTCGTCATCTCGTCCTCCATGAGCTGGGCCTGGGCCTCGTTGCGGTACATGATCGTGCCGGTGGGCGCCGTGCCCCCGACCCGCCGCCACAGCTCGACCGCCGACTTGCTGGGCGGATCCCGCAGCGCCGGATAGACGAAGGCGAGGAGCTCTTCCGGCATCATGTCCAGCGCATCCGCGATGTCCATGACGTGCTCGACCTTGAGCTCGATGGTCCCCGCGAACACCCGGCTCAGGTAGCCGAAGCTGTAGCCCAGCTTCTTCTCGATGTCGCGGACGGAGAACCCGAGGAGCCGGATGGCGGACTTCAAGGTGTCGAGGACGTGCTTCACGTCGGGGCGGATGGTGGGCTTGGTCTTGGCCATGGGGGGTAATTTAGCGCAGATCCCCAGCGCCAGCATTCGGAAGCACCAGGAAGCACTAGGAATCATCGGGAACGATCCGGAATGGCCGATCCTACTTGCCAAAGGTCTCAAACAAGGCGCAAAATCTCTCCAGAACCGCGGTGACAAGCAGAGGAGGATGAGAGATGCCCGGCTGGAAAGGGATCGTGGGAGCCAGCTTCAACCCGGACGAGTTCGACGCCTACTGCCACACGCTCCAGTGGCTTGCCTGGCGCCCCTCGTTCATCGTCCTGCACAACACCGGGGCGCCGTCCCTGGCACAGCGCCCGAACGGCTTGACCAAGAAGCACATCCAGGGCCTGGAGGCGTTCTACCGCGACGAACAGAAGTGGAGCGCTGGTCCGCATCTGTTCGTCGACGACCGGCAGATCTGGGTCTTCACCCCTCTCACCGTCTCCGGCGTCCACTCCCCGTCCTGGAACAAGGTGGCGCTCGGGGTCGAGATGCTGGGGGATTACGAGAAGGAGGCGTTCGACGGCGGCCGGGGGTTGAAGGTGCGGACGAACGCCGTGGCGGCCCTGGCGACCCTGAACGCCATCCTCGGGTTCGAGAGCCAGACGATGCGGCTCCACCGTGAGGATCCGCTGACCACGCACGCCTGTCCGGGCAAGAACGTGCGCAAGCTGGAGGTGATCCAGGAGGTGCAGGACCTGATCCTCTCCCGCCACCCCGGGGAGCACGCACTCAAGCCGGTCGCTTGAGATTGCCCGCGGTGGGCAGGACCGCGCGGAGGACGCCGTTGAGCAGGATACCGAGCGTGATGGCGATGACCACGCCGTTGCCCAGGAACAGCCGGGCCGAGGGGGGCAGCGCCGCAAACCACTCCTTACGGGCGGCGGCGGCGAGCGGCAGCGTGAGAGCGGCCATCAGGGAGATGGCCGTGGTCAGGAGCCAGGCCTCGTCCTTCTTGCCGCAGCCGAGAAGGCGCAGACCGACGGTGGCGATCATGCCGCAGATCACCAGGAACACGGCGCCCACGATCGGCCGCGGAATCAGCACCAGCAGCGCCCCGAGCTTCGGCGACAGGCCGTAGAGCAGCAGCAGGACCGCGGCCACCTGCACCACCCGGCGGCTGGCGACCCGCGTGGTGGCGATCACCCCCGTGTTCTGGGCGTACGTCGTCAGCGGCAGCGCGCCGAATAGCGGGCCGACGGCCGAGGCGATCCCCTCGACCGTGATGCCGCGGCGGATGTGCCGGACGGTGTACGTGATCCCCGAGACGGCGCAGGTTCCCGCATAGTCGCCGATCGACTCGGCGATCGAGCCCACGAAGCCGACGATCACGCCGATCACCGCGCCGCCCGCGAGCTGCCAGCCAAGACCCGGGCCGCCGAACGCGAACAGCCGGGGGAGCCCGAACCAGCGCGCCCGCTCCAGGGCGGAGAAATCCGCGACGCCGAGGAGGCCGGCGGCCCCCACGCCGAAGATCATCAAGCTGAAGAAAATGGCGCCGCGAGCGAGCACCCCGAGCCGGAACCGATACCCGATCACCGTCAGCACGACCACCGAGAGCACGCTGGCGGCGGCGAGGCCGAGCATCGTGAGGCTGGAATCGGCGAAGACCCAGCCGCCGGCCACCCGGGCGAGCGAGGCGCCGATGGTGAGCACCACGATGCCGCAGACATAGGGCGGCAGGAACCGGCGCAGCGGCGCCAGCACGCCGCTCGCCCCCACCACGGTCTCGAAGATCCCGGCGACGAAGCCCGCCATCCACATCGCCGGCGCGCCGTAGATCGACCCCGCCGTGGCCATGGCCCCCGTATCCGTAGCCGAGGGACCGAGCACCGACGGCAGGCGGTTGCCCCAGGTCACGTTGACGAAGGTGGCGATCCCCATGAGCGTCAGGCACGCGGAGATCATCGCCGCCGCCTGTTCCGCGCTGTACCCCACTGCGGCCGCCACCATCAAGGGCAGCACGTACGGCGACACGTCGACCAGCGTATGCTGCCAGGCATAGAGCAGCGTCTCCAGCGGCGGCGGCACGTCGTCGACGCCGTAGTGGGGCGGGAGGATCTCGAGGTCCTCGGCCCAGACGCGTTCGTCGCCGGACGTTGCTGAGGGAACCGGGATGGCCGGTGTCCGCTCTTCGCGCGTTCGCAGGCTTTCGGTGCTCACCGAAGCCGATTCTATGCGAACGTGGGCGAGCTCACTCCGCTTTCGGGTCGTACTGCATGGCGCCTGCGACGTTCCCCTCGGTATCCTCGAAAAAGATGAGATGACCGACCGTGACGATCGTGGTCCTCTCCATGATGACGCGGCCGCCGTTTGCGCGCACCGCCGCCGCGACCTGGTCGACGTCGTCCACCGCGATCGAGCACTCGTAGCCGATCATGGGTTTCCCGGGAATGAGCTCCCGCCGGCCTTGGAGCGCGCCCTGGATTCCCGGCTCCTTCTCGGTGCCGGTCTTGATGAGGAAAAAGTTGGGAGGGCCCCACGACTCGAACTTCCAGCCGAAGACCCCCTCGTAGAAGCGGCGCGCCCGCGCCAGGTCATCCGCGTTGATGGCGAAGTGCCGGATGTCGTTAGCCACTTTTTGGTCCTCCTTCGGGTTGGGAGTTGCCGGACTTGAGCTGCACCTCATGGTAGCGATCGGCCGCATCGTTGTCCTGCGCTACAATGCCATCCGATGTCGAAAAAGCGACAGCCGTTGGAAGACGACGACGGCATCCTGGTGCGGAGCTGGGCGACGACGCACCGAAGCGGCTCGGAGATCCCCTCGCGGTCCTACGACTGGGACCAGCTCGCCTATGCGTCGCAAGGGGTGATGACCGTCCACACGTCCCAGGGGACCTGGGTGGTGCCGCCGCACCGCGCGGTCTGGATTCCCGCCGACGTCGTGTACCGCGTCGAGATGTCCGGCAAAGTTTCGGTACGCACGCTCTTCTTCGTCGCCGGATTCGCCCGCCGGCTGCCGGGCCGGTGCCAGGCGGTCAACGTCTCGCCGCTGATGCGGGAGCTCGTGCTCCATGCCGTGCGGCTCGGGATGCTCCGGCGCAGCGTGCCGTCCGAGGCGCGGCTGGCGAGGGTGGTCGTCGATCAGCTCGAGACTCTGCCGACGGTGCCTCTCCAACTCCCCATGCCGCGCGATGCGCGAGCGCGGAGGGCGGCGGAGCGGTTGTGCCGCGGCCCGGGAGAGCCGGAATCGCTCGACGAGGCGGCGCGGGTGGCGGGCGCCAGCAAGCGCACTCTGGAGCGGCTCTTCCGCAGCGAGACGTCGATGACGCTGGGGCGCTGGCGGCAGCGCCTGCGGCTGATCGAGGCGCTACGCCTCCTCGCCGCCGGCCAGCCGGTCACCCGCGTCGCACTCGACGTGGGCTACGACAGCCCGAGCGCCTTCATCACCGCCTTCCGCCGCGAGCTCGGCACGACCCCCGGACGCTATTTCGAGAGCTCCACGCCTCTCTGACCTCACGGACAGGTCGCGAAGGCCGAGCTGTCCAGCATGGGCGGGAACGGCCTGCCCTGCGGGTTGTTGTAGGTCTTGACGACCCCGGTCTGGGTGTCGGTGACGGTGATCGTCACCTGCACGTCCGTCAAGCCGGCGGAATAGACCCAGTACCGGTTATTGAAGGTACAGGCGTTCAGCACCTTGACCACCACCTCGACGTTGTTCGAGCTGAAGAACCACAGATAACCGGTCTCGTCCGTGAGCTTGACGACCTGCGCCTGGCCGCTCAGACCGCTGGTGGTGCTGAAGGTCGCCTCCACCCGGAAACGGTTGTTGTTGAGGCAGAGGGCGGTCGCGCTGGGCGTGCAGCCCGTCGCCGCCGGCGTCGGATCCAGACGGATGCCCAGGGCCCGCGGCGGAGCGCTGGCGTACAGCGACTGCGTACTGGCCCAGGAAGCCCCGCTGTTGCCGCTGCCGTAGCTCGTGCGCTGCGTCGTCGACGACGAGTTGTCGCCGCAGAGCGCGATGTTGCCTCCAGGCCAGCGCACGCCGACGTACACGACGTTGTCCGGCAGCACGATGCCGGAGCCGGAGAAGTTGACCGAGTAGAACTGGAACCCCCCCGCGACCGGGATGGCGCTGGCGGTCGCGGGCACGGACCCCAGGAACGTCCCCGGCCCACCTCCGGGACCATCGTCGTTGTAGACGACGGCCTCGAAGCTCATGCTCGGAGGAGCGGCAGAATTCGCGCGGGTGAAGCAGGCACAGACCTGGTCGAGCCGGTTCGTCCCCGGAGGCAGAGTGAACTTCATCACCAGCGTGGCGTCCCCGGGATTGCCGCTGCCGATGGTGTAGCCGGCGGTGAAGGTGCCGCTGTCATAGACGATCCCGCCGCTGCACTGCGGGGTCGCCGCCTTCTGCTCCTCCACCGGCATCGGGATGGTTTGCGGTTCGAATACCTGCGCCGCGCACGGGACCGCAAGGCCCACGAGAACAAGGGCGTTGACGAAGTATTTCTTGAGCATGATTTTCTCCTGGCCCGTCAGGGCAAACGTGCCGGGAGGAGTGCTCAACGCAGGAGCAAATAACGAGAGATCGCACTCCACCCCAGGATTTCTCTGGAGTGCACGTTGCGAGCCAGGGAGGTTCTAGAGCTCGATCCCCGACCGCCGGATCAGCTCCCCGAGATGTCGCTCGGACTGGCGGTAGATCTCGGCGAGATCAAGCCGGGTGAGGCGGCCGTCTTCGACCTTGAGGCGCCCTTCGATCAGGACATGGCGGACGGTGGCGCGGGAGGCGCCGAAGGCGACGAGGTCGTGCGGGTCGGCCTGGGGGGCGGCCCAGAGCTCGGGGCGGCCGGCGGCGAGCACCACGAGGTCGGCGCGCTTGCCGGGCTCGATCGAGCCGATCTCGTCCTGGAGATTGAGGGCGCGGGCGCCTTCGCTGGTGGCAAGGCGGAGGGCGTCGAGTCCGGAGAAGGCGTCGGGGCCGTGCCTGACCTTCTGGAGGAGGGCGGCCAGGCGGACCTCGGCGAAGTTGTCGAGCTGATTGCTGCACGCAGTGGCGTCGGTGCCGATGCCCACCGGCACGCCGGTGCGGCGGATGGCCAGGAGATCAGCGATCCCGGAGCCGAGCTTGAGGTTCGAGCTGGGACAGTGGACGACGCTGAAGCGGCCCTCGCGCACACGGTTGAGGTGCGCTCCGGTGATCCATACGCCATGGGCGATGCGGAGGTCGGTCGCCAGCACGCCCTGGTCGGCGAAATATTCGATCTCGTCCCGTCCCCCCTTCAGCTTGCGCACGGCGAGCGTCTCGTCCCGCTGCTCCAAGGCGTGGGTGTGGACGGGCCAGCCGCGGCGAGATGCCAGCTCGCGGATCCCCACCCAGAGCGGGTCCGAGCAGGTGAGGACGAAGCGGGGATTGAGCACGTAGCGCAGCCGCCCGCCCGGCCCGTCTTCGAAATGATCGCCCAGGGCCTCGGTCGCGGCGAGCGCCGCGTCGGTGTCCAGGCGCATGGCCTCGGGCAGGCCGTCGCCGCTGTCCATGAGGCACTGGCCGGCGAAAGCGCGCAGGCCCGAGTCAGTGATCGCCTGGAGCAGACCCCGCGCGCCGGGTCCGATGCCGATGTCCTGGATCGTGGTGGTGCCGCTCAGCAGGCACTCGGCGGCGCCGAGCAGGCTGCACCAGTAGGCGCTCTCGTCGTCGTGGGCGGCCTCCAGCGGCCAGATCCGCTCGCGCAGCCAGGAGAGCAGCCGCCGCTCCTCGGCCAATCCCCGGAAGAAGGTCTGGCCGAGGTGGATATGACCCTGGATCAGACCCGGCAGGACCAGGCAGCCGGAGACGTCGAGCACCCGCGTGTCCGGCGGAGCCTCGGGCACGCCGAGCGATGCGATCCGGCCCTCCCGGATCAGGAGGTCCGCACCGCGTAGGACGGTCGCGCCGGCGTCCAGAGTGAGGAGGGTGCCGCCCTGGAGGAGGAGCGGGGGCTCGGCGGCTGAGGGCGCGGAGTCTTCCTTCAGGATCATGAGGATCAGATCCTACAACGCCCCGGAGTTGACAGAGGGTGGAGGGGACGGCATACCTTCCCCTCTGCATGCTCCCCCCTGACCTCATCCTCCAAGGCCGCCGGGTCGTGACTCCCGACGGCGTACGGCCGGCCACGGTGCACGTCCGGCGCGGGAGGATCGAACGCGTCAGCTCCGCGGAGGAGATCTCCGCGGGACCGGCTGTTATTGACTGCGGGGACTCGGTGCTCATGCCGGGGATCGTGGATACCCACGTCCACGTCAACGAGCCGGGTCGGACGGAGTGGGAAGGCTTCGCGACCGCCACCCAAGCCGCCGCGGCCGGGGGCGTAACGACGCTCGTGGACATGCCCCTCAACAGCATCCCCGCCACCACCACCCGGGAGGGCCTGCGCGCCAAGGTCGCGGCGGCGGGGAGGCTCTGGATCGATGTGGGGCTCTGGGGCGGGGTCGTGCCCGGCAATGCGGGGGAGTTGGACGATCTCCTCGAGGGCGGCGTTCTCGGATTCAAGGCATTCCTCGTCCCCTCCGGCGTCGACGAATTCCCCAACGTCGGGGAGGCCGACCTGCGCGCGGCCCTGCCGATCCTCGCCCGGCGCGGCGCCGTGCTCTTGGCCCACGCCGAGCTGCCGGGCCCGATCGCGGCCGCGGCCGACATCTGGGACAATTGGGACGGCGCCGGTCCGGCTGAGCTGCGCGATTACGGCCGCTATCTGCGGTCTCGGCCTGACGCGGCCGAAGTCGAGGCGGTCGAGCTGCTGGTCCGGCTCAGCCGCGAGCTGGGGTGCCGGGTCCACGTCGTCCACGTCTCCTCGGCGGAGGTGCTGCCGATCCTGAAACGAGCCCGCGCGGAGGGGCTCCCGATCACCGCCGAGACCTGCCCGCACTACCTGACCTTCGCCGCCGAGGAGATCCCCGACGGCGGCGTGACCTTCAAGTGCGCGCCTCCCATCCGCTCGCGCGACAACCGGGAGCGCCTCTGGGAGGCTCTGCGCGACGGGGTGATCGACCTCGTGGCCACCGATCACTCGCCGTGCTCGCCGGAGATGAAGAAGGTCGCATCCGGCGATTTCCGCGGCGCCTGGGGTGGGATCTCGTCCCTCCAACTCGCCCTTTCGGCCGTTTGGACCGGGGCGCGGGAGCACGGCTTCACGATCGCGGACCTTGCACGCTGGATGTGCGCCGCGCCCGCGCGGCTGGCGGGGCTGGAGGGGCACAAGGGAGCCATCGCGCCGGGGTACGATGCCGACCTGGTGATCTGGGACCCCGAGGAGAGCTTCGTGGTCGATCCCGAGCAACTCCACCATCGCCATAAGCTCATCCCCTACGCCGGGCGCACGCTGTACGGCGTCGTCCGGCGGACCTTGCTGCGGGGAGAGACGATCTACAAGAATGGGGATCTCGTGGGAATCCCCGGCGGCCGGCTTCTCATCGGGAGAGGGACATGAGCGACTTCACCGATCTCGTGGATCTCGCCGCCGAGCGGCTGGGTGGCGCCGTGTTGGCGGCGAACGACGAATTCTTCGCGCCGAAGGAGAATCTCCTGAAGGCCGGCGAGGCGGTCTGGATCGAGGGCGAGTACACCGAGGTCGGCAAGTGGATGGACGGCTGGGAGACCCGCCGGCGGCGCGAGCCGGGCCACGACTGGTGCCTCGTCCGGCTGGGGCTGCCGGGACTGCTCCGGGGCGTGATCGTCGACACCGCCCACTTCCGCGGCAACTATCCCGAGTCCTGCTCGCTCGAAGCCTGCGCCGTCGAGGGTTATCCCGGACTCTATGAATTGGAGGAGGCGGAATGGACCGAGATCTTCTCCCGCTCGCCGCTCCAGGGAGATTCCAAGAACCGTTTTCCCATCGAAGGGGAGAGCGGGCGACTGACCCACCTCCGCTTCAATATCTTTCCGGACGGCGGCGTGGCCCGGCTGCGGGTGTACGGCGACGTAATCCCGGACTGGGCGCGGCTCGTTCGGTTCGGCGGCGAGATCGACCTCGCGGCGGTTGAGAACGGCGGGCTCGTCCTCACCTGCAGCGACATGTTTTTCGGCAACCGCCACAACCTCATCCTGCCCGGACCGCCGCTCGGCATGCACGACGGCTGGGAGACGCGCCGCCGGCGGGGACCGGGCCACGATTGGGCGATCGTAAAGCTGGGCACGCGCGGCGCCATCCACCGGGTGGAAGTGGACACCTCGCATTTCAAGGGCAACGCGCCCGGGAGCTGCTCCATCGAGGGGTGCGACGGGGATCTTGACGGTTGGCGGGAGATCCTGCCGCTCACCCCGCTGAGGCCCAACACCCGGCATCGTTTCGATCAGATTGCCGCCGCCGGACCGATCACCCACGCCCGACTCAACATCCACCCCGACGGGGGCGTGGCACGGCTGCGGCTATTTGGAGCTCTGGCCGGATGAGCAAGGATCTCGACCGCTTCAATGCCCTGCCTGTCGACGAGGCCGCGGAGAGGCTCCTCCCGTGCTGCGGCTCCCGCGCCTGGGCACACCGGATGGCGGAGAGCCGCCCGTTCCAGAGCCTCGCCGAGCTGCGAGAAAAATCTGATCGGATCTGGCGGAGCCTCGGCGGCGAGGATTGGCGGGAAGCCTTCGCCGCCCATCCTCGGATCGGAGAGAAGGGAAGCCGCTGGTCCGAGCAGGAGCAGGCCGGTGCGCGCAGCGCGGACGCGCAGACTATCGCCGAGTTGATCGCCGCAAACCGCCTCTACGAGACCCGCTTCGATCACATCTTCATCGTCTGCGCCACGGGCAAGACCGCCGCGGAGATGCTCGGCCTGCTGCGCGCACGGCTCGGCAACGATCCTGAAACCGAGCTGCGCATCGCCGCCGAGGAACAGCGGAAAATCATCAACCTGCGATTGGAGAAACTCCTCTTGAAGGGGATCAATTCATGAGCGGCATCACCACCCACGTCCTGGACACCTCGAGGGGCCGGCCGGCGAGCGGCGTTCCCGTCGTACTCGAAATCCGTTCGGAGGACGGCTGGCGGGAGCTGGCAAGGGCCACGACGGACGACGACGGCCGCGTCCGGCAGTTCCTGCCGCCGGGGTCGTCATTGATCGGCGGGACCTATCGCCTCATGTTTCGGACGGAGACCTATTTCGCGGCCCATGAGGTCGAGGGTTTCTATCCGCAAATCTCGATCGTCTTTGAGGTTCGGGACGGGGCGCAGCACTACCACGTGCCGCTCCTGCTGAGCCCGTTCGGATACTCGACCTATCGGGGGAGCTGAGCATGCCCGTTACGCTGGCCGAAAACAGTTATGGAAAGCAGGCCATCCGCCTGGTGACCGTCCGCCGCCACGCGGGCCGCCACGAGCTGAAGGACGTCACCGTAGCGATCCGTTTCGAAGGGGATTTCGCGGCGGCGTACACGGACGGCGACAATCAGGGCGTCCTCCCCACGGACACGATGAAGAACACCGTCTACGCGCTGGCCGCCGAGCACCCGTTCGACAACGTCGAGGATTTCGGCCTCGCGCTGACCGATCACTTTTTGAGTCACAGCCCGCGGGCGGCGAGCGTGCGTGTCGAGCTCACCGATCACCTCTGGGAGCCGATCCCGGTCGGCAACGCGCCTCACCCCCACGCCTTCCGCCAGGCAGGAAGCGAGCGGCGCATCGCCGAGGTGACGCGCGATCGACAAAGCGCCCGGGTACGGGCCGGCATCGAGGACTTGGTGGTGATGAAGACCGCGAAGTCCGCCTTCGAGGGCTTTCCCCGCGACCGCTACACGACGCTGAAGGAGACCGCGGACCGCATCCTCGCCACGGCGGTGCGAGCGACTTGGCGCTATTCGCGGCCCTACGTCGCCTTCGGCCCGCTCTGGCACGAGGTGCGACGCGTCCTGCTCGAAACCTTCGCCAATCATGACAGCCGCTCGGTTCAGCACACCCTCTACGCCATGGGCGAGGCGGTGCTGGAGACACTGGACGTCGAGGAGGTCCACCTCGTCATGCCGAACAGGCACCACCTCCCGGTGGACCTCACGCCCTTCGGGATGGAGAACCGGAACGAGATTTTCGTGGCCGCTGCGGAGCCGTACGGGTTGATCGAGGGGACGGTGCGGCGGGGGTAACCCCAAGTTGTGGTAGTATGAACTCTTGAGAGGTGGCTCCTAATGGCAAAGCGCGCTTTTGACCTGACCGAAGATATCCAACCGGCCGCGGATCTCCAGACCCAGGCAGAGGGTCTGCTCAGAAAGGTGCACGATACGCGGCGTCCCGTGGTTCTCACTCAAGAGGGGAGAGGGACGGCGGTTCTCGTCGATATTCATACCTATCAGTCCCTACTGGAGGAGCTGGATATCCTCAGGGATGTTCACCGCGGTCTGGCCGATGTCGAGGCGGGTCGAGTCGTCCCCCACGACGAGGCCCGAGCCCGTCTCTTGGCGCGCTACGAGTAGTGGCCTGTCACATCCTGTGGTCCGATTACGCTCTGGAACAAGCCGCGGAGCTCTTCGACTTCATCGCTGAGGAGAACCCTGCCGCCGCAAGGCGTGTCATTCAAGATCTATTCGATCGAGTCGAAGCCTTGGCCGAACACCCGCTCCTGGGTCGACGCCTTTTGGAAGGGGTCGATCCGAGTTTGCGGCGGTTCGTAGTCGGAAATTACATCGTGCTTTATTACGTGAACGACGCTCGGCAGATGATCGATATCGTTGCGGTCCGTCACTTCCGCCAGCGGCCTCTGCCCCAAGAAGAACCCTGACGCCTACCCCCGCCGGCTCTCCAAAATCTTCACGAACGACCGCCCCCGCAGCTCCTCCAGCGTCAGCCCCGATCTCTCCAGAGCTTCCTCTTCCGTGATCGCACCGCAGTTCACGGCTCGCAGAAAATAGTTGAGAAGACCCTGGCCCGTGGCGGCGTCGTCGAAGACCTCGCCCACCAGGGTGGCCTGGGCCGCCTTCTGGACGAAGTTGCGGACACGGTCGGAGGCGGCGTCCAAGCCCTCCAGGAAAAAAGAATAAAGGGCGGCGTAGCGGGTGACGAGTTGCGCCGGGTGGAGGTCCCAACCCTGGTAGAAGCCGCCGACGAGGGAGTGCCGGACGTGCGACGCGTGGCGGCTCCAGGCGCGATGGACGACGGCGCGGTTCTCTTCGACCTGGGCCGGGGTGAGTTGGGCTCCGCGATGAGGCGGCACAGGCAGGACGTTCGTGGCGCCATCCGACAGCCAGAGGCCCGTTCCAGCGTAGGCGACCTGCATCATGTGCTTGGCGAAGTCGCAGACCGGATGGGTCATCGACTGATGCTCCGCCGTGATGTTACAGGCGGCGGTGTAGTCGTAGGTGCCGAAGTGGGCAGCCACGCACCGGCCCCGCGCCGCGGCGGCCAGGAGCGGCAGGTTGGAGCTACCCCGCTCGTTGAGGATCGACTGCGGAGTCTCGATCATGATCTCCAGCCGGAGCGAGCCGATTTCGAGTCCCAGCGCCGGCTCCAGGCGGTCGAAGAGATCGGCCAGCGCGGCGACCTGCTCCGGGACCGTCACCTTGGGGAGGGTGACGACGAAGTTTCCAGGCAGCCGGCCGCCCGTCTCCTGGATCAACGTCGTCAGGAACAGGTCGAGCGTGCGCAGGGACCGCTCCCGCAACTCCTCGGTGAAGGGCTTGATGCGGATGCCGATGAACGCGGGGAGAGTGCCGGCGGCCACTCCGGCGGCCATCTCGCGGGCGGCGGACGCGGCGTGGCCGTCCTCCTCCGCGTCCGGGCGGCTGCCGTAGCCGTCCTCGAAGTCGGCCCGGAAGTCCTCGACCGGCTCACGGCGGAGCCTCTCGGTAACACGAGCGTGAATCGTCGACGCCAGATCAGGCCGCAGTCCGATCGCCGCCGCGAGATCCGTGGGAGCGGGAGCGTACTCCTCGAAGGCGCGCAGGGCGAGCGATCCCAGCCGCGAGGCGATGTCGGCCTTGAAGAGGTGCGCGCCGCCGTAGACGGTGTGGACCGGCTGGCGCCGACCGGACTCGCCGGGCTGGCGACGCAGGAAGGCGAGGTTGGCGCCGCGCAGGCGCTCGAAGACATCGCGGACCGCGTCGTCGGGAAGAGTCGGCATCGATCTCTCTCCTCAGGTCAGGCCATCCCCAGCACCAGCCGGCGCACCACCCGCTCCAAAGCGAACCGGCGGTAGTCCGCGGTCGAGCGGACGTCGTCGATCGGCGTCACCTCGCGCGCCGCCGCGCGGCCTGCGAGATCGGCCGCCGCGGGTCCCGGAGACAGACCGCGGACGGCCTCTTCGGCGGCGCGCAGGCGGACCGGCGTCGCGGCGACGCTGCCGGCGGCGAGGCGCAGCTCGGCGATCCGGCCCTCGGCAACGCGGCCGGCCAGGGCCACTACCACTTTGCTGATCGCCTGCGCCTCCCGGGTCCCGACTTTCCGGAAGGCTTGGACGGAGCCCTCCGGCAGGTAGGGGAGGCGGACCCGGGCCACGATCTCCCCGGGTCGCAGGGCCGTCTTGCGATAGCCGGTGTGGAATCCGGCGTAAGGGATCTCGCGCAACCCGCGCGCCCCAGCCGCAACCACGACAGCGTCCAGAGCGAGGAGCACAGGGAGGGAGTCGCCGGCCGGGCTGGCGTTGGCCATATTCCCCCCCAGCGTCGCCCGATTCTGGATCTGCCAGCCGCCCACCAGGGACGCCGCCGCGACGAGAGCTGGGAAGGCGGCCCGGACAGCCGCCGAGCGGCGGATCTCGCTGAAGGAGGTGGTGGCGCCGATCTCCAGACCCCCCGCGACCTCTTGGATGCCCCGCAGCTCGGGGACGCCCAGGAGATCGATCACGCGGTCCATCTCGTGGAGGGCCTCGGGGCCGCGCACCATGAGGTCGGTGCAGCCGGCGGTGGGGACGAGCGCAGGATCGTCCTCCAGGCTCTGGAGGACCTCGTCGAGCGAGCGAGGCTGCAGCGCAATCACGATTCCGGCTCCGCGCAGATCGCCCGCAGGATCCCCTCATACCCGGTACAGCGGCAGAGATTGCCTGCCAGCGCCTCCCGCGCCTCCTCACGGCTCGGCGCCGGATTGCGTTCGAGGAGCGCCCAGGCGGTGACCACGATCCCCGGCGTGCACGCGCCGCACTGGACACCGCCGGTCGCCACGAAGCGCTCCAGGAACTCGCGTGCAGGTCCTTCCGCGATCCCCTCGACGGTTTCGATCCGCCGCCCCTCGCACTGGAGGAGCGGCACCAGGCAGGAGAGGACGGGCTCGCCATCCATCAGCACCGTGCAGGCGCCGCACTCGCCTTCGCCACACCCCTCCTTGGTGCCGGTCAAGCCCAGCCGCTCGCGCAGCACGTCGAGCAGGCGCTCCATGGCATGACCATCCACCTCGGCCGCCCCGCTGTTGACGGAGAAGGAAACTTTCACGATGCACCATTCCTGTTCAGGGTCTTCATCAGCCGCTCCGGAGTCGCGGGAATCTCGTCCACCGGGCAGCCCAGGGCGTTCTCGATCGCCTGGGCAGCCGCCGGAGCGCCGCCGTCCATGGGCAGCTCGCCCACCCCCTTGGCGCCGAAGGGGCCGCCCTCCCAGGGTCGCTCGAGCAGATGGACGTCGATCCGCGGGCAGTCCTTGATGGTGGGGATGATGTAGGTGGCGAGGCGGTCGTTCAGGTAGCGGCCGTCCTGGAGCTTGACCTCTTCCAGCAGCGCCCAGCCGAGGGCCTGGAGGGTGCCGCCTTCGATCTGCCCCGCGCAGAGCGTCTTGTGGATGGCCCGGCCCACCTCGCAGACGGCGGTCGCCTGAAGGGGCCGCACGGCCAGCGTGTCGGGATCGACCTCCACCTCGACGACGTCCGCGCCCCAGGCGTAGGTGGGGTAGGCGGCGCCGCGGTAGGTCGACTCGTCGAAAGCCTGGTCCGCGGGCGGCTCGTGGCGAATCGTGACCTCCACCGGGCCGGCCTCATTCCGGTACCGTCGCGCGGCCTCGCGGAAGCTCTCGCCAGGAGCCGACCTGGCCAGCACCCGGTCGCGCAACTCGGAGACCGCCTGGGCGATGAGGCCGCCCACGATCATGGTCGTTCGTGAGGCGACCGTTGGGCCGGAGTCGGGGACGTCGCCGGTGTCCGGTGGAGCGAAGGCGAGATCCTCGGGGCCGATCCCGGCCGCCGCGGCCGCGATCTGCGGGAAGACCGCCACGCACCCCTGGCCCATGTCGGTCATGGCCGTGAGCACCTCGATGCGACCGTCCTCCAGGAGGCGGGCGGTGACCGGCGACTTCATCTTGCGCTCGCCGTTTCCCGTGAAACCGGCGCCGTGGAAGTAGAGGGCGAGGCCGATCCCGCGCCGGGGCTCTCCGTCGGCTTCATGGGCGGCTTCCAACGCGCGCCATTTCTCGCGGAATCCCGTCCGGCGTTCGGCCTCTTCCAGACAGAGGCGGGCCGAGGTGGTCTCGTCCAGCACTTGGCCGGTGGGCAGACGGTCGCCCGGCACGACGACATTGCGGGCGCGGATCTCGTAGGGGTCGAGCCCCAGTGCCCGGCCGATCTTGTCCATCTGGCGCTCGACGGCGAACTCGACCTGAGGGGCGCCGAAGCCGCGGAAGGCGCTGTTCGGCGCCGTGTGGGTGCGCAGCACCTTGCCCTGGAGGCGCACGCTCGGCCAGCGGTAGGGGCCGAAGGCGTGGAGCAGGGCCCGCGAGAGCACCAC
>JAJKHS010000047.1 GCA_021154885.1 Thermoanaerobaculum sp.
CCCGAAGGGGCAAAGGCATGTAGCCCGGGGCTGGCGCTTTTTGCCAGCCCCGGGTCAACGTAGCCAACAAAATCCTCAAGCCCCGAAGGGGCGGCGGCAGTAGGCTTCCAACGATGAGCTGCCGCCGCCCCTTCGGGGCTCTGGGATCTTTTTGGGTTGGGTTCCCGGGGCTGGCAAAAAGCGCCAGCCCCGGGCTACATGCCACTACCCCTTCGGGGCAGAAAACCTGACAGATGATCCAGTCTCGAGCTGCCACTCCGGACAAACCGCGAAACGAGCCGGCGGACGCTGCGTGACCCCAACGTGCCCGTAGAGACGTCCCAGCCCGTTACGACACCCTGTCATCGACCTCGGGGACGGAGGGTCGTCTCGGGGGCGGAGACGTCGATCCGATCACCCTTACCTGAAGACGGGGCGACACCGGATTCGCAAAACGCCGGGGTGGTGACGCCCGCGGAATGCGGAGGTCCACCGATCCCTCCGCGCCGGAGACGCCCCGCCGTCCCCGGGGTCTGCCGCGGGTCTCGTATCGGGTCTGGGTCGTCTCTACGGACCGGTCTCGCGATGGCCAAGGATGGCGATTACGGGAACATGAAGCGGAATCTCCCAACTTCTCCGGAACCTCTGTCTCCGGCCGCGTCTCCGACGTTCCGTAGAGACGACCCAGACCCGATACGAAACCGTTTTGGAGGCCATGGGGACGGCGGGTCGTCTCCGATGCGGCGATGTCGGTCCGGTCGACTCGCATCTCCGGCGTCGCGGGTCCAAGCTAATGAACAGCGCCCCCTGAAGGGGACCTTCCCCAAAAGGGGACTTCGCAAGCCGGTTCATCCGGCGTCGTTCCTAGCCTTCCAGTCAGGTCGGCAAGCTCCTCCCCAGTCCCTGCGACCTTGGCAGGAGTCATCGCTGCCGCAGCGTGAGCCCTCGCTGGCTCGGCGTGAGTCACTGCTGCCACGGCAGCAGTCATTGCTTCCATGGTAAGCGGTCATCGCTGCCATGGCAGCAGTCATTGCTTCCATGGCAGCGGTCATCGCTGTCTTGGCAGCAGTCACCGCTGCCACGGCAGCAATCATCGCTGGCTCGGCAGCAGCCATCGCTGCCACGGCAGCAGTCATCGCTGTCGCGGCAGCAGTCATCGCTGCCGCGGCAGCAGCCGTCGCTGCCATGGCAGGAGCCGTCGCTGCCTCGACAGGGCCAAGCCCTGGGCGGGAGAAGAGGGCCGATGAGGATCTTGGGAGGGCCACCGGCGCGGCCGGCAATCTGTCAAACTGGATTCAAGAGCGCCCCGGAAGGAGGAATCCGATTGCCCGAGACCGATCTCTTCGAGGACGTCGCGCTGGAGATCCGGAGCCTCGACGGTGGCCGGTTCGAGGTCCGGCTCTCGACAGCGGCTTTCGGCGAGGTGGCCGCGGAATTCATTCCGCCGGTCGATCCCGGAACGCTGGGAGCGGGGTGGAGCGGAGCCGCACGCGACCTCGATGCTCCTGACGAGGGGACGCGGACGGAGATCTCCGCGCGGGACTTCGGAAGCGAGCTGTTCACGGCGCTGTTGCCGGCGGCGCTCCGCCGTCTCTTCGACCCGAAGCGCGCCTGGCTCGACGAGCAGGACCCGGAGGGGCGCGACCGCAGACTGCGTCTCCGTCTGCACCTGAACCTGGAGGATGGGGCGCTCCGCCCCCTGGCGGCGCTCCCCTGGGAGCTGCTGCACGATCCCGACTTCAAGATCTTCTATGGTCACGGCCGGCGCCGCCTCCTGGTGCGCCAGCTCGGATCGCCCCAGGACGCGGCGCCCCTCGCTGTGCAACCGCCCCTGCGCGTCCTGGCCGTGGCTCCGTCGCCCCGCGGCGCCACGCCCCTGGAGCTCGCGACGGAAGCTCGCGCCCTGAAGGAGACGCTGCAGGAAAACGACCGGCTCAGCGTCCTGCCGCTCGCCGGCCCGACGCTGGACGAGACCCTGCGCGCGCTGGAGAGGGAGCGGCCGCACGTCCTCCACTTCATGGGACACGGGAGCTTCGACGCGGCCACGGGCGAGGGGCGCCTCCTCTTCGAGGACGGCGCGGGCGGGGCCGGGCCGGTGGACGGCGAGCTGTTCGCGGAGCTGCTGGCGGATTCTCCGGCGGCTCGCAGGCACCTCCGGCTCGTGGTGCTGAACGCCTGCCGGACGGCCGAGATGCCACGGTCGCCGGATCGATCTCCCTGGGCCACGGTGGGAGCGGCTTTGAGCCTGCGGGGGTTCCCGGCGGTGGTCGCCATGCAGTTTCCCGTCGCCGACGCGAACGCGATCCGCTTCAGCGAGGTGTTCTACGGGGCGCTCGCCGGCGGCGAGCCGGTGGACGTGGCGGTCGGCGAGGGCCGGCGGGCGCTCTACGTCCTCGACCGCCATTCGCCGCAGTGGGCCGCGCCCGTCCTCTTCCTGCGCGCCAGGGACGGCCGGCTCTTCGCCCTGCCACGGCAGGACGAGCCACCGGCCGCCCTCATCGCCCCGACCCTCTTCTCCCAGCCTCATTCCGGGAGAAGAGGGAGCTCTGGGTCCTCTCGGCTGGGCATCCGCAGCCTCGAGCCCTGGGGAGACCGCCCCGAGACCACCCTCGACCTGCGAGGCCCTTTCGAGGGGCGGACGATCCGCGACCCCGCCCTCTGGCAGACGGAGGTCCTGCCCAGGCTGAAGGAGTTCCTATACGACGCGGCGAAAGACCGCCGGCCGTTGCACCTCGACTTCGCGGCCCACGCCAGCATCGCCTTCGCCGCCGGCTGGGTGCTGGAAGCGAAGAGCGGCCTGGACGTCACGCTCATCCAGCGGCAGCAAGGCCGGCCGGACCAGCCCTGGAACCCGGACGACGCGCCCCTGCCGGAAGGTCCCTTCTGGAAAGCCGAGGACGACCTGATCCTGGACGAGAGCGCCACGGACGTGGCCGTGGCCGTGGGGATCACTTGGCCGGTGCTGGCCGACGTCCGCGCCTACCTCGCCCGCGAGCGCCTGTCCGTCCGGCGCCTCGTGAGGGCGACCCTGTCGCCGGAGCCGAGCCAATCCGGAGTGAAGAGTGGCGCCCACTGCCTGGCCCTGGCGCAGACGCTGGCCTTGAGGATCCGCACCCACACCCAGCAAGAGCACCCGGGCACGCTGCACCTCTTCATCGCCGGCCCGAACGTCTTCCCCTTCTACCTGGGCCAACTCGCGACAGGCCTGGGGAGGATCCAGATGTACGAATTCGCCTACGGGACGGGAGTGCCCGGGGCCTACACGCCGTCGATTGCACTCCCCTGACTCCTCGCTCGCCTGGGAGCGCCGGCGTCCCGCCGGCAGCTAACTCCGTTTTTTCTTCCCCGTCAGGGAAAAAGTTGATTTGGGTCTATAAACATTCCTCGATGGAAGGTGTCTTACTTGTCGATAGGGGCGGCCTGCTGTAGGCTCTCCTGAAAAAGCAACTTCTGAGAAGGCGGTGGAATGCAGCGCGAGACCTTTCAGCTCGAGTTCGTGACGCCTTGCTTCCTGGCCGGTGCGGAGGGGAGGACGGAATGGCGTGCCGCATCCATCCGTGGCCAACTCCGCTGGTGGTTCCGGGCGGTGGCGGGGGGATGCTGGGGAGGCGATCTCGACCGAGTCCGGCGCGAAGAGGCGCGGCTCTTCGGCTCGACCGAGCGGAAGTCGCTCCTCCAGGTGCAGGCCCTCAACGCGCCGGATTCGACCAAGAACCGCTTCGGGCGGCCACGCAATGCCGCCGAACTGGCGCGGTCATGGGGCGACGAAGAGCCCGAGACCGTCCAAAGGCTGAAGCTCGTGCGCAAAGGCGAGGAGGTGCCCTCCAATCCCGTCCAGTATCTCGCCTTCGGTCCGGTCGCCTTCAAAGACCGCGATTTGATCATCCGGCCCTACTTCCCGGCCAAGTCCGAGGCGACGTTCAAGCTCCTTTGGGGCGCCGGAATTGTGGAAGAAGAGACTCGAAAGGTTTTCGCCAGGGCGTTGTGGGCCTGGCTCAACCTCGGCGGCGTAGGGGCCAAGAATCGCAAAGGTTTCGGCTCGCTGAGGTGCAAGGAGCCGAACAAGATGTATCGCGGTCCTGCAAGCCGCGAAGAGTTTCTCGCGGAGGTCAAGGTCCTGCTGCGGGAGGCCCGCGAATTCACAGAGCTTCCGGTCTGGACCCATTTCTCCTCGCGATCCCGCATTTTCCTGGCAGCTCACCCTGCCCATTCGTGGGAGGAGGCCATGGAGTGGCTTGGGGCCTGGCTCATCGGCTTCCGGCGCCGCTACGGATTCCCAGGGGATTCCCGGACCTTGGGGAAAGTCGCGCTGAAGAATCGCGACTACGAATGGGCGGCCCCCAACGGACACCACGCCCGCGAAAACGTTCCGGACCGGGCGGGTTTCGGGCTCCCCCTGCCGTTCCGCAAGAAGAAGGACGGCGAGACCGTGATCTGGGGTTTGGAGGGCGAACAGGAAGAGTCGGACGCCCGCCGGGCCTCGCCGCTTCTCCTTCACGTCGCGAAATTCGGCAGTCTCTTCGTTCCCGTGCTTACCTATCTCCCCGCGGAATTCCTCCCGGAGAAAGCGCGATTCAAATTCAAGGATCATCCGGAGGAGTCCTTCGGCATGACCGCCGAGCAGAAGGGTATCATCGATCAGTTTCTTGGCGATCTCCTCAAGAAAGACCTCATCCAGGAGGTCACCCCATGAGCCGGGAGACCGCGCTCCTCACCTTCGGCATCGGGCCGGTGCATTCGTTCATCGCCCAGGCGCGGCGGGTGTCGGACGTGTGGGCAGGGAGCTATCTCCTCTCCCATTTGACGCGGCAGGCGATTGCTGTCGTGAAAAACGACGAACATTGCCAGATGATCTTCCCCTACATCGAAAAGGGGCAGGATGTTCCGGACGGCCTTCCCAACCGGTTCGTCTGCCGGGTTCCTCTGGCGAGGGCGGACGAGGTTGCCCAGACGATGAAGGCGGAGATCGAACGGGTTTGGGACGTCTCGGTCAAGAGAGCCGTCAAAGATCTGGGCCCGAGCCTCTCTCCCCCTCCGAGCCTGTGGACGCCGGAACGCGATCCCAGACGGCCGCGCCAGACCGATCGCCTATTGGACATCGTCTGGTCGTGGGTCGCCGAGCAGCCTGATTACGGTTCGGCCTCGCTGGAAGGAGCCCGGCGGTTCACGGCATCCCGGCACTTCAGGCCGTTCTCGCAGATCTGGGAAAAAGGAGAAAAGTGCGCCATCTGCGGCGAGCGGACGGCTCTTCCCAACGGTGACCGGGCCGATGTGAGGAAGGCATGGCAGAAGGCCGAGCAGGAAGCGAAGGAGACGCCCGGGAGCCACCTGGCCCGGTTTCTTCGTGAGGACCAGGGCCGGCTCTGCCTCGTCTGCGCCACGAAACGTTTCTTTCCTCTCGATGAGGTGCAACACCAGAGGTTCGCGGCCTTCGACGAGTTCCAGCCCTCCGAAGAGGCTCCCTACTTCGCCCTGGTCAAATTGGATGGAGACCGCATGGGGCGCATCCTGAGCCTGGATTCGAGCCAGGTCCAGGGCGGCAAGCTCGAGGGCTTCCACCGGGAGGTATCGAAGGCTCTGACGGAATTCGCGGACGGCCTGCGAATCAAGAATTCGGCGGACCTGAACCTCACCGCCTTGGAAAACCCTCCAATCGCGAAGCGGCCTCCCCAACTGATCTACGCCGGGGGAGACGACGTGCTTCTCGTCTGCGATCCGCGGGATGCCTTGCCTCTCGTTCGGAGCATTCGGGAGCGCTACCTCGCGGCGTTCAAGGATGCACGGCCTTATCTCAAGGAGACAGGCGAGCCGTTCACGATCTCCGCCGCAGTGCTGTTCGCTCATCCCACGCATGCCGCGGGCGTTGCGTTGCAGGATCTGGAAGACCTCCTGAAGTACGGGGCCAAGGCTCGCGCCAACCGGGACGCCGTAGCGATCCGCCTGGTCAAGCGTGGCGGAGTCCCGGAGGAGGTGGCCTTCTCCTGGAGCGACAAGGAGGCGCCGTCCGAAGGCTGGATCGGGCGGATGGAGGCCATCGTCGACCGGCTTCACGAAGGAGGGGTCAGCTCGCGCCAGACGTTCACACTCCGCCTGGAGGAGCAGACTCTGCTGGGCGTCTTCCAAAAGGATTCTGCGCGCTGGACGCGCTGGCTGGCGGACCGGCTGTCGCGCAACGAGGTGGAGGCGGGCCAGGCCGAATCCCTGGCCGGCCTGGTGACCCCTTTCTTCGTTCACGACCATGCAGCGGCGCTGCGCATCGCCCGCTTCCTCGGACGGGAGGTGGTGCGGTGAGCAGTGACGGCTGGCAGGCGTTCGAGCTCGTGCCGAGCGACGTCCTCTTCTTTCGGGACGGCAAGCCCAGCACGATGGGAGCGGATCATTATTTGCGATCACTTTTTCCACCCTTCCCCTCCACGCTCTATGGAGCGGTGCGCACCCGGCGGCTCCTCGATAGCGGAGTGGAATTGGAAGGGCTGGTGGAGGCGAGCTGGAGCCGCCGTCTTGAAGGGCTCACCGGTGAGGTGGGCGCCTGGGGCGGCTTCGGCTCGCTCGAATTGCGAGGCCCATGGCTGATCCGCGACCAGGAGGTCCTCTTGCCCGCTCCCGCCGATCTCGGAATCACCCTGAAGTGCGCACTGCGGTCGAAGGAGGAGAGACCGAAAATCGACCAGGTGGTGCGCTTCCGGCCCGTCGATGATGCGGACAGGCGCCGGTGGTCCCATCCTCTGACCCTTCTCTTCCCGTTCACTTTCGACGGCCAGGAGTGGAAGCCCTGGAAAATCTCCGAGCCCCGGACAGTTGCCGGGGAATGGTTCCTCTCTCCCAAAGGCCTTTCAGCCTGGCGCAGCGGCGGTGCTCCCGAGCCAGAGGACTTCGTGCACTCGACAGATCTCTGGCACTCCGAGACGCGGACCGGGGTCGGGCTGGAAACGGATCGGCGGACCAGCAAGCAAGGCCTCCTCTACACCTTCGGCTTCGTCCGTCTTCAGACAGGCGTATCCCTGGGCTTCGAGGTCAAGGGGTCCGGGCTTCAGCCCGATGGACTCGTTCGCCTGGGAGGAGAGGCCCGCACGGCCTCTCTGCAAGCGGGGCCAGCCCTGCCCGCATTCGGAGGAGGACCGGCAAGCGGCCGCTTCAGCCTCTGCTTCGCCACTCCGGCGCTCTCTGCGACGGGAGGTTATCCGCCGGGGTTCGCCGCGGACCGGCTGGAGGGGATTCTCGGGGGCAGGCGCTGCCGGCTGGTGGGCGCAGCCGTGTCCCGCTTCGTCCTCGCCGGCGGCTGGGACCTCGCCCGGCAGTTTCCAAAGCCGCTGCGGCGCGCCATTCCCGCCGGCTCCGTATTCCTTTTCGAGCCCATGGAGGGCGAGACCGTCTCCCCTGGCGACCTCGACGGGCACTGTTTTTCCGATTTTCCCGGGGAAGAGCTTGCACGGCAGGGCTTCGGGCTCGCCGTGGCGGGCGTCTCCCATTAGGAGGAGCTCTTGGCCAGCAAAACACTTTCTGAGATCGGCGTCCTCGGGCTCTACACCGAGACGGCGCTCCACTGCGGCACCGAAGGCGGCACCGGTTACGTCGATCTGCCGATCCAGCGCGAGCGGCATACGCACTACCCGGTCATTCCGGGCTCGACGATCAAAGGCGTTCTCCGTGACGAGTTGTCGGGACTGGGCCCGGAGAAGATCACCGCCATCTTTGGCAAGCAGGACGCCCAGAGCCCCGGTCCCGGCAGCGTCTCGTTCGGCGACGGTATCCTCGTCGCATTCCCTGTCCGCTCCTCGGGCGCGCCGTTCCATTGGGTGACGTGCCCGTTCGTCCTCGAAAGGGTTTTCAGAAGCCTCGGCGCAGTGGTGAAGGTGAGCGCGCCCGGGTCCGGCCGGGCCTTGGGCGGCGGCGACAAGGAAGAGAACGTCCTGCTGGAAGAGATCCGCCTGAAAAAGGTTCCGGAGCCCGAGTTCTTCAAAGAGGATGGCCCGCTCGGTCATCTCCTGAAGCTCCTCCCCGCAGGCGAAACCTTCGATTACACCCGCAGGCTCTTCGCCCGGCAGCTCCTGATCGTCTCGGACCACGACTTCAAAGAGTTGGTCGAGACCGGGACAGAGGTGCTGACCCGCATCAAGCTCAATTTCCTCGGCACGACGCGGACGCTCAAACCCGAGGACCTTACTGAAGAGGAGCGGCAAAAGGCCGGTCCCGCAGATCTCCAAGGAAACCTTTTCGTCGAGGAGGTCGTGCCGCCGGAGACGCTGTTCCTCGCAGCACTGCGGGGCGGCGAAACGGCGGGCGATCTGGTGAAGGCCATCCAGGCCCGGTCCGTGATCCGCTTCGGCGGCGACGAGACGATCGGCCGGGGAATTACACACGTGACCTTCTTCGAGCGGCGCAACGGGAAGGCGGGCTGACCCTATGGCGACCCAAGAACAGGAGCGCGCGGCCTTCGCTCTCAAGAAAGTGGAAGAGATCGACAAGGACAAAGCGAAGTTCAAGACCCAACTTTTGAAGCTGCCGGCGAGGCTGCACAACAACGGCCTCGGGCAAACGGTAGCGTTCTATCTTTCGGCGGGCAAGGAGAAGCCGGAGGTCATCATCTGTGGTTGGATCGAAGCCTGGCTTCAGGACCGGCGGATTTATCTGGGCGGCAGGTTGATCGACAACATTGCGGGTCAGAGGCTACCTCCCGACGAAGCCGAGGTCCGGTATCGTGAGGCCTCGGTGGAGGTGCGAGCCCTCGCGGTCTGGCTCAAGCGCTTCGCCGAAGCCTTCATCGAGGGAGAGGAAGAGGCGAAGTGAGCGGAATTCCCCTCCCTCAGCGTCTCCGGGAGCTTCTCCCCCTGGGCTCGCCGGGCAACCGCTCCCTCCTCTTCGACAAGGGGATGAATCGGTACGACGGCTCCTGGAAGATCGGCGCCGGCGACAAGGAAGGTTTCCTCAGCGATTTCGCGGCCGAGTTTGCCAAGCATGGAGGAGAGCGGTACGAATCCTTCCTGGCCCGGAGGGGCGCGGCTCTGGGAGTCGAGCCCGTCTCCCTCTTCACTCAGACGCGGCTCGTCATCGGCCTTGGCCTCCCGAGCCCCATCGAGACCGGCTTCCTCTTCGACCGTCTCACCGGCTGCCCCTATCTGCCGGGCTCGAGCGTCAAGGGCCTGCTGCGCGCCACCGCACGGCTGGTGCAGCAGGGAGAGCTCGAAGGTGACAGAGACTTCTGGAGCAAGAACCTCGATCGGATCTTCGGACCCGAGATCACTCCGGAATCAACGCCGAAGACCGGCGAAGCGATCTTCTACGACGCCTTTCCCACCCGCTGGCCCGTGCTGGAGGTGGACGTCCTCACGCCCCACTACGGCAAGTATTACCGGGAGGACGATGTAGCTCCGGGCGACTGGGACAACCCGGTTCCCGTTCCCTTCCTGGCCATCGCCGCCGGCACGCCGTTCCACTTCTATATCCGGGCTAAGAAAGACGATTCCGGACCGATCAGGAAGCTCCTTGCCACCGGCCTCGACTGGCTGGGTATCGGAGCGAAGAAGTCGGCGGGGTATGGCGTGTTCGGCAAGGAAGAGCCTGCGAAGCAGGCCAAGGCCCAGGCCGCGCCATCCAAGTCGTCCAGACCGCCGGAGCCGCCACCCCCGCCACCGCCACCTCCTACAGTTCCGATCCTTTGGGCTGACGTCGAGCTGAGCCTGCGCGAGGGCGCGGTCGTCGCGCGCAAAGGCAGGCAGACCGCGAGCTGTCGGCGGGATGAGGTGGCACGGGAGGTTGCAGATGCCTTGAAAAAGAATCGCGAGCTGCGCGCAGATGTTGAAGTCGTCAAAATCCCTGGAGGCGAATATCGAATCCTCAGCGTCAAGAGCTGGAAGGTTCCCGGAAAATGACCAATCCGCTGGGGCGGTCCTTCCTGAGCTATAAGCGTGATCGCAAGGCTGAGGCCGAGTTGCTGATCGCGGCTCAGCACGACGTGGGAGTCCCCACCTGGCGGGATGTGGACGACCTCGATGAGCTGCCCACCGAGGATGAGATCCGGCGGGTCCTGCGAGATCCTGACACGGCGAACGCGATCCTCTGGCTCACTCCTGAAGTGGCGAAGTCGGAGATGATTCGTAAAGTCGAGGCGCCGCTGATCCTCGAAAGGACCCGTCAGGATGGAGTCTTCTTCGTGATTCCCGTGGCTGCCGGTGGTCTGGACTACTGCGAGGCGGCTGCGCTCCTCGATCCGAGCTTCACCCTCGAAGACTTGAAGCAATGGAACCTCCGAAAGCTGGCGGCCGACCCCATAGGGCCGGCAGAGGCCGCGGAGGTTGCCATGCGGGTCCTCCGCCGGCGAGTCGCTGCCATTCACGCATTCCTTCCGGCCGGCACCCCCCTGAAGATGGCCCTGCACACTCGTAAGGCTGCGGCAAGCATGGCAAACTCGTTGAGCCTCCGCTGGCAACATCGCTGCGAGGGGCGCGAAGCCAGGCCGGGAGCCTGGAAGGACTTTCTTCTCCCGGCTCTGCAGACCGTCGCCAAGGTGATCGAAGAGACGGCGCCAGAGCGTGCCGTCGAAGCGTCAGGCCTGGCCAGCATCCCCGCGATTACCGCTCTCGGTTGTGAATTCCTGGCGCCCCGCCGTCTGCCGATCTCCTGGGAGCAATATAACGAAAGACGTGGCTCCCAGCTCTGGTCTCTCAACGCTCCGCGCGAGAGCACGGGGTTCCAGGCGAAATGCGAAGCCAGGGATCTGAGCGGCCGGGATTTGGCCGTCCTCATCTCGGTGACCGATCACGTCGAGCCGGCCTTCAAGGTAAGCCGGTCCGACCTTCCACCTTTCCGCGCTCTTCTGAGGGTATGGAAAGGCGGCGATCCGCCACACGATCTGGAGAACGCAGGACAGGCCGCCGAGCTGTCCTACTTGATCCAGAAGGAGATCCGGAAGGCTCTGAAGGAATATCCGGAGATCGTCTGTGTCCATCTCTTCATGGCCATACCTCTCGGGCTCGCCATGATGACCGGGCAGCTCCTCAACAACGTTAACTCCGTGCAGACCTACGAGTTGGTGTCGAGCGAGGCCGGTAAGAGCTACAGGCCCGCGGCCCTTCTCCATCCTTCGGGTTGCTGAGCAGCCGCAAGCTCCTGCCGCCCTTTCAGGGCTTGAACTGCCTGGGCTCCGGTTCCTGGGGCTGACGCCCCAGGCTTTACTCTGCCGCCCCCTTCGGGGCTGGGTCTGAGGCGGTGCCATGGGCTTTCTCCCTGGGCGTCTCCTTGGGTGGCAGTGTCTTCAGAGGATCGAACCACCGGCCCAACGGGCCGGGAGACCCCAGCCCAGGGCTGAGGCCGAAGGCCGATGCCCTGGGAAGAAGAAGGCACTCCATCCTTGCGGCCTGAAAGGCCGCGAGAGCCCGGCTCGACAACGCGTGGGATGGAAAGCTCTCGCGGGCCTTTCAGGCCGCAAGGCTTTTGTCATCTCTCCACCCAGGGCATTGGCCTGCGGCCTTAAGCCCTGGGCTCCGTTCTCCCGGCCCGTTGGGCCGAACGGGGCCGGCGGTGCAGCGCCTCGGATGCGAGCTTCCAAACACCCTCTGAGGCGACTCCATGGGCTTCCCTTGGAACCCAACCGCCCCTTCCCACGTATCTCCAAGGTGAGCCCTCACGCTCTCACCTGAGGAGGTGTCATGTCCCGCAAGCCGTCTCCCCGTTCTCTCCTGCTCGTCGCCGTCCTGGTCCTCGCATCGCTGACGGCCTCCGCGCAGACCGGCGCCCCGCCCGCCCCGAAGAGCGCGAAGGTCTCATCCTTCGGCAGGTACTCGGGCTACTCCGAGCCGGTCTACGACGGCTGGGTGCGCAGCTCGCGGTACGTCACGGTGCGGGATGGGACGCGGCTGGCGGTCGACGTCTTCCGGCCCACGCGCGGAGGGAAGGTCGCCGCGGAGAAGCTGCCGGTCGTGTGGACGCATCACCGGTATCAGCGGGCCGTGCGGGACCAGGGGAAGGTGTACACGATCGTGGACTCTTTCTCGTGGCTGCCGGACGTGCTCCGGCATGGCTACGTGGTGGCCGCCGTCGACGCGCGGGGGAGCGGCGCGTCGTTCGGCCGGTTCGAGGGGATGTTCAGCTCCAAGGAGACGGACGACGCTTACGACGTCACCGAGTGGCTCGCGGCTCAGCCGTGGTCCAACGGCAAGGTCGGCATGTATGGGCGGTCGTATCTGGCGTTCACCCAGTATCTCGCCGCCAGCCGCAAGCCGCCTCATCTCAAGGCCCTCTTCCCCGAGGTGGGCGGCACCGACATGTATGAGCTGATCTATCGCGGCGGCATCTATCACGGCCCGTTCATCGAGATGTGGAGCAACCTGGTGCGGGAGCTGGACGTGGACAAGCCGGCCCTGCCCGTGGACGAGGACAAGGACGGCGCTCTGCTCAAGGCTGCCGTGGAGCAGCACAAGGCCAACCGCAGCGCGGCCGAGATCTTCGCCGCTCTCCCCTTCCGCGACAGCGTCGACGCGGCCTCCGGCGTGCCGGTGTTCCGCGACTGGACTCCCATCACTTTTCTAAAGGAGATCCGCGAGTCCAAAATACCTGTCTATCTCCTCGACGGCTGGAATGATCGCTATGTGCGGGACGAGGCGATCCTCTTCAACAATCTGGACAATCCGAAGCGGCTCACCATCGGACCGTGGACCCACACCCAGGACGATCACCTCGATTTCGCCGCCGAGCACCTGCGGTGGTGGGACTACTGGCTCAAAGGAATTGATAATGGGATCATGCAGGAGGATCCCGTCCATTATTACGTGATCGGCGCGCCGGAGGCGACCGCCTGGCGGTCCGCGAAGCAGTGGCCGTTGCCGAATGAGAAGCGGACGGCGTACTGGTTCGGCGCGGGAAGCCTGGGGACGGCGGCGCCCACGGCCCCCGCAGACAATGGAGCCAAGGACGAATTCACGGTGGACTACTCGGCCGAGGTCTCGCCCGATCCGCGGTGGGGCCTCGGTCACGATTTCCCGGAGCTCGCCGCTCACGACGCCAAGGGGCTCTCGTGGACGACGACGCCCCTCGCCGCACCGCTGGAGGTGACGGGCCATCCGGTGGCCCACCTCTGGATCTCGTCCTCGGCGCCGGACGCGGACGTCTTCGTCTATCTGGAGGAGGTGAACGAGAAGGGCGAATCGCGCTACGTCTCCGAGGGGATGCTCCGCGCCTCGAACCGCGCTACGGCCAATCCCGGCTACAACCTCCTGGGGCTCCCGTACCATCGGGGTCTGAAATCCGATCAGGCCCCACTGATGCCGGGTCAGCCGGTGGAGCTGGTGATCGACCTCTACCCCACCTCCACGTTGTTCGCCGCCGGCCATCGCCTCCGCGTCACGGTGACTGGAGCGGACAAGGCCAATGCCCGCACGCCGCAGCAGTCGCCGCCGCCGCGGTTGACGGTGTGGCGGGAGGCGGGGCGGGCGTCGTGGGTGGAGGTGCCGGTGATTCCGGCTCGGTAAGACCGTTCAGTAAGGCCCCCCTGGGACCGCCGGCGTCCCGCCGGCAGCTAACTCCGTTTTTCTGTTTTTGAAGGAGAAAAAGAAAAAAAGAAGCGGAGTTAGTTGCCGGCGGGACGCCGGCGGTCCCAGGGGGTTTTACTCCAGGCCCTCTACTCCGCCAGATCCGGCTCCCCATAGCGCTCCAGCATCGCCTTCCTCACCTGGTCGCGGAGCTTGATGCCGGCGTGCCAGCCGGTGCCTTCGGGGTGGACGGGCGGGGCCACGATCACCGTCACCTCGCCGCGGCGGAGGAGGCGCTCGCCGGCGCGCAGGATCGGGCGCGTGCCGCGGAGGACGACGGGGACGACGGGCACGCCCGCGTCGACCGCCACGGCGAAGGTGCCCATGCGAAAGGGGAGGAGGCCGGGGTAGCGGCGGAAGGTGCCTTCGGGAAAGATTGCCAGCGACTCGCCGGACCGGAGGGCGTCCAGGGCCTTGTGCGTCTCCCCGGCGCTCTGGACGGCGTCGAAGCGCTCCACGAAGAGAGCTCCCAGCCGCCGCAGGAAGATGCGCGAGATGAAGCTCTTCTCCAGCTCCCGCTTCACCACGAAGGAGACCTCCGGCGGCAGCAGCGCCGTGAGCACCATGCCGTCCAGGTAGCTCGCGTGGGTGGCGGCCACGATCCGCGGTCCGCCCGTCTCCAGGTTTTCGGCGCCTTCGAGGCGGAGGGGGATGCCGGCGCCGGTAAAGAGGAGCCGGCCCACGCGCCGGCTCATCCGCCGCCGGCGGGCGAGCCCCGGCGTCAGCACGACGGCGAGCCAGCCCGGCACCGCGAGGAGGGTCAGGAAGCCGTAGGCGCGGACGGCGTAGAGCCCCTCCCCCAGGGAGCGGACACGGCGGGCGAGCTGCGATTTGAGGCCGGTGAGCGCCAAGCGGGCGAGCTGCCAGCCCAGGGCCCCGCCGCCGCGGTCCACCTTGCCGGATTCGTAGAGCTCGCGCGCCGACGAGCGCCGGATCTTGCCGCTGGAGGTCTTGGGCACGCCATGCGGCGGTACCAGGGCGACCACGTCGGCGGGCGTGCCGAGGAGGTCGACGGTGACGTTCTGGACGGCTTGGCGGAGCGTCTCCAGCGCGGCCTCGTCCCGCTCGCGGGTCTCGGCCATCACCACCAGGCGCTCGGTGCCGGTCTTCGGATCGGGGCTGCCGAAGACCGCCACGCACCCCTTGCGGATGCCCGGCACCTCGCCTACCGCGCCTTCGAGCTCGTGGGGGTAGAGGTTGCGCCCGCCACGGATGATGATGTCCTTGACCCGGCCGGTGATGTAGACCTCGCCGGCTGCGAGGTAGGCGCGGTCGCCCGAGTCCCGCCAGTCGCCGTGCACCAGTTTGGCGGTGGCCTCGGGGTTTCTGAAGTAGCCGCTGCTGGCGGACGGTCCCTTGAACTCCAGCCGGCCCTCCCGGCGCTCTTCCACTTCGTGGCCGCTCTCGTCGACGATGCGGACCTCGTGGCCGGAGAGGGGGAAGCCGCAGGAGATGAAGCGCAGGGCGTGGGGATCGTCCCCCGCCGAGGGTGCCACGGGCACGGCCTCGCCGGTGCGCTGAAAGGCCTCGCGGTCCACCACGTCGACAAGCGGTGGCCGGCCGAGCGGCGGGAAGGCCACGGCGAGGGAATTCTCGGCCAGGCCGTAGACGGGCGAGAGGGCACCGGGGTTGAAGCCGTAGGGCGCGAACCGCGAGAGGAAGCGCCGCACGGCCTCGGGGCTCACGGGCTCGGCGCCGTTCAGGGCCATGCGCCAGGAGGAGAGGTCGAGCCCCTGGATCTCCTCGTCCGGGACCTTGTTGACGCACAGCTCGTAGGCGAAGTTGGGCGCCGCGGAGAGCGTCCCGCGGTGGCGATGGATGGCCCACAGCCAGCGCGACGGGCGGGCCAGGAAGGTCAGGGGGGACATCAGCATGAGGGGGACGCCGAAGTAGACGCTTCCCATCCAGCAGCCGATCAGCCCCATGTCGTGGTAGAGCGGCAGCCAGCTCACGATCACGTCGTCCGGCCGCACGTCCGCGCCCTTCTGGATAGCCCGCAAATTGGCCAGCAGGTTGGCGTGAGTGAGCATCACCCCCTTGGGATTGCCGGTGCTGCCGGAGGTGAACTGGAGGAAGGCAAGATCGCTCTCCTTGACGGTGACGGGGGCGCCCGCGGTTGTTTCCTTTTCGGCCGACAGCTCGGCGACGGTGACCACCTTGCGCAGCACCGGGAGCTGGGCGCGCAGCAGGCGGGCGAGGGTGAGCACCTCGGGAAAGGTGACGAGCACCTCGGCGCCGGCGGTCTGGAGGATGCCGGCCTGGCGCCGCAGGTGGTCCTCGATCTGGCTGCGCCGGGCCGGTGGATAGAGCGGGACGGGGACGCCGCCCGCGAGCTGGACGCCGAAGAACGCCGCGAAATATTCGAGGCCGGTGGGGAGCATGAGCCCCACGGCCTGGCCCGGCCCCACGCCCAGGCTCGTGAGGCCGGCGGCCACGGTGCGGGCACGGGCGAGGAGGCCGGCGTAGGTCAGCTCTTCGGGCTCGCCGTCGCCCGGCAGATAGAGGACGTGCCGGCGGTCCGGGTGGCGCTGGGCGTGCCACTCCAGCACCTCGACGAGGGTGCGCGTGCGGTCCGGGGCCGCCTCGGCCGCGGCGTCTGCGAGGGGCTGCTCCACGATCTGGAGCGCCGCGCCCTCGGCAACGGCCGGGTGGCCGGCGAGGACGGCCTGGAGGAGGTCGCGAGGGGTCTCGGACGAGGCCAGGACCTGCTCGGCGAGGTGGACGCCGAAAGCCTTCTCCAGCCGGCCCAGCAGCTCGACGCGGCCCAGGCTGTCCAGCCCCAGGTCGCGCTCCAGAGAGGAGTCGAGGGTGAGGGACCGCCCGGCGTGGCGCTGCGGCTGCAGCTCCCGGGCGAGGGTCTCGGCGATCTCCAGCACCGCTTCCGGCGACGGAGGATCGGGGGAAGCGGCTGGAGCTTTCTCGGAAACCATGACGAAGAATTGAAGGTATCCGCGACAGGGGAGAAAGACAAGGGCGGAGCTCAGGGACGGCAGGGACTCCAGAGGCGAGGAAGCTCCGTGTCCCTGCTGTCCCTGCCGTCCCTGCCGTCCCTGCCGTCCCTGAAGTCCCTGCTGTCCCGCCGGCGCTAATCGATGTGCGGAATGCTCCGCAGGTACTCGTAGATGGCGCGGAGGTCTTTGTCCGTCATGCTCTGGTAGACGGGCCAGGGCATGACCTGGAGGAGGTGGCTCGGCGCGTCGGGATCGTGGCCCGTGCGCATGACGCTCTTGAACTCCGCGAGCGTCAGGCCCGCGGGCAGGCCGTCGGCGTCGGGGGTGATGTTGCGCGAGATGAAGGGCCCGAACGCGGTGCCGCCGGCCAGGTAGCGGGCGGCGTTGAACTTCTTCGGCTGACCCTGATAGGGATCTCCCCCGGGCGCGAAGGGCGGATTGGTATGGCAGTCATTGCAGGCCGCCTGGGCGTTGACGATGTAGCTGCCCAGGCCGACCAGGCTGTGGTCGCGGTTGTGCAGGTTCAGGGGGACCGGCGCGATCCGGTACCCGATGGCGATGCGGTCCCCGTCGGGATCCGCCGAGGCCCGCTGGCCCTGGGACGCCGGCGACAACGTCAAGGCGAGCCCCACCAGCGCGAACGGGATGATCAAAATCCTCAATCTCATGCTGTTGTCTCCTCCAAAGTAGGTTCCTCTCGGAACGGAAAAATTCTATCTCCGATCGTCCGGGAAAGAGAACCTCTCCGCGGCCCTGTCGAGGTTATGATGAACGCCGCGGAGGCGGGGCGATGTTCTTCCTGACAGCGATCATGGATCGGCCCGTCGAGGGCAAGGCCGGCGAAGCGATCGGCCGCATCGAGGACGTCATCGTCCGCATGGGTGACGACCGCTATCCGCCCATCAGCGGCCTGGTGGTGCGCGACGGCCCGCGCCGCTTCTTCGTCTCCGCCAACCTGCTGCAGAAGCTCAACGGCGCGGCCCGTCTCTCGTCCTCGACCGTGGATCTCCAGCCCTTCGCCCGCCGCTCCGGCGAGGTCCTGCTGCGCCGCGACGTGCTCGACCACCAGCTCATCGACATCACCGGCCGGCGGATCGTCCGCGTCAACGACGTGCAGCTCACCCTCGTCGAGGGCGCCTACCGCGTGGTGGGGGTCGACATCAGCCCGCAGGCGCTGCTGCGCCGGCTGGGTCCCCGCGCCCTGGCCGGCCGTATCGTCGGCCGCCAGATCGTGGACTGGACGGACGTCCAGTACCTGGCCAGCACCGCTCCCGTGCAGCTCAAGGTCTCCTACGACCGGCTGGCCGAGCTCCACCCGGTGGACCTCGCGCGCATCGTCGACGCCCTCTCCTACCGCGAGAGCGCCGAGATCGTGGCCGCTCTCGACGAGGAGACCGCCGCCGAGACCCTGGAAGAGGTCAGCGACGAGCGCGTGGCCGACCTGCTCGAAGGCATGGACCAGGAGCGCGCCGCGGACATCCTCGAGGAGATGGCTCCCGGCGCCGCCGCCGACGCCCTCGAGGACTTGGACGACGAGGTGGCCGAGCAGCTCCTGGCGCGCATGGAGCCCGAGGAGGCGGCCGACGTCCAGGCCCTGCTGGAGTATGACGAGGACAGCGCCGGCCGCATCATGACCACCGACTTCGTGCGCGTCCCCGCCAGGTCCACCGTGGGCGAAGCCCTGGCCCTGATCCGCTCGCTGGAGGAGGTCCCCGATCCGCTGCTCGCCGTCTACGTGGTGGAGCCGGAAGACCCCGCCACCCTGCGCGGCCTGGTGCGGCTGCGCACCCTCATCCTCAGCGCTCCGGCGACGCCGGTGACCGAGGTGATGGACGAGGACCTCCCCACCGTCGCGCCGGAGGACCGCGCCGAGAACGCCGCGCGCATCCTCGCCGAGTACAACCTCCTCGCGGTGCCGGTGCTCGACGAGGAGCGCCACCTGCTGGGCATCGTGACGGTGGACGACGCGCTCGCCGTGCTGCTGCCCGAGATCTGGCAACGCCGGGGCGGCCGGACCTTCGCCTGATGCGCAAGCGCCTGTGGCCTTACCTGCTGGCCCTCGGTCCCGGGCTGCTGGCGGCCAGCGCCGGCAACGACGCCGGCGGCATCGCCACCTACGCCTCGGCCGGCGCCTCCTACGGCTACGGGCTGCTGTGGGCCATGGTGGTGGTCACCATCTGCGTCGGCGTCGTCCAGGAGATGAGCGCCCGCATGGGGGCCGTCACCGGCAAGGGGTTCTCGGACCTGGTGCGGGAGACCTTCAGCCTGCGCCAGACGGCCCTGATCCTGCTGACGCTGCTGATCGCCAACATCGGCATCATCGTCTCGGAGTTCATCGGCGTGGCCGCGGCGGCGGAGCTGTTCGGGGTCAGCCGCTATGTCGCCGTACCGCTGGCCGCGGTATTCGTCTGGCTGCTGGTCACCCGCGGCTCCTACGGCTGGGTGGAGAAAATCTTTCTCTTCCTGACGCTGGCCTTCCTGGCCTACATCGGCGCCGCCTTCCTCGCCCGGCCGGACTGGGGGCGGGTATTGCACGAGACGTTCGCCCCCCGCCTGCACCTGGAGTACGGCTACCTCAACCTCCTCATCGCGCTCATCGGCACCACCATCTCCCCCTACATGCAGCTCTACATCCAGTCGTCGGTGGTGGAGAAGGGGGTCACCCCGGAGGACTATCGCTACACCCGCTTCGACGTCGTCGTGGGCACGGTCTCGGCGGGCGTCGTGGCGGTGTTCATCATCATCGCCACAGCCGCCACCCTGTACCCGCGGCATATCGTGGTGGACACCGCCGCCAACGCCGCCCGTGCCCTGGAGCCTGTCGCCGGCCACTACGCCGAGGCGCTCTTCGCCATCGGCCTGTTGGGGGCGTCGCTGCTGGCGGCGGGCGTCCTCCCCCTCGCCACGACCTACATGCTGAGCGAGGCGCTGGGATTCGAGCGCGGCGTCTCCCGCTCGTGGTCCGAGGCGCCCATCTTCATGGGCACGTTCACCGGGCTGATCGTCCTGGGCGCGGGGATCGCCCTGATCCCGGGCCTGCCGCTCATCCAGGTGCTGGTGGGTGTCTACGTCCTCAACGGCCTGCTGCTGCCCGTGGAGCTCTTCGCCATCCTGCGGCTGATCAACGACCGCGAGCTGATGGGCGAGCACGTCAACGGGCGGACCTACAATTTCATCGCCTGGGGAATTGCGGTCGTGGTGAGCGTGCTGTCGCTGGCGCTGATCGTGATGACGGTAGCGGGGTGGTTGCGGTAGGGTGCGAAAATAAAAACGGAGTTAGTCGGCCGGCGGGACGCCGGCGGTCCCAGGGGGGCTATCCCTTCACCACCCCCAGCGGCACGAGGCGCGCGACCTTGCGGGCGAGGCCGGCGTCGTGGACCACGTCCACCACCCGGTCGACGTCCTTGTAGGCGTGGGGGGCCTCCTCGGCCAGCTCGCCGGCGGAGGCGCAGCGGACGATGATCCCCTGGTCTTCCAGGGCCTTGCGCACCTCGTTGCCCTTCTGCACCTTCTTCGCGGCCGTGCGGCTCATGGCCCGGCCGGCGCCATGGCAGGTGCTGCCGAAGGAGAGGCCGAAGCCTTCGTCCGTGCCCACCAGCACGTAGGAGGCCGTGCCCATGCTGCCGGGGATCAGCACCGGTTGGCCAATCTCCCGGTAGGCCGCGGGCGTCTCCGGATGCGACGGCCCGAAGGCGCGGGTGGCCCCCTTGCGGTGGACGAGCAGGTCCTCGTCGCCGTGGCGCTCCGGCTTGGCCATGTTGTGGGCCACGTCGTAGATCAGCCGCAGGCGGCCGTCCTCCTCGCCCAGGGCGCGGCGGAAGACCTCGCGGGCGGCCCAGGTGATGGCCTGGCGGTTGGAGAAGGCGAAGTTGGCCGCCGCGCACATGGCGCCGAAGTAGCGCTTCCCCTCCGGCGAGTCGAAGGGCGCGCAGGCCAGCTCGCGGTCCGGGAGCTCGATACCGTGGCGGGCCATCACCGCGTCCATGCCGCGCACGTAGTCCGTGCAGACCTGATGGCCCAGGCCACGGGAGCCGGTATGGATGAGCACCGTGAGCTGCCCCTTCCACAGCCCCAGGGCCTCGGCCGCCGCGGTGTCGAAGATGCGGTCCACCTTCTGCACCTCGACGAAGTGGTTGCCGGAGCCGATCGAGCCGAGCTGGCCACCGCCCCGCTGCTTCGCGCGCTCCGAAACGCTCCCGGGATCGGCGGCCGGGAGCGCCCCGCCGGCCTCGATGGTGGTCAGGTCCGCCGCCGTGGCGAGGCCGCGCTCGGCGAGGAAGGAGCACCCTTCGCCCAGGACGCGGTCGAGCTCGGCGGCGGTGAAGCGGAGGTGGCTCCCTTTTCCCGTGCCCGAGGGGATCGAGCGGGCGAGGTCGCCGACGATGGGCTCCAGCCGGTTCTTCACCTGGCCGTGTCCCACCTCGGCGGCGAGGAGGCGAACGCCGCAGTTGATGTCGTAGCCCACGCCGCCCGGCGAGATGATGCCGTCGCGGGCGCGGAAGGCGGCGACGCCGCCGACCGGAAAGCCATACCCCTCGTGGGCGTCGGGCATGGCGTGAGCAACGCCGGCGATTCCGGGGAGAGTGGCGACGTTGACGATCTGCAGGAGCGTGCGGTCGCGGGCGATCTGGCGCCACAGCTCCTCGTCGGCCCAGACATGGACGGGCACGCGCATGCCGGCGCGGGCCGAGGCCGGAACTTCCACCAGCGTCGGGCTCACGCGGTGCGCGAAATGGGGCAGGGCCCCGGATCTGGATTCGGGAGACTCAGGGGTCGTGCTCATACGTCGCTCATACGTCGAAAATCACCTCCGCCCGCCAGGAGCCGTCGCGCTCATCGACCCGCAGACCATGCAAAGTCGCGGCCTTGACGCTCGACGGCACCTCCGCCACCGGCACCCCCCGCGCCGCGACCCGCAGATGCGTGGGGGACGACTCCGCCACGTCAAACTCCACCGGCACCCACCGCTGCGTTTCGGCCACGAACAGGATCTCGTTCAGCCAGTCGACGAGCAGGGCGTCGCGATCGACGGACGAGACCTCCAACGTCCGCGCCGGTCCGGCGACCTCCGCCAGCGCTCCCCGCAGCATCAGCAATCCCAGGGCCCGCCCCGCCTCGACGGCCAGCCCGGCCGGCGATTCCGCCTCGACCTCGAGCTGCACTTCCGAGGTGTGGTCCAGCCAGCGGTAGGCCATGAGGGGCGCCTCAGCGCGCCGCCGCCGCGCCCGTCCGCTGCTTCTCGATCCACCCGTTCACGTTCTTCTCCAGGACATCGAGCGGTACGGCGCCGCTGCCCAGCACCACGTCGTGAAAGTCGCGCAGGTCGAAGCGCGGGCCCAGGGCCTGCTCGGAGCGGCGGCGCAGCTCCTTGATCTTCAGCTCTCCCAGCTTGTAGGCCAGGGCCTGGCCTGGCCAGGAGATGTAGCGGTCCACCTCGGTCTCCACCTCGTGGAGGGGGAGCGCCGTGTGGGAGCCGAGGTAGTCCAGGGCCTGCTGGCGCGTCCAGCCCTTGGTGTGCACCCCGGTGTCCACCACCAGCCGGCAGGCCCGCCACATCTCGTAGCTCAGCCGGCCGAAGTTGCTGTAGGGATCGGTGTAGACGCCGGCCTCCAGCCCCAGCCACTCCGAGTAGAGCCCCCACCCCTCGCCGAAGGCCGAGATGTAGGAGTTGCGCCGGAAGTCCGGAAGACCCGTCAGCTCGCGGCTGCGCGCGATCTGCAGGTGATGGCCCGGCACGGCCTCGTGGAGCGTCAGGGCCACGACGTTGTAGAGCGGCCGGGTCTCCACTTTATAAATGTTCACCCAGTAGATGCCCGGCTGGGTGCTCCCCTGGGGCGACTCCACGTAGCGGCCGGAGGTGTACTTGGGCGCGATCGACTCCGGCACCGGCTGCACCGTGTAGGGGAGCCGCGGCAGGGTCTTGAACAGGCTCGGCAGCTTGCCGTCGATCGTCTTGGCAACCCAGGCCGAGCGCTCCAGCAGCTCCTGCGGCGTCTTGGCGTAGAAGCGGGGATCGGTGCGCAGGAACTGGACGAAGGCGGCGAAGTCCCCGTGGAAGCCGGTCTGCTTCATCACCGCGTCCATCTCCTTCGAGATGCGGTCCACTTCGGCGAGGCCGATCTTGTGGATCTCGTCGGGGGAGAGGTCGAGGGTCGTGTACTCATGGATCCGCCGTTGATAGAAGGCGAGGCCGTTGGGCAGGTCCGCGGCGGCGATCGTCGTGCGGGCGTGGGGCAGGTACTCCTGGCGATAGAAGTCCAGGAACGTCCGGTAGCCGGCCACGGCGCTCTCCATCACCGCCTGCCGCCCTTCCCGCCGCAGGTGCTCGCGATCACCCTCGGGAACCGTGGAGGGGAACCGCTCGAACGGTTTCCAGAAAACGCTCTTCTCGGGAGCCTCCACCACGTGGGCCGCGATCGTCCCGTCGTAGCCGGTGAGCACCGCCCGGGGGACGGTCAGGCCGCGCTTGATCCCCAGGCGCATCTGGCCGATCTGCTCGCCCATGTACCGCGGCCAGGCCCGCAGCCGGCTGACGTAGTTCTCGTAGTCCTTCACCGTGGCCAGCGGGACGACCTCCGGCAGCCGGGAGAACTCGGAGTGGAAGCCCGAGTCGGCGTTGAAGGGCATCTGGTCCTCGCCCATCTCCCAGGCGGCGATTCCCTCGGCGAGCTGATTGTGGAAGATGTCGTAGTTGACGGCGTCCTCGGCGGAGAGCTTGCCGCGGTCGATGGCCGCGAGCTCGGCGAGGAAGGCCTTGTCCTCTCCGGCCCGGCGGGCGAGGTTCTCCGGAGTCGCCGAGGGGAGCCGGTCATCGTACTCATGCCGCCCCACCGTGGTAGCGAGCAGGGGGTCCTCCTTCAAGCGGTGCTCCCACTCGCGGTGGAAGAGATCGTGAAGGCGCGCCGGCTCATCCGCCGCGGCCACGGGCAGCGGCAGGCAGGCGAGGCCGAGACAGAGGAGCGGCAGCAGAGGCTTATGGAGATTCATGGGTGGTTCCCCTCGAGGTCGGTTCGTGGGCTTGGGGGAGTGTACTCCAGGGGAGCGGGAGCGGCAGAAAAGCCGAAACAGGGACGGCAGGGACAGCAGAGACACGGCAGATTCGGTCTCGGAGGATCTCCTCGTCCCTGGAGTCCCTGAAGTCCCTGCTGTCCCTCTTCGGCTTTCTGCCGCGCAGGCTCCTAGAGCCCTACTTTACCGTGCCGGCCCACCCTCCGCGTCCCATCCCTGAGCGCCGATCAGGGGCACGAAGCGCACCGGGCCGAGCTCCTCGCGGACGTCGCCGTCCGTCCCGCGGCGCACCCGCACGAGGTCCTGGGAGCGCGGGTCCGATCCGATGGGGATCACCAGCCGGCCGCCCATGGCAAGCTGATCGAGCAGCGCCTGAGGGACCTCCGGCCCGCCCGCGGCCACCACGATCGCGTCGTAGGGCGCGTGCTCGGCCCAGCCCAGCGTGCCGTCCCCATGGAGCACCTGGACGTTCGTATAACCGAGCCGCGCCAGCCGCTCCCCCGCCTCCCGGGCGAGCGACTCATGGCGCTCGACCGCGTAGACCTCGCCGCCGAGCCGCGACAGCACCGCCGCCGCATATCCCGAGCCGGCGCCGATCTCCAGCACCTTGTCCCCCGGCTCGATCTCCAGGGCCTCGGCCATGAGGGCCACGACGTAGGGCTGGGAGATCGTCTGCTCCTCCGCGATGGGCAGAGGGGAGTCGTCATAAGCGAATTCCGCCAAGCCCTCGGGGACGAACGCCTCCCGGGGAACCGCCCGCATCGCCTCCAGCACCCGCCGGTCCCGCACTCCACGGCCGGCGATCTGGCGATCGACCATCTGGTTGCGCAGGGCTTGGAAGTCGGTGGTCATGGGTGTGGGTGCACATCCATTATAAGTGGAGATCACTGGAGGTGGTAGGCTCTGTGGAGCCTCTGCAAGGAGAGAGGAATGAGCTCCAGCAAAGTCATCGTTATCACGGGCGCCAGCAGCGGAATCGGAGCGGAGTTGGCCCGGCAGCTCGCGGCCCAGGGTCACCGGCTGGCGCTCGCGGCACGCCGGGAGAAAGAGCTCGCGGAGGTGGCGGCGCAGTGTGGACCCGAGGCGCTCGCCGTGGTCACGGACGTGCGGCGGCGGGGTGACGTCGAGCATCTGCGCGACCGGACCCTCGACCAGCTCGGGCCTGTCGACGTGTGGATCAACAATGCCGGTCGCGGTATCGGCCGGCGGGTGCTCGACCTCACCGATGAGGACGTCGACGAGATGGTCGCCGTCAACCTCAAGTCGGCGCTCTACGGGATGCAGGCCATCGTCCCCCACTTCATGGAGCGCGACGCGGGGCACCTCATCAACGTTTCGTCGTTCCTGGGGCGGGTCCCTCTCGCCACGGTCCGCTCCGTCTACAGCGCGTCCAAAGCCGCGCTGAATTCGTTGACGGCCAACCTGCGCATGGACCTCAAGCAGGAGTACCCGCGCATTCACGTCTCGCTCGTCATGCCGGGGATCGTGGCCACGGACTTCGCCAGCAACGCTCTGGGAGGGACGCCGGCCGCCTCGCCGCCCCCGGGGGCGCTGAAGCCGCAGTCCGCCGGGGACGTGGCAGCGGCCATCGCGGCACTGATCGAGAATCCTGCGCCCGAGATCTATACGAATCCGGCCCTGGCGGGCATCGCGCGCCGCTACTACGAGGATGTCGGGGCTTTCGAAGCGGGCTTTGGCCAGGCGCCGCCGAGATCCGATTGAACGAGCGTCTCGTCGTTCCGGCACAACGTTTCGGGGCCCTCTTCCGTATGATGAGAGTAGGATCGAAAGGGGGTAGGCATGAAATCAGGACTCTCCGAGTCGTATCGCTGGCAGCGCGGCTATTCGGCCCCTCCCTGGGGGATCGATCTCCTGCTCACGGACGCCTGCAACCTGCGCTGCAGCTACTGCCCGATCTGGGGCGAGAACGCGGTCGTGCCGGCACGCCCCCACATGATGGACACGGATTCCGCTCTCCGCCTGATCCGCTCGGTCGTCGATTTCCATCCCATGATCCGCCTCTTCGGCGGCGAGCCGTTCGTGCACCCCGAGTGGAAGAAGATCGTGGACTTCGCCCACGGTCTGGGGCTCCATTGCACGGCCGTGAGCAACGGCATGCGCCTGGCGCGAGAGGCGGAGGACGTCGTCCGCTCCGGCCTGCTGGCGGTGGGCATCTCGCTCGACACCACGGATCCCGCCAACGACGCCTCACGCGGCCAGGACTCGACGGCCACCGTGCAGCGCGGCCTCGCCGCGTTGAGCGAAGCGAAGAAACGGCTGGGCTCGCGGACGCCCGTGGTCGAGATCTACACCACGGTGCACGAGGGAACCTATCACCGTCTCGCCGAGTGGGCGGAGGAGCTCTCCTCGTGGGACATCGACAAGTTGCGGTTGCAACACCTGATCTGGTTCTCTTCCCAGCAGCTCCAGTCTTCCATGGACCTGCTGCGGCGGGACGTGATGCCGGACCCCTCTTTCTTTCGCTCGGAGGATGCCTCCTACACCCAGGACCGGCTCCCTCGCATCGACGTCAAGATCCTCGCGGAGCAGCTCCAGACGATCCGCAGCAAGGAGTACCCATTCCGGATCGAATCCCATCCGGACCTCTCGGTCGAAGAGATGGTGCGTTATTATGGCGAGACTGAATTCCAGCGGCACGACAAGGTGACTTGCACGACGATGGAGAACTACGCCTTCATCGATCCCAAGGGCCGTCTCTATCCGTGTCTCACACTCGACATGGGAAACGTCTTCGAATCGTCTTTCCAGGAGGTCTGGAACGGAGCTCGTTTCCGGTCCTTCCGCCGGCTCATCCGGCGCGAGAAGCGGCTCCCTCTCTGCCATCGCTGCCCGGATTGAGAGCTTGAATCGATGAAGACGCTGCACGTCACCACTCGCGAAGAATGGCGCGCGTGGCTCGCCGCGCACCACGCCACCGAGCGCGAGATCTGGCTCGTCTACTTCAAGCAGCACACGGGGCAGCCCCGCGTCTCCTACGATCACGCCGTCGAGGAGGCCCTCTGCTTCGGCTGGATCGACAGCATCGTCCGGCGGCTCGACGACGAAAAGTATGCGCAGAAGTTCACGCCACGGAGGAACACGGCGAAGTGGTCCGAGTCGAACCGCCGCCGGTTCGCCGATCTGGTCAAGGACGGGCGGATGACTCCCGCGGGATTCGCCAAGGGTCCACCGGCTTTGGAAACCGATTCCGCAAAGCCGAGCGCGCCGGATCGCAGCGCGGAGGTCGAGCTGCCGGAGTACATACAGCAGCGGTTCCAGGAGAACCCGAAGGCCTGGCGATTCTTTCAGGATCTCGCGCCGTCGTACCGTCGGCTCTACGTCGGGTGGATCAAGGCGGCGAAGCGGGAGGAGACGCGGCAGAGGCGGCTGGAGGAGGCGATCGCACTTCTTGAGCAGAACAAGAAACTGGGCCTCAAGTAGATGTCACCGTTCAGGGCGGGTCGAGCCCCCTCCCGCCGTCCAGACCCGCCCCTACCCTAAGCCAAGCTCCTCCCCATCCCTCCCCTCCCACTCCGCGTAGAAGCGGGCGAGGAACTGTTCGAGAAACGCGTGACGCCCCTGCGCGATCCGGCGGCCGGTCTCGGTGTTCATCCTCTCGGCGAGAAGCAGGAGCTTCTCGTAGAAGTGGTTGATGGCGGTTCCCTGGTTGGCGTAGTAGCTCTCAGCGCTGGCGTGGAGATCGGGGCGCTGCTCGGGATCATGCATCAGCCGCCCCTTGTGGCCGCCGTAGGCGAAGCAGCGGGCAATGCCGATGGCGCCGATCGCGTCCAGGCGGTCGGCGTCCTGCACCACCTGCCCCTCGCGGGTGCGCATCGGGGTCGGAACGCCGGCCCCCTTGAACGACAGGTCCGCGATGATCTCGCAGACGTGGGCCAAGATCTCCTCGTCCACTCCCTGCGCCGCGAGCCACTCGCGAGCCACCTTGGGGCCAAGGGTGACGTCGCCGCCGTTGAGCTTGCGGTCGGAGAGGTCGTGGAGGAGCGCTGCCAGCTCGACCACGAAGCGGTCCGCCGGCTCTTCCCGCGCGATGGCGAGGGCGTTCTTCCAGACCCGGTAGACGTGCCACCAGTCATGGCCGGAGGACTCCCCCTCCAGCGTCCGGCGCACGTGCTCGACGGTGCGGTGCACGATCTCGCTGCGATCGGCCGGATCCGTCGGATCGGTTCGATCGGTAGGATTGATCTCCATGGGATCGAGTATAGTCGCCAGCCACCAAGGAGGACACGATGAAGAGATGGCTCTGCTGCCTCGCGGCGCTCCTGTCTGCGGCGGGCCTCGCCGCCCAGGAGGCGCCCTATGACCTGGTGATCCGCAACGGCCGGATCGTGGACGGCACGGGCTCGCCCTGGTACGCGGGCGACGTGGCCGTTCGCGGCGGCCGCATCGCCGCCATCGGCCATCTCGGCACGGCGAGTGCGAAGCGCTCGATCGACGCCGCGGGCAAGATGGTCGCACCCGGGTTCATCGACATGCTGGGCCAGTCGGAGCTGACCATCCTCGTCGAGCCGCGGCTGCCGTCCAAGATCTACCAGGGGATCACCACCGAGATCACCGGCGAGGGCGGGTCCGCGGCGCCACAGTCCGACGCCCTCGTCAAGGCGGACAAAGTCGGCTACGAGCACCTGCGCATCGACCCCGACTGGCGGACCTACGGCGAATACTTCGCCCGCCTGGAGAAACAGGGGATCGGGATCAACGTCGCCGACTACGTGGGCGCCACCCAGGTGCGACGCATGGTGCTTGGCGACGACGACAAGCAGCCCACGGCGGCGCAGCTCGACCAGATGCGCGCCTTGGTGCGCGAGGCCATGGAGCAGGGGGCCGTGGGGGTCTCGACGTCGCTTCAGTACCCGCCCGCTCCGTACGCGAAGACCGAGGAGCTGATCGCCCTCGCCACCGAAGCCGCGCGCTTCGGCGGCGTCTACGCCACCCACATGCGCAGCGAAGGGGATGGCATCCTGCCGGCGCTCGACGAGGCGGTCCGCATCGGCCGCGAGGCGCACATCCCCGTCGAGGTCTGGCACCTCAAAGTGGCGGGCAAGACGAACTGGGGCCGCATGCCCGAAGTGGTCGCCAAAATCGAGGCGGCCCGCCGCGCCGGGGTCGACATCGCGGCCGATACCTACGCCTACCCTGCCTGGTACAACAGCCTCTCGGCTTTCGTGCCGCCCTGGGCGCACGACGGCGGCACGGAGAAGCTCATCGCGCGGCTGCGCGACCCGGCGATGCGGGCGCGCATCCGCAAGGACATGGAGACCCCCTCCGCGGCGTGGGACAACGAGTGGCAGGAGATCCCCGGCCCCGAGGCGATCCTGCTCTGCTCGCTGCATGCCCCGGCGCTCCGGCCGCTGGTCGGCAAAACCCTGGCCGAGGCCGCGAAGCTCCAGGGAAAGGACCCGATCGACGAGCTGTTCGACATCCTGATCCAGGACGAGGCCTTCACGGGCGTCGCGGTCTTCGCCATGTCCGAGCCGGACGTTTCCCTGGCCCTGGTGCAGCCCTGGGTATCGATCAACAACGACTCCGAGGGCACCTCGCCGGAGGGGTTGCTGGGCGAGCAGCACCCGCACCCGCGGGCCTACGGCACCTTCCCCCGCATCCTGCGCAAGTACGTCCGCGAGGAGAAGAAGCTGAGCCTGGAGGAGGCGGTCCGCAAATTCTCCGCTCTGCCCGCCGCCCGCCTGCGCCTCGCCGACCGCGGCGTGCTCAAAGCCGGAATGTGGGCCGACGTCGTGATCTTCGATCCCGAGACCGTGCGCGACGTCGCAACCTTCGAGAGCCCCAATCAACTTTCGCAAGGGATGGAGTACGTCCTGGTCAACGGCGTGCCGGTGATCGACGGCGGCAAGATGACGGGCGCCCTGCCGGGCCAGGTGCTGCGGGGGCCAGGGTGGAAGAGGCGTTCTTGAGGCTTGGACCCGATCCCGGATTCCTGTAGGCTCTTGACGGGCCATGTCTTTCCTCTGCCGCCACAAGCTCTCCGGTAGCCCCCAGCTCTGCGGTTCCGACCGTCCCGAGGACGCGCCCTGCGGCGCCTTCGAGTACGTCCGCGTCGAGCGGCCGGAGGATCTGCCGCCCCCCGATCCCAGCCTCGTCGATGTCGCAGTGCTGGACATGAACCACGGCTGGCCCAACCTCGGCCACGACTGCCTCGTCCACGGCCTGCTCGACGTCGCCTGCGAGCTGCTGCCCATCGCCGAGGAGACCGGGGTCCGCGTCCGCGCGCTGTCCTTCGACGTGCGCCGCGCCCGGCGGATCCCCGAGCCGCCCGGCGGGCGCTTCTCGATCTATCTCGGCACGGGCGGTCCGGGCCATCTCGATCCTCACGCCAACGACGGCACCTCCAAGTACAGCCAGGGCCTGCGTGAGGACCCCTCCTGGCAGGCGCCGATCTACAAGCTCTTCGACGACATCCTCGCCGACGAGAGCGCGTCCCTCCTCGCCGTCTGCCACACGTTCGGCGTGATGTGCCACTGGTCGGGGCTGGCCCAGCCGGTCTTCCGCGGCCCGGAGAAGGGGGGCAAGAGCGCCGGCGTGCTGGAGAACGTGCTCGCGCCCGAGGCCGGGGACCACCCCTGGTTCCGCCGCTTCGGCCAGGAGTTGGCGGCCGGCGGGCGGCTGCGCATCCTCGACAACCGCCTCTTCGACCTCATCCCGCGCCCCGGCGCGTTCCCGGCCGGGACCGTGCCGATCGGTTGGGAGACGCTGGGCGTCGGCGGTCCCCGGGGCGACGCGCTGACCATGCTCGAATTCGCGCGCGACAGCGGCGGGGCCATGCCGCGGGTCTTCGGCGTCAACCACCATCCCGAGATCGTGGACCGGGCGCGGCAGCTCATCCTCCTAGAGCAGAAGCTGGAGTGCGGCGAGGTGAGCGCGCAGTGGGCAGCGGAGCGCCGGGAGGCCCTGACCCGCGCCTATCCGGACGAGGACTCCGACGCCCGCCTGCGGCTCACCTCGGACTACACGCTGCTCGGACCGCTGCGTTTCCACCTCCGGCGGCAGATGCGGCTGCGGACCGAGTCGCTGGGGTTCCGGGCCGATCTGCACGAGGACAGGGTGGCGGGGAGCGTCCGAAACCCGTGATGCCGCAACCGCCGTTCGCCGTGGATCTCACCCCCGAGGCCGAGATCGCCAGGTTCCGGGAGCTCCAGCCTCGCCTCCAGGCGGTGTGGGAAGCCCTCATGATGCGCGACGAGGAGCCCCACACCTCGGTCGTCGTGCCGTCCATGACCCTCGACCAGAGCGAGCTGCGGAAGATCGACGGCGCGAGCTTCTACGAAGAGCGCCTCCTCTTCCTGCTGATCCGGCTTCGCAACCCGCGGGCGCGGGTGGTCTACGTCACCTCGCAGCCGGTGCACCCGATGATCCTGGACTACTACTTCCAGCTCCTCGCCGGCATCCCCGCGAGCCACGCCCGGTCGCGCCTGACGCTGCTCTGTGCTCACGACGCCTCGCCGCGCTCGCTGACCGAGAAGATCCTTGAACGACCGCGCCTCGTCGAGCGCATCCGCGAGGGCATCCACGACCGCTCGCGCGCCTACCTCACGGTCTTCAACTCGACGCCGGCAGAGCGCCGGCTCGCCGTCCTGCTCGGCATTCCGCTCAACGGCTGCGATCCCGACCTCGCCCACCTCGGCACCAAGTCCGGCAGCCGCAAAGTCTTCCGTCAGGCCGGAGTGCCCCTGCCCGAGGGCTTCGAGGACCTCCACGGCAAGGCCGAGGTCGAAGAGGCGCTCGTCGAGCTGGCGGCGCGGCGGCCGGGCCTGCGGCGTGCCGTCGTCAAGCTGAACGACAGCTTCTCGGGCGAGGGCAACGCCATCTTCCGCTACCCCGAGGCGGCCAGCCGGGCCGCGGTGCGGGAGGCGCTGCACCGCATCGAGCTGTCGGTGGCCAACGAGACCGTCGAGGAATATTTCGAGAAGTTCAGCCGGATGGGGGGCATCGTCGAAGAGTTCATCGACGCCGCCGAGAAGGTCTCGCCGAGCACCCAGCTCCGCGTCAGCCCGGGCCGAGAGGTGGTGCCCATCTCGACCCACGACCAGATCCTCGGTGGCCCTTCCGATCAGGTTTTCCTCGGCTGCAGCTTTCCGGCGCGCAACGAGTATCGGTTGGCCATTCAGGAAGCGGCGATGCGGATCGGCGAGGTCCTCGCCGCCGAAGGCGTGGTCAGCCGTTTCGCCGTCGACTTCCTGCTCTGGCGCGACGACCCGGCCGCGGCCTGGAGCCTCGCGGCGCTGGAGATCAACCTGCGGATGGGCGGCACCACCCATCCCTACCTAGCCCTTCAATTTCTCACCGGCGGCCGTCTCGATCGCGAGACGGGCCTCTTCTTCTCGCACTCGGGGAACGCCAAATACTACCGGGCGACCGACAATCTCCGCTCCGAGTCCTACCGCGGCCTGCTGCCCGAGGACCTGATCGACATCCTCACCGAGAATCGCCTCCACTACAGCCTCGCGACGGACTCCGGCGTCCTCTTCCACCTGATCGGCGCCGTCTCCGAGTTCGGTAAGCTCGGGTTGACCGCGATCGGCAACAGCCGCGAGGAGGCGGATGGTCTCTACTACAAAACGTTGGAGGTGCTGGACCGGGAGACGGCGTATGGTCGGGCGGGTTGAAGGGATGACGGCGTGAGAGGAGAGCGAAATGCCGCAGTCCCTGGCCCGCATCCTGGTGCACATGATTTTCAGCACGAAGAATCGCGTCCCGGTTCTGACTCCTGAGATTCAGGATGAGCTCCATCCGTACCTCGCGGTCGTATTGCGCGAGTACGATTGTCCTCCGTTGCAGGTCGGCGGCGTCGAGGACCACGTCCATATGTTGTTTGGTCTGTCACGGACCCGAACCGTGGCGCAGGTGGTCGAAACGGTGAAGACCAGCTCGTCCAAATGGATCAAGACCAAGGGACCGGCCGTCGCGCAATTTCATTGGCAGACCGGCTACGGCGCCTTTTCGGTCAGCCAATCGAACGCCGACTCCGTGATGCGATACATCCAGAATCAGGCGGAGCACCACCGCAAGGTGACATTCCAGGAGGAGTACCGGAAATTCCTGCGGCGATATCAGATCGCCTATGACGAGAAATACGTCTGGGATTGAAACCGCCTCGGAGATGGTCACCCATTGGGACCGATGATCGCGCCCTGTCGGAGGGCCGTGATCCACCGGTCACCCAATTGTAGTTCTAATCGGCGCTCGCCGGATACTGCTGCATTGCCGGCCTTCATCGTGGACCTGGCTGCCGGTTTGAGGCCCAACGGGCCGCCCTCCCTAAGCCCAGGGCAACGCCCTGGGTTGGGGTTGCGTCGATTTCCGATGCGGCCTGAAGGGCCGCGCTAGCCAAGGCCGAGAGGGGCCGCCGCCATTTCTCCATCGTCCGAGGAGAAGACGGTTTGCACAGCGCCCGCTGGTTAGCGCGGCCCTTCAGGCCGCATCGATATTTCCAATTCCTTGAAACCCAGGGCGTTGCCCTGGGCTGAGGGAGGGCGGCCCGTTGGGCCTCAAACCAACGGTCAGATCATGACGAGAGCCGTGGGATACCGCGAGATGACCTATAATATTACAAGACTTTGGAGGTGCTCGACCGGGAGATGGGTTCTGGGTGGAACAGGTAAGGTCAAGCCCCGCTCTGCCAGACGAGGAAGTGGGATTTGCCCCGGGAGGGGACACGCTCCCGCCCCACAAGACCCTCGACTCGAAGTTCTTCTGTGGATTGCCATTCTTTGATCCACTTCTTGAGATCACTCTCCCAGACAAGGGGTGACTCAAGGGCCAAGATCCACGCGTCGTCAAACAAGACGCGCTTGCGAATCCTTAGAAGATCCAGAACGCTCTGCCTCGCCTTGCCGATATAACGGTCCCGAAGCTGACTGTAGTACGGGCTTTCAGTCGCCGTCTCCCTCGCCCAAGAGAGCTCTGTCTGCCCCGTCCGCTCCTCTCGTTTCCGTCTCTGTGCCCCCTCCCTCAATCGCTCCATCTCCTGCATCGCCGCTTTTTCGGCTTCCTTGAAAACTTCGACCCCCTTCGGATGACGTGTGGCATAGATCAAATGGAAATGGGGTCGGTCAATTTCGGGATGTAGAACGATTGCCGGAAGCACGTGCGTAAAGCGCCCCTCCCGCCTCAACATGCCCCTATACTCGCGGACGAGAGCATCATCAAGATCCTGGCCCGTCAGACCTGCAACTCTATCCCTGACTTCAGCGGACCCGAAAAGTTCCTCAAAGCTCTGGCGAGAGTTTTCATCCTTCAGGAATCTCCGGATGTGGCTCGTCATGAAGTTGATCAAGACCTCTCCCGGGTCGAGCTTCAGTAGGGGAGAGATTCGGTGGCAAGCGAACCCCGTCCATCCTGTAGGGTCGATGAAAATGAAAGGGAAAGTCCCTTGAGCTCCTTCGCGGATGAACTTCAGGATAGAGCTTACCGATTGCTCGAAGGAACCGTTCTGGGGTTTTATTTCCGCGTCCTTCACACCCTCAGCAAAGCTTTCGAGCTGCTGATAGGCGGCTCGATCCTCCTCCAGAAAGAAGCATCGCAGCCGGAGGTTCTTTCCCTTCTCTCTGTGAGTGGCGCGGGCCTTCCGAAGCTCGTCCAAAGCGATGGCAAACGAGCTGTCCTTGAGATCAGGAGAGCGGACATTCCATGGGCCAGCAAACCCGTCAATATAGGTGATCGACTCCCATTTGTGGGCAACTATATGCGCGAAACGTTCGAGGTAATGCCGAAGAATGTCGTGCTTAACGCGTGTCTGCTCGCGCCTTTCGTAGAGCTCGTCGTTCGTCATGCAAGTCTCAGCAGAACGCCTCGACTTCGGCCAGAGCACTTCGGAGCGATTCGACATCCACGACCGCAGGGATTTCGCGATGTGGCGTCTCGTCGTACGTCCGCCCACCGAGCTCGCGACCGGCGCGCGCTTTCTGCTTTCCTCCCCACTGTTTGAAGAAGAAAGGAACCTCCGCCTCCAAGCACTGGTCGCGGATCTGCACGACCCAGGACTCTCGGATCGGACGTGCACCCGGACCGCTCTCCCCGCCGACGATGACCCAACCGATCGCGGAGAGATCGATCCTGCCGAGCGACTCCAGGAGCGGCTCGATCGACAAAAATCGGATTACCGCCGGAGCGGCTCGGAGGTGGTCGATCCGAGGTAGTCCCTGTTTCCGGTTTTCAACGCTCACTCCCCACCAGATGTGCGGATCCCCCGCGGCAAACCGCAGCTTCGTCTTCAGCAGGTCGCGCAGCCTCTCGGACCGCTTGGTGAGGACCTGGTAGGTGTGCCAACTCGCGAGCTGCATGACGCGGACGACCCGGACGATGTAATCGTCGGGGACCTCTTCGTGGAACAGGTCGCTCATCGAGTTCACGAAGATCATTTTCGGCTTGCGCCAGAGCAGAGGCTGGGTCAACTTCTCGGGGACCAGGCGCAGGTCGAATCCCTGTTCGTAGGGGTGGCCCGGAACTCCGCGGAAGCGCTCCGCGAAGGTCTCCGCGTAGCAGTGGGCACAGCCGGAGGTGATCTTGGTGCAACCTCGCACAGGGTTCCACGTCGCATCCGTCCACTCGATGGCTGAGTGCTCGCTCATGCTGTGAGAATAGCCGGCAACGGGGCGTAAAAGCAAGAGAGGCTGCGATAGGTAGAGTTGGCCCTTACGGGAGACTCCCGGCGAATCGCACCACGGTCCCCGCCGCAGAGGAATCGATGCTGAGGCGACCGCCGAGGCGACCCGCCCGGCGCCGCATGGTCTCCAATCCCTCGCCGTGGCTGTTCCGGCGCTCCGGGTCGAAGCCCCGGCCGTCGTCCCGCAGCTCGACTTCAAGCCGGCGCCGGCGCAGGCTCACGGACAGCTCGGCCTGACGACAGCCGCTGTGGCGCAGGGCGTTGCAGAGGGCCTCCTTGAAGAGGAGGTGGAGATCCTTGCGGTAGGTCATGGGCAGGCGAGCTCTTTCGAAAGGCGAAAGATCCCCCACTTCGAGCTGCGCACCGGCGTGGACGAACAGCTCGGCGTAGGAGTCCTTGAGACGCAGGAAAAGCTCGTACAGAGAGTCCTGCCGCGGGTTGACCAGCCAGACGATGTCCCCCATCCCGTCCACCAGCTCACGGGCGGTGGCGGCGACTCGGGCGAGCTCCGGCAGGTCGTCGGCCTTGCGGGCCGCCACCTCGGAGAGGATGGCGATGTCCGTGAGGCCGGCCCCGACCTGATCGTGGAGGTCGGCGGCGATCGAGGCGCGCAGACGCTCCATCTGCAGCAGCCGGCGCATGCGAGCGGCGGCGTACAGGCCCGCAGTCAATAGGGCGAGCCCGATCACGGCGAAGACGATGGCCAGCTCCGGATTCCGGCTCCACCAGGGAGGCGCTTGAAGGGTAATCGAGAGCCGCGCGGGCTCGCTCCACAGGCCGGCGTCGTTCAACGCCAGAACCTCGAAGAAATAGGCGCCGGGTTGCAGGTTCGGATAGTAGGCCGAGTGCTGTGCCGTCTCCATCCAGCCCGGGTCCAGCCCGGTCAGCCGATAGCGAAACCTCGTGGCAGGAGCCGCGAGATCGATCCCCGTGAACGAGAGGGTCAGGCCGTTGCGGGCCGGGCTTGCGGCTTCCGCCACTCCCCCGGAGGTCGGATGGAAGACGTGAACCTTCGTCAGCCGGGCGCGGGGCCGGTGGCCTGGAGAGTCGTCAGCAGTCGACCCGGAGGACTCCGGCTCGTGGATCGGGGGGCTCACCTCGAAATGGAAGGGCCCGTCGTCCACCGAGACCGGAGGGAGACGCTCCTGTTCGTCCGCCCGGAGGCGCAGGACTCCCGAGTCCGAGTCGCCCAGGTAAAGATCCCCCTTCTCGCCGTTGGACAGGGAGAGGATGCGATAGCCTCGCGTCGCAGGAGCAGGCTCGGCTTGAACGGCGTCATGGTCCTCAACCACCTCGTCGTCCCGGTCCCCATCGAGCGTAGACGTCCTAGGATTGGCCAACCCATCATCCATCGAGAAGCCGCGGAGACTCCGGTTCTGGGCCATCGCCGCGGATGGTAGGCAGGCGGTGCCGAGCCACAGCGCGAGCACCGCGAGCCTCCCACCGAACGGCTGGATGAAACGAAGCGTCATGGTCTCCTATTTCTGTTCACAGGCGCCGGTCCGCGTGTGGCCGTTGGGGCACAGGTAGACGCAGCAGATCGCGTTGCCGAAATCTCCGATGTGGTCGAAGTCACAGCCGAGGAACGTCGGGAAGCACTGCAGGGCCTGGGCCGGCTGGGCGGTGATGGTGAAGACGCCGAAGGAAGCCAGCGCGGCGAGCAGGGCGAGACACAGCAGGCGGGTCAGGGTCGACTTTCTCATCATGTTTACGATCTCCTTTCGCAGGGTTCGTTGCTGCTTTCCACGAAGACGAGTCTGCGGGGAAAGAAGCCTGCGGAAAAGCCGCATGATGAGATGGTCGTGAATTCAGGAGAGCCGGCCCCTGCACGATCATGCGGTCTTCTCAAAGGAGCCCCTGGCGCAGGGCCTTGGCCACGGCCTCGGATTGGGAATGGGCCTGAAGCTTGCGATAGATCTTCCGGATGTGAAAACGCACCGTATCGGTGCTGATGCCGAGGCTGCGGGCGGCGGTCTGATAGGTGTTGCCGGCGGCGAGGCCGCGGAGGATCTCCCGCTCGCGCAGGGTGAGGCGGTGGCCGTCCTCCCCGGCGGTCTCCGCTGCGGTCTCCACCCGCAGGGTACGGAGCACCTCCACCACGCGCCGGGCGATCTGCGAGCTCATAGGCGAGCCCCCCTCGTGAGCCTCCCGGATCGCTTCGAGGAGCCGGGCCGGCGGAGTTTTCTTCACCAGATAACCACAGGCCCCAGCGCAGAGGGCCTCGAGGACGAGCTCGTTGTCCTCGTGGACAGTGAGCATGAGTATGGGGAGTTGGGAGAGGATCTCCCGCGCCCGGCGCGCGCCGTCGATGCCGGACATGCCGGGAAGGCCGATGTCCAGGAGGAGGATGTCCAGGCGGGCTTCAGGGAGCCGGGCGAGCATCTCCTCGCAGGTCCGCCAGGCGCCGGCGCAGCCATACCCCGGCGTGCCGCCGATCAGAGCCGTGAGACCCTGGCGGGTCAGGGTCTGATCCTCGACGAGCCCGACCTGGATCGTGGTCATGCTCCCTCTTGTACGAAGGGAGCACCGAAAGAGTTTTCCCGGGGCTTGGTCTACGAACCCTGCCGCAGGCGGAAACGCTGCAGCTTTCCCGTCTCGGTGCGCGGCAGGGTGTCCACGAACTCGATTTTCCGCGGGTATTTGTAGGGCGCGATGTGCAGCTTGACGAACTCCTGGAGCTCCTTGACCGTCGCGATGCCCGGCTCGGCTCCCGGATTCAGGATCACGAACGCCTTCACGATCTGCCCCCGCTCCTCATCCGCCACACCCACCACACCGCACTCCTTCACCTTGGGATGCTGGAGCAGCACGCTCTCGACCTCCGGCCCGGCGATGTTGTGACCCGAGGAGACGATCATGTCGTCCGTGCGCGCCTGATACCAGAAGTGGCCGTCCGCGTCCCGTAGATAGGCGTCGCCCGTGAGGTTCCAGCCGTGCTGCACGTACTGCTGCTGCCGCTCGGGATCGGCGAGATAGCGGCAGCCCGTGGGACCGCAAACGGCGAGCCGGCCGATCACTCCGGACGGGACCTCTTCGCCATCGTCGTCCACGACCTTCGCTTCATAGCCGGGGACGGCCTTGCCGGTGGAGCCCGGCAGGATGTCGCCGTCCGAGGTGCTGACGAACTGGTGCAGCATCTCGGTCGAGCCGATGCCGTCGATGATCTCGATGCCCGTGGCCTGCTTCCACGTCTCGAACGTCGCGGCCGGCAGCGTCTCACCCGCCGAGACGCAGCGGCGCAGACTCGAAAGATCGTATTTTTCAACCAGCCCGGCCATGGCGCGGTAGGCGGTGGGAACGGTGAAACAGATCGTCGCCCGGTAGTCTTGAATCCCTTCCAGCAGGGTCGCCGGCGCCGACTGCTCGAGCAGCAGCGTGGCGGCGCCGAAGCGCAGGGGGAAGAACAGGAGGGCGCCGACGCCATAGGCGAAGGCGAGCGACGGCGAGCCGCAGAAGACGTCGTCCGCCGTGGGCTTCAGGACGTAGCGTGGAAAGCAGTCGGAGACCGCCAGGACGTCGCGATGGAAGTGCAGGGTGCCCTTGGCCAGGCCGGTGGTGCCCGAGGTGAAGAGGATCAGGGCCGAGTCGTCCGCGGCGGTGTCGCAGGGAGAGAAATCGGCGGGCTTGTCCCGCATCAGGGCCTCGAGCGAGCCCTCGCCGCTGTCCCCGCCGGTGCCCTGAAAATGAACGACCCGCGTGCCCTCGCGCGGCGAACCGTCGCCTTTCGTGCGCATCGCCTGCTCGCACTCGGCGGCGATCCGGGCATCGGTGAGGGCGAGGCGGATCTGGGCCTTGTCCGCGATGTAGGTCAGCTCGCGCACGCGCAGCATCGGCATCGTGCAGACCACGACCCCGCCCGCCTTCGCCACCGCCAGCCAGCAGGCCGCCAGGAGCGGCGTGTTGGGCCCGCGCAGCAGCACCCGGTTGCCCGTCACCAGGCCCAGGTCCTCCACCAGGACGTGCGCGATGCGGTTCACCGTTTCCTGGAGATCCCGATAGCTCCAGCGTCCGCCCGGAAAGACGATCGCCGTCTGCTCGCCGTCGCCGGCGGCAATGCGCGCGTCGAGGAGCTCGGCGACGCAGTTCAGCCGTGGCGGATAGGCCAGCTCCGGCACGCCGTCGAAGATCATCCGGGGCCACAGCTCGCGCGGCGGCAGCGAGTCCCGGCAGAAGGTGTCGAGGTGCGCAGTGGGCTCCTGGGTCATGAGATCGGCTCCATGCGGCCCGCGGGTCTAGATCACTCTGATTTCGATCAACCCTTGTAGGCCCTGGAAGTCTTCTGGATTCCGAGTATAGAGCGGAAGCTTGTGGGTTAACGCCGTGGCGGCGATCCACAAGTCCATGATTCGAGCCCTGGGCTGCCTCCCGGCCATCTTCACGGCGTGAGCGACTGCGGCGAAGGAGCGGGCCACGGCGGAGTCAATCGCGATCGGTTCAAAACTCGACTCCACCACGCCAAGGCGCTGAAGCCGATACTGACGCGTTATCTCATCCTTGGCGACCAGGACACCGTAGTGCAGCTCTGCAAGAGTTGCCGCAGAGATGGAGATTTCCTCGGGGAGGTTCTCTTCGACGCTGGCGTCTTCGTCGCGAGCGATGACCACAGAAGTATCGAGGAGACCTCGACTCACCTCTCCCATGGATCGCCCAGGTCGTCCAGATGCCCCCCCATGTCCTTGACATCCTCGAAGAATGTCGGATCGGGAGTCTGGCTCTTCAAGATCTTCAGGAATTCCGCCTTGGGTATCCACTGCCGCCGTTGAACGGGTCCCAGCACAGCCACCGGGCGGCCTTCCACGGTAATCGTGAACCGCTCGCCGGACTCGGCCCGGCGAAGGATCTCGCCGCTATGATTCCTGAGCTCGCGCTGGGGGATGGTCTTCATGACTCGCCGAGTGTAGCATAAGTGCTACGCGATGAAGCGGAGGGATTGAGGCTACTTCCAAGAGCACCCGATGATCCACCTGGTCCCCTTCACCGAGGCCGATGTCGACCGCCTCATCGGCTGGATTCCTTCGCTGGAGGCGCTCCAGTTGTGGACGGCGTCCAGCTTCGACTTTCCGCTGACCCGGGAGCACCTGGAAGGACATCTGCGCGACAGCGCCCAGCGCGGCGACCGGCTGATCTTCAAGGCTGTCACTCCAGACGACGGAAAGGTGATCGGGCACGTCGAGCTGGGCGCCATCGATCACCACCACCGGTCGCTGCGCATCGGCCGGGTCCTGCTCGACCCGGAAGCGCGCGGCCGCGGTCTCGGGGCCGGGATGCTGTGCAGTGCTCTGGTCATCGCTTTCGAGACGCTCCAGATGCACCGCGTCGAGCTCAGCGTCTTCGACGTCAACCCCCGCGCCATCGCCTGCTACGAGCGGGTCGGCTTCCGGCGCGAGGGCATGCGCCGCGAATCGTTCCGTGTCCGCGGCGCGCCCGGGCTCTACTGGAGCGACGTCGTCATGAGCATCCTCGTCTCCGAGTGGGCTGCCCTGAAGGCCTGATCTCACTTCTTCGACGTAGGACATCAGAGCAGGGGCAGGAGACAACTGAAGCCTGCCTGCTCGAAATGGCGATCATTGGTGAATGCCTCATGTATCCCTTCGTCTTGCATCACGAGGAAGCTGGCGCAATCCACCAAACCCCAAGTCTTGTCAGGGCGACTGGCATAGAGGTCGAGGGATCTCTGAAAGAGCTGTCCCGAGATGGAAATCAGGCGAGCCCGCGGGCTCGATCGAATCATTCCAACGGCACGGGAGAGCTGCTTCCGAGCGCTGGTTCGAGCCAATCCGTTCCCAGTCTCCGCGATGATCCATTCTGTCAGAACGACCGAATAGCCCCGTTTCAGCAATCCCGTCCAAGTCGTTTCGGCCAAGGAGTGGAGAGCATCCGAAGAGTTGAGGAGAGCGAGCCAGCCGTTCGTGTCGAGAAAAGCCAGTCTAACCGGCATTGCTGGCTTTCGGGTGTCCATACAGATAATGATCGATGTTCGTGGCGAGATCTGAGATCCCCGTCTCCACTGCCAGATCCGTGATATGGAATAAGGGGTCGGAGGCACCCTCTTCCATGCGCGCCTCGGCGGATTCCAATTCGATCCTCACCGAGGAGCCTTCGGGAAGCTCAATTCCTGGCTCCAAGACGATCGTGCCATCTTTGACTCTGCCTCGGTAGGTCATACGCTGCCTCTCGGTCCGTATTCTATACTGGTTCCATGCCAATGCAGCCTCGGGACGCAGTCATCGTGGGAGCGGGACCGAACGGTCTGGCGGCGGCCATCGCCCTGGCTCAGGCGGGGTGGTCGGTCGAGCTGTTCGAGGCGGCGGCGACGGTGGGGGGGGGCGCGCGGTCGGCGGAGCTGACGCTGCCGGGCTTCGTGCACGACGTCTGCTCGGCCATCTATCCCCTGGCGGTCGGCTCCCCCTTCCTCTCCCGGCTGCCTCTCGAGCAGCACGGGCTGCGGTGGGTCCATCCTCCCTTTCCCCTGGCGCACCCGTTCGACGACGGCACGGCCGCCGTCCTCGCCCGCGGCACCAAGGAGACGGGCGAGAGCTTCCACGAGAGCGCCGACGCGCGGGCGTGGGACCGCCTCTTCCGGCCGCTCGCCGCGGCCTGGGAAGGGCTCGCGCCGGACCTCCTCGGGCCGTTTCACTGGCCCCGGCACCCGTTCCAGATGGCGGGCTTCGGCCTGCGGGGCCTGCGCTCCGCGTCCGGCTTCGTCCGTGGCCGCTTCCGCGGCTTTCGCGCCCGGGCGCTCTTCGCCGGCCTGGCCGCCCACTCGTTCCTGCCGCTGGAGCAGACTCCCACCACCGCCGTCGGCCTGCTGATGGGCCTCACCGGCCATGCCGTGGGCTGGCCCCAGCCCGTGGGCGGCGCCCAGCGCATCCCCGACGCCCTGGCGAGCCTGTTGCGGGAAACCGGAGGGACGATCACCACCGGCCGCCTCGTGCGCTCAGTCGGCGAGCTCCCCCGCGCCCGGGCCTACCTCTTCGACCTCACGCCGTCCCAGATGCTGCGACTGGACGGCCTGCGCTGGCCCCCCCGCTACCGCCGGCGCCTGGACGCGTATCGCTACGGCCCCGGGGTCTTCAAGATCGACTGGGCGCTCTCCGGGCCGATCCCCTGGAAAGCCCCGGAGTGCCGCCAGGCCGGCACGGTCCACGTCGGCGGCACCCTGGAGGAGATCGCAGCCTCGGAGCGGGCCTCCTGGACGGGAAAGGAGTGGGATCGGCCGTTCGTCCTGGTGGGTCAGGCGAGTCTGTTCGACCCCAGCCGCGCGCCGGCCGGGTCCCATACGGGTTGGGCTTACTGCCATGTACCGAACGGCTCGACGGTGGACAGGACGGAGGTGATCGAGCGGCAGATCGAGCGCTTCGCGCCGGGCTTCCAGGACCTCATCCTCGCCCGGTACATGCGCAACACGGCCCAGCTCGAAGCCTACAATCCCAACCTTGTGGGCGGTGACATCAACGGCGGCGCCGCCACCCTCTCGCAGCTCTTGACCCGGCCGGTCGCCCGGCTCGACCCGTACGCCACGCCCGATCCGCGGGTCTTCCTCTGCTCGTCGAGCACACCACCAACCGGCGGCGTGCACGGCATGTGCGGCTACCACGCGGCGCAGTCGGTGCTGTCACGGCGTCTATAATGGACCTATCTGGACGAGGGATCCCGGCGAGGTCGAGCGCTATTCCCGCATGATACTCGCCGCAGCGCGCGAACGCCATGAAAGGTCGACGCGGGAATGGCCACGGGTTCTGGAACGGCTCGCCGGGTTGGCGGCTTCGCGCTGAACTGCCGTCGCCCCAGGTTTTTGTCCCGAAGGGACAGTGGCATGTAGCCCGGGGCTGGCGCTTTTTGCCAGCCCCGGGTAAACACCCAACAAAACCCATCAAGCCCCAAAGGGGCGACGGCAGCTCATCGGTTGCACCAAACTGCCGTCGCCCCTTGTATTCTACCCTCCGTAGGAAGTAGTGGCTGCCAGCGACAACCGTCGCTGTGGCGGCTGGGGAGCTGAGGCAAGCGCCGGAGGGGGAGGAGGC
>JAJKHS010000048.1 GCA_021154885.1 Thermoanaerobaculum sp.
CCTAACGTAAAATTTTCGGTTGGATCTTCGTCCGGTCCGCCTGGCGCCTGCATGACACCGTCCAGTGATGTAAATGTGGACGCGATGAGTTTTCTCATGTAACTCTCCTATGATTGGATTACATCGTGCGCGCTAACCGCAAAATCAACCTTGATCCGCCCTCACCTTGCCACGCGGGAATGCATATCGTCAGCGCCCATACCCCTGAGCTTGCCGGAGGCTTCCCGGAGAAGTTGTTCATTCCACATGGGTTGGAGTCTACACTGATTTCTAAGACTCGTCAAATGGGTGCCAGAGCAGACGTATAGGCGGCCCGAAGAGCCAAGCATTGCGCATCCTCTGGAGGAAGGCCGCGGTTCGGCTGTCGGGCGGTGACGGATAACGCGCCCGAGAAAGGGGTGGTCCGCGGAACGTTATCCGAAGCGGATAAGATTCCAGAGTGCTGCGAGCCGTTCCGAAGTCATTGTGGATATGGGAGTTGAGCCGAATTGAGGGGCCGTGAGCGGAGGTTGCTTATACGTTCGTGCGGGACGGCTATGCGCCCGGCCCGCGTCGATGCTTAGGCGGCAGAGCGGCCCCCGTCCCCGGTCGACGCCCGATCCGGATTGACTCCGTATACGATGGTCGTATACTACCGGGTGGAGGGGGCATGGGCGATTGGGCCGAGGCGACGGAGTTTGATTGGGATGGCGGCAACGCAGAGAAAAACTGGCTGCGGCACCGAGAGCTTGAAGCCAATCCCGAGGTTTGAGTCGGAGGACGAGGAGCGGGAGCTCTGGGCGACCCATGACTCGACCGAGCACGTGGATTGGAGCCGCGCCAAGCCTACCACGTTCTCCCGGCTCAAGCCCTCCACACAGACGATCTCTTTGCGCCTTCCTGAGACGCTCCTCGAAAATCTGAAGATGCTGGCCAACAAGCGTGACGTTCCTTATCAATCACTCCTGAAAATCTTTCTGGCGGAGCGTATCGAACAGGAGCTTCGCGGTCTGCGTTGAGGAGGAGGGCTCCCCGATGACCGGCGTCCATGGCATTCATCACATCACGGCCATCTCCGGAGAGGCCCAGGAGAACCTCGACTTCTACACGGGCGTCCTGGGTCTCCGGCTGGTCAAGAAGAGCGTCAACCAGGATGCGCCGGACACCTATCATCTCTTCTATGCCGACGCGGAGGGGCACCCAGGGACCGACCTGACCTTCTTCCCGTGGCCGCAAATGCCTCCCGGGCGCAAGGGGGCGGGGCTGGCGGTGGAGGTCGGGTTCGCGGTGCCCGAGGGGAGCCTCGCGTTCTGGGCCGAGCGGCTGGGTGCGATGGGGGTGACTTCAACCCCGGAGAGGCGCTTCGGCGAGGAGGTGCTGCGCCTCCGCGATCCCCACGGGCTCGAGCTGGCGCTGACCGCGGTGCCCGGGCCGCGGGACTTCGCGCCCTGGCGGCACGGTCCCGTGCCGGAGAGTCACCAGATCCGCGGCTTCCACGCGGCGCGCCTGTGGGAGCGGAGCCTCGCCCAGACCGCCCGCTTCCTGGGCGGCGCTCTCGGCTTCAAGCTCATGGGCGAGGACGCCGGCTGGCATCGTTTCGGCGCCGACGGGGGAGGCTCCGGCCGCTGGGTCGAGATCCGCGAGGTGCCGGGGGAGCGGCTCGGGGAGTGGGGCACGGGCGTCGTCCACCACGTGGCCTTCCGCGTCGCCGGCGAGGAGGAGGAGCTCGCGGTGCGGCGGCAGGTCCAGGAGGCCGGCTCGCACCCCACCCCGGTCATCGACCGGTTCTGGTTCCGGTCGGTCTACTTCAAGGAGCCAGGCGGCGTGCTCTTTGAGATCGCCACCGACGGGCCAGGCTTCTCGGTGGACGAGGATGCGGACCATCTGGGCGAGCGGCTGATCCTGCCGCCCTGGCTCGAGCCCCAGCGCCAGGAGATCGAAGCCGTTTTGCCCCGCCTTCGCCCGCCGGCACCGGCCGTGCCGCCTCGGGATTCCGTGGCATAGACATATCCTCGACCTTGTCCTCGAGCGTGTCTCGAAAGTCCGGTGTTTCGCCCTCCGCCGCCCGGCGATGAATCGCCGGGCTAGGAACAGCGCCTCCTGAAGGAGGCTTCAAGCCGGATTCATCCGGCGCCGTTCCTAGCCCGGGCATTCATGCCCAGGCGGGGAGGCGGCTTCGGAACCGGACTTTCGCGGCTGTCGCAACAGCCGCACTCAGAACGCGGTCGTGTCCCCCGCGCTTGCCAGAAGCCCGGTGGGGTTTTCGTAGGTCCGGATGGCGCCCGTCGTGAGGTCCTGGACGCGCAGGACGTAGTGGCGATCGGAGAGGGAGCCGTAGAAGAGCCAGAAGTGGCCATTGAACGCCTGGCCGTCGAGCAGCTTGACGAAGACCTCTGGGACGTCGGCGCCGAAGAACCAGAAGTAGCCGCTCTCGTCTGCCAGGGCGACCGCCTGGCCGTCGCCGTGGTCCTTGCCGTTCTGCCAGGTGACCTCGGCCTTGAAACGCCGGCCGCCGAGACACAGAGAGGTCGGACCGGCGGCGCACGGCGTCGTGGCCAGCTCAGCGACCGCGGGGGTCGCGCTGACCGCGGCAACGCCGGCGGAAACCTGCGGGACCGAGGGGAGCGATCGAACGTCGGCGACGCTCGCGAAGCGGCCAGCGGGATTCAGATAGGTGTGGACAGCCCCGGTCAACTCGTCGCCGACCGTGACCTCGAAGGGCACGTTCGAGAGCGAGGCGTAGAAGGTCCAGAGATGCCGGTTGACGACGGTCCCGTCGAGCAGCTTGACGGCGAGCTCGAGGCTGCCGGGCGCGAAGAACCAGAAGTAGCCGCTGTCCGGGCCGAGGCGCACCGGCGTCGCCGGACCGGTGTTGTCCGCGAAGTCCCGCCAGGCGGCCGTCACCGTGAAGCGGGGAGTCGCGGCGGCGCCGACTGGCGGCCCGAGGCGCAGCGGCGTCGCGCCGGGGAAGCGGCCGGCTACGACGCCATAGCTGTTGGTCGCGGCGTAGAGGCGGCCGGGATCGGCCGGATCGAGCACCAGAGAGACCAGGAGCGTGTCGTCGAGATGGCGGGTGAAATCGCTCGCGAGCAGTGTCCAGGTCGCGCCGGCGTCGGTGCTGTGGTAGAGCTGGGAGAGCGGACCGTACCGGTCGGCGTAGAGCGTCGCCGGATGGCGTGGATCGATCACCAGCAGGTCGATGCAGAAGTAGGGTGGCGGGAGCGGCGGCCCGCCGCCGGAAAAGGTGGGAGGAAGCCCGGGAGGGATCCCCTGGTAGCTGGGCTGCCAGTTGGCGCCGCCGTCCCGGCTCTTGCTCAACCCTTCGCAGCCGCCGGCGTAGAGGGTGCGGGGATCGGAGGGATCGACCGCCACGACTTGCACCTGGCTGCCCGCGCCGGGGATCGCCGTCCAGTGGGCGGCGCCGTCCCGGCTCGCCAGGAGCTGGCCAGCGGCGACCGTGAAGACGTGGCGCGGGTCGGCCGGGTCGAAGGTGAAACGGGGAGGGAAAGTAACAAGGCAGAAGTCGCAGCCGGGAAAGAGGTCGCCGCCCCGTTGCCAGGTCTCCCCGCCGTCGGCACTCGTGAAGATGCTGTAGCTCTCACCGGCCAAGACGACGGACCCTTGCAGGTAAGGGTGGAAAGCGAGGCTGTACACCCCACCGGGCAGGGTTCCCCCGGGAGGGGCCCAGGACGCGCCGCCATCGTGGCTTACGCGCAGGCCCGCCTGAGTCACCAGCAGAATGTGCCTGGGATCGAAGGGATCGACCGCCAGGGAGTAGGGGGTCAAGCTCGCCGTCGAGGCGAGCTGCGTCCAGGTCTGGCCGGAGTCGGCGCTCTTCCAGACCGGCCCGTAGGCCTGTACCGCATAGAGGGTGCCGGGAGCGCCGGCTGGGGCTTCCAGGGAGTTGATATAAAGGTTGTCGAACCCCTGATTGATCGGCAGCCAGGTGCTCCCGTCGTCCCGGCTCTTGAGCAGGCCTCTGGAGTCGGGAAAGCCCGAAAGAGCGTAGAGCACGTGCCGGTCACGGGGGTCGATGCGCACCTTGACGAAGCCGGCAAGGCCCGACCCCGCAATCTCCCAGGAGTCGCCGCCGTTGCTGCTGCGGAAGAGCCTGCCGTCGGGCTCGGCGACGTAGAGCCGGTTCGCGTCCTGCGGATCGACCGTGAGCTCCCGGCAATCGAAGCTGCCGTCGGGAGGCGAGGGCAGCGGCACCGGCGTCCAGGGTCCGCCGGGCTGGCGGCTGCGAAAAAAGCAATAGCCGCTCTCTTCCGCCCAGAGCGTGCCGTAGAGCGTGGCCGGGCCGCCACCGGAGCTGCCGGGAGCGACCGCAAGCGTCTTGAAGTCCCGTTCGTTGAGGTCCGGAGTGAGCGAGTACGGAGCCCAGTGCGCGGCGGCGTCGGGGCTCGTGTAGACCCCTTGTGAAGTCGTCACGTAGAGGACGCCGGGCCGGCTCGGGTCCTGGACGAGAGATCTGTACAAGCCCAGCCCTTCGAGGCCCTGGCTGGCGGCCGACCAGGTCGTGCCGCCGTCCTGGCTCTTGAGCACGCCGTTTTCAAACAACAGAGCATAGAGGGTCCCGCGCGTGTGCGGATCGGCTGTCAGAGCCACGAAGATATCGATCGGCGAGGGCACTTCCCGCAGCGTCGTCCAGGTCGCGCCGCCGTCTGAGCTGCGCACGATCCCATCGAAGGAGACGCTGTAGAGGGTCCGGTGATCGAAGGGATCGATCACCAGTGGTGAGGCACCGCCCGGCGGCAAGCGCCACCACGATGCTCCGGCGTCGGCACTCTTCCACAGGCCCGCGAAGTTGGTGTCGACATAGAGGATCGCGGGGTCGACCGGGTCGAACACGAGATCGTCGGGCTGGCCGCCCGGCGGTCCCAGCAGGGTCCAGCGGTCGACGCCCGCGCCGGCCGGACGCGGGGCGGCAGCGAGGACGAAGATGAAGAGAAAGGCGAGGACCTTGAGGCCGGGAGAGCTTGGTGGCGGGTGAAGAAGTCCCATGCGGATCATCTCCTTCGAGAGTTACCTCCAGAGAGAGGTGCTCCCGGCGAAGATTTCATTTCGCCCCGGTCTCTTGATGTCTCCCGCGCTCGCCAGACCGACGCGACAGGACGCCTTGAGCGAGCCGGGTCAGCGCATCGGAATGTTTCGTGTCACCGGATATCACGATGGATCGGTCGTAAGCAATAACCAGATACCTCCTTCCTCTTGTAAAAGCCTTCCAAAACCTTTCTGCTGGTCCTACGGAGATTCAATCTCTCGCATGGCTCGCGCGAAGGCCAGCCACCACACCCAGCCTGACAGCCGCCATGAGGCTCTCAGAAGACCGTCCAGCAAGGGATCTGCCGCATAGCCAAGCCCGCGATTTCGTGCCGACGAGTATACCGCGGCAACCCGGCGAGATACACCACTCCCGGGCTCCAGCGCCTGAGCAAAGAAACATTGAAATCGAGCTATGAGCGGCAGCTTCATGACGGTGGAGCCCCCTGTGCTCTGCGCTTCACCCGCTCTGCCCCGGCCCCTTCGCGTAGAGCGCCTCGTGGAACGCCTTGCCTTCGCGTACGAGGCGGATGGCGCCTTCGTTCGCCAGGCGGCGGAGGACGTCCGAGGCGGTGCGCGAATCGATGGCCTTCTTCTTCAGGTGGCTGCCGAAGCGGCGGTTGGCCTCCGCCGCTACCGCGGTCGCGCCGAAGGGCTCGCCGTCGGGCTGGCTCTGGACGACCCGGCGCAGGAGCTTGCTCACCATCAGACGGCCCGAGGCCGGCAGGTCCTCCGGCGGCGGTGGGGGAGCGGACGGCGGAACGAGGGGGATCCGCGCCAGTTCCAACGCCGGCGCCGCCGCCGCCCGGAACGTCTCCAGGTGCTGCCGGACTTTTGCCAGCTCCGCTGCGTGCGCCGCTCGCTGCTCCCGGTGATGCACCTCCTGCTGCGCATGCAGGGCCTCCTGCTCGCCATGGAACGCCGCGCGGGCTTCCAGATTCGCCACGACGTCTTCAACCGACAGCTTCGCGCTTATGAGCTTTCCTCCAATCTCCGTCGACGACGACTCAGGACCCCCGGCGTTGCGGTGACTCCCGTCCCATTGCCGCAGCGTCAGGCCATTTCGCGGTGAGTGCATGAAACGCCTTGATGGTACCATGAGACGGTGCCGCAACGTGGTCCTCGGAGACTTGGGGTAACCAGACAATGCCGCATTGTCTGGTTACGTCGCGCCAGTGGCGACCTTGAGAAGCCGCAACGTTGGGCTCCTCGGAGAGATTGTCTCTCCAGGTTGCGGCAAAATTTGAATCTTCACCGCAGTGGCGGAATTGGATGCGTTAATCGAAATCGACGTTGCCGGGAAATCTGAAGACATTAGCGCAATGCGGGAGAGTGTTGCGGTGTCGTATGGAAGCGCTGCTGCTTTGTCCGCAGGCCCGTGACGATTTTCTGCTGATGTTGCGTTAAAGCCGCGAGAATCTGCGGTTTTGTTTGGAGACCTTGCGGTGAAGATGGAGGAGGTGCGGTAAAATTCGCGCAGCGGAGATCGTTGAGTGGGGCAGGATTAACGAGGAAGCAGGCGTTGCGGTAAAATGAGGCCACGCTGCGGTTCTGTTCTGAGGCGAAGCGGTGAAGCGGCTGGCGCCACCGCAGTGTATGGATACATTGCGCCGTTGTATGGATATGACGCGGCATTGTATCGATACGTTGCGGTGGGGAAGTGAAGGTCGCGGCGATGTCCCTGGCTGTCGGGTTGCCGCTTGCCACGTTGCGGCGATGTCAGAGGGCTTTGCTCACTCCCTCTCCGCGCCCTGAGCGGCTTGCCAGAGGTCGCGGTATTTTTCGCGGACGTAGGGATCGAGCTCCGCGGCGAGCTCGGCGGGGAGCTGGAGGATGCGGATGACCTCGATCACGTCCGCCAAGTCCTTCAGCCGATGCGGGGCGGTCATCCCCGAGGCCAGCTTCAGCTCGATCAGGCGGGGTAGGGGAAGCAGGGCCACGCGCTCGCCGCGCACGGCGGCTTGGGCCGGGTCCGGGAACACGACCGGCTTGGGGAGGCCGTCGCCTGGGTATTCTCCGGCGAGGACGACGTCGATGTTCACGCCGGACTCCGTATCCCGAATCCCCTTGCTCCCGGGGAACTTCGAGACATAGCCCAACCCGAGATGCTTCGTCCTGAACGCCTCCAGCCCTTCGCGAGTCAACAGGAGATCGATGTCTACAGTCACCCGTCGGTATCCGTAGGCGTTGAGGGCCATGGCGCCGATGAGAGCGTAGGGAATGCCGTCCTCTTCCAGCAGGCGCGCCACCTTCTCGAGGGCGCGCTGAACGTCGGATTCGCCCATGAAGAACCTCGTCGCCTCTTCGATTCCTGCGTCAAGGCGAGACTCCAGCGTTGGGTCCAGACGAGGACGTTCGTCCCAAGCCATGCGAGAGGCTTCACTTCGAGGGCTCATTTCCTACCCGCGGAGCGACGCCTTCTTGTGCCGTCGAGAACCTCGGAATCAAGAAGCAACGGCCTTTTCCGATTGACCATCTCGAGGAGCTCCTTGAGCTCCGCGGCGATATCGCCGGGAGGGGATCCTGCAAGTCCCTTCCGGGCAAGACGCACTACCTCCGGGTAATCCTCACAGTTCCAGGCGAGGGACGCGGCGCTGCGATAGAGAATGGATCTCGTAGGCTCCAGACCCGAGGTTTCCGCCCAATTTTCCGCGGCCCAGCGTTCTTTTTCCAGGGCGCCCTGGAAAAACTCCCGAGCGCTGGACTTGTCCCGGTCGGAAAAGGCCTGCCGAGCCAACTCCATGGCGGCCTCATGGACAACTTCCGCCTCACTCTTCATCTCTTCGTGATCCTCATAACCGGTCTGCTGAATTCCACGACTGCGATCAAGGCAGGACTCGAATGCCGCTCCCATTTCTTCGTTTGCTCAACTTTTTGCCGGAGCCGCGCTCGAATCGTAGTTTCGCCACCTCTACGGATTCCTGAGACTTCAAGCCGTGTCGAAGCGGAAAAGAAACCGCCCTCCTTCGGTCCCAACCAATAATCGACTCCCGTCCACCTCGACGCCTGCCGAAGAACGGTCAAGCCGGTCAAGTCACAGACGGCTGCCAGGGCGACACCACAGGCGCCGTTCTCTGTGGCCGTCTCCTGGTGGTAATGCGAGCTCCTCATCTGCTCGTCCACCAGGGAGCGTTCCAGCGCGAACGCTTCGTCGAAGTGGCCTTCTACGGTCAGGGCGACCACGACTCCATGCCCCTGCTCCTCCAGGCAGACGGCTGCGGCCTCCGCCAGAGAGCCGCCCAAAGCCGGCGTCAGGCCGGGCATGCCCTCCAGTAGAGAAGATAGCGAAATCGTCCGACGGCCGGTCGTCTCCCGCATCCAGGCTGTCCGCTCCTTCGGCACGGCTGAGGCCGCCGGGTTCCACCCGGACGGAAAATGGCTCGGCGCGCCGCCGATGTCGACACAGGCCGTCATGGCCCGATTCTACTCTTGTGCGACGAGGAAGAGGTATGGCGCGTGTTCACGATACCACAGCTTCTCTATTGACAACCCCCCGCCCCTGCCATAGCATCCCCTCCGACCCGAGACCGCCTGACTGACCGCCTGACTGTGGCCAAGAACCTGAAGCCGAAGACGACGATCCTCGACGCCAAGCAGATGGCGCGGATCATCCGGCGTATGGCGGGGGAGATCGTGGAGAGTCAGCCCGATCTCTCCGGGCTCCTGCTGGCCGGCATCCGCACCCGCGGCGTGCCCCTGGCCGAGAAGATCGCCGCCGAGATCGAGGCCATGGAAGGTCAGAAGGTCCCCGTCGGCATCCTCGACATCACGCTCTATCGCGACGACCTGTCCACCATCGCCGCCCATCCGCAGGTCAAAGGCACGCATCTGCCGCGGTCGATCGACGACTGCGTGGTCGTGCTTTGCGACGACGTGCTCTACACCGGCCGCACGGTGCGCGCGGCGCTCGACGAGCTCATCGACTTCGGCCGCCCCAAGGCCGTCAAGCTGGCCGTGCTCATCGACCGCGGTCACCGCGAGCTGCCCATCCAGGCGGACTTCGTGGGCAAGGAGGTCCCCACCTCGCAGAACGAGGTCATCGAGGTCTCGTTCCAGGCCACCGACGGCGCCGAGCAGGTGCGCATCCTGGAGCGCGGGACGCGCGCCTGACGCCATGACGCCGGCCGCCCCTCTGCGCTGGACCCGCAAGGACCTGCTGGGCATCGCGGAGCTGTCGCCGGCCGAGATCGAGCTCGTCCTCGACACCGCCGACTCCTTCGCCGAGATCGGCGAGCGCCCGATCAAGAAGGTCCCCACGTTGCGCGGCAAGACGGTGATCAACCTCTTCTTCGAGGCCTCGACCCGCACCCGCTCCAGCTTCGAGATCGCCGAGAAGCGCCTGTCGGCCGACAACATCAACTTCTCGACCTCGGGCTCGGCGCTGGAGAAGGGTGAGACGCTGGTGGACACGGCGCTCAACCTCCAGGCCATGGCGCCGGACCTGGTGGTCATCCGCCACGGCCATCCGGGCGTCCCCCACATGTTGGCCAGCCGTATCAAGGCCGGGGTGATCAACGCCGGCGACGGCGCGCACGAGCATCCCACGCAGGCGCTGCTCGATGCCTACACCATCCGCCGTCACAAGGGGAGGATCGCCGGGCTCAAGGTGGCCATCCTCGGCGACATCGAGCACAGCCGGGTGGTGCGCTCCAATATCCACCTGTTGCGCAAGCTGGGGGCGAAGGTGACGGTGGGCGGCCCGCGCACGCTGATGCCGGTGGCGATGGAGACAATGGGCGTCGAGGTGGCGTTCAGCCTCGACGACGCCATCCGCGACGCCGACGTCATCATGATGCTGCGCATCCAGCTCGAGCGGCAGGGGAGGATGTCGTTCCCCTCGGTGCGCGAGTACTTCCAGCTCTTCGGCCTCACCACCGAGCGCCTCAAGGCGGCGAAGGACGACGTCATCATCATGCATCCCGGGCCCATGAACCGCGGCGTGGAGATCTCCAGCGAGCTGGCCGATGGCCCCTATTCGGTGATCCTCGAGCAGGTCACCCACGGCGTCTCGGTGCGCATGGCCGTGCTCTACCTGCTATCCGGGGTGCATGAGGAGACGGTGTGAAGAAGCTCCGAGGATCGCGGCTTCGCCCGGGATTGAAATCCCGGGCTACCGACGGTGTCCCCTCCGGGGTCAGAAAAACCGGGCAGTCCCGCCAGGGACTACCTTGGGTAGCCCGGGATTTCAATCCCGGGCGAGGAGCGACGAGGGCCTGATGTCCAAGCTATTGATCCACGGCGGCCGGGTGATCGATCCCAGCCAGGGGCTGGACGGCGATTTCGATCTCCTGATCGAGGACGGCGCGGTGGCGAAGATCGACGGCGCGATCAAGAAGCCGAAGGACGCCGAGGCGTTCGACGCCTCCGGCCGGGTGGTCTCGCCGGGGCTGATCGACATCCACGTCCATCTGCGCGAGCCGGGCCAGGAGTACAAGGAGACGGTGCGCACCGGCACCATGGCCGCGGCGGCCGGCGGCTTCACGGCCGTGGCCTGCATGGCCAACACCGAGCCGGTGAACGACAACCGGTCGGTCACCGAGCTCATCCTCTCCGAGGCGGCGAGGTGGGGGTACGCCCGCGTCCACCCCATCGGCGCCATCAGCAAGGGCCTCCAAGGGGAGGAGCTGGCGGAGATCGGCGAGATGCTGCGGGCCGGGGCGGTGGCCGTCTCGGACGATGGCAAGCCGGTGATGAACGCCGAGCTGATGCGCCGGGCACTGCTCTACGCCCAGCACTTCGGCGTCGCCGTCATCCAGCACGCCGAGGACCTGACGCTGACCGGCGCCGGCGTCATGCACGAGGGGGAGTGGTCGACCAAGCTGGGGCTTCCCGGAATCCCCGGCGCGGCCGAGGACGTGATGGTGGCCCGCGACATCATCCTCGCCGAGGACACGGCCGGCCGCTATCACGTGGCCCACCTGTCGACCGCCCGCAGCCTGGACATGTGCCGCCGTGCCAAGGCGCAGGGACTGCGCGTCACCTGCGAGGTCGCCCCCCACCATCTGATCCTCACCGACGAGGAGGTGGCGAAGAGCGGCTTCTCGACCAATACCAAGATGAAGCCGCCGCTGCGCTCCGAGCGCGACCGCGAGGCGCTCGTCAACGGCCTTGCGGACGGCACGGTGGACTGCATCGCGAGCGACCACGCTCCCCACCACGCGGACGAGAAGGACGTGCAGTTCAACCTCGCGCCCTTCGGCATCCTGGGGCTGGAGACGACCCTCAGCCTGTGTCTGGACCGGCTGGTGCGGCCGGGGATTCTAAGTCTCCCGCGCCTGGTCGAGCTCCTCTCGACCGGCCCGGCCCGGGTGCTGGGCCTGCCGGGCGGCACGCTGAAGCCGGGGAGCCCTGCCGACGTGACCGTCTTCCACCCCGGCGAGAAGGTCACCATCCGCGCCGCGGCCTTCCGCAGCCGCTCGCGCAACACCCCCTTCGACGGCTGGATCTTGCACGGCCACCCGGTGGCGACGTTCCTGGCGGGGCGGCGGGTGGAGGTTTAGGCCCGCTTCTTCGGCCTGGTCATCCCTGAATCAGCGTGCGGTAGGTGCGGAGGTGGCGGAACGCGGCCTCCCGCTCGCCCAGCTTTTCGTAGATCCCCGCCAGGTTGTAGTGGGCGTCGGCATAGCCGGGCTCGCTGCCGAGGGCGGTTTCGTAGGCTCTGGCGGCGTCGCGCAGACGGCCGAGGTCCTGGAGGGCCACGCCGAGGTTGAAGGCGGCGGTGGCGTCGCCGGGGCGGGCGGCGAGGGCCTGGCGGTAGTGGCTCTCGGCCTTCGTCGTCTCGCCCCGCTCGTGCAGCAGGCGGCCGAGGTTGAGGTGGGCGTCCGGGAGGCTCGCGTCGAGCTCCAGGGCCCGGCGGTAGGCGGCCATGGCGGCCTCGGGATCGTCGTCGTATTCCAGGTCGCTCCCGCGCTCGAACCAGGCCTCGGCCGTGTCCGGAGTTTTCGCCGACGTCGCCGATATTACCGACATTGCCGCCGCCGTCCGCGCCGCGGGCGTGCGCAGGGGGAGGGTCGAGGCCTCGCGCGCCAGCTCGGCGAGCTCGAAGTCGAACAGCGCCTGACCCGACTCGGGGTTCCACAGGTCGCGGCCGTCGCGCACCACCACGTGATGCCCCTGGGCGGAGATGCGGACGCCGGTGAGCGACCGGCCCTCGGGGAGCTGCTCGCGCAGGTTCTGGAGGGCGAGGCGGATGCGCCGCTGCGGTACGCGGGCGGCGAGCAGGCCCTTGGCGGTGCGCAGCAGGACGAGATCCTGGAAGGAGAAGTAGTACTCGCCCCGTGGCCCCTGCTGCGGCGCGAGGAAACCGGAACGGACGTAGGAGCGGACCTGGCCGGCCGAGAGGCCGAGCAATGCCGCGACGTCTTTCGTCGAGTAGCCGCTGGGGGGAGCCGGACGCTCCACGGCGCCCGGCGGACTGAGGGCGGAGGACCGGTTCATCGCCCTCAGTGTACCGCGGACTCTTATCTCTTCGAGCTCTTTTTCTTCGCCGTTTCCACGGCAGGCGCGGGCTCGGCTTCACGGGGCGACCGCCGGGCCGGCTTGCGGTCGGCGAGCGAGACCGGCGGCGCGGCGGCCGAGGCGCTGCCGGCGGCGGCGAGGCTCGCCTTGAGCGCCGCCATCAGGTCGATGACCTGCGCCTTGGGCGCCTCGACGGGAGCGGCGGTGATCTCTTCGCCCTGCACCTTGCGCTCGATCAGCGAGCGCACCTGCTGCCGCTGCTTGTCCTCGTACTCCTCGGGCTTGAACTGATCGGTGGCGATCTGCTCGATGAGCTGGATGGCGAGCTTGAGCTCCGGCTCCTTGACCTCCGCCGAGCCCACCGGCACCTCGTCGAAGGAGCGCAGCTCGTCGGAGTAGCGGAGCTGCTGCATGACGAGACCCCCGGCGTACGGCCGCAGCAGCACGAACTGATCCTTGCCGCGGGCGGAGTAGCGGGCGAGGGCCGCCCGGCCGGTGCGCTTCATGGCCTCGGCGAGCAGGAGGTACGGCCGGTCGCCCCCCTTGTCGGGTCCCAGGTAGTACGACTTCTCGTAGTACACGGGGTCGACCCGCTCCAGCGGCACGAACTCGGTGATCTCCACCGCGTTCGTCGGCTCCGGCACCAGCGCCTTGAGCTCTTCTTCCGTAAAGAGGACATATTGGTTCTTCGAGTACTCGTAACCTTTCACCATGTCCTCGCGGCCAACGACCTCGTTGTCGACCGGACAAAAATATTGTTGTCGCAATCGGGAACCGCACTTCTTGTGCAGCATGTTGAATTGAATGCCAGCCGCGCTTTCGCCCGTAGAATAAAGCTTCACGGGGATGGAGACGAGGCCGAAGGAGATCATTCCGGAACCAAAGGGTCGGGCGCTCATAGGGCGTAATATACCATTCAATCGCCGTGCCTGGAGCGATTGTCTTTCAAAAATCGTACGAATTTCAGCGCGTCTGCCGGCAGCCGCTGTTTTCGTTTCCAAAGAAAATCAATCTACTTGAGATCGAATACAAAGCCACGCGCCGGCGGGTCCGGCCTCGATCGCGAGCTGCGACTCGAGCTCGCGCGTCTCGGCGCGCCGCGGGCGGTGATCGATCCCGCGACGGTGAAGGTGATGAAGCCGGAGACGCGGGAGCGCCCTTTCAGCAGACCGGGCTGGGTGTTCGAGCTCAAGTACGACGGCTTCCGTGTGCTCGCCGCCGGCGGCCGCGGCGAGGCCCGCCTCTCCTATCGCAGCGGCCACGACGCCACCCACATCCTGCCGGAGATCGCCCGCGCCGTGGCCGCTCTGCCGTTGAGCTCGCTGCTCCTCGACGGCGAGGCCGTGGTGCTCGACGAAGAGGGCAAGCCCGACTTCCAGCGCCTCCAGCGCCGCGGCCTGCGCACACGGTCGATCGACGCCGAGCGCGCGGCGGTGGCGACGCCGGCGACCTTCTTCGTCTTCGACCTGCTGGCCTGCGAGGGGTTCGACCTGCGGCCGCTGCCGCTCGCGACGCGCAAGGCGATGCTGCGCCGCGTGGTGTCCGCGGGGTCCGCGGCGGAGCCGGGGACCCTCCGGATCTCGGACGAGATCGCCGAGCGCGGGGAGGACCTCTACGCCGCCGTTGCCGGCATGGGCCTCGAGGGGATCGTCGCCAAGCGGGCGGACTCCCCCTATCGCGCCGGCTATTCGGCGGACTGGCTCAAGGTCCGCGTCGACCGCGCCTCCGACTTCGCGGTGGTGGGCTTCGATCCCATCCCCGGCTCGCGCTCGGGGCTGCGCAACCTCCACCTCGCCGTCTGCGATGCGGCCGGAGGCCTGGCTTATGCCGGCACGGTGGGCAGCGGTTTCACCCACGAGCACCTGAGCGAGCTCCGCGCCCGTCTGGAGCCGGCGCGGCGCGCCACCCCTCCCGTTTCCGTGGCCGCCGGCCGCGGCACGGTCTGGGTGGAGCCGGAGATGGTGGTCGAGGTCCGCTACAAGGAGTGGACCCGGGGCGGCCACCTGCGCCATCCCGTGTTCCTGCGCGTGCGCGACGACAAGACGGTGGACGAGTGTCTGCGGCCCGAGAGCCCCCACCCAGGCCCCTCATCACCCCAGCCCTCTTCTCCCGTCCCCTCGCCACCCCCCTCACCGGGAGAAGAGGGAGAAAGCAAGAAACCTGATCTGCGTTCCCCCTCTCCCGGGGAGGGGGGTGGGAGGGGGCGGGAGAGGGGGCCAGGGGGTGAGGGCCCTCGGGTGGGGGGAGCCAACCCCGTGGCCTTCACCAATCTCGGCAAGGTCTTCTGGCCGGCGGAGGGGTACACCAAGGGAGACCTCGTGGACTACTACCGCGCGGTGGCGCCCGCCATGCTCCCCTACCTGCGCGACCGCCCGCTGGTCCTCGACCGCTATCCGGACGGCATTGCCGGCAAGTCGTTCTATCAGAAGAACGCGCCGGTCGCTGCCGCCGGCCGGGTGCGGACGGTGACCATCCACGCCGGGGGCTCGGAGCGGGACATCGACTACTTCCTCTGCGACGACGCGGAGGCGCTCCTTTATCTCGTGAACCTCGGTGCCATCCCGTTCCACGTCTGGTCGAGCCGGGTGGAGTCCCTCGACCGGCCCGACTGGTGCATCCTGGACCTCGATCCCAAGACCGCCCCCTTTGCGCACGTGGTGGAGATCGCCCGCGCCATCCACGAGCTGTGCGGCGAGATCGAGCTCGAATCCTTCATCAAGACCAGCGGCGGCAGCGGCCTGCACGTGCTGCTGCCCATGGGCGGCCTCTTCGGCCACGAGCAGACGCGGCAGCTCGCCGAGCTGCTGGCGCGGGTGATCGTGGCACGCCTGCCGGCCATCGCCACCACCGCCCGCGCCATCCCGGCGCGCCGCGGCCGGGTCTACGTCGACGCCCTGCAGAACGGCCGCGGCAAGCTGCTGGCGGCCCCCTACGCGGTGCGCCCGCGGCCGGGCGCCACGGCCTCGACTCCCCTCGACTGGAGCGAGGTGGACGACCGGCTGGACCTGCGCGACTTCAACCTCAAGACCGTGCCCCAGCGTCTGCGCCGCCTGAAGAAAGATCCCCTGCTGCCGGTGCTCGACCGGCGTCCCGAGCTGGCTCGCACCCTCGAGCTGCTGGCCGCTCTCCTCTAAAAAGAAAAGCGCCCCTCCCCGGGTGGGGAGAGGCGCGGGACTACCGTGGGACGGTCTAGAAGCAGGCCGTCACGGTGACGTCGTCGAGGAACCAGCCGGTGCTGGTCGTGCTGCAGTCGGTGATCGAGGCGAAGGCGATGCGTACCGACTTGCCGGCGCAGCCGGTGGTGAGACCGGTGGCCGCGTTGCAGGCCGCGTCGAGGTTCACCGTGGTGTTGGTGAAGGTGGAGGAGGCGCCGGTGAAGGCCGAGGCGCCCCCGGCGCCGGCCGGCGGGCAGGCGGTGGAGATGGTGCCGTTGAAGGTAGTGCCGGAGAGGATGGCCGCGGCCGGCACGAAGAAGTAGTTGGTGCCGCCGTCGACGGAGACCAGCAGCGTGCCGCCGTCGAAGCCGCTCTCGAAGCTCCGGCGATGCCAGAACGACAGCCGCGAAGCGGTGGCGCCGGCGGGGATGGCGATGCCGGTGGCGCCCTTGGGCTGCGCGAAGTTGAAGTCGTTGTTGACGTACGCCGCCGTGCAGGTGGAGCCGCCGTAGCGGAAGATGTTGGCGCCGCTATGGGCGGTGCAGGCCTGGACGCCGCGCCAGCTCGTGGTGGAGCCGCCGGAGACGAAGGTCCCCTTGGTCCAGTCGGAGAGGCCGGTGGCGGCGTCGAAGTTGTTGGTGTAGACCGTCTGGGTCGTGCAGCCGGTGCAGATCGAGGTGGTCGCCGAGCCTTGCGCCGAGTTGCCCGAATCGCAGGTACCGTTGGAGGCGGTGACGACGTAGAAGTAGGTCGTGTTGCAGGTCAGGCCAGAGTCGGCGAAGGAGGTCGTCGCCGAGGTGCCGACCTGGGTGTAGGGGCCGCCGCTGGTGGTGGCGCGGAAGATCTTGTAGGAGGTGGCGCCGGTGGACGCGGTCCACGAGACCGTGGTGCTGGTCTGCGTCGTCGCCGAGGTGGTGACGCCGGTGGGCGCCGCCGGCGGCGTGCAGGTGCAGACCGTGGTGGTCGCCGAGGCCTGGGCCGAGTTGCCCGAGTCGCAAGTGCCGTTGGAGGCGGTGACGACGTAGAAGAAGGTCGTGTTGCAGGCCAGGCCGGAGTCGGTGAAGGAGGTGGTCGCCGAGGTGCCGACCTGGGTGTAGGGGCCGCCGCTGGTGGTGGCGCGGAAGATCTTGTAGGAGGTGGCGCCGGAGACCGCGGTCCAGGAGACCGTGGTGCTGGTCTGGCCCGTCGCCGAAGTGGTGACGCCGATGGGCGCCGCCGGCGGCGTGCAGGGCGCGCCCTCGGTCACGGCGGCGGTCCAGATCTCCTCCTTGCCGCCGCTGCGGCGGTCGGTCCAGGAGGGGAAGAAGCTGTTGGACCAGCCGGAGAGGGAGTTGTAGTCGCCGTACTGGTTGCCGCTGTCGGCGCCGGCCACGGTCTCGTCGGTCTGCGCCGTCGACACCTTGAAGGGCGCGCTCCAGGTGGCGCCGTCGTCCGCCGAGGTCTGATAGTAGACGTTGGTCTTCTTGCGGCCCGCATCGTCGATCGTGTCGTAGTAGATGATCGAGATGCGGCCGTTGCTCTCGTCGACCGCCATCGACTGGTTGAACTGGTCGTTGAGCGAGGCCTGGTTGTTGATCATCACCGGCGCGCCCCAGGTGGCGCCGCCGTCGCTGGAGCGGACGAACCAGATGCGGCTCTTGCAGGTGGAGGCGGTGTTGGTGCCCGGCTCGTTGGCGGGGCTGTTGCAGCCGGCGGCGCCGGTCTGGTCGGTCCAGGTCGCGTAGACCATGTTCTTGGTGGCGGTCCTGTAGGCGGCGCCGGTGGTGTAGATCAGCAGGCGGCGGCTGGCCATGGCCGGGATGCCGATGTCGAAGGAGTCGAAGGTGTTGGCCATGCGCACCGGCGCGCCGAAGCTCACGCCGCCGTTGGTCGACTTGGCGACGTAGACCTTGCTGCTGCCGGTGTCCGGCCAGAAGACGAAGACATCGCCCGCGCTGTTGGTCTTGACGTCGCAGCCGATGGCGGTGCCCGTGGTCTCGGCGCCGCTGATCTGGAGCGGCGTGCCCCAGGCGCCCCCCGGGCCGGTGCGGTGGTTGACGAACTGGGGGTTGCCGTTGTGCCAGCAGGCGTAGATGTTGTCCTTGAACGGCGAGGTGGAGCTGTGATCCACCCAGATCAGCTCTTTGTCGGTGTTGGTCTGGGTGCCGGAGAAGGTGGCGTCGAAGGTCCAGGTGGCGCCGCCGTTGGTCGACTTGTAGGCCCGCATGTGGAGGATCGTGCCGGCCGAGTTGATGCCGATGGTGGCGGACCAGGCCGTGCCGTCGCTCGTCCAGTCGACGGCGGGGTCGGAATGGAAGGCGTCGCCGGTCTGCAGCGCGAGGCTGGTCTGGCCCCAGGTGCCGCCGCCGTCGGAGGAGAAGTACTGCGCCTGCTGGCCGCTGCCGCCGATGTTGTTCGAGGCGCTGATGATCTTCAGCGGGTTGAGGAAGTTGATCCGGATGTCCGACTCGCTGCGCGATACCGTCTGGGCGCCGGAGAGGCGCAGGTTGACGCCGCCTGCCGTCTTCATGGGCGGGACGTCCGGACCGGGCCGGCCCGGCCTGAGATCGGGGTGGGTCTCCATCCACTCGGCCACCTCTTTCAGCACCAGGGGATAGCCGCCCGTGGGGTCCGCGGCCGAGTACTTGATCTCGGGATGGGCCTTGCGCCACGCCACCCGCAGCCACAGCGGCACCTGGATCTTGTCGTTGGCCTCCTCAGGGCGTAGCAGCGAGAAGTCCTGGTTGTCCAGGATGACCCTTTCGAGCGCGCTGCCGGCGGGAGCCTCGACCTTGTCGATCTGGGCCTTGAGCGTCGGCCAGGCGCCGATGGGACCCGCGAAGGCGGCCGCCAGCGGCAGAAGAGTAAAGATCAATAGTACGGTAAAAACTCTTTTCCTCATTTCGGAACATCTCCTCTTGAAGGTGGTATGACCTGTCGAAGCGGTTTCGAGGTCATGCGTTTTCGATAGCATGAACAGAGATCTGGACGATAAAAGGGAGCCCATAATTGGATAGGTGCGCCCGGCCCCTCCGCGCGAGCCGGTCGCGGACGAAAGAAAAAGCGGCACCCGTTTGGGCGCCGCTTTGGACCAGGAAAAGCGGACCGCGTGCCGCGATCCGGATTACGGCTCCGTGATCGGCGCCGTCCAGATCTCCTCGTGGCCGCCGCTCCGGCGGTCGGTCCAGGCCGGGAAGATTTTGCCCGCGAAGATCGACAGGCTGTTGTAGTCGCCGTACTGGCCGCGGGAGTTGGCGCCGGCGACGGTCTCGTCGGTCATGGCGGTGGTGACCTTGGTGGCGGCGCTCCAGGTGGCGCCGTCGTCGCTGGAGGTCTGGTACCAGACGTCGGTCTTTTTGCGGGTGGCGTCGTTCACCGTGTCGTAATAGATGACGGCGAGGCGCCCGGTGGTCTCGTCGACACCCATCCACTGGTTGAACTGGTCGTTGTTCGAGGCCTGGTTGTTGATCATCGCCGGCGCCGACCAGGTGGTGCCGCCGTCGAGCGAGCGGGAGAACCAGACGCGGGTCTTGCAGGCCGAGGCGGTGTTGGTACCCGGCTCGTTGGCCGGCGAGTTGCAGCCAGTGACGCCGGTCTGGTCGACCCAGGTGGCGTAGACGTTGTTGAGGGTGGCCGTCTTGTAGGCGCCGCCCGAGACGTAGATCAGGGGGCGGCGGCTGGCGAACGACGGCACGCCGATGTCAAAGCTGTCGAAGGTGGTGGCGATGACCTTGGGGGTGCCCCAGGTGGAGCCGCCGTTGGTCGACTTGGCCATCACGATCCGGCTGTTGCCGGTGGCCGGCCAGAAGACGAAGGCGTCGCCGGCGCTGTTGGTCTTGACGTCGCAGCCGATGGCCGTGCCCGTGCTCTCGGTGCCGCTGACCTGGACCGGGTTGGCCAGCCAGGAGCCCGCGAGGCCGCTGCGGCGATTGACGAAGGCCGGGGCGCCGTTGTGCCAGCAGACGTAGATGAAGTCCTTGAAGGGTGACGTGACGCTGTGGTCGGCCCACATCAGCTCCTTGTCGGTGTTCCTCTGGCTGCCCGAGACGGTGTTGTCGAAGGTCCAGGTCTGGCCGCCGTTGGTCGACTTGTAGGCGCGCACGTGGAAGGTCTGGCTCCTGATACCGATGGTCATCGACCAGGCCGTGCCGTCCGAGGTCCAGTCGACGGCCGGATCGGAATGGAAGCTGTCGGTGATGACGAGCGGCAGGAAGCTCTGGCCCCAGGTGGCGCCGCCGTCGCTGGAGAAGTACTGGGCCTGCTGGCCGCTGCCGCCGATGTTGTTGGAGGCGGCGACGACCTGCAGCGGGTTGAAGTAATTGATGCGGATGTCCGACTCGCTGCGCGGCACCGTCTGGGCGCCCGAGATCCGGACGTTGGTGCCCACCGTGCTGGCGGCGGTGATCGGCTGCAGGGCGTCGGCTTCGAGGAAGGGGGCCTTCGGCTCATCCGCGGAGCTCGGCCGCAGGTCCTGGTGGGTGAGCATCCACTCGTGGACCTCTTTGAGGACGAGGGGATAGCCGCCAGTGGGGTCGGCCGCGGAGTAGTGGGACTCCGGGTGCCCCTTGCGCCAGTAGACGCGCAGCCACAGCGGCACCGGGATCTTGTCGTTCGTCTCCTCGGCGCGGAGCATCTTGAAGTCCTGGTTGTCGAGGATCAGGGCTTCCAGGGGGCTGCCCGGCTCGACTCGGGCTTGCCGGAGCTGCTTGTCGACGGACGGCCATTCGGCAGCGCGGCGGGGAGCCGCGAACACCACACTGGTGGTCAGCGAAAGCGTCAAGGCAGCCAGCAGAATAGACAATCTACGCATGAACGATCTCCTTCTTCATTCAGAGCGATCAAAAATCGACCGCCCTACGCGAGCCGCGATCCGGATTACGGCTCCGTGATCGGCGCCGTCCAGATCTCCTCGTGACCGCCGCTCCGGCGGTCGGTCCAGGCCGGGAAGATCTTGCCCGCGAAGATCGACAGGCTGTTGTAGTCGCCGTACTGGTTGCCGGAGTCGGCGCCGGCGACCGTCTCGTCGGTCATGGCGGTGGTGATCTTGACGGCGGCGCTCCAGGTGGCGCCGTTGTCGCTGGAGGTCTGGTACCAGACGTCGGTCTTCTTGCGGCCGGCGTCGCCCACCGTGTCGTAGTAGATGACGGCGAGACGGCCGGTGGTCTCGTCGACGCCCATCCACTGGTTGAACTGGTCGTTCTTCGAGGCCTGGTTGTTGATCATCACCGGCGCCGACCAGGTGGTGCCGCCGTCGAGCGAACGGGAGAACCAGACGCGGCTCTTGCAGGCCGAAGCGACGGTTGTGCCCGGCTCGTTGGCGGGGGCGTTGCAGCCGGTGACGCCGGTCTGGTCGACCCAGGTGACGTAGACGTTGTTGAGGGTTACCGTCTTGTAGGCCCCGCCCGAGACGTAGATCAGGGCGCGGCGGCTGGCCATGGACGGGATGCCGATGTCGAAGTTGTCGAAGGTGGTGGCGATGACCTTGGGGGTGCCCCAGGTCGAGCCGCCGTTGGTCGACTTGGCCATCACGATCCGGCTGTTGCCGGTGGTGGGCCAGAAGACGAAGGCGTCGCCCGCGCTGTTGCTCTTGACGTCGCAACCGATGGCCGTGCCGGTGGACTCGGCGCCGCTCACCTGGATCGGAGTGGCCAGCCACGCGCCGGCCGGACCATTGCGCCGGTTGACGAACTGCGGATTGCCGTTGTGCCAGCAGGCGTAGATGAAGTCCTTGAACACCGAGGTGGCGCTGTGGTCGACCCACATCAGCTCCTTGTCGGTGTTCTTCTGCGTGCCCGAGAAGGTGTTGTCGAAGGTCCAGGTCTGGCCGCCGTTGGTCGACTTGTAGGCGCGCATCTTCAGGGTATTGCCCCGGATACCGATGGTCGTTGACCAGGCCGTGCCGTCCGAGGTCCAGTCGACGGCCGGATCCGAGTGGAAGCTGTCGGTGCTGACCAGCGGCAGGAAGCTCTGGCCCCAGGTGGCGCCGCCGTCGCTGGAGAAGTACTGGGCCTGCTGGCCGCTGCCGCCGATGTTGTTGGAGGCGATGATGATCTTCAGCGGGTTGAGGAAGTTGATGCGGATGTCCGACTCGCTGCGCGGCACCGTCTGAGCGCCGGAGGTCCGGAGGTTGGTGCCCACGGTGCTGGCGGCGGTCACCGGCCGCAGGGCGTCGCCGTCGGCGTCGGCTTCCAGGAAGGGAGCCTTCGGCTCATCCGCGGAGCTCGGCCGCAGGTCCTGGTGCGTGAGCATCCACTCGTAGACCTCTTTGAGGACGAGGGGATAACCGCCGGTGGGGTCGGCCGCGGAGTAGTGGGACTCCGGGTGCCCCTTGCGCCAGTAGACGCGCAGCCACAGCGGCACCGGGATCTTGTCGTTCGTCTCCCCGGCGCGGAGCATCTTGAAGTCCTGGTTGTCGAGGATCAGGGCTTCCAGGGGGCTGCCCGGCTCGACTCGGGCCTGCCGGAGTTGCTTGTCGACGGACGGCCATTCGGCGGCGGGGCGGGTAGCCGCGAACACCACGCTGGTGGTCAGCGAAAGCGTCAGGGCAACCATCATGAATGAAAATCTGCGCATGAACGATCTCCTTCCTCAGTGCGATCAAAAATCGATCGTCTTACCCAATAGAGTGCCAGGCGGCTGTCCAAGCGATCCAGCCCAAAGAAAACGCCCCTCCCCGAGGGGAGGGGCGCCAGCCCTTCAGATGATGGTGAAGCGGCCTACGGAGTGGTGCAGGCCGTCACGGTGACGTCGTCTAGGAACCAGCCGGTGCTCGTCACGCTGCAGTCGGAGATCGCGGTGAAGCCGATCCGGACGCTGCGGCCGGCACAGCCGGTGGTGGTGCCCGTGGCGACGTTGCACGCCGCGTCGAGGTTCACCGTGGTGTTGGTGAAGGTGGACGAGGCGCCCGTGAACGCCGAGGCGCCACCGGCTCCGGCCGGCGGGCAGGCGGTGGAGAGGGTGCCGTTGTAAGTGGTGCCGGAGAGGATCGCCGTGCCCGGCACGAAGGAGTAGTTGGTGCCGTCGACGGAGACCGTCAGCGTGCCGCCGTCGAAGCCGCTCTCGAAGCTCCGGCGGTGCCAGAACGACAGTTGCGTGCTGGTGGCGCCGGCGGGAATGGCGATGCCGGCAGCGCCGTTCGGCTGCGCGAAGGTGAAGTCGTTGCTGGCGTAGGCAGCGGTGCAGGTCGAGCCGCCGAAGCGGAAGATGTTGGCGCCGCTGTGGGCGGTGCAGGCCTGGACGCCGCGCCAGTCGGTACTGGAGCCGCCGGTGACGAAGGTGCCCTTGCTCCAGTCTGAGAGGCCGGTCGCGGCGTCGAAGTTGTTGGTGTAGAACGTCTTGGTCGTGCAGCCGGTGCAGATCAAGGTGGTCGCCGAGGCCTGAGCCGAGTTGGCCGACTCGCAGGTCGTGCTGGTGGCGGCGCGCACGACGTAGAAGTAGGTCGTGTTGCAGGTCAGGCCGGTGTTGACGAAGGAGGTGCCGGTCACCGTGCCGACCAGGGTGTAGGGACCGCCGCTCGTGGTGGAGCGCAGGACGTGGTACTCGGTGGCGCCGGAGACCGCGGTCCAGGTGACCGTGGTCGAGGTCTGGGTCGTCGCCGAAGTGGTGACGCCGGTCGGCGCCGCGGGCGGCGTGCAGGTCGGGCAGGCGGCCGTGGTGACCGTGAGCTGCGCCGAGTTGCCGGAATCGCACGTGCCGTTGGAGGCGACGACGACGTAGAAGAAGTTGGTGCCGCAGGTCAGACCGGAGTCGGCGAAGGAGGTCGTGGCCGAGGTGCCGACCTGAGTGTAGGGGCCGCCGCTGGTGGTCGAGCGGAGGATCTTGTACAGGGTGGCGCCGGTGGACGCGGTCCAGGAAATCGTGGTGCCGGTCTGGGTGGTGCCCGAGGAGGTGAGACCCGTGGGCGCCGCCGGCGGCGTGCAGGTGATGGGCGTCGGGGTGACCGAGATGCAGGTCGAGGGCGCGGAGGCGCAGGCCTCGTTGCCGGTCGGGAAGGCGGTCACCTGGTAGAAGTAGGTCAGGCCGTTGGAGAGCACGGCGTCGCTGAGCGTCGTGGCCGTCTGACCGGTCGAGATCTTGGTGAAGCCGGCGTTGCAGCCGAGCTCGTTGCGGAACACGTCGTAGACCGCCGAGCCGGAGGCGGTCCAGGAGAGCGACGCCGAGTTGCTGCCGGCGGTGATGGAGAGCGTCGGCGTGGCCGGCGCGGCGCAGCCGGCGAACGACGTCGAGGCGCCGGCGTCGGTGGTGCAGGCGATGCCGTGGCGATTGAAGGCGGCGAAGAGGGCGCCGCCGTGCGGCGTGCCATTGGTCAGGTTGCCGTCATCGTCGTCCACGGCGCGCATTACCTTCCACCAGTTGCCCGTGCCGCAGCCGTTCGAAGTGAAGGGCGTGCCGGCGTGGTTGCAGGTGAAGGCGCTGGTGGCGGTGTTGCGGGAGAGGTACCAGAGCCGGTCGAGGGTCGTCCAGGCCGGACCGGTGCCGGCGCCCGGCAGGTCACGGTTGGCGAAGTCCCAGATCGCTTCGGTGGGCACGTACGACTCGCAGTGCACTTCCTTGCCGCAGGGGCCGGAGCCGGCGGGGCAGCGCACCTGGGTGAAGTTGGCAACCGTCGCCGGGGTGTTCGAGGCGTGCTTGGCGAAGTCGGCGTCACGCACGCCGGTGCAGGCCGTGCAGGCGTCGCCGTAACCGCCGCAGTTGCTGCTCAGGAAGCCTGCTCCGAGGCAGGAGTTGTGGAGGGCGATGATCGCGGTGGTGTCGCCGTAGGACTCGCCGGTGCCGCCTTCCGGAGCGGTGCCGGTGCCGTCGTTCTGGTCGATACCGTGGCCGAACTCGTGGAGCGAGACGCCGGCGATCTCACCGGTGTTGGCGCAGCCGCCGCCCGACTTGAAGAAGTTGAGGGTCGAGCCGTTCCAGTAGGCGTTGCAGGTCTGGTTCAGGTTGACGTTGACGGTGAGCTGCTGGGTCAACCAGGTGTTCGCCGGCAGCCAGCCCTTGACCACCTCCTTGATGCGGTTGACCTGGTAGAACTGTTCGCGGGAGGCGTGGGTGTTGCCCGCGCCGCCGTGGCCCGGCGTCGTGCAGTCGGTGCCCGTCGAGGTGCCGAAGACGATATTGCCCGAGGCATCCGAGGCCTGCGAAATGGCGCCGCAGGTGTCGGTGATCTTGACGAACTGGCCGGCCAGCGTCGAGGTCACCGTGCCGCTGGTGAAGTTGTAGACGCCACCCGAGTTGTTGAACCCGCCCGAGGACACGTTGGCGAAGGGCGTCGGCCGCACGACCTCGCTGCCGGTGGTCGGCGAGTTCAGATAAGTGCCGCCGCTCACTTGGGCCGAGACGTACTCGTTGACATCGGCGAAATGGAGGACCTCGCCGGTGGCGGCGTCGACCCGGGCCAGCCAGGTCCCCATGACGCCGTCGCGGTGGAAGATGAACTGCCAGACCTTGGCGATGCCGCGGCCCTGGCCGAACTTGAAGCCCTCGGCGAAGCCGTTGTTCGGCACGTTGGCCGGCAGCAGGTGGAGGCTGCCGTTGTCACGGAAGCTGTCGGCCACGTTGAAGCCGCCGACGAACTTCGACACGACGGCCAGGGCCTGGTCGCGGGTGAGGGTGGTGGGCGGCACGACCGCCCCGGGGGAGGGGACGTTCTCAGTGCCGAACTGGATCAGGTTGCCGTTGTTGACACGGAAGACGACCCGCGCGTTCTCGATGGGCAGGCCCTCGCGGACGACGTCGTAGTCCACGAACCAGACATGGCCGGCCGGCTGGCCCGAGCGTCCCGGGTTGAGGACGAGGGTGGTGGGGTCGATGCCCAGGAGGGGCGTCACCCGCGGCAGGTAGTTGCGGGCGATGGCGTCGACCACCGAAACGTCAGGCTTGGCGCGGCCGCCCAGGAAGCTGGCGATGTTGGAGTTGGTGAGGGAGTTGCCGCGTCCCGGCACCCAGGCGATATTGCCGCCTTCGGCGAAGGCGATCAGGCCGGAGCGGTGGTCCACCGTGGCCTTCCAGGTGGGATTGGCGCCGAGGAGGAACGCCGCCCAGCCGTTCTGCAGGTTCGAGCTGACGAGGCTCTGGACGTTGTCCAGGGGCTCGACCGGCTGCGACGGCAGCAGCTTGTCATGGGTGAAGGCCAGCGACGACAGGACGTCGTTGCCCTGCTTGGCGACCTGGGCCGTGGCCGGGATCGCGACGACGACGCTCAACAGCAGGAACAGCGTGAGGCGCACCGACAGAGGAACACGAGATTTTGCCATCATGAGAATGGTCCCCCCTCCTAGGGGAACAGCGAAATGGGAGGTAACAAACCTCCAGAGTTACCGCACGGGTGGAAAGGACTCTCCCCCCACCCGACAATCACCTGATCAGAACTTCCGTGGCTGCTATACTCGCCCCCCGATCTGAAGCAGCGGAGTCGTTACGCCTTTTATGCGGCAGGAAAATGCATTATGATGGCTGACATCAGACAAGGTGCTCGCCGAGGCCAAAAGCGATCCACCTTTTTTCGACCGGCTGCCCTCGCCGGTCTCGCCCTCGGCGCCGCCCTCCTGGCCGCCCTGGTCTCGGCCCGGCCAGCCGCGCCGGAGCCGGGCCAGCGCACGCCGCCCAACCTGGTCCTCATCACCCTGGATACAACCCGTGCCGACCACCTGGGGGCCTGGGGCTACAAGGACGCGCACACCCCCAATCTCGACGCCCTGGCGGCCCGCGGCACCCGCTTCGCCCGCTGCGACACCGCGGCCCCCATCACCCTGACCAGCCACGCCACCATCCTCACCGGTCTCTTTCCACCCCACCACGGCGTCCGCGACAACGGCACCTTCGTGCTGTCGCCCAAGGTCGAGACGCTCGCCAGGCGCCTGGCGGCCCGCGGCTACGACACGGCGGCGGTGGTCTCGGCCGTGGTCCTGGCGCGGCGCCAGGGCCTGGACCAGGGATTCCGCATCTACGACGACGACCTGGGAACCGGCTACGCCCAGGGGAGCTTGGTTTCGGAAAGGACGGCAGAGAGTACCACGGCCGCCGCCCTGAAAACGGTCGCCGGCCTGAAGCCGCCGTTCTTCCTCTGGGTCCACTACTACGACCCCCACGAGGAGTACCGGCCGCCGACCCGCTTCGCCGACGCCGCCAAGGGACCTCACCGCCTCTACGACGGCGAGATCGCCTTCATGGACGAGCAGATCGGCGAGCTGTTGAAGAAGCTGCCGGCGGCGACCGACGTGCTGGCGGTGGGGGACCATGGCGAGATGCTGGGCGAGCACGGCGAGACGACCCATGGTCTGCTGCTCTACCGCGCCGCCCGTCGCGTGCCGCTGATCCTCGCCGGACCGGACGTGCCCCGCGGCCGGGTCAGCGACTGCCTGGTGCGCACCGCCGACGTGACGCCAACGCTCCTTGGGCTGGCCGGCGCGGCGCCGGTCTCCGGCCTCGACGGCCGCAGCCTGCTGCCGGTATCCGCGGGCGCCACGGGCGCCACGGGCGCCGATTGCTCCCGCCAGACCTACACCGAGAGCTTCCTCCACTTCTTCGCCTACAAGTGGTACCCGCTGCGGTCGCTCGCCAACGACCGCTTCGTATATCTCAAGGCGCCGAAGAGCAGCCTCTACGACCTGACGGCGGACCCCGGCGAGAGCCGCGACCTGGCGCCCACGCAGGCGCAGGCGGCGCGCACCTGGGAGGGGAAGCTGGCGGCGTTCCTGCGCGATCAGGGCGAGAAGCTCGACGCCCCCGTCCGCGCCGAGAACGTGCTCTCCGCGGAGCAGCGCCGCCAGCTCGCCAGCCTCGGCTACCTCGGCGGCGTCGCCGAGGGACCGGTGACGGGCAGCCTGCCCGACCCGCGGGCCATGGCCGGCCTCGCCAGGGACCTCCACCGCGTGACCCAGAGCGTGCAGGAGGGGCATTGCGCCGCGGCCCTGCCCGAGCTCCAGGCGATCGTCAAGCAGGACCCCCACAACTTTCCGGCCTTGAGCCTGGCCGGCTTCTGCCTGCGCCAGACCGGCCGCACGGAGTCCGCCCTCGCCCTCTTCCAGCGGGCGGCGAACGAGAACGATCTCAACGCCGTGCCGATCGCCGACGCGGCGGGCTGCCTGCTCGACCTCGGGAAGAAGCCGGAGGCGGAGCGGGAGTACCGCCGCGCCCTGACCCTCGACCCGGCCCTGGCAGTGGCGGCGACCAACCTGTCGCGCCTGCTGCGCCAGCGGGGCGACCGCAAAGCGGCGCTGGCGGTGCTCGACACCGCCCTGCGCGCCGGCGCCCACGAGCCCGAGGTCTACCTGGAGCGGGGCATCGCGCGCGCCGAGAGCGGCAGCCTCGAGCCGGCGCTCCTCGATTTCCACGAAGCCGCGCGGCGCGCCCCCGCCAACCCGGTGCCGCTCGAGAACGCCGCCCGTACCGCCTACGACCTGCACCGCTTCCGCGAGTCCGCCCAGCTCTACGAGCAGCTCCTGCGCATCGCTGCCAACCGGGCCGACCTGTGGAAGACCACGGGCGCCATCTACCTTTATCAGCTCGACGACAAGGAGGCCGCCGTGCGCTGCTTCCGCCACGCCCTCAACCTGGAGTCGGATCCCGGCGAGCGCGGCCGGCTGGAAGGCCTGGTCAAGGAGCTGGACGGATGAATGCATTTTGGATTTTGGATTTCCGATTTTGGATTGTGGAGGAAGGTGCTGCTGTGCTCTTTCAATCCAAAATCCAAAATCCAAAATGCAAAATGCGGAGGGTCTTGGATTGAAGGACTTCCTGCGCACGATCACCCTCTTCAAGGACCTGGACGACGAGCAGCTCGGGCGTCTGGCGGGTCTCCTGGAGGTCGAGCGCCATCCGGCCTACAAGCTGATCTTCCGCGAGGGCGATCCGGTCGATGCCTTCTACATCGTCGAGGAGGGGCTGGTGACCGTCTTCCGCGATTTGCAGGGGAAGCCCCAGCAGGTGCTGGCGCGTCTGGAGGCGGGCGGCTTCTTCGGCGAGATGGGACTGCTCAACGACAAGGCCCGGCGCTACGCCTCCGCCCGTACTGCGGCACCCACCGTCCTGCTGCGGGTCGACAAGCCCGACCTCATCGAGCTGGTGCGCGAGAACCCCGCCCTGGAGCTCAAGTTCCGGGCCGAGGTCATCCGGCGCCACGGCATGAACGTCTCCGCCCTGCTGGGGCTCGCCGGCCAGCGGGACGTGCGCATCCGGCTGGGCGTGCCGGCGGTCCTCGAGCTGGAGGACGGCGCGAAGCTGTCGGTGACCCTGGAGAACCTCTCCCTGGGCGGCGTCGGCCTCTCCGGCGTGCCGGCGGCCTGGCAGACCGGGTTCCTCCTCCGCTTCCGCCTCGGCCGGCCCGGCGAGCCGGCCATCCTGGACGTCAACGGCACGGTCACCTGGCGGGAGGGGGACACGGTGGGGATCGCCTTCGGCCCCGAAGCCGCCGGCGATCCCGTGCTCGTCAACCGCGCCCTGCGGCGGTTCATGGAAGGCCGGCGCTAGGATAAGGCATGAAGCTGGGAGGGATTCCCCAGAACCCCGTCGAATGGATCGGAGCGAAGCTGGGCCTGTTGCCGCAGCCGCTCCTGGACACCCACGTCGCAATGCTCCTGGCGCGGGCGGTGATCGAGGGCACGCGGCTTGGCGTCTTCGACGCCCTGGCGATGGGGCCGCTCACGGCGGCGGAGATCGCCGCCCGCTGCGTCAGCCAGCCGCGGGCCACGCGCAAGCTCCTGGACGCCCTCGCCGGCTGCGAGTACCTGCGCTTCGAAGCCGGCCGCTACGCCCTGACGCCCCTGGCGCGCAAGTGGCTCCTGGCCGATGCCGAAGAGTCCTTGCGCGACAAGATGCTGCTCCTCTTCCGCGAGTGGGACTTCATCGCGCGCACCGGCGACTTCGTGCGCACGGGCAAGCCCCTGGACATTCACGACTCGATGACCCGGGAGGAGTGGGGGATCTATCAGCGGGGGATGCGGGCCACCGTCTGCACCTGGGCACCCGAGGTGGCGCGGCGGACGCCGGTGCCGAAGGGAGCGAAGGACCTGCTGGATGTCGGCGGCGCCCACAGCCTCCTCTCGGCGGCGATCTGCCGGCGTCATCCGGGCCTGCGCGCCGTGATCCTGGACCTGCCGGAGGCGGTCGAGCACGCCGCGCCCCTGCTGGCCCAGGAGGAGATGGGGGACCGCGTCGTCCATCGCGCCGGCAACGCCCTGACCGACGACCTGGGAACCGAAGCCTGGGACGTGGTCTTCGTCTCCAACCTCGTCCACCACTTCGATGACGCCACCAACCGCGCCCTGGCAAAGCGGATCGCCCGCGCCCTGCGTCCCGGAGGAATTTTCGTCATCCAGGAACTCTACCGCCCGAGCTCACCCGACGAGGCGGGCCAGATCGGCGCCCTCCTCGACCTCTACTTCGCCCTCACCAGTGAGTCCGGCACCTGGTCCTTCGCCGAGATGGCGGACTGGCAGCGCGAGGCGGGCCTCGCGCCGAAGAAGCCGCTCAAGCTCCTGACGGCGCCGGGAACGGGCCAGCAGTCGGCGGTGAAACGGCGGTAGGGGAGCCCTGGGTCAGGTCGACCTCATCTCGGCGACGGCGGTGTTGATGACCTCGTCGTCGACGCCCTGGCGGCGCAGGCTCTCCACCAGCCGTTCGATTCCGGGATACGTTGTCAATACGTTCCCCCTTGGTCCCGAGGAAGGAGCGGGACGCGACCGGCTGAGCCCGGGCCTTCTCCGTATCCGACTACCGCACCTGGTAACGGGAAGATGGTACCGCGGATTGCTCGCGCTGGGGAACCCAATCGGGCTAGAGTTGGAGCAAGGAGAACAAGCTTTGGTCGCAGCGCTCGTCGAGACTCGCAGGCTCCTTCGTGCGCGGGGAGTCGACCGCTTATTCCGATCTGGACCCGGTCGTCCTCTACGAGGCGGGGCGCATCCTCGCGCCGTGCGGGGGACTGCTTTTCGAAGGATATCGATCCGAGGCGCCGCGGGAATGGCGGCGGGTGGAGTAGTCGAAACCGATGCTAAACCCGCGGCGCGGGCATACGCCGCGGGTCTGCACTAGACCGCTCAAGGCGCCTTGGCCGCCTCCGGCTGCCGACCGAGCAGGGACTCCAGCCGCTTGAGCCGGGCTTCCTGCTCTTCCAGTTGCGCCTTCTGCCTGGCGAGTTGAGCGTCTTGCTCTTCTATTTTTCCGTGCTGCTTCTGCACCTCGTTGAGGAGCATCGTGTTGATCCAATGGTAGCGCACGGTGAGGGGCTGGCCTTTGTCGTCGTACTGGACCAACTCGGGATAGACCTTCGCCACCTCCTCGGCGATGAGGCCGTACTGCTGAAGATGGGAACCGTCGTCGTAGCCGGCCTTGTAGCGGAAGGTCACGGGGCGGAGCTTCATCAGGTCGCGGCTCGCATCACCCATGGTCTCGACGTCCTCCTTGAAGCGCAGCGATGAGGTCACGGTGCCCAACTGGCCGGAGGCGTCCACGTACACCGCGACGCCGCTCGCGCTGGTGGCCCCGTTCACTCCCGCCAGGAACGCCGCCGTCTGGTGATTGACGTCGCCGATGCGAATGGTGTTGGATTCATTGCCCGGAGCCGTGTTGCCGATGTCGATGTTGTAGCTGCCGCCGGCGATGTTGGTGCCGGCGAGCACTCCGATGCCGATATTGTTGGAGCCGCTGGTGTGGCCTAGCGCGTTCGCGCCCAGCGCCGTGTTGTTGCCGCCGGTCGTGGTTCCGAATAGCGCCTCATAGCCGACGGCCGTGTTGGCGCTCGCGGTCGTATTGGAATCCAGAGCGTCGGTGCCGACCGCTGTGTTGCTGCTGCCCGTGGTGTTGGAGGGCAGAGCGCCGGCGCCGATCGCCGTGTTGACGGACCCGGTCGTGTTGGCGTCCAGGGCGAACGTGCCGAGCGCCGTGTTCAAGAACCCGGAGGTGTTGGACCTGCAGGCGTCGAAGCCGACCGCGGTATTGAAGAACCCGGAGGTATTGGAGGATAGGGCGTTGTCTCCGAGCGCGGTGTTGTCGGCTCCCGTCGAAACGCCGGGATTGCCCGCGCCGGTGCCCAGGTAGGGCTGGGCCTGTGCGGCGTAGGCGGCCAGGAAGAGCACGGTGACGAGGACGAGCGGCTGACACCAGGAGCGGGTCTTGGTCTGGCGGGACATGGGATCTCCTTTTCTTGCAAATCTAAATTTGAGAATAAGCTTGGGTGTGCGGCGTGTCAAGCTGCCGGGGCGCCGTCGCCGTCGTCGTTGACGGCGCGAGACGGGGTATCATGCCGGGCGAGAACGGTACGGACCTTGTCGGTTCGCGAGGTGCGCGATGAGCTCAGCGTCTGCCAACCCTTCGCAGGCAAGTCCTGCACTGGAGCCGACTCCGGCTCCGGCGCTGAGGCATCCCCTCACCCTGCCGCATTTCCGCAATCTGTGGCTCGGCGCGACGATCTCGCTGCTCGGCGATCAGTTCTATCTGGTGGCGCTGCCGTGGCTGGTGCTGCAACTGACGGGCTCGAGCCTGGCGCTGGGCACGATCCTGATGACCGCAGCGATTCCACGCGCGGCCCTGATGCTGATCGGCGGCGCGGTGACGGACCGCTTCTCGGCGCGGCGCGTGCTGATCACGACGGCGGCGGTGCGCACGGTGCTCGTCGGCGCGGTGGCGGCGCTGATCTGGCGCGACCTCATCCAACTCTGGCAACTCTATGTGCTGACCTTTGCCTTTGGCGTTGCGGATGCGTTTTCATTTCCCGCCGGCTCGGCGCTGATTCCGACGCTGGTCCAGCCGCAGCAGCTTCAGCCCGCGAACGCCCTGATGCAGACCTCCACGGTGCTGGCACAGATGGCCGGGCCGGCGCCGGCGGGCGTGCTGATCAAGAGCTTGGGCATCGCCTCGGCGCTCTTTTTCGACGCGTTGAGCTTCCTCGCCGTGATCGCTGCGTTGTTCAGGATTCCCGATCCGCCCAGGGCCCCTGCCGCAGCCGGCGCGCCGGCTCGTCCGAGCATGCTGCACTCCATCGCCGAGGGCCTGCGCGCGGTACGCAACGATCCGCCGCTGCTGTCGCTGATGATGGTCTTCGCCACCATCAACTTCTGCGTTTCCGGGCCGATTGCCGTGGGTCTGGCTGCCATGGCGAAATTCCGTTTCGGCTCGGCGGCGGCGTTCGGAACGTTGCTTTCCTGTTTCAGCGGCGGCACGCTGGCGGGAATCGTGCTCGGCGGCACCGTGAAGCGGCCGCGCAAGCGCGGTCTGCAGTTCATCGTCATGAGCCTGCTGGCCGGTCTCGAGCTGATCGGCATTGGCATCGTGCCGAAGCTCGTCGCGGTGGCGGCGTTGCTGGCGCTGATGGGCCTGGGCGTCGGATTCGTCAACGTGCAGTTCAGCGCCTGGATGCAGATGCGCGTGGAGCGCGCGCTGCTCGGCCGCGTAATGAGCGTGCTGATGTTCTCCGCCGTGGGACTGGTACCGGTATCCTACGCCGTCTCCGGCGTGCTGGCGCAATGGAGCCTCCGAGGATTGTTCATTGCAGCGGGTGCGGTGCTCGCGGCGGCATCGGTTCTCGCGCTGAGCGGCAAGGCTGCCCGCGAAATCGACTGAGGGGAGAGCAGACGAGAGCTCCTCGCCTGCCTCCCGGCTCCTCGTTCAGACGGTGCACCCCTGGCAGGTTCGCAGGCACGTCACATAGCAGGTGACAAAATCGGTGAGCCGGCCGGCTGCCGCCCGTTCGAGGTCTCCGTGTTCGAGGCGGAGCAGGGTCTCCCGGTTGAGCGTGATTTTCAGGATCGGCTTCTTTTTCATCGCGTCCTCCTTGGCAGTTTGAACCGAGCCTCTCGGGATCGGCCTAACTGCATCAGTTGCTATACGTGCAACAATTTTGCCACCGGTCGGCGCGGCCCGGCCGGGCCGGAGACCGTCCAGTGATAGGATGAGCCTCCCGATCATGGACCTGTCGATCCTCGATTTCGGCAATATTGGAGATGCCGTCGACCTCATGACCGAGGCCGACAGGTCAGGCTATCGCCGCTACTGGCTGGGGGAGCACCACAGCGAGTGGCAGTGCGGCAACCCCCTGCTGCTGGGGGCTCTGCTGGCCGCGACCAGCGACGGTATCCGCGTCGGCAGCGGCGGTGTGTGTCTCGACTACCACAGCCCTTACCGGGTCGCCGAGGACGCGCGCCTCATCGAGTTCATGCTGCCAGGGCGGTTCGATCTCGGCGTCACTCGCGGCTTGACGCTGGCGCCGGAGCTGCGCGAGGCGATGCTGGACGGACGCCCCGCGGACACTCTGCGGAGCCACTCCGAGAAGCTCGCCGACCTGCACGGGTTCCTCACCGGTCGCCTGCCGGCCGGGCACCCGCTGGCCCAGAAGCTGCCTCTGGAACCGGGGCCGCCGATGTGGGTGCTGGGTACCGGCGAGGAGGCGGCCCGCTGGGCCGGCCGCCACGGCACCGGCTTCTGCTTCTCCCTGCACCACGCACCCGCGGAGCGGGACGGACCAGCCATCCTCGGCGAGTATCGGCAGGCTTTCGTCCCCAGCCCCGAGTTTCCGGAGCCGGCCGCCATCGTCATGGTCAGCATGGCGTCTGGCACGGCCCTCGGTGAGGCGCCTGCCCACGCACCGGGCGTCGTCAAACCAGTGATCGAGGGCCCCGTCGCGGAGTGCGCGGCGAAGCTGGCGGAGATCGCACGCCGCTTCGCGGTCGACGAGGTCATGGTCCTGCTCCGGAGCTACGGCGAATGGCCCTTCGAGACCTGCCGGGCCCTGGCAGAGCAGGCCGGCTTGACCCCGCGTGCTGATCCCCGATAGCCTGCTTTCCGTTCAGGTCATGAGAGGGCCGCCCGATGAGAAGGTTCGCCCATAGCCTCTATGCTCAGGTGCTGGTGGCGGTCGCTCTCGGGGCGATCCTCGGCGTCCTCAACCCGACGCTCGGCGCGGCCATGAAGCCGCTCGGCGACGGCTTCATCAAGCTGGTCAAGATGCTGATCGCGCCCATCGTCTTCACGACGGTGGTGACGGGCATCGCCAAGATGGGCGATCTGAAGCGGGTGGGGCGCATCGGCCTCAAGGGGATCGTCTATTTCGAGGTGCTGACCACCTTCGCGCTCGCCCTCGGCCTGATCGTCGGCAAGCTGGTGCGGCCGGGCGCGGGGATGAACGTCGACCCGGCGAAGCTCGACACCAGTGCCATCGCCAACTACACCTCTTCCGGCCATTCCCTCAGCACCATCGATTTCCTCCTCAACATCATCCCCAAGGACGTGGCGGACGCCTTCGCGCGGGGAGACATCCTTCAGGTGCTGCTCTTCTCGATCCTCTTCGGCGTGGCGCTGGCGGCCTTGAAGTCTCAAGACTCGCTCGTGCTGCGCTTCGTCGAGGAGCTCTCCCACGTCCTCTTCCGCATCGTGGCCATCGTCATGCGGGTGGCACCGCTCGGCGCCTTCGGCGCCATGGCCTTCACCGTCGGCAAGTACGGGATCAAGAGCCTCCTGAGCCTCGGCGAGCTGATGGCGACCTTCTACGTCACGAGCCTCCTGTTCGTGCTTCTCGGGCTCGGCCTGGTGATGCGCTGGGCGGGCCTCGGAATCCTCAAGTTTCTACGTTATATCCGCGAGGAGATCCTCATCGTCCTCGGCACCTCCTCGTCGGAGTCGGCGCTGCCCCTGCTGATGCGCAAGCTGGAGCGGCTCGGCTGCCCGGAGTCGGTGGTGGGGCTCCTGGTGCCGATGGGCTACTCGTTCAACCTCGATGGCACGTCGATCTACCTGACGCTCGCGACGCTGTTCATCGCCCAGGCGACGAACACGCACGTCACGCTGGGCCAGGAGCTCGAGATCCTGGCCGTACTGCTCCTCACTTCGAAGGGGGCGGCGGCGGTGACGGGCGGCGGCTTCATTACGCTGGCGGCGACCCTGTCGGCGGTCGGCAACATCCCGGTCGCCGGCCTCGCCCTCCTGCTCGGCATCGACCGCTTCATGTCCGAGGCGCGGGCCATCACGAACCTCATCGGCAACGGCGTCGCGACGGTCGCCGTGTCGCGCTGGGAGGGCGAGCTCGACCTGGAGAGGGCCCGGAAGATCCTGGCTGGTGAGCCGGAAGTGGAGCCGGAGGAGTACGAGCCGGCGGCATAGTCCCGGCCACTCCGGCCCCCTGTCACGGGATCAGCAGCACCTTCCCCGTCGTGCGCCGCCCTTCGAGCGCACGATGGGCCTCGGCGGCCTGGGCCAGAGGGAGCTCGAGGCCGATGCGGATCTTGAGCTTCCCTTCTGCGATCCAGCCCAGCACGTCCTCGGCCCGGCGCTGCAGCTCCTCGGCCGTGGCGATGTAGTGGCCGAGGGAGGGGCGGGTGAGGTAGAGAGAGCCCTTGGTGTTGAGGAGCGAGGGATCGAACGGCGGCACCGGACCGCTCGCCTGGCCGAAGAGGACCATCATGCCCCGCCGGGCCAGGGAGTCCAGCCCCTTGTCGAAGGTGGCCCGGCCGACGCCGTCGTAGACCACCTGCACGCCGTGGCCGCCGGTGAGGCGCTTGACCTCGGCGGCGAAGTCCTGCTGGTCGTAGCGGATGATCTCGTCCGCTCCGGCCTCGCGGGCGAGCTGCGCCTTCTCTTCGGTGGAGACAGTGCCGAGCACCCGGGCACCCCGCAGCTTGGCCACCTGGCAGAGGAGCTGGCCCACGCCGCCCGCCGCCGCGTGGATCAGGCAGGCATCCCCCTCCTTCAGGGAGTAGGTGCTGCAGGCGAGGTAGTGCGCCGTCATCCCCTGGAGCATGGCCGCGGCACCCTGGCGGGTGGAGACGCCAGCCGGCAGCTTGACCAGCCGCGCCGCCGGCACCGCCGCCAGTTCGGCGTAGGCCCCGTGAACGCCGGCATAGGCGACGCGGTCGCCCACGGCCACGTCGGCGACGCCGGAGCCCACGGCCGCCACCGTGCCGGCGGCCTCTTGGCCGAGCGTGAACGGCAGCGCCGGTCCCTTGTAGAGGCCGGTGCGGAAGTAGACGTCGATGAAGTTGACGCCCGCCGCCTCGACGCGGACGACGGCCTCGCCCTCCTTGGGAGCGGGCTCCGGGACATCTTCGAGCTGGAGAACCTCGGGTCCCCCAAGGCTGTGGATGCGGATGGCTTTCATGGCTTCAGCCTAGCGCAATTGTCCCCGAAAGGACTTGTCCCCGAAGGCTTGTCCCCGAAAAAGCTGCGGCGGGGGCTCACAGGAAGGAGGTGCCTACTCGGCGCCGCGGGAGGACGTACGATCCATGCAGACCCACTGGCTGCACAGCTTTTCGAAATGGCAGGGATCCTGGGTCGAGAGGGCCTCGCGGCTGAAGCGCTCGATCTCCGCCGGCGGGGTGCCGGCCTTGCGCAGCCCGAGACGGATGGCGCTCACCAGGGCGTAGCGGTTCCGGCTGCGAAGGGCGACTCGAATTTCAGGATAGAGGGGTTCCATCACACTCGTGTCCATCTATATAACGTCCGAGACTCGAAAAACGTTTCACCCAGGTTGGGACGTCCCCCCTTCGAGACGATACCATTCCGCCCCATGACGCTCCTCGGCCACTACTGGACGATCGCGCCCCGTCTGCGGCACAGTGTGCGGCCTCTTCAGGCGCCCGAATGGCGACCGTGGGGAAGCTCCCTGGAGGACCCTGTCACCGGGCGGGTCCCTGTGACTGGGCGGCTGCGCGAGCTGCCCGGGAGCGAGGAGCTCGTCATCCTCGTCCACGGGCTGGGCGGCAGCACCGAAAGCCACTACATGTTCCGTGGCGCCCAGGCTGCCGAGGCGGTGGGTCTCTCCTGTCTGCGGATCAACCTGCGGGGCTGCGATCTCGAGAACCACGACTTCTACCACGCCGCTCTGACGGCAGACCTCCACGCCGCTCTGGCGAGCGAGGAGCTGCGGCGCTATCGGCGGATCTACGTCATCGGCTACTCGCTCGGAGGGCACGTCACGCTGAGGCTGGCGACCGAGGTCGAGGACCCGCGGGTCGCCGCCGTGGCCGCCGTCTGCGCGCCGCTCGACCTCGGGCTTTCCCAGCAGGAGATCGATTCGCCCGGCCGCTGGATCTACCGCCGCTACCTGCTGAGGGGCCTGATCGGCATCTTCGCCGCCGTCTCCACCCGCCGGCCGCAGCCGCTGACGATCGAGGAGGCGGCCCGCATCCGCACCCTCCGCGAGTGGGACGATCGCGTCGTGGCCCCCCGCCACGGTTTCGCCGGCGCCGCGGACTACTATGCACGGGCGAGCGTCGCCCCGCGGCTGCCGGAGCTGCGCGTCCCCTCCCTGCTGCTCAACTCGGAGAGCGATCCCATGGTGCCCGCGCGTGCCGTCCGCGCCGTCCTGCGTCCCACGCCTCGCCTCGAGGTGCGCTGGTTGAAGGGCGGCGGCCACGTCGCCTTCCCCCGCCGGCTTGACGTGGGGCTGGGAGAGGGGATCGGGGTCGACACCCAGGTGCTCGGCTGGCTGCGGACGAGGTAGAAAAAAAGGATGCCTCCTGGGGTCTGCCCGGAGGCATCTTGGACGAGGAGGTCGGTCCAGGGGTTGGACGCGACCAGAGGCGGACCTCAGATCCGCCCCTGCCGGGTAAGACACTCTTTCCCGGCAAATGTTTAGACGGACGAGGGCGGGTTATTCCGCAGAGCTCTCTTCTGCCAGGACTCATAGGCGTCCCGGAACGCGGTCTCGCCGGGCACCAGAGCCAGAGCGTTCTCGAAAGCGCTCTGGATCTCCCGCTTCGGAGCGCCCAGACCGTCGAGGGCTCGGGCCAGGCCGAACCAATACCAGGCTTGGCGTTTCGGATCCTCCGCAAGCTGGAGGGTCCGCCTCAGGAGATCGCTGGCTTCCCGGTACAACCGGATCTTGATCGCCGGGTCCTCTTCGGCCCGGAGCCTTCGAGCCAGCTCGATCTTGGTGTCCGCCAGCTCGTAAATCAGGCTCGGGTCGTGTGGGCGTTTAGAAGATGCATCCGTGAACAGATGGTGGGCGCCCGCGAAATCTCGCTCTCGCTTTTTCAGGATTGCATCTTCTATGGTCTCGCGGATGGCCCGTCGAGGAGATTTGGGTCCGGTGTCTCCAGGAAGAACCTGGAACTTCGCCAGGAAAGACTCAGCCTCCTCGAGACTCCCGCGAGTGGTCACATACCGAACCAACGTCAGAATGGGATCAATGGACTCTCCCCCCGCAGTCTCATATCGATCGAGAGTCCGCTCGGCCCGCGAGTAATCATTGAGCGCCAGAGCGTATTCGATGATCTGTGTCGTCAGTGCCGCCGAATCGGGAAGTCGGTCGAAGCTGCGCTCCAGGTGCTCCAGAGCGGACTCTTTTTCTCCCGTGGCCCACAGGTATCCGGCCTCTCGCAGGGCATGAAGGACGAGATAACGGGGGTGTACCGGTAGGATCGTCCGAAAATATGTCCGTGTCTCATCGAAGTCAAACCGGGCTTCGGGAGATCCGTTCTGGCGCATCTGGCGCTGGATTTTGGGAATGCCGGAGCCGCGCTTCTCGGCGAGCTGCAGCTCTTTCAGAAAATCCCCGATCCTGCGGTTGCGGGCGGGAACAGGGGGCAACGAACCCCCGGCCTGGAAGTAACTCCGCTGAATTCCCGGGACCGGACCGGGATAGCTGATGACCTCCATGCGGTCCGGGTACAAATAAACCTTGACCGGCTCGGGAGGGTCGTCATAGCCGCGATGGTAGAAGGCGTTGACGAGGGCCTCTTCGACGGCACCGGATGGATACGCCACGCTCCTTTCGACCTCGGCTTGGCCGCTGACCTTCTGGAGCAGAGTTCCACCCAGGCTGTTGAGATAGTTGAGCACAGATACGATCTGTTGCGGTATGGGGCCGCGGAAAATCCTCTCCTCGATCAGGTCCCCTCCCGCATCGTCACCGAACTGCACCACTTCGGTCCTCGTCCCGGCGAAGAACCGGTCTGGATCGTTGTTGAAAAACATGAGTCCGATATTGCGGGGGACTTCATGAGCGTTGACGCGCACCACCAGATTCATCATTCGGAAGATCTGTCGGTCATCGATCGGAGGGTCATGATTGACGAGATCGCTTTCAATCTGGTTCAGGAACTGGCGAACCAGAGACGGAGACAGGTCTTCGATCCGAGCCTCCAGGTTCCGGCGGTCGTCGAAGGGTACCCTGGCTGTCAGCGCCACGAGTTGGCGGAGATCCTCCCCTTGAGCTTTGATCGTTTCCGAGGAGCGACGGATCCAGAACTGGAGCGGGCTGCCGGAGACCTTCAGGTTCTCTGGGGCCTGGTAAGGACGGGTATCTCCACCTGGCGCCCAGATCACGAAGAGCGGAACGCCCTCGTACTGCACTGGAAAGACCAGGGGTAGGTAATCCGGCTCGATTCTCTTGCACACCCCCCGGATCTCCTTCTGGACCCTGTCGAGGTCCAGAGTCCCCAACCCGATCGGCGGCAGGATTGCACGCCCCCCCTCCTCCCGTACGCCGAGGACGACATAGCCGCCTCCCAGATTCAGGAGGTCGTTGGCGAAGGCGCAGATCGTGCGGACCGTCGACGCTTTGATCTGGTCGTCCCAGCCCGCCTTGAATTCGATGCGATTGCTCTCGATCGACCGGGCGTTGAGCAGATCGTCGAGGTTGACGGGCAGGCCGTCGAGCTCCACGTTCGTCATGACGAGATCCTGGGGGGCTCCCCGTGGAAGATCGCCGCCAGCCGCTCGATGCCGTCCACGAGGCGCGGGCCGGGGCGGCTGAAGCAGCCGTTGGCGTCCACCGGGTGGACCCGGCCTGCGCGGACGGCCCGCAGCGACTGCCACTCGGGACGAGCGGCCATCGTCTCGATCTGCGCCCCGGCGCCGGCCTCGTCGAAGCCGCAGGGCATGACGACGATCACGTCTGGATCGGCGGCGGCGACCTGCTCCCAGGTGAGGCGGGCGGAGGGGTCGCCCGGCCTGGCGATCACGTCCTCGCCGCCTGCGTGGGCGATCATCTCCGGCACCCAGTGGCCACCGGCGAACGGCGGATCGAGCCATTCCAGGGCCAGCACCCGGGGGCGGGGCTTGCCGGCGTTGCCGGCGACCGTGGCGCGGACCACGTCCAGCCGCACCTGAAGGCCTTCGAGCAGGGCCCCGGCCCGGTCCGCGCGGCCGGTGAGCTCGCCCACCCGGCGGACGTCCGCGAAGACGTCCGCCAGCGACTTGGGATCGAGGGAGACCACCTCGGGACAGCGGGGGAGGGGGCGGACAGCGCCTTCCACCTGCTCGGTGGACACCGCGCAGACCGGGCAGAGCTGCTGGGTGACGATGACGTCGGGCGCGAGCTCGGCGATCCGTCCCTCGTCCAGCGTGTAGAGGCTCGCGCCGCTCCCCACCTGAGCGGAGACGGCGGCGTCCACCTCGGCGGCGGTCATCCCGGGCGTCAGGGCGCTGCCGGTGAGGATTGGCCGCGCCCGGGCCTCCTCGGGAAAGTCGCACTCGTGGGAGACGCCGACCACCAGCTCGCCCGCGCCCACTGCGAACAGGATCTCCGTGCCGTTGGGGACGAGGGACACGATGCGCATGGCGGTGAGTCTAGCAGGAGAGATTCCGGGCGCCCCGGCCCGGTCTACGTCGCTCGCGTGGCGGCGCGGATCTGGGAGGAGTCGGGAGAGGCGGGCGCGAAGGAGGGGACGACGTCCGGTCCCTGCTGCCGCACCAGCTCGACGAGTTGCCCCTCCATGGCCTTGAGAGATCCTTCCGGCACGGGTCCGCCGGCCGGGTTGTCCGGGCCGGGGAGCACGCCGACCGTCCGGTTGCGCCCCTCGCGCTTCGCTAGGTAGAGGGCGCGGTCGGCCAGGCTCAGCACCTCCTCGAAAGAGAGAGAGTCGGGTTCGATGCGAGACCATGGATAGGGAGCCCAGCCCACCGAGCAGGTAATGTGGACCTGCTGGCCCTCGACGACAAAGGGTTCGCCGGCCACCGCCTCCAGAATCCGCACCGCCAGCTCACCTCCCGCCTCGCGATTCGTCCAGCGGCTGACGATCAGGAACTCCTCGCCCCCCCAGCGCACGGTCGCGTCGGTGGTGCGGGCCACCTGCCGCAGGCGGTGGCCGAGCTCCACCAGCACGGTATCGCCGCCGGCGTGACCGATCCAGTCGTTGAGCCGCTTGAAGTGATCGAGGTCGATGAAGTAGAAGATCAGGTCCGCATTGTGGTCCCGCAGCGCCGGCGACTGCTGGGCGTTGCGCACGGCCTGGCTCAGGTCGGGACCGATGTTGAGGTCGAGGAAGCGGCGGTTGCTCAAGCCGGTCAGCGGATCGGTGACCGAGGACAACTCCAGCTTGCGGTTGGCCTCCGCCAGCTCGCGGGTGCGTTCGGCGACCTGCGCTTCGAGCTGAGCGGTGCGGCGGGCTTTCGCCCGGAGCTGGTTGCCTACCCAGCCGAGACCCACGAGGGTGAGTGCATAGAGGGCAATGGCCCAAAGGGTGAGCCAGGGCGCCGGCCGCACCCGGAAATCGACCTGGATCGGACCGGAGACCGTGCCTTCGCCGTCCCGCCCCCAGGCGCGGAAGGTGTAGGTGCCCTGGGGGAGACGGTTGTAGACCACGTGAGCTTCCCGGCTCCAGGGTGTGGGCTCGTCCTCGAGGCCGGCGAGCTGGGTGCGGTAGAGGATGGCGTGCTCGCGGCGGTAGCTCAGCAGGGCGAACTGGAACTCCAGGCTGTTCTCGTCGTGGCGCAGAGGGGCGCCGGGAACGAGGGGACGCTCCCGGCCTGCTACTTTGACGTGCTCGAGGAGCAGCGGAGCAACCGGGCGGGGCGCGGCGCCCAGGGGCGGAGCAGGATCGAGAATGGCGGCGCCGCCCGTGGCGCCACCCCAGATGCGGCCCAGGCGGTCGCGGTAGGAGGCGCGGTTGAACTCCATGCCCGGCAGGCCATCGCCGGCATTGAAGGTCTCCAGCCGCGCGGCGCCCAGCCCTCCCGTGGGCGCCAGGGTGAGGCGGTCCACTCCCCAGTCGGTAAAGAGATAGACACGGCCGTAGAGGTCGGTCTGGACCTGGGCGACTGCGGCGTTGCTCAGGGCCGGCCGGGTGTGGTCCGTCAGCGCCTCGCAGGGTCCCTGGAGGTTTCCCGCCCCGTCCAGTCGCATACGGGCGACCCCGCCCTGGGTTGCGATCCAGAGCCAGCCAGTGCCGTCGCCGACCGTGACCGGCAGGAGGGCCATGACCCGGGGGTGAGGCAGACAGGGGACCCGCACTGCCTCCCAGCGCTCGGCCGCGAGGCGCGCCACGCCGCCATCCGTGCCCGTCCAGAGGACGGGAGCGCCGGCGGGCCGCGGCACCAGGGCGAGGGCGCGGACCTCGGGGCCGGGAAGGCCCGAATCCTGCGGCCGGAAGACGGTCCAGCGGCCCTCTGCGAAGCGGGCGAGCCCCCTGGCAGTGCCGGCCCAGATCTCCGCACCACGCGGTGAAGGCACCGCCAGCAGGGACATGATCCATTCGTGGGGGAGGGGGGCGTTATGGGTGCTGAAGCTCGTCCAGCGGCCGTGGGAGAAGCGCCGCAGTCCCTCCACCGTCCCCAGCCAGAGAGACACCGTTCCATCCTTTTCCTGCGCGTTGGTCGCGCTGAAGATCACCTCCGACCCGGCAGGAGAGGGCGAGAAGCGCTCCCAGCCGCGCGGCGTGAGGCGGACCATGCCGCCGAGCGTGCCGATCCAGAAGGTGTGCTGGCCGTCCGGGAACGTCGCTTCGCCGACGCCGAAGACCACGTCGTTGGGCAGCCCTGAGCGGGTGTCCACGGCGTGCCACTGCTCGCGGTCGAGCCGGGCGAGAGCGGCCGGAGTGGCCAGCCAGAGGCTGGAGTGGTCCTTGCCGGACCCGGTGATCAACAGGTCGTAGACGTAGTTCGCCGGCAGCCCGCAGCGGCTGTCGAAAGCCTGCCAACGGCCATCGTCCTGGATGCGCAGGAGGCCGGAGCGGAAGCTGCCCGCCCAGACGATGAGCTCGCCATCGGGCGAGCGGCTCGCCAGGAGCTTGGCCACCGGCCCCGGAGGGAAGCCCGAGCCGGCATCGTAGCGGCTCCAGACTCCACCCCGCAAACGGGCAAGGCCCCGGTCGGTCCCCACCCAGAGCGAGCTCTGGCCATCCTTGCCAACGGTCTCGGCGAGGCTGCGGATCGAGCGGTCGGGGAGCACGGCGGGATCGTCGAAAAGGGGAGAGAGGATCGGGTGGTCGCCGCCGGCGTCGTCGAGCCGCAGCAGGCCGTGATTGGTGCCGATCCAGAGGGCGAGCCGGCCATCTTCAGCGCGGGTGGCGGCGAGGGTGTGCACGGCCTGGCCATGCAGCGCGGGCACCTCCATGCAGGTGTCGCCGCGACACCGCCCCAGGCCCGAGCCAGTGCCCGCCCACACCGTGCTCCGCCCCCGCTCCACGGTCTCGATCAGCGATGCGATGATGCCGGCCGGCACGCCGGAGCGAGGATCGAACCGGCGCCAGACGCCGGCACGCAGCCGCAGCAGCCGGTCTTCCGGCAAGCCGAACCACAGACTGCCGTCCCCTGCGGCCAACAGGGAAAAGGGGCCGACCGGTGTGTGCTCACCCGGGATCTCGACCTTCTGCCAGCTCTGCCCGTTGTAGCGGACCGGCCCCTCAGGCGTCGACGCCCAGATGTACCCCCGAGTGTCCTGGGCCAGACCGGGGTTTCCGGGCTTGACCCCGTCCCGCCAGGTGAACACCCGCCACGGCAGCCAGCGGTCCGGGTCTGAAGGGACCTGCGGTGGACCGGGCTGGACGACGGGGGGCGCCGCGCCGAACGGCCCGGGACTTGGAACCGCCGCCAGTGGCGTCGCGAGAGCCGCAGCAAGGAACAGGATGGGCCGAGTTGTCATCGATGCTGAGGATCCAGTATAGCGCAGATCCTCAGCATCTCGAAAAGACGCAACCTCGTAACGGTCCGGTCCGGCCGTCCCCCCTACTCGCCGCTCGTCCCCCAGAGCTCCTGCAGGCGCCGGTCACGGCCGCAGCCGCTACGGTAGAACTTGTAGCGGATGGGATTCTTCTTATAGAAATCCTGGTGGTACTCCTCCGCGGGATAGAAGGGGCCGGCCGGCACGATCTCGGTCTGGATCGGCTGCTTGAAACGTTTCTGCACCTCGGCCTTCGACGCCTCGGCCAGGCGCTTCTCCGTCTCGTCGTGGTAGAAGATCGCCGAGCGGTACTGGTGCCCCGTGTCGCAGAACTGGCGGTCCTTCACCAGGGGATCGACGTTGTGCCAGAAGACGTCGAGCAGCTTCTGATAGCTGACCTTCGCCGGATCGTAGGCCACCTCGACGGACTCGGCGTGGCCGGTGCCGCCAGCCGAGACCTCCTCGTAGGTGGGATTCTTCTTGGTGCCGCCCGTGTAGCCCGAGGTGGTGGAGACCACGCCCGCGACCTTGTCGAACGCCGCCTCCACGCACCAGAAGCAGCCGCCGGCGAAGGCGGCCTTGGCCAGCGGGTGAGGCGGAGCCGGCTGCGCCGCACGGGCAACACCGGCGCCCGGGCCGGCAGCCATCAGGAGCCCGGCCAACGCCAGCCAGCTCCGCTTGAAGATTCCGTTCATGTCATGCCTCCTTGGTTGCCTTCCACCACCATGCTACGCACCAGCCAGCGGGATGGATTCCGGAGGGCTGCTCGGCCTTGGATTCGTCAACCCGGCCGCGACCGCCGGTGCGGCCCGTGGATGATGTCAGATCCTTCTGCTCTGCGGCGAAATATATAGGCGAGTGGCCCGGGTACCCGCGGCAGGTGCGGCGATCCGCCGGCATCGGCACGTTGAAGTACACTGCCACAGGAGGAATGACCATGAGAAATCAGAATAGCATTATCGCTGCCTTTGCCGTGACCCTGGCGCTTGGTCTCTTTTGGGCTCGGAGTACCGCCGCACAGCAGCACCCTGCGAATCCCGACGTCGCAACTCACAACATGGTGGTGATTGGCGAGAGGACCGTATACCTTTCCCATCTCCCCATGTTCCAGGATCCGGAGGATCTCAAGAAGAAATTCATCATGCCTCACCGGTTCCAGGCGATCTTCGAGGTGGTCTTTGATCATCAAGACGAGTATGTGAAAGACCGCCAGACCCCCGGGGCACCTAGGCTTTACACACTGGGGCCGCAAGAGAAGTTCGTGCTCTCCGAGCTCGCCCCAACGGGACCCGATGCTAAACCTCCTCGGTCTTTCACGGCCAAAGTCCTTCGTGGTCATTTAGAAAAGCCAAGCCCAAACGGCGAGGGCGTCATCCTCCGTGACGTTCAAGTCCGTGTGAAGCGGGTCGTGCATTTTCGGGAATTCGACCCCAAGGCCAAGAGACCCGCACGGCTGGAATACCTGCTTTTCGGCAAAGGAGGGGAGCTCTTCCTGGCGCACTTGATCGTGGCCCCGCCGGACTTCGATCAGTTGCTGTCGGTGAAGGTCACGGGCCACGAATTCACCGACGAAGAGTTGGCCAAGGGAGTGCAGGTGGCCTTCGCCGGGTCAGCCAACACCCCTGCCGGCCGGCTCAAAGCAAAGCAGCAGGCAGTGGGTGAGATGACGTCCGGCAGTCCGCCGAGTACGACCAAGCTTCAAATCGTGGTGAACGGAGAGCTCTTTTTCGAGGAAGGCGAGCTGAGAGTGCCAGCGGTCTTTGGTACGACACCGGAGGAGAAGCGGGCCGGCTTTCCGTGAGTCAGCCATACACGGGGCAAGGCCTCCAACCGGGAGTCAATCTGGACGCTCGGTCTCGCCACCTTGCCAGACCACCGACGGCGTCGATGCTGGTCCTCACAGAATCCAGAACTGGACGCCCTGCTGCTCCAGGAAGATCCGCGCTTCGGGTCCCTGGAGATAGGCCAGGGTGGAGATCGTTCCGGCTTCCAGGCAGGTGCGGGCGACGACGGTCACCGAGCGCGGCGCGCCGGCGACGGGCCAGCCGGTTTTGGGATTCAGGATGTGGCCGAGCCGCTGGCCTCGCCACTGCACGTAGCGCCGGGAGTCGCCGCTCGTCGCGAGACCCGCGCGAGCGACGTCCAGCCGGTACAGAGCGGCCTGCCCCGTGCGGCCCGGATCGTCGATGCCAACTCCCCACGTGCGATGGCCGCGCCGCAGGCCGCCGGCAAAGAGGTCGCCTCCGAAGTTCACCAGGAACGATCTCGCGGTCTGCGCCGCGAGGAGCCCGGCGACGCGATCCACCGCGTACTCCTTGCCGATGCCTCCGAGGTCGATCTCCATCCCGGCGGGCATCGACAGCGTGCGATCCTGCCAGGTGACCCGTCCCCAGCCCACGCGCTCGAGGCACGCCTCGACGGCCTTCTGTCCCGGGACGCGGCTGCCGCCGTCGAACTTCCAGACGCGCCGCAGCACACCGGAGGTGATGTCGAAAAGCCCCGCGGACATCTCCCAGCAGGTAGCCGCATAGCTGATCAGTTGCGCCGTTTCCTCGTCGACCTCGACCGGCCGTCCGTTGGCATGATTGATCTCGTGGATCAGGTTGTCCGTACGGTAGCGGCTGAATTTGCGCTCGATGCGCAGCGCCTCCCGCGCCGCGATCTCGACGAGCGCCGCTGCTTCGTCACGGTCGTCGCCGTCGACGAGCACCGTGCACGGGCTGGCCATCGCCTCGAAGCGGCCGGCGAAGTAGTCCTCGATGCGGTCGAGCGCCGGCCCGCGCCGTGGCGGGGAAGCCGCAGGGTGAATGGCGCGGGCCAAGCGCTCGACCTCAAAAGTTGAACGAGTAGCCGAGGACGGCCGTGACCGTATTGATCGGCGGGGACAGGTCAAAGGAGCTCTTGGTGCCGGTCGAGCTCGGCGGCGAGCTGTCCCCCGCCTGCCGTATGTATTCGGCGCGGAGGTTCCACTGCGATGGATTGTCGCCGACATGGAAAGCGAAACTGGCTCCGAGGGTCAGCGTCGTCAAGCGGCCGAGGCGGTAGTCGCTGGTGGCGAATTCCGGCGGGGCCAGGAAGCTGGAAATGCCGGTGGTGAAGAAATCCGCGGCGCTCTGCCGGTAGTAGCGGATGTGTGGCTCGATGTACCAGTCGCCTTCCAGGTCATGCCGGTACTTGAGGTCGAGCGTGTTCGATCGTATTCCCCAGGTGTCCCGGTAATAGCGGTACGACGCGTAGCCGATGTCGTGCGTGAAGTGATAGGCGGAGCTCAAAAGCGCCGAAGTCCGGGTCCGTGTCGACGGCCGGTTGTCCGTCACCTCCGCCTGGGGCTCGCCGGAGAAGGGGTCCACGAGGCTGATGACTTTGTAGGGCTCGGTCAGATAACCCTTCTCAAGGGTGCGGGACCCGTCCAGGGACAGGATCCAGCGGCGCGTCAGCACTCGCGACACGCCGAGCAGCAGGTTGGTGACCCGCTTGGAATTCGCTCTCTTGGAAACCTCGCTGCCGTCGGACAATCCGACCGGTGTTCCGCCGACCGGAAAGACGCTGTCATCATTGTAACCGCCGCCCGCGGTGACGGTGAGCAGCCGCTGCATCAGCTCGGCGGAAACCTTGCCGGTGATGCCGAGCGACTGGTAATCCTTCTCGCGCGAGGCGTGGACTCCGAAGGTCGAGGTGACGATCTTGCCCCAAGGTTTCTGCCATTCGCCGTCCAGCCCCGCGCGATGGTCCTGGAACCGCACCGACGGGATGCTGCCGGCGGGAACGTTGACGACCCGGCCCGATGCGGTCGTCATCGTCTGCACGCTGCCCGAGGGCCGCGCACCGCTCGGCGAGGCGCCGGTGATGACGTCGATTCCGAGTTGGGCGGAGAGCGACTGGCCGTCGCCAAAGAGGCGCGTGGCGCGGACGATCGGCTCGTACACCTGAACCCGGCTCTGCTCGCCGTAATAGAGCGCCGTGTAGTCGACCTGGTTCGCCGCCGCCGCCGCCGCCGCCGCCGTCACCGCCGGCTCGGCCATCGCCGCGGACGGCACGAGGAGAAGGGCGAGCGCGGCCTTGCCCAGCCGTTCACGCAGTGCCGAAGTGGAGGAAGTGAAGCCCGCCGGTCCTAGTTGCACCCGCAGCCCCCTCCGCCGACGTCCTGCCCCCCGGTCGAGGCCTCTTTGCTGAAATAGATGTGCTCGTCGATGGAGTGCAGCATGGGGCAGGGAATGAGCCTCATCCCCTTCTCGGCGAGAAGGTCTCGATCCCAGGGTCGAACGGTGGCACAGCCGCCGGCCAGGACCGCCAGCGCCAGGGCGAGGGCGAGCCGCAAGGGCCACTTCGCCGGTTTTTTCATTTGGTCATCTCCTCCTTGATCTGCTTCTTGATCTGCTTCTCGATCGTGTCGGCATCCCGCAGGTCAAACCCGGCATGGGAGTAGACCAGGCGTCCTGACCGGCTCACGAGAAAGCTCGACGGCATGGCCGTCACGTTGAACGCTTCAGCCGTTTTTCCCTCGGGGTCGAACGCTACGATGAAGGGCGGCGAGAACTGGCGCAGGAACGCCTGCGCCAGATCCCGATCCTTGTCCAGATTGATCGCGACGACCACCAGGCCATTCTCCCCGTAGCGTTCCGACATCGTGCTCAACCACGGAAACGACTGTCGGCAGGGCCCGCACCACGAGGCCCAGAAATCGACGAGCACCACCTTCGTCCGCAGCCCATCGAGCGCTACGGTGCCGGTGCGCGTGGGAAGCTCGAAGCTCGCGGCGAGGGGAGGATCGGGGCTCACGCCGTGCGCCGTCCTGGCGCGCGCCGGGAGCGCGAGAGAGAGCAGCAGCAGAAGGAGCGCAGCGCAGCGTCGCGCCGCGAGGGAAGCCGCGCCAGGCCCGGTTGATTTCTTTTGCCTCTTCACGTCAGACCCTCGTCAGCAACGCATGTGCCAGGGAGGCCGCATCGGACGGCACGATCGCCGCCGCGCGGGTCCGTGTCAAAAACCTGACTCTCTGTCGTAGAAACCTCGCGATCCGGCCAGAGCATACCTCACGCCTGGACCGGATTCCAGATCTCCGGAAAGACGAGAAGCGGAGCACGACGCGAAGCTTTGCTTACTGCGCCTTGACCTCCGTCCACAGCCGATCCACCAACTGCGTCGTCTCGCCGAGGTCCTCGATCAGCTCGCAACGGTTGAGGACCTCCTGGGGAGGGTAGATCGAGGGGTCGTTCTTGATCTTGCCGTCGATCAGCGGCAGGGCAGCCTGGTTGGCGCAGGCGTAGTGGACGTGGTTGACGATCTTCGCCGCGATCTCGGGCTGCATCACGAAGTCGAGGAAGGCGTAGGCGGCGTCGACGTTGCGGGCGCCCTTGGGGATCGCCAGGTTGTCGATCCACAGGGTGCCCCCCTCTTTGGGAATCACGTACGCGAGGCGGCCGGCGGAGCGGGCCACGGCTTCGGCGAGCTCGCCGTTGTAGCCCTGGGAAAGGTCCACGTCGCCGGCGGCGAGGAGGTTGGCGAAGTCCGAGCTGTTGAAAGTGCGCACCAGCGGCTTCTGTTTCTTGAGCATCTCGGCGGCCCGGCGCAGGATGGCGGGATCTTTCTCGTTGATCGATCGGCCCATCAGTCTCAGGGCCGCGCCGAAGACCTCCCGTTGATCGTCCAGCATCAGGATGCGGCCGGCGTGGCGCGGGTCGAAGAGGGCCGCCCAACTATCTACGGGCGCGACGGGCGCCTGGACCTTCGTCTTGTCGTAGCCGATCCCCGTCGTCCCCCAGAGATAGGGGACGGAGTGGCCGTTGCCCGGGTCGTATTGCTGATTGAGGAATCGCGGATCGAGGTTCTTCAGGTGGGGGAGGCGGCCATGGTCGAGCGGCCGGACGAGCCCCTGGGGAATGAGGATCTTGAGCATGTAATCCGAGGGCACCGCCACGTCGTAGTCCGCGACGCCCGACTGGAGCTTGGCCAGCACGGCCTCGTTCGAGTCGTAGGTGTCCACGTTGGCGTGGATGCCCGTGCGCCGCTCGAATTCGTTGACCACTTCCTGCGGCAGGTAGTTGGTCCAGATGTAGATGTTGACGACCTTGGGAGCGGGCCCGGTGTTGCCGCCGCAGGCGGTAACCAGGACGGCGGCGGCGAGGAGGACGATAAGGACAACAGGGACTTCAGAGACAGCAGGGACAAAGAAGCCCCAGCCTCGGCGGTATCTTTGGTGTCCCTGTCGTCCCTGTAGTCCCTGGTGTCCCTGCTGTCCCTGCTGTCCCTTCTTCATCTACAGCTCCTTCTGGAGCAGCCGGTGAGCCGCGACGATGAGGACGATCGTCACCGCCAGCAGCAGGGTCGAGACGGCGTTGACCTCGGGGGTGACCCCCACCTTGAGCATCGAGTAGATGTGGAGCGGCAGGGTGGTGGCGCCCACGCCGGCCACGAAGGAGGTGATCACGTAGTCGTCGATCGAGAGGGTGAAGACGAGGAGGGCGCTGGCCACGATCCCCGGCAGGGCGAGCGGCAGGGTCACCCGCCGGAAAGTCTCGAAGGGTCCCGCTCCGAGGTCGCGGGCCGCCTCTTCGAGCGCGGGATCGAGCCCCGCCAGCCGCGCCCGCACCACCAGGGCCACGTAGGAAACGCTGAACACGACGTGAGCGATCACCACCGTCGCCAGGGACAGCCGCAGCTCGACGGCGCCAAAGAAGGTCACCAGCGCCGCACCCAGGACGACCTCGGGAATGATCACCGGCAGGTAGAGCAGCGCCTGGGTGGCGCCCTTGCCGCGGAACGCGGGACGGGCGAGCGCCAGAGCCGCGGGCGTGCCGAGGACGACGGCGGCGGCCGTCGTGATCCCGGCCACCTCCAGGCTGTTGCGCACGGCGCGCAGCAGGAGGCCGTCGTCCAGGAGCCGGCGATACCAGTCGAGCGTGAAGCCCTGCCAGAAGGCCGTCTGCCGGGCGGCGTTGAACGAGAAGACCACCAGGATGGCGATGGGTGCGTAGAGGAAGAGGTAGACGAGCGCCGTGTGCGCCGCGAGGAGCCGGCGCGGACCGCGGCCGGTCACAGCGGGTCCTCCCCGCCCCGGCGCCGCGCCAGGGCGGCGTAGCCGAGGAGCAGGAGGAGCACGGCCGTCGTCAGCTCGAAAGCCAGAGCCGCGCCGAAGGGTTGGTTGCGGGCGACCGCGAACTGGTTCTGGATCAGGTTGCCGAGCAGCATGCTGCGGGCACCGCCCAGAAGGTCCGAGACCACGAACTGCCCCAGGCTGGGAATGAAGACGAGGACGATCCCCGCCGCCAGCCCCGGCAGGGTGAGCGGGAGGGTCACTCGCCGGAAGGTCTGGACGCGGCCGGCCCCCAGGTCCGAAGCGGCTTCGAGGAGCGAGCGGTCGAGCTTCTCCAGCGAGGCGAAGAGAGGGAGGATCATGAACGGCAGCTCGCCGTAGACGAGGCCGATCATCACCGCCGTCTGCGTGTAGAGCAGCTCCAGAGGATGGCGCAGGAGCCCGCTCCCCACCAGCACGAGGTTGAGCAGCCCCTCGCTGCGCAGGATGAACATCCAGGCGTAGGTGCGGATCAGGAAGCTGGTCCAGAACGGGACCACCACCAGCCCCAGCAGCAGACCCTTCCACCGCCGCGGCGCCAGCAGCGCCAGGTAGTACGCGATGGGGAAGCTGACGACGATGCAGAGGATGGTGGTCGCGACCGCCATCCACAACGATCGCCAGCCGATCTTCAGGAAGATCCCGTCGAGCGAGCGGGCGTAGTTGGCGAGGAACGCGCCGGAGCGCAGGTACTCTCCCAGATTCGGGATCGATCGCAGGCCGCCATAGATTCCGCGCTCGGCGAAGCTGATGCCGAGCATGAGGATCAGCGGCACGAGGAAGAAGACGCCCAGGACCAGCCAGGTGGGCAGGAGGAGGGGGACGGTGCGGCTTGCCTTGGAGGAGGAGGGCATCGCGCGCAGATCGTATACTGTACCCGCAGGAGGTGTCTCCTTGGACGAAGCCAACCTCAAGAAGCTGGAGCAGTACTTCACCGAGCGTCCTGATCTCGGGGTCGCATCCGTCTACCTTTTTGGTAGTCACGCCGAGGGAAGGGCGCATCGCGAGAGCGACGTGGACGTCGGGATCCTCCTTCTGTGGGAGCGCCATCCTACACAGGACGACCGCTTCGACATGCGAGTCCAGTTGGGATCCGAGCTGATCGCCGTGCTTCATCACAACGAAGTCGACGTCGTCATCCTCAACGATGCCCCGCCTCTCTTGGGCCGCAAGATCATCTATGACGGTATCCGGGTGTTCCTCGGCGATCCCGAGGTCGACCACGCCTACGTGCGGGACGTTCAGATCCGGGCTGCGGATCTGGAGCCCTGGCTGCGGCGGTTGCGCAAGCTCCAATTGGAGGCGTTGGCGCGATGAGCCCCGTGATAGAGCGGCTGGCGGAGCTGCGGCGCCACCTCGACCACCTCCGTGAGCTGCGTCCACGAGTGACGAGCTCAGAGGATCTGCGCCGCGATCTTTCGCTGCACAACGACGTTCTGTTCTCTCTGCTGACAGTCTGCCAGTTGGTGATCGACATCGCCGGCGACCTCTCCGCCCGTCGCGGCCTGCGCATCCCAGATTACACCGAGGCGGTGCGCAATCTGTCGGCGTTCGAGGAGTTTCCTGCTACCGTGACCCGAACCCTGGCGCAATTGCCGGGATTCCGTAACGTGCTCATTCATGAGTATGTGAACCTTGACCTGCGCCGTGCCGTCGAAGCGCTGGACCGCCTTGGCCCCGTGGAGGAGTTCCTGGAGATCGTCCGGGCCATGGACGTCTAACCCCGCAGCACCACCTCATGCCGCGGCGCCCAGCCGAGCAGGGCGCCGCTGCCGACCGGAAACGGCAGCTCCGCCCCGCCGTTCTGGGCCAGGACGGTGAAGCGCCCGCCGTGCCCGTCCTCGACGATCCACTCCGTGCTCGCTCCGTGGTAGACGCGGTCCACGACCGTCACCGGCAGTGCGCTCTCTCCGGCGACCGGGGCGGAGCGGAGAACGAGCTTCTCGGGACGGACGACGAAGCGGCCTGATCCGCTCTCGGTCGTGAAGACGTTCGTGGCACCCAGGAAGCGGGCCACGAATTCGGTTTCGGGGGTCTCGAAGACCTCCACCGGGCTTCCCACCTGTTCGACCCGCCCGCGGTCCATCACGGCGATGCGGTCGGAGAGGGCCAGCGCCTCCTCCCGGTCGTGGGTGACGAAGACGAAGGTGATGCCGAGGGTCCGCTGCAGACCCTTGAGCTCCACCTGCACCTCCCGCCGCAGGTTCGGGTCCAGAGCGGCGAGCGGCTCGTCGAGGAGCAGCACCTGGGGCTCCAGGACCAGCGCGCGGGCGAGCGCCACCCGCTGGCGTTGGCCGCCGCTCAACTGGTCCGGCCGGCGCCGTTCGAGGCCGGTCAGCCGCACCAGCCTCAGGACGGCGGCGACGCGTTCCGCTCGCGCGGCCCGGGGCAGCTCCTTGTAGGGCAGGCCGAAGGCCACGTTCTGCTCGACCGAGAGGTGAGGGAAGAGGGCGTACTGCTGGAAGACCATGTTCACCGGCCGCCGATGGGCCGGCACCAGGGTCACGTCCGCCCCCGCGATCCGGATCGTCCCCTCGTCCGGCTCCTCGAGGCCCGCGATCATGCGCAGCAGCGTCGTCTTGCCGCAGCCGCTGGGGCCGAGCAGGGCGAAGAATTCGCCGCGGCGGATCGCCAGCGAAACGCCGTCCACGGCCGTCACCCCGTCGAAACGCTTGGTGACGCGGTCGATCTCGACGCTTGAAGTTTCGGGCGACATGCGGCGCGAATGATACACGCCCGTCGTTCAGGAGCTGGGGCTCAGGGATTGGGGGGCGGCCGGTCCCGATACCGGCCGCCCCCCTCGAAAACAGCGCGCCTTTGAGGATGCGTCCTGCTACCTCGCCAAAGCCCTACGCAGCGGGGGCGCCGAAGTTGCACTCGCCGGCGCCGCTTCCGGCGAGCGCGCCGGCCGCGTCGGAGCGCCGACGTAGTATTGGCCCGGCAGCAGCGTCTCGTGTTTCATCACCACGCTGCCATCCTCGACGCGGGCGCCCTCTCCGATGTTCGCGCCATAGAGCAGCACCGCGCCGTTGCCCACCGTGCAGCGCGCCCCGAAGTACGCGGGGGCGATCTTCAACACCCGGTCCTCGAAGCTGTGGAGCTGCAACAGGCAGGAGACCGTGGCGTCGTCGCCGACGTTGAGCATGTCGGGATCGACCACCTGCGCGAAGCGGGTGCCCAGCACCACCCGCCGGCCGATGCGGGCGCCGATGGCGCGCAGCCACCAGATCATGAACGGCGTGCCCTCCAGGCTCGCCAGGCTCCCCCGGACATAGGCGGCCCACACCACGTAGAGGAAGTCCCAGCGGCTGCACCAGCACGACCACAGGGGATGCCGCCCTTCGCGGACGCGCCCGAGGAGCGCCCACTTGGCGAGCAGGACGAGCGCCACCAGGAAGGCGCCCTCGGCCATGGTGAAGCCGGGCAGGGTCAGCGCGAAGAAGACGGCCCGCGGCTCCGTGGCGTGCCAGTGGGGGAGCGCCTTGAACCAGAGGATGCCGAGCAGCGCCGGGATCACCGGGATCAGCCCGCGCAGATACTCCCAGAAGAGCCGCGTCGCGTAGCGGTACCAGGCCGGATCGTGGGTCAGCCGCCGGTCGCTCTCGACCACCTCGCGCCGCGGCAGCTCGAACGCCGGATGCCCGAACCACGAGGTGCCCGGCCGGATGCGGCTGGCGTCGGCCACGGTCGAGATCCCCACCAGGATCTCGGTCGGCAGCTCGGCGCCGCCGGGGATCACGACGTGGTTGCCGAGGAACGTGTTCTTCGACAGCGTCGTGCGGGCGCAGGTAATCGTTCCCCGGTGCAGCCACGGCCGGCCGAGGTAGATGCCGTCGGCGAAGAAGCTCTCCTCGCCGATCTCGACCAGCTCCGGGATCACCTCCATGATCGTGCTGATCTCGCATTTCCGGCCCACGCGCATCCCCGCCATCCGCAGCCACCCCGGCCAGAGCAGCGTGCCGCTCAGGGCGTTGCCCGCGGACTCCAGCAGGCTCTCCTTGACGAAGACCACGAGCGAGGTCCAGCCGTACAGAGGGTAGGTGCCCGGCCGCACGGAGCCAAGCAGGCGAACGGCGAGCGCCTCCACCGGCAGGGCGAGAAAAAAGCCGGCGATGACGATGCCGAGCGCGAGGAGGACCGGCCTGGCAGTGAAGGACGAGGGCTCATAGAGCGCTTCGAGCCAGGAGGTTCCGTAGAGGAGCTCGCACGCCGCCGCCAGCAGCATCAGCGGCAGCCAGGCGAGCTGGGCGGCGAGGAAGCGTGCGAGCAGGAGCATGGCGCCGTGCAGGGCCGCGGGCCACGGCCGCTCGCGGGCCGCGGTTCCGGAGGGGATCGGCGCCGGCGGCGCCGCACCTTGGAACGCCGCCGGGACACCGTGCCACGTCTCGCCGGCGGGGACCGTCGCGTGCGACGGCAGCATCGAGAGCGCCGTGAGCACGGCGCCTGCCTCCATGGCGCTGTGCGGCGCCATGCGGGACCGCGTGTCGAGCGTGGAGTTTTCGCCGATCGTCACCGGCCCGAGGATCAGCTCCTGGTCTTCGAACTCGAGCAGCCCCAGCGAGGCGTCGCGCCCGATCGTCACGCCGTCGCCGATCTCCAGCAGGTCCCAGCCGCCGGCCCGCAGATCGACCCCGCGGTGGATATGCACGTCCCGCCCGATGCGGGCCCCCAGCGCGCGCAGGAACGCGTTCTTGAACACGGTGCCCTCGACCAGCTCCCAGGGGATGGCGCGGGCGAGCTGCTGCACGATCCAGTTGCGCAGGTAGAAGCTCCCCATGTAGGGATGCCGGCCCGCCCGGTAACGGCCGATGAGCAGTTTCTTCGCCGTCACCGTCGCCAGCAGCGCGAGCGGCGCGTAGACCGCCAGCGCGGCGAGCGCCATTCCCGGAATCAGCAGCAGGAAGCCGGTGATCCCGATGTCGTCCGCGACCGCCGGCAGGAGGCGGAAGGCGATCAGCCAGGCGGCGGCCGCGGCGGCGACGACCGTGGCGAGGATCCAGCCGAGCTGCGCGATGGCGACGAGCGGCGCCTGCGCGGAGATCTTGCGCTCGCCACGGTGGCGGTCGGAGAGGTCCTGGCGGTCGGCGCTGGACGGGCCCCCGGCGACGCGCTGGGCGAGGGCCGCCACCGTGCGCGCCTCGTAGACGTCGCGCACAGTCAGCGTCGAGGTGAGCTCCTGCTTGCGGAGGCTGGAGATCGCCTGCGCCGCGAGCAGCGAGTTGCCGTCGAGGTCAAGGAAGAAGTCGTCGTGAATGGAGATCGCGGCACCGTGCCGGAGCTGGTCCGAGAAGGCGCGCGCCACCAGGCGCTCGGCCTCGTTGCGCGGCGGCACCAGCTCGCGGTCCGCCGCCGCCTCCGGCAGCAGGTCGGGCAGCGCCGCCCGGTTGAGCTTGCCGCTCGACGGGCTCGCCGGCAGCGCCGCCATGAAGCCGTAGCGCACCGGCAGCATGGGCTCCGGCAGACGGGCTCGCAGCTCCGCGCGCAGGCCGTCCATGTCGGGCGGCACTCCGGGCTCGGTCACCAGGAACGCGACCAGCTCCTTGCCGCCTCCCACCTCCTGCACCTTGCAGGCCGCCGCGCGTACGCCCGGCAGCGTGCACAGCTCCGCCTCGACGGCGGAGAGCTCGATGCGATGGCCGCGGATCTTGACCTGCGCGTCCGAGCGCCCGAGATAGAGGTAGTCGCCGGTGTGGAGCTGGCGGACGAGGTCGCCCGTGCGGTAGAGGCGCCCCAGGCGCGGGTGGTCGACGAACTTCTCGTGCGTCAGGTCGGGCCGGTTCAGGTAGCCGCGCGTCACGGCCTCGCCGCCGATGCAGAGCTCGCCGGTCTCCCCCGGCGCCACCTCGTCGAGCGCCTCGTCGAGGGCCCAGGCCAGGGCGTTGCGCAACGGGCGACCGATGGTGACCGGCTCTCCCGCCCACACCCGCGTCCGCACCACGGTGACCGTGCACTCGGTGGGACCGTAGCCGTTCTCCAGCCAGCGTCCCGGGGCCCAGCGGTTGGCGACGTCGGCGGGCAGCTCTTCGCCGCCCAGGTAGAGGAGGCGCAGCTCCGGCAGCTCGCGCGCCGGGTCGTCGCAGGCGCACATGCGCAGCAGGGTGGGAGGCGGGCAGAAGACGGTGATCCGCTCGTCGCGCAGCCACGGCACGAGGTCCGGCCCCAGCCGCACCACGTCGTCGTTCATCACCACCATCGTCGCGCCGCAGCCGAAGGCGAGCCAGATCTCCTCGACCGAGGAGTCGTAGGCGGCGGAGGAGCTCTGGCCGACGCGGTCGGAGGGCCCAAGCCCGAAGTAGTCCGCGTCGGAGAGGACGAGGTTCACGACGCTGTGATGCTCGACCATCACGCCCTTCGGGTTGCCCGTGGTGCCCGAGGTGTAGATCAGGTAGCAGAGCGTCGCGGGCGAGAGCCACGGCCGGCGGGGCAGCGGAAGTCCGGCCGGCGAAAATCCGGCCGGCTGCACCTCGTCCGCCAACAGCGTGCGCTCGGCCGGGAAGCCGAGCTCCGCGAGCCGGCCGCGCAGCTCCTCGGAGGTGATCGCGGCGACCGCCCCCGAATCCTCCAGGACGAAGCGGAGCCGCTCCGGCCGAATGCCCGGCTCGACGCAGGTGTAGGCGCCCCCGGCCTTCATCACCGCCAGTTGTGCCACGTAGACGAGGTGGTCGCGGCGCGGCAGGAGGATGGCGACCACGCTCTCGCCCGAGACGAACGGCGCGAGGCGCGCCGCGAGGGCGTTCGCCAGCCGCTCGACCTCCGCATAGGTGAATCGCCTGCGAGGCGAGGCGCCGGCCGGAGGGACCTCGATCGCGACCTGGTCCGGCAGGCGGCGGGCGACGGCTTCGAAGACCTCGTGCAGGAGCTGGGGACCGGGCTCGCGCACGGTGTTGCTTTCCGGATTCATGATGGACTACTGACCCTTTGCGACGTCGAACAGATTGCGTGCCGTATTGAACTCCAGAACCGGCCGGTCGTCCAGGTTCAGGGCGTCGAACCCCCCGAGGAACATGTCCACCTGGTCGGGCCGCACGACGGGAGAGCCCATGAGCTCGAGGACGTTTCTGCCGGAGAAACCGACCCCTGTGAAGTCGCGTTCGAGGGCGGGGCTGCGCAGCCTCGCCTTCACCTGCTGCAACTCGGCCTGAAGGGGCTGCGGCGAGGCGAGGACGATCACGTCCGTCCCCACCTGCCAGAAGGTGACGTAGGGGAAGACGGCGTGGATCGTGTGGATCATCATCCGGAAGTCGTTCTTCTTCATATCGTAGAGCGGCACCCACTGGCAGAGGATGCCGTCGTCGGCCAGCCGGTTCGCCGCCGAGCGGTAGAACTCCCGGGTGAACAGCCCCGAGGCCCCCGCCACCCAGATGTTGGGCGGCTCGGAGGTGATGACGTCGAAGCGCTGCCCCTGGACGCTGTCCATGAAATTGCGGCCGTCGTTGGTCACCACCCGCACCCGGGGGTCGTCCAGCGCATGGTCGTTGAACGGGCCGAAGTGGGTGCGGGCCGCCTCCACCACCCGCGGATCGATCTCCACCACCGTGATCTCCCGCGGCTCGGGGTGGTGGACCACGGCCCGCAGCGTGAAGCCGCCGCCCAGACCGATGTTCAGCACCCGCCGGGGGTTGGGATGGAACAGCAGGGGCAGGTGGCCGAGCAGGAGCTGCGTGCGGTTGTCCGTCGCCGCCGAGCTGGCGTCCGTCTTGCCGTTGTGCTTGAGCAGGAGGTACGGTCCCGCGCGCACGACGGCCACCTGGCCGTAGAAGCCCTGGCGTTCCTCCACCAGCTTCAGCGTCCTGACCTCGGCCTCGTACCCCGGCCAGTTGCCGATGCGCAGGCCATAGTAGTAGAGAGCGTGAAAGGGGGACGCGACGGGGAGCACGGCCGGCGACAGGACCACCGCTCCGGCCAGCAGCGCCGCCACGACCGTGGCCGGCAGCCAGCGCCGGGACCCGGACGATCCGGGCGAGGGAGACAGCGCGAGGAAGACGGCCGCGGCCAAGGCATAGATCGCCACCGTCACCGTCATCAGCCCGGAGAGGCCCCAGACCGGCAGCAGCACGAATTCGGCCAGGAACGCCCCCGCGACACCCCCCAGCGTATTGGCAAAGAACGCTCGCCCGGCCGCGGCCCCCCGCTCACCGCCGGAGCGGGTGGCGATGCGCACCACCAGGGGGAAAGCGGCCCCCAGGGCCACCGTCGCCAGGAAGACGATCAGCAGGATGAGCAGGCATACCGTGAGCTGAAAGGGATTATAGCCGCGGCTCCACTGGAAGATGCGGAAGTAGGCCCGGGAGAAGGGCTCCGCCGAGCGGAACACCGCCACGCCGCAGAGCGCCACGGCCGCGTAGAGCCCGGCCACGACGGCGTAGGGATCGCGGATGCGGTCGATGAAGCGCGACATCAGAAGGCTGCCGACGCCGATGCCGGTCAGGAAGCCGGCGAGCACCGTCGCGGTGGAGAAGACGTGGGTGCCGTTGAGCAACGAGAAGAAACGGTTCCAGCCGGTCTCCAGAGCCAAGGCCGCGCCACCGGAGAGGAAGAAGGTGACGAGGACGAGCCGCAGCCGCGCCGGTGATGCGGCCGTGGCGATGGCGGCACCGGCGGCGTCCGGCCCGGCCGGGGTTTTCTCCTGACGCTCCTGCCGCTCTTTCCTGGCCTTCCGCCCCTTCTTCCCGGGCGCCGGGCGCTCCCGCTGGCGCAGGAGGATGAACACCCCCAGGTCCACCGCCCCGATGCCCAGGATCCAGGTCGACGCCGAGAGCCCGCACTGCGGCACCAGGAAGAACCCGGCGAGGAGCGCCCCCAGGGCCGCGCCCAGCGTGTCCAGCCCGTAGACCAGCGACACTCCGCTCCCCAGGCGCCCCGGTTCGCCGGCCGCGAGGCGCACGGCCAGGGGGAAGACGGCGCCGATGACGAGCGTCGGCGCCAGCATGCAGACGAGCACCACGGCAAACTTTACCAGCGCCGAGGGGAGGGGGGACAGGCTCGCGGGAGCGACGGCGAGGAAGAGCTCGCGGCCCAGGTCGAGGACGGGAAGGCTCACCGCCACCCAGGCGCCGAGGAGGATCTGCAGCCATCCCAGCAGCCGCCAGGGGCGCTCGGCGTGGTCCGCCACCCGGCCTCCCCACAGGGCGCCCCCGGCGAGCCCGAGCAGGAAGACGGAGATGACGCTGCTGAACACCGCGGCCGTGGAGCCGAAGAGATAGGAGACCTTGCGCAGCCAGAGGACCTGGCATGCGAGAGAGAGAAGGTTGGTGAAGAAGACCGTCGCGAGCAGCAGGCTTCTGCCGCCCGGCGCCGAAGCGGGCGGGACGGTCTGGCGGGAGACTCGCTTCATGGAGCGGGGAGTGTAGCAGCTCCTCCCTGGGACCGC
>JAJKHS010000049.1 GCA_021154885.1 Thermoanaerobaculum sp.
CCTGACCGCGACGTCTCCCGGCTCAACGCTCTCAGGGCCGAGATCAAGAAGACCACGGCCGCCCTCGCCACGTCCCGGGACCCCGAGGAGATCCAGGCTCTCGCCACCCGGCTGGCTACACAGAGACAGGCGGAGGCCGATGCCGAGGCCGGGTCTGCCCACGGCACCGTGTACGGCTTCGCCCCCACCGGCCGCACCGTAGGGGACGCCTACCAGGCCGCCGCCACCGACGCGGAGCGTGCCGAGATCCTGGCCCGGCACATCGAGGCCGTGGTCGTGCACCCCACCACCCGTGGCGGTGGAGGCCGGCCGCTCTCCGACCGCGTCGAGATCCGCTGGCTGAGCAACTGAGCCCGCGTGACCACTGCTCTGGCCCCGGCCAACGCTGCCCCGGAGTCGCCAGGTCACGGTTAGATAACGATCCGCGTCTATTGAGCGAAAACGTGAGCAGATCCCAGGCGCTCGCAGACGTACAGAGCACGAGGAACTCTGTCCTCCCTCGCCTGCGATGTTCCGATCACCTAGAGAGGAGGTCACGGATGGACGAAGTCACCAACCCCGACTTCCGTCTTCGCCGTTGCACCGTCTGCCACGGCGTCTTTGAGGTCCCCCGAGGGCTTGGACGCCCGCCCGAGAAGTGCAGTGAGCCCTGCCGCCGGCGCGCACACGGCACGCACCAGCGGACCTACATCAGGCGTCTGATCGACGCCCGCCGCCAGCTCGCCGAGCTGCAAGCGGCTTGAGGTAGCTCCAGATCCCACGGCCCCGCCCGACTCGCCCCCAGGGGCCGGGTGGCGGCCACCACCCCGACCTCCCGGACCCGCGTCTCTCCCTCGCGGCATATCGACGGAGGTCGGCCGGACGACGACGCCGTAGCGGACGTCGTCGTTCACCGCCCCGGCGGCCCGTCTGAGGATGTGGCGGGTCGTCGGGGCACCTAAGCCCGGCCCGTCTTCGCCATGTGTCGCGGGCCTGGGGAGTGGGGTGGGTCCCCGGCGGCCCCGGTTCGGATGCGTTCTGGACCGGGGCCGCTGCCCGCCCCGCCCCACCTCGGACCCGAGTAGCTCCGCCACGCGCCGCGTTGAGCCTCGGTCCTTCACAAGCCTCCGGCTCTGGCAGGCCGGAGGGGCTCTGGGTTGAGCAACCTCCCGGTGGGAGGTCCGTGGCATGTCAACGGCCGAGGGTGACTCCTCTGCCGGTCACGGACCTCCTGTCGGTCGAGGTGTCCTCCCGGCAGGCCCCGAAGTGCATCCAGCGCATGCCATCTCCGCACGGCCGTCACCCGTGCTCGCTCAACCCCGCCCAGGACACCGCCCGTGTCCGCTATCGCCGAGGACCCTTCCCTTGTTCCACGACCCCGCACGAACGACCCTGACCCTGGCCGACTTCCTCGCCTACTTCACTGATGTCGAGACGGAGCGCGACGGCTGGGCTGTCAGTTGTCCAGCCCACCTCGACGCGCGTCCCTCGCTGCGAGTGGCGTATAACGCCGAGGCGAAGAAGATCGCCCTCCGCTGCCGCGTCGGCTGCTCGACCGAGGACGTCCTGGGCTCCCTCGGCCTCACCATGGCCGCCCTCTTCGACGTCGAGCCCGGCGACCTGGACGACCTCCGCACCGCCGACACGGGGGCCGCCGAAATCGCCACTGCCTCGCGGGGGGTCCGCTCACTCAGGGAGAACCCGACCATGATGCTCATCCGTAGACCTCTGATCGCCCCCGCTTACTCCGGCCAACCCGCCGCCCGCCCGGCGCCCGATCCAGTCCTCTTCATCCGCTCCCGCCCGGCCACCGACGCCACCGATGCCACCGAGCCCCAGGACACCGAGGCCACTCCCTGCGGGTCCTGCCCTGCCTGCGAGGGCTTCGCCGAGGCCCTGGCCCGCATCGAGGACAAGCTCACCTCGCTCCTCCACGAAGTCGAGCGCCTCCGCGATCGGATGGACAAGGTGCTCGGGCCGGAGCCCTCGGCGTGAGCGGCCTGGTCCGGCTGACCGTCCATGCCCTCCGGGACGACCCTCGCCGACCCGACTCCCCCTGCCAGCTGAAGAGGACCGGCCGGGGTCGCAGCTCCGGAGGACGCGGCGGCCCCGCTGGCTCTGACCGAGCTGCTGCGTCCCCTGTCGAGCTGTCCGCACCACCCGCCGAGGAGAGCCCCTCGGCGACTGCCCCTCGCCCGGGAGAGCCCCCCGGGTCACCTCACCCTCAAGGAGTCCGTCATGCCCACAACCGCCGCCCCCGCCCTCGTCGCTCCCCGCATCCGCTTTACCGCCCCCACCGAGCGGGAGAAGCTGGCCTCCATCGTCCTGCGGAGTCCCCGCCTCCTAGCCGCCGTCCCAGAGGAGGAGCTGGTCGGCCTCTTCACGGCGTACAACGCAGCGACCAAGGCCGCTGACGCCGCCGGCCGCCTGCCCGCCGCCGAGGGGGCCGATGCCGTGGCCGACCTCGACAAGCGCCTCCGGGCCGGCGAAGACATTGACCCCGCCGCCCTGGTCGCCGAGTTGGCCGAGGCCCAGACCGCCCGCGAGAACCGAGAGCGCGTTATCGACCTTCTCAACTCGAGGCCGGGCCGCTTCGCATCCGAGATTGCCGACGTCCTCAACGACTACGAGGACGACTACTACGGGGCACTCTCCGACGCGTTGACCGACGTTCTCAACCGGGCTGCCCCCGTCGTCGCCAACCTGGAGGGCGTCGACTCCGCGGAGGCCGCGATCAAGGCCAAGAAGGCCGAGGACTGGGCCTCGCTCATCGCCCTCGCTCAGGAGGTCTCCAGCGTCCGGGCGGACCACTTCGCCCTGCTGCGGACGGCCGACGAGCACAACTTCCATAACGACGCCCCGGCTCTCGCCTTCGCCTACTACCGCAACCTGGACGCCGTCCTCCCGAGCTTCTTCCGCGTGATCCGCAAGGAGGAGCGCGACATGCGGGGCCGTGCGGGCGAAGTGCCCGCCTGGGTCTTCGACCAGGGCTTGGTGGCATCGCTACTGATCTGCGTCCGTCACCGGGACGTGCTGACCCCCTACGTCGGCACCGCCGATCAGGCCCGGACCGCGATGGGTGACGCCCACGCTCGCCTCGCCGAAGACGGCCCAGCGGGCCCGCGCCCGGGTGGACAACTGGCCGAGTTCTACGGCGGTGAGGCGGCTGTGGCCCGGCGGTACTTCGGGGACTGACAGACCCCCAGGCCCTCTCCCGCCGACCCCCGCCGGGAGAGGGCCTCGGCACCCCCCACGCGTCTACACGCCCTGCCCAAGATCCCAGGCCGGAGCCCACACGGCTGGGGACAGCTCGCCCTGAAGGCGGCTTGTGGGCGGTGTTCCGAAAGACGCACCAGTGCTGCCTTCGTCGCGTGGGGTCACGGCGCGACGACTGGTGGGATAGACCCGCCACAAAGTGTTCACCCGACCTTGCGTCGCTCCATGCAATGGCAGTCAATGCGAAGCGTGCGCTGATCTCAGCCTCGGTGTTGATAAGCCTGGGAGGTCGACCATGTCCAAAGCAGCCAAGGCAGAGGAACCGCACCCGATCAATTCGGTCTTCTTAACAGGCTGGGAATACAACCGCCTGCTTCAGAAGGACCCAACGAAGCCACGAAATTCAGCACTGCCCGCAGCGACGTTCTGGGCTGGGGCGCACCAGTTGTGGCTCTTTGAGAACGTCTATTGCACGCGGGAGGCGTATGAAAACGAGGTTGAGGCAACGAATCAAATGGGCTGGTTCACTGGCAAAGCCTTGAATGACCTATTTGACAAGGACGCCCTTACCATTTCCGACTGGCAGAAACTTCCAGCACCTGTAGACCAAAGGATACGAGAGGCCCACAAGGAAGCCAAGCGACGGTACCCTCCGCGTGTGGTCAGAAGGGCGATCCGCAGTGGTGATGCGTCGACGCTTGAAGCGGCCAAGGCTGAACTGCTGAAACCGGTCCTAGATTATCACTCGGCAGTACAATCGGGCGCCCCAAACTCAATCAATAACTGGATAAGCCTACCTCGGCAGCAGCGACCCCTCTGGCAGTACCACCTCATGAACCTTGCTGCGCCAGTGCTAGCCGGGATTCAGGTTTGTCGACCTCCGGGGATTGTGGCATCACAAGCAGAGAGAGAGACAGGCGGAAGTACAACGCGATGTCGAGGGGCGATATGTCGTGGACCTATTGGGTGGCGATGGCGATTTTGAAGGCCCGCGGGGATTTGAACCATATTTCCGCCACCTCCTACCCCACAAGGAAGTCTATGAGCCGATCAACGAGCAACTGAAAGCGGACTGGCAGAGCCGCCTCAAGGACTTGCTCGATTTGAGAAAGGCGGCCAAAAAGCACATATGGTCGGATCTTCATGGGAACTGGCTGCCAGGCTTGGTGGCAGAGGACGAGGATGCGATTCGGGACTTTGATCGTTGGATTCGATCAGCCCTCGCCATACAGCCCATCGCTAGTCTCCTCGACAGCAAACCGGTCACTACAGTTGTAGGGCTTTTTGGGACCTCCGCCCTCACAGCCCTACTGACCCGCTGGCGCGTTCCACTGCCGGAGGCTGTCGTGGGATCGGTATTGCCGGCAGTTGCGGCGATGGGCGCCAAGTCGCGTTTAGCCAAGGCTACTGATCTAGCGGTCTTTTATCAGAAAACGAAGTAGCGTTCCGACGGTCGCGTTCCACCTCCGGGGCCGCAATACGAACCGGTCGACTTAATCAAACGGTCGCCTCAGTGTGACCATGCCGCCCTAAATGGGCCGTTTAGGGCGAAGCAGCTCGTTCACCATGGGCGGCCAGGTCACAGGGACGCCTGGGGGTCTCCCTCCCCGCCCGCCTCTCTCCGACCCCGGAGGTGAGGTCGCTGACCCCTGCCGAGGGTCAAGACATCCCGGGCCGCCGCCGTGCGGCCTTCATTTCCCTACTCCCTGAACGGAGACGCCCATGTCTAGTGGTGGTCATGCCAGATCTGGCCCCGCCCCTGATCCCTACGCCCTTCATCGCGGCGACAAGGCCGCTGCCGGATGGATCAAGCTCACCGACCCGACCGACCCGCCGCCGCCCTGGCCTCTTGGCGCCCAGTCCGACAGGGAGGCCGCGATCTGGCATGACCTCTGGGCGAGGCCACAGGCCACGGCCTGGCCCCGGTACAACCTCGCCCGCGAGGTAGCGGCATACACCCGCGCCCTGGCCGTCTTCGAGGAGAAACCCCACGCCGCCCTCGGCACGCTTCTGCGACGCCTGGGCGACGACCTGGGCCTCACGATCCCTGGCGCTGCCAGGAACCGATGGCTCCTGCCCGACGAGCAGGTCCCGGCCGCCACACCGGCGAGCATCACGCCCATCCCCCACGGTGCCGCCGCGAGCCGCCGCTCCAGCCGCGACCGTTTCCGGCGCGTCATCCCTGCCGACGCCGGTCCCGACTGGACCGCTTCCACCTCCGAGGACAAGACCTGATGACCACCCCCGACCCGCCCGACCGGCCCACTCGGCGCGGCCGGGCGCACCGACATCGCCCGCCAACGCCACGCCGGCTGGCGGGGCCCGCAGGATCCTGGAGAGCCTGCCGGCGGCTGAACACCCCGAGAGACCGCAGGTGAACGCACCCCTTTTCCGCTCTTGCCAGCCCTGACCGGCGCCTGACCCTGCGCGGCGCGACAGATCCACCGGTTGTTCCTCATCTGCATTGCTCGCCCCAGTGCGCTGATTTCCTGCAACGGCTTCGCTGCGTGAGACAGTCTCTCTGCGGCTACCTCGCATGTGGGTCCTGTCCGCCAGGGGTCGACCCGGAGCTCCAGGTGAGGGGGCGCTGGTGTTCACGAGCAGCCAGGCAGAAGGGTTGACCATGTCCGACGCTGCTGCTGGCATCTTTATCAGCTACCGCCGTCAGGAGGCCAACTACCTCGCCGGCTGGCTCCACGATCGCCTAGCTGACTACTTTGGGGAATCAGCAGTCTTTCTAGACATTGACTGGATTAGGCCCGGCGTGGACTTCATGAAAGTCATAGCCGAAGCGATTAGCCGATCCGGGGTCATGCTGGTGATCATCGGCCCACAGTGGGTTTTTTCCGATGGGAACGGGCGGCGGCGGCTTGAGGAGCCGAACGACCCGGTACGGGTCGAGCTCGAGGCCGCATTTCAGCAGGACGTCCGGGTTGTTCCGCTGCTCCTGGACGGCGCTTCGATGCCACGGGCAGAGGACCTCCCCGTCGGCGTGGCCAGGCTGACTCACCTCAATGCGCTGCGGGTGGGCTATGAGAGCTTCCGCGCCGACGTCCGCAGGCTGGTGGAGACCATCGCCGAGGCGCTGGGCAGCGGTGGCTCTCCGATACTGGATAC
>JAJKHS010000050.1 GCA_021154885.1 Thermoanaerobaculum sp.
CAAGCCGTTACCCGCGAAAGCCCGAGGCCGCCCCTACTGAGCGCTCCGGCCTACCAGAGGCTCCCACTACCTGCGGAGTAGGCCGGTAAACAGATACGATCGACGCAGATCCGCCGGCTCATGCCGACGATCATGGCCTTGCCTTGCAGAGAGGCATCCCGGGCCTCGAAGTGCTTCACCAGATCTTCGGCGATCAGAGCGACGCGATTCGGCGCGCCCACCAGCTTTTCGAGCTGGGACCACTTGCTCTTCAGGCGCTCCTTCTTCTCCACCTCCTCGGTCTCGGTGACCTCCTCGAACTCCGGATCGATCCGCGGGCGTTCCTCCTCCTTCAAGGCCAGCTTTGCCATGCGCGCCTCATAGTAGATGCGCACCGTGGCCCGGTCCTCGATCGATTGCTCGATGTCGTAGACGTCGATGTAGTTGCCGAAAACCAACTGCGTGCTCCGGTCTGCGATCTCGATGGGCGTACCGGTGAAACCGATGAAGCTCGCATGGGGCAGGGCTTCGCGCACCCGGCGGGCAAAGCCTTCGGTGAAGCCGTATTGGCTGCGGTGCGCCTCGTCCGCAATGACCACGATATTCCGCCGGTCTGAAAGGAGCGGGTGGCGTTCCCCTTTCTCGTCCGGCAGGAACTTCTGAATCGTCGTGAAGATCACGCCCCCCGCCGCCACCTTCAGCAACGCACGCATCTCCTCTCGATCTCCGGCCTGCTTCGGCGCCTGCCGCAGCAGCTCGTGGCACGCGGCGAAGGTGCCGAAGAGCTGATCGTCCAAGTCGTTGCGATCGGTGAGCACTACCAGGGTGGGGTTTTTCATTTCCGGCTCTTGAACGATCTTGCCGGCGTAGAACACCATTGACAAACTCTTGCCGCTCCCCTGGGTGTGCCAGACCACGCCGATCCGGCGGTCCCCCTGCGGCGAGGCCGCCCGCAGCGTGCATTCCACCGCTTTGTTGACCGCATGGAACTGGTGATAGGCCGCCACCTTCTTGGCCACGGACCGGCCGTCGTCCTCGAAGACCACGAAGCTTCGCAGCAGATCCAGAAGCCGCCCCTTGTCGAACAGGCCGGCCACCAGCACGTCGAGCTGCGGAACGCTCGCCGGAGCCACATCCCGCCCCTCCACCGTTCGCCAGGGCATGAAGCGATCCCAGTCCGCCGTCAGCGTCCCCGCCCGCGCCTCCAGGCCGTCCGTGGCCACCAGGATCTCGTTGAACGAGAACAGCGTTGGAAACTCACCCTTGTACGTCTGGAGCTGCTGGAAGGCGTCGCGAATCGTGGCGTTCTCGTCCGCTGGATTCTTGATCTCGAAGATTGCCAGCGGCAGACCGTTGACAAATACCACCACGTCCAGCCGCCGCTTCTTCCGATTCTCCTCGAGCCGGAACTGACTCACCGCCAGGAAGTTGTTGACCTCGGGATCATCGAGGTCAATGAGAGCGACCTTCTCGTAGGAGATTCCCCCTCCAGCCCGCGCCGGGAGCTGGACCTCGACGTCCACCTTTTCCACCAATCTCTGGTGGAAGCGGCGGTTGTTCTGGACGAGGCTCGGGCTCTCCAGACGCCCCATCTTGCGGAGCGCCTCCTCCACGGCCCCGGCCGGAAGGTGCGCGTTGATCCGCACCAGCGCAGCCCGCAGCCGGTCCAGGAGAACCACGTCCCCCCAGGCCTTCCGCTCGGACCTCTCCCCGCCCGGAGCGATCTCCGGACCCTGAGCCGTCTCGTAGCCAATCTCCCTGAACTGCTCGAGAAGAGATCGCTCGACATCGGCCTCAGTGAGAAAATTCGCCATCGCGGCTCCCAATCGTTGAGGACGGGATGGTATCACCGGCCTGGACGCAGGCTCGACTCAAGCCGTTGAAGGGAGATCAGTTGCGAAGATTGGCTACGCCGTAGGTCCCGTTGTATCCAGAAATCGTACCGGAGGACATGTCTCCTGGTATGATGAGATCCATGAACAGAGCCGAGCTGCTATCCGAAATCCGAAGACTACCCTTCGCCGGGAGGGTCGAGCTTCTCGAAGAGCTCTGCAACGAGACGGAGCACCCCGGGCTTCTCGAGTGGCAGAAGGTGCTCTTGGACCAGCGCCTGAAAGACGCTGAGGCGCATTCCGAGGACTGGGTCTCCTGGGATGAAGCGAAGCAACGCCTGGAATGGCAGCTTCACGACCACTGGATGAAGCTCCGTCTCCGCTCGCAGAAACTCTGAGCGTCTCTCTAGAAGCCTGCGCGGCAGAAAAGCTCGTAGGCAGCGTTGGTGCAGGACAGCAGGGACAGCAAGGACAGCAAGGACAGCAAGGACAACAGGGACAACAGGGACATGAAATTAGTCGAAACCGGAGATTTTTCGTTCCTGCTGTCTCTGGTGTCCCTGCTGTCCCTGTCTTCGGTTTTCTGCCGCGCAGGCTCCTAGGGGAGCATCACAGCAGATTTGACAGGGTGCCGCCATGGGGCGCCGCTCATTAGCCCGGCGTGAGTGGCCGACCCGTCCGGCCCAACGGGCCGGGAGATTCCAGCCCAGGGCTGAGGCCGCAGGCCGATGCCCTGGGTGGAGGGATGACAACGCGGTGCGGCCTGAAAGGCCGCGAGACCGTCGGGCCGGCCGGTCCTTGGTCGAAAAGTTCTCGCGGCCTTTCAGGCCGCAAGGATGGGTTGCTCTTTCTCCCCAGGGCATCGGCCTGCGGCCTCAGCCCTGGGCTAGGGTCTCCCGACCCGTTGGACCGGTGGATAGATCGACAGGTGAGGTGCCTTTTTTCCAGGAGCCTGTCGGGAGCTCACTCGTCATTTTTGGAGTGACGAGGTACTACCCAACCTTCGCCAATGGCCGAACCGACAACACCTCGTCAGCGTGGAGGCCTTCGACTTCGGATTCCCGGACAGCCACGACCGCAATCGACTCTCCCAACGCGTTGAACATCTCAAGGACGCATCCGTGCTCCTCACCCTCTGGGTGCGGGACGTAATCGACCAGCGTCGCCACGTCTCCCTTCTTGAGACCGTGCTCGGGGAGGTCGCATTTCAGGGCGACACGCTCATGAGGCTGCACGGCCCAAAATTCCTGAGACATCAGACAACCTCCCCCACCATCCTCTCGGCCTGCTTGACGCGGATCTCGCCCGAGAGGAGCTTAGGGAGTAGGGTGTCGCGAAGGGCAGCAAGAACTCTTGACTCCTGGAGAGTCTGAGCCATCTTGCCGAATAGCGGTCCAACAGTTGCCGAGTAGTACTCCCGAGCTTTTGAAAAAGGAACCGCAACCTCCATCCGCAGCAAATCTTCAGGCCTGACTCTTTGGTGACTGCCAGAGGTTCCGGTAGTTCTGGTGGCGAATCGATCCATGAACTCGGAGGAGCAAAATAGGGAGTAGAGAAACTCCCCATCAGGGATCTCCATTGGGACAATGACCAAGAATTCCGTTGAACAAATCGACCGTTGTTCAGCGGAAATCGAAGGCAGCCAGACTCTTGGAATTCTCGGATTGAGCTTGGACAGCAACACAGCTACGGAAGGAACCACGAACTTGTTGCTCTTGATGCCGTCTCCTCGTTCTGCTTTAGGGATCTTGCCTTCGTCAAAGGCGGGGATACTGTAGTGGTCAAAGAACTCGACTGGATAATCAGCCGGACTGAGAGATTCTCTTCCGATTGTTCCCAACTCGCCGATAGTTCCTAGTCTCTGCGGCCACGGCTGGTCATCTGCTGCAGGATCGAAGTCCACGAACCAGGACTTGAAGATCGCGCGAGCCATCGCCTCCAGCGTCTGGTTCATGCGGCGGTTCAGCTCGATCTTATCATCCAGAGTGCTCAAAGTCCTCGCTATTTCTCGTTGGACCAGTGCCGGAGGAAGTACAATCCGAAGGCGCCGCTGGTCAGCCAAGCTCAAATAGGGAGCCATGTCAGTCGAGTTGGCAAGGCCGGTCAACTGATCCCGGAACTCGTGGCTACGCGACCAGTAGCGCAGAAAATCCGGATTCAGGTACTCAGGTTTAAGAGATCTCCAGAAACTCAAGTGTGGCGAATATACAAAGGGCGGCAGGTCCTTCGTCACAAATGCGACACGTCCCGTACTGTTGCCTTTGGTCGTCACGATTACATCGCCGGGTCTCGACATCTTCTGCGCTACTCTCGAGAAATGACTAGCCTTGAAGCGTTCGACACCAATAAAACTGATATGAGAGTCAGTGACGTGACCAGCGCGGAGAAAGATGGGGCCATCCCCTCCAAGTTCCTCATTCTTGGCTCGATAGCCGTCGCCTACCACTAGGATGCCAGAGTCGATAAGCTGTCCAAAGGTGAAGGTATGGGGAGGTTCTGCCACAGCTTGCGGCAGAACCTCCAACCCTGATAAGGCTCCGCGCGAGCGATCACACCCCATACCTAAGCCCTCGAAAATTCTCCCGAATCAGTTCCTCCAGCCGAGCCGACTCCGCGAACTGCTCCTCCAAGGTCGCAGTTAAACGCATCATTTTCTGAACAAAGGGCTCATCGTCATCCACCACCTCTGCAGCTCCGACGAAGCGACCAGGGGTGAGGACATAGCCGTGATCCTCGATCTCCTTCTTGGTTGCGGACCTGCAAAATCCAAGCCTGTCTTCATACATCCCAACGTCCTTCTCGCCACGCCAAGAGTGGTAAATCCGCGCAATCTCCGCTATCTCCTCATCCGTCAGCTCCCGGTGAGTCCGATCGATCATCCGTCCCATCTTGCGAGCATCGATGAAGAGCGTCTCTCTTCGGCGATCCCGGAACTTATGATTCTTCTTATCCCTCGCTAGAAACCAAAGACACACTGGGATGCCAGTGGTGTAGAAAAGCTGTGGCGGCAAGGCGATCATGCAGTCCACAAGATCCGCCTCGACGATCTTCTTCCGAATCTCTCCTTCGCCCGACTGGTTTGACGACATCGAGCCATTCGCCAGCACGAAGCCAGCTACGCCCGTAGGCTTTAGATGAGAGGTGAAGTGCTGAATCCAGGCGTAGTTGGCGTTGCCAGCGGGCGGTGTGCCATAGGCCGCCCATCGCTTGTCCTCGCGAAGCCGCTCACCTCCCCAATCGGAGTCGTTGAAGGGTGGATTGGCGAGAACGAAGTCAGCCTTGAGATCCGGGTGCAGATCACGGTGAAAACTGTCGGCGTTCTCAGGGCCGAGATTCGCTTCGATGCCCCGGATGGCGAGGTTCATCCGTGCCAGTTTCCAGGTCGTGGGGTTGGACTCTTGGCCGTAGATGGCGATGTCGTCCCGGCCGCCGCCGTGCTCCAGCACGAAGCGCTCGGAAGAGACGAACATACCGCCGGAGCCGCAGCAGGGATCGTAGACCCGGCCGCGGAAGGGCTCGAGCATCTCCACCAGGAGCTTGACGATGCACTGCGGAGTGTAGAACTCGCCGCCGCTCTTGCCTTCCGCCGCTGCGAACTTGCCAAGGAAATATTCGTAGACGCGGCCAAGGATGTCTTTCGAGCGGCTGGCGGCGTCGCCCAGGCCGATGGTGGAGATGAGGTCCACCAGTTCGCCGAGGCGGGTCTTGTCCAGCGCAGGGCGGCCGTAATCTTTGGGGAGGACGCCCTTGAGAGTGGGGTTCTCCTTTTCGATCGCCTCCATCGCTTTGTCGATGAGGTGGCCGATCGCCGGCTCCTTGGCGCGGGCCTGAATGCCTTCCGGTCCGGACCAGCGGGCCTCCTCGGGGACCCAGAAAACGCGGGCGGCGAGGTATTCGTCGCGATCCTCGGGATTGGAATCGGGATCGCGTTCCAGGGCTGCATGTTGCTCCTGGAAGGCGTCGGAGATGTACTTGAGGAAGATCAGGCCGAGGACGACGTTCTTGTATTCGGACGCATCCATGTGGCCGCGGAGTTTGTCGGCGGCGGCCCAGAGCTTGTCCTCGAAACCGAGGTTGGCGCCGGAGGCCTTGGTCGCTTTTTTGGCCCGGCCGCGCCGGGGAGAGGTCTCGGCCTCTGCGGAAGCGGCAGGACGGTCCCGCGGAGCCTCCACGACAGGCGCCGGAGTGGGCTCCGCGGGTTTTTCGAGCGTGGCCCGGAGCTTGTCGAGGACCAGGGGGCTCGGCTTGGCGATGCCCCGCTCCCACTGGGAGACGATCGGCTGGGTCACTCCCACCTTGTGGGCAAGCTCAGCCTGAGAGAGGCCCGCCGCGGTGCGGCGCTCACGAATCCACTTCGCGGTCTTCATGGGGAGATCAGCTTCCGGAGCTCAAGGCGGACCGCCGGGCCAGGTGCGTCAGGCCCGGAGTGCCGGGACTCCGCGGGATAAGTCGGGTCTGTTGGTTCACGGAATGAAGTTTAGCACTGCCGCCCTTGGCGGTGCTCCAGGTCCCCACGATCCCCGCTTTCCCAGGGCTCGCGCCCCTGCGCTACGGAGCTACGGAACTGCCGCCCTCCGGGCTCAGGGAGGAGGTCGCTCGGTATCGGCAGCAATCCGACGGCACAATTGCCTGCGGCGGCCGATCTGCCATATCCTGGACCCTTAGCACGACGTGGAGGTGAAGTAGCCATGGCCAAGGCCCTTGCGAGAAAGGGTGAAACGGCGCTCCGGGAAGGCAATCTGCTGGCCGATGTCCGGGAGATGATACTCAGTGCACGGATCCAAGTGGCGCGGGCAGTGAATGCCGGATTGGTGACGCTCTACTGGAACGTCGGGCGCCGAATCCGCCAGGATATCCTCAAGGAGAGGCGAGCCGATTACGGAGAGAGAATTGTCTCCGCGATGGGGAGAGAATTGGGGATGGAATTTGGCCGTGGATTTTCGGAGAAATCCATTCGGCATATAATCCGTTTTGCCGAGGCGTTCCCTGACCAGCAGATTGTCTCCGCACTGCAGAGACAATTGACTTGGACGCATTTCAAGAGCCTGATCTACCTTGACGATCCACTGAAACGCGAATTCTACGGCGAGATGTGACCTGCTGGACTTTCTTGGGCTCGAGGACACCTACGCGGAGGAGGATATGGAGGCGGCGATCCTGCGGGAGATGGAGGCATTCATCCTCGAGATTGGCGTGGGCTTTGCCTTCCTCGAACGCCAGAAACGGATCACGGTGGATGGCGACGATTATTACCTCGACCTTCTTTTCTACCATCGGCGCCTGAGACGGTTAGTGGCCATTGAATTGAAAATCGGTGATTTCAAACCCGGCGACAAGGGACAGATGGAGCTCTATCTGCGCTGGCTGGACAAGTATGAGCGACAAAAAGACGAAGAATCGCCGATCGGATTGATCCTATGTGCTGGAAAGAAGGCGGAAACCGTGCGCCTGCTGGATCTGGAGGCGGTCGGTATCCGCGTCACATCCTATTGGGCGGAAGCCCTGTCCCGGGAGCAGATCGAGCGCAAGCTGCATGAGGGGGTCAAGCTGGCGCGCCAGCGCCTGGCGGGACACACGAGCGATCGTGAGCCCTCTCCAGACGGAGACCGCTAGCCATGCCTCGGTCGGAGCGGTAGAAGCAACGATGGCGCGCCACGTGACGCCGCAGGACACGTCCCATGAACCATTGGACATGTCCGAGGAACCGGGGACGTGGCGATGCACGGCAAGGCATCGTATCCTGGAGGCGCCATGAAGACACTCAAGATCGTCCTCTATGCCGTCGTCATCCTCGGGGCGGTCGTCGCCTTCGGCTGGTTCTTCGTCTCTCAATTGAGCCCCGGGGGCTCCGGCGGACGGACGGACGAGTTGGCCGGGGTGCTGCTCTCGCCGCCTCCGGGCTACGCCATCGTCGAGCGCGGGGAGCTGGCGCCGACCGCTGCGGCGGCCGAGCTCCAGAGCCAGGCCCTGCAACCCGGCGCCGGCAAGGTGGGCGTCAAGTTCCAGCGCCAGGGCGCCGTCGTCTACTGGCTCGCCGATGTTCCCGGAGATCAGCTCGAGGAGCGCGCGGCCGGCTCGTCCGGCACGCGGTTGCAGACGGTCTGGCAGGGAGGGCTTCGCGATCGCCTGAGCTGGGCCCACGACCACGGCGACTTCGCCGCTCCGGGGCTGCCGCCGGGGGAGAAGAAGAATCTGTATCACTGAGGTGATGGCGAGCGATTCGTGACGCCGGAGGTGCGAACAGACCGGACCGGCATCGC
>JAJKHS010000051.1 GCA_021154885.1 Thermoanaerobaculum sp.
ATCACCCCGGCCCTCTTCTCCCGCCCCCTCCCAACCCCCCTCCCCGGGAGAAGAGGGAGACCAGCAAGACGGCTCCAACCGGGTTCCCCTCTCCCGGGGAGGGGGGTGGGAGGGGGCGGGAGAGGGGACAGGGGTGAGGGCCCTCGGGCGGGGGGACGCTGAAGCCAAGCGTGCAATCCGCCGTAATGCGGATTTCCCCCGCGGCTCCTTCTCCGCCTCCGGTAAAAACCGGATCTCGCGGTCCGCGAAGGTCTTCCGGATCTCCCGGATCGCCTCGGCCTCCGCTCGGCGGCGCGCTTCGCAAAGCGGACAATCCTCGTCGCCTTCCGGCAACACCCGGTTGACGATCAGCTCACGCACCGGGATACCGGCTTCGCCGAGGGCGGCGAGGGCGTCCCCGGTCTCGGCGACGGAGAGGGCCTCGGGCAGCAGCACCCAGACAAGGGTGGTGGTCTCCGGGTCGCGCAGTCTCTCCTCCAGGGCTCGCCCCTCAGCTTCGAGGTCGGCGATCAGGGCATCGGCGGCGTCCGGGTGCCAGGTGCCGAAGTGGGCGGCCATCTCCCGGTGCCGGCCTTCGAGGCGGTCGAGGAGGGCGGCGAAGCGGCGGAGGGTCTCGGGGCTGGCGAGCAGGCGCAGGGTGTGAGCGGTGGGCGCGGCGTCGATCACCACCTCGTCGCAGCCGGACTCCCGGGCGAGGCGGTCGACCTCCAGCCAGGCGATGAGCTCGTCGCCGCCGGGGGGCGTCAGGTCGAGGAGGCGGTCCACGTCCTCGCCGTCGAGGTAGGTGCCCCGCTCGGCGATCGTCCGCACAGCCTGCCGGTGCTCCGCCGTCCAGCGCGCGATGGCAGGGGCGGCGGCGAGCTCGGCGGCGAACAGCTCGCCGCGTCGGGTGGGGACGCGGATGGGCTCGGGCCCCAGGCGGGCCGCAAGAGCGTCGCCCAGCGAGTGGGCCGGATCGGTCGAGATGGCGAGAACTCTCTGCGGGTGCCCGCCGCCCTCGGCGGCGGCGAGAGCGGCGGCCGCGGCGCAGGTCGTCTTGCCGGCCCCGCCCTTGCCGCCGAAGATGCGGAGGTTCATCGGATGGGCTCGTCGCCCTCGAAGCTGACGTCCACCTCGAAGCCGCCGCGGTCGAGGGAGACGGCGCCGGCCGGCCGGTCTTCCTGGCGCAGGGCGCGCAGCCGGTCCAGAAGGTCGCGCTCCAGCGCCACGAAATCCTCGTCGCTGATCTCCCCCAGCTCGAGCTGCATCTGGAGGGCGAGGATCTCCTCCTTGATCGAGCCCGCGTCGTCGCGCTCGGCGTCGGCCGCGGAGGCGATCTTGTCGAAGACGAAGCTCAAGCCCCCGAGGATCAGGCGGTCGAGGATGATCATCCGGTCATTCCGCGTCGGTCGCCCGCTCCAGCTTCAGGCGGATGTTGACGAAGTTGTAGGGCGGCCAGGGGCCGGTGTACTTGAGGATCAGGTTCTCGTAGCGCGCGTCGATCTCCTTGACCTTGGCGTCGAAGTCCCCCTCGCGGTCGCGGGCGACGAGGAAGGCGGCGTTGAGGATCATCTTGTCGCCGATCGGCTTGTTGGTCCGCGAGGCCACGGAGACGGCGCCCAGGGTGTCGAAGATCTCCGCCACCAGTTTCTCGGAGCGCTCCTGGAGGAGCGAGTCGACGAGCCGCCCGTACTGCATGCGGGCGAAGTAGGTGGACCCCTTCTGGTTGGAGATCTCCTGGCGCAGCAGGCGGAGATTTTCGTCCTCCTTCTCGATCTCGCGGATGACGGTCTCCGGCTCCCACAGCACCTTGAGGCCGAATTCCAGCTTGTCCTGCATCTTCACCAGTACGTCGCGGAAGGCGTCGTAGGCGCTGCGCAGCAGCTCGACGATGTCCTCGGAGGTTTTGAAGACGGTGCTGAAGGACATGGGGATGACCGTGTAATCGCGCATCACGGCCTCGTTGACCCGCTCGTGGGCGAGGACGTTCTCCCGCGTCGGATCGTAGACTTCGAGGGGCGTGTCGGAGACCACGGCGGCGATGTCCTGGTAGCTCACCGTGTGCACCTCGGCCGGGTCGCTGCCGATGCCGATGGGGCCGAAGCGGCGGGGCTCCGTCGTCTGGATGATGCAGTAGACGTACTTGCCGCTGCGGCCGGCCGGGCGCGAGGCCTCGGGGAACGGCACCAGCTCCGGGCGCGTGGCGGCGGGCTGCGCGGCGGTCGCGGCGCTCTTGGCCGGTACCGCCTTCTTCGCGGGTTTCTTCTTCGGGGCTCGAGATTCGGAGCCATTGGAGCCGGTCGTCCTCTTGGCGGGGCTCATGGCTGGGCTTGACCCTCCGTCGGTCGCGCGGCGGCGAGCTGCCGCCGGACCTCCTGCTCGAGGTCCTTGGGCAGGCACGGCTTGGTCACCACGGCGTTGCAGCCCACGTCGCGGGCGCGGTCGTGGGCGCTGGCCAGCGCGTGCGCGGTCAGCGCGATGATGGGGATGGCGCTGGTGCTCGGGTCCTGCTTCAGCCGCCGGGTGGCCTCCCAGCCGTCGATGCCCGGCAGCGAGAGGTCCATCAGGATGATGTCCGGCATCAGCTCGTGCGCCTTCTCGATGGCTTCCAGGCCGTCGGCGGCGGTGGCCACGCGGAAGCCCCGGAACTCGAGGTACTCGGCGAAGATCTCGCGGCCGTGGTCGACGTCGTCGACCACGAGGACGAGCGGTGGGTGCTTCTTGTCGGACGTCATGCCGGCCTCGGATTCGCGGGAAGGAAAAGCGTGAAGGTGGACCCCTCACCCAGCCGGCTCGCCAGCGCGATGCGGCCGTCGAGGAGAGAGGCGAGACGGCGGCAGATGGTCAGCCCCAGGCCGGTCCCGCCCTGGCGGCGGGCGTAGGAGCTGTTGGCCTGCTCGAAGGCCTCGAAAATGGTCTTCTGGTTCTCCTCGGCGATGCCGATGCCGGTGTCGGAGACGGCGATCGAGATCTCGCCGGCCGGGCCGTGGTGCTCCAGGCGGATGGCGACCGACCCTTCGGGCGTGAACTTCAGGGCGTTCGACAGGAGGTTGAGCACGATCTGCTTGACCTTCTGGCGGTCGGTCGCGATCTCCGGCAGGTCCGCAGAGAGGCTGCGGGTCACCGCCAGGCGGGTGCCGGCGATCACCGGCTCGACCTCGGTCATCACCTCGTCGATCAGCTCGGACAGGCGAATGCGCTCGACCTGGACGGGCATCTTGCCCGACTCGATGCGGGTGATGTCCAGCAGGTCGTTGATGACCGCCAGCAGGTGGCGGGCATTGGCGTCGACGCGGGCGAGCTTGTCCTGCTGGGCGGCGTTGATCTCGCCCGACACCCCTTCGAGCATCAGGTGGGTGTAGCCCATGATGGCGTTGAGCGGCGTGCGCAGCTCATGGGAGACGTTGGCCAGGAACTGCGATTTGAGGGCCGAGGCCTGCTCGAGCTGGAAGGCCTGGCGGCGCAGCAGCTCGTTCTGCTCGGCGAGCTCGGCGGTCGCCTCCCGCACCTTCTCCCGCAGCTCCTCCGAGTGGCGCTTGACCTGCTCGTAGAGCAGCGCCTTCTCCATCGCCTCGGTCAGGTCGTGCAGGATGGTGACGACGGCCGTCTCCTCGCCGTGCTTGGAGACCACTCGGCCGGAGATCGCCTCCACCGGGATGGTGGCGCCGGTGCGCGGATCGAGCAGGTTGAGCTCGCCCCGCCAGCGCAGCGACTGGCCGGCGTAGAGGTTCGAGACGAAGGAGGTGAACACCGCGTCGTTGGCCTGCACCCGGCGCTCCACCTCGCTGTTGCGCCGGCCCGGGAAGGTGAACATCCGCTCCGCCGGCGGGTTCATGCGCACGATGTTGCCCGCCGGATCGGTGACCAGAATGGGCTCCAGCACCGAGTTGAGGATGAGGTCGAGCCGGTCGCGCTCGGCGCGGGTCGCGGCCTCGGCCAGCCGCAGCCGGCGGTAGTTCTCCTCGATCTCCTCGGTGGCCCGCCGCAGGTCGGTGACATTGCGCAGCACGGAGACGATGCCGTTCTCGCCGGCGCGAATGGCCACCGGCGTGCTCAGCACCTCGAACAGCAATTCCTTGCCCTCCGAGGGGTCGACCAGCAGCAGCTCGCGCCGGGTGGGGCCGCTCTCGGCGGTGAAGAGCGAGGCCGAGAAGAGCATGTTGTTGAGCGCCACGGCGCGGCGCCACCCCTCGCGCTTCTCCTCGCCGGCGGTGAGCAGCGTCTCGGCGCCCGTGTTGGCGATCAGGATGCGCCCGTTGGCATCGGTGAGCAGGATGGGGTCGGTGACGGCGTGGATGACCGCCAGCAGCAGGCTCCGTTCCCGCTTGTGCCGGCGTTCGTCGGCCTGGATGCGCCGGTAGCCCAGGGCGGCCAGCCGCGTCCCCAGCAGCTCGGCGGCCCAGAGCACGTCGTCCGTCACCGGGCCGTCGCCCGCGCCGGTCAGCAGCAGCAGGCCGGGGCCCAGCTCCTGCTGCGAGCTGCCGAGCGGCACGGCGTGGAAGGAGCTGTGTCCCAGCGGGGTCTCGAACGGCCGCGGCACGGTCTGGCCGGAGTCATGGAAGGCGACCGGCTCGCCGCCGGACAGGGACACCACCAGCGGGTGGGTGCGGTCGGCGAGGTCGAGGCTGAACGCGTCGACGGCGGCAGGCGGCACGCCCAGCCCCGTCAGGCCCGCCAGCCGCCCGCTCTCGGGGTCGACCGCCATGCACACCGCCCGCTCGATACCGGTGTGACGGGCCAGCCAGCGCAAGGCCAGCACCGCGCAGGGACGCGCCTCAGGCTCCGCGAGCAGGGCATCGACGAGCGAGAGCTTCGCTTTCGCTCCGATGCTGCCGCCGCCTCGCGGCACGGGGAGCACGTCGAGGTGCGCGACGCTGCCCATGCCTCAAGCCTTCGTCGAGGTGCGGGTCCTCCGCGCCGGGAGCTCCTCGCGGGCCATGGAGGCGGCGAGCTGAGCGCGCAGCGAGGCGTTCTCCGCCAGCAGGTCCTCGGACGTGCGGCTCTCGATCGCCGGCCGCGACACCGACGGCACCTGGGCGACCGCCTCCGAGTACTTGATGTAGGTATCGATGGAGGCCACCACGATGCGGGCCTCCACCGTGAGCAGGTCGATACCGACCAGGGACACCCGGACCCAGGCATCGATGACGATGCCCTTGTCGAGGACGCGGTCCAGGACGTCGATGAGGCTGGTACCGCCAGAGGCTCTTTCAACCGGCATGATTCATTCCCCCTGGGTTCTCTTGACGGGCTTGGTCCGGCGCCGCGGCTCGGACGGTTGCGGGACGGCCAGCCGGGAGACCCTCTCTTCGAGGAGACGGACCTGCTCGCGCAAGGCGTCGTTCTCGAGCGAAAGCTTCCGGGCTGCGACGGAAAGGTTCGGATCGTGCCGCCACCAGTCCAGACCGATCTGCTCCGCCTTGTCGATCGAGCAGACCAGCAGGCGGATGCGAATGGTGATCAGCTCGACCTCCGCCAGCGACACGCGGATGTCGCCGGCGATGACCAGTCCCTTGTCCAGGACGCGGTCCAGGATGTCGACCAGGCCGCTGGAGCGGCGGTAGGACGGTTCGATCGAAGAGCTCATGACTTATGCGACGGCTGCATACATTGCGATTCGAGGCGTGATCCTAGCTGATAACGGACCCTGGATTCAATGCAAGAGCGCTGCCGCGGAGGAAGGCCCGAAGGCTGGTAGCATAGCGCTGTCCAAAAATCTCGACGAGGAGGAATGGAGACATGGAGACTCTGGCAGTCCTGAGGCGCATCTCCTTGCTGCTGTTGACTTTGGCTCTGCTGTTCCGGACGGGCGGCGCGGCGGAGACGGGCACCTCCCAGTCTGACGTCGCCGCGGCCCGGGCCGTCTTCGAGAAGAACTTACAAGCCATCCGTGCCCGGGACAAGGCGGCCTATCTCTCCTGCTATCTCGACTCCGAGGGCCTGGCCCGCACCGGCTTCGAGGGTCCCCAACTCGGTTACAAGGGCTTCGCCGCCACCGCCGGCCAGGGATGGCCCGACCACATCGACGCCGACGACATCCACCTGACGCCCGTCCACTCCGGGCTGGTCTACGGCACCTACCGCTACCGGGTCCGCTACGGCGGCCGGGAGGAGGCCGGCATCTCCGAGCGGCTGTTCGTCGCGACGCCGGCAGGCTGGAAGATCGCCGTCACCACCGCCTTCACCGCCCAGCCGGGGGTGCCGCCGCCGCCCCGGGCGCTGGTGGGGGCGACGCTGGTGGATGGCACGGGCGCGCCGCCGGTGGCCGACGCCGTGGTGGTCCTGCGCGACGGCAAGATCGAGTGCGCGGGCGCCCGCGCCGCCTGCCCGGTGCCCGCCGGCGTGGACGTCACGGACCTCAAGGGGCTCTGGATCACCCCGGGCCTGGTGGACGCCCACGTCCACTTCTCCCAGACCGGCTGGGCCGACGGCCGCCCCGACTCCATCGACGTGCGTCCCCAGCACCCCTATGAAGAGGTCGTCTCCGGCCTCGCCAAGCACCCCGAACACTTCGGCCGCTCCTATCTCTGCTCCGGGGTGACGGCGGTCTTCGACGTCGGCGGCTACGCCTGGACGCTGGGGCTCCCGGCCTGGTCCGAGGCGAGCGTCGAGGTGCCGCACGTAGCCTCGGCGGGGCCGCTGCTTTCGACCGTCGACCATTGGCTGAACCTGCCGGCGGAGCGGCAGTTCATGGTGCTGACCGACGCCGACGCGGCGCGGGCCGGGGTGCGCTACCTGGCCGACCGCGGCTCCGCCGCCGTCAAGGTCTGGTACATCGTGGACAAGGACCATCCGGTGGAGAAGTCCGCGGCCGCCGTCCACGCCGCCGGCGAGGAGGCGCGGGCCCACAAGCTCCCCCTGATCGTCCATGCCACCGGTCTGGACGAGGCCAAGGAGGCGCTGCGGGCCGGGGCGAAGCTGCTCGTCCACAGCGTTGGCGACAAGCCGGTGGACGACGAGTTCCTGGACCTGGCGAAAAAGAACGGCGCCATCTACTGCCCCACCCTCACCGTCTTCCGGGGATACCTGCGGATGTTCGCGGGCGCCGCCGGGCACCAGGCGCCCAAGGTGGACGATCCCAACGGCTGCCTCGATCCGGCCACCCTCGCCCGGGTTGCCGAGACGGCGAAGGTGACCGCGCCCATCCCCGACGCGCGCGTCAAGGCGCTGGAGGCGCGCGTCTCGAACGGCGAGAAGGTCACCGCCGCCAACCTCAAAAAGGTGTTCGACGCCGGCATCCCTATCGCCATGGGTACCGACGCCGGCAACCCGCTGACCCTCCACGGCCCCTCGGTCTACGCCGAGATGGAGGCCATGCAGGCCGCCGGCCTCACGCCGCTGCAGGTGCTGACCGCCTCCACCCGGGGCGGCGCCCTGGCCATGGGGCGGGACAAGGACTTCGGGACGGTGGAGAAGGGCAAGCAGGCCGACCTGCTGATCGTCGGCGCCGATCCCACGCAGGACGTGGCGAACCTGCGCCAGGTCCGCTGGGTGGTGCGTGGCGGCGCGGTGCGCTCGATCCAGGAACTGCACGCGCTGGCGACGACGGCGGCGAAGGAGGGCGGGGAGTAGAGTTGGAAAACAGAGTTAGAAAAGTCAGCAGGCCGGCGGGACGCCGGCGGTCCCAGGGGGGCTCTCAGGAATTCAGGTTCATGCTCCCGCGTTGCCCTCCCTGGGAGCTCTTACAATGGCAGATGTACCCATTACCGATCTGACTGTTCCAACCCGATACTGGCACGCGCTCGGCAACGGCCGCATCCAGTGCGACCTCTGTCCGCGCTTCTGCAAACTGCTCGAGGGTCAGCGGGGGCTCTGCTTCGTACGGGGCCGCCAGCAGGATCAGATCGTCCTCGCCACCTACGGGCGCTCCAGCGGCTTCTGCATCGATCCCATCGAGAAGAAGCCCCTGAACCACTTCCTGCCCGGCACCCCCGTCCTCTCCTTCGGCACCGCCGGCTGCAATCTGGCCTGCAAGTTCTGCCAGAACTGGGACGTCAGCAAGTCGCGGGAGACCGACACCCTGGCCGACCAGGCCACCCCGGAGGTCATCGCCCGCGCCGCCCAGCGCCTCGGCTGCGCCAGCGTCGCCTTCACCTACAACGACCCGGTGATCTTCCTGGAGTACGCGGTCGACGTGGCGGACGCCTGTCACGAGCTGAGGATCCAGGCCGTGGCGGTGACGGCCGGCGAGATCTGCCCCGAGCCGCGCGCAGAGTTCTTCCGCCACATGGACGCCGCCAACGTCGACCTCAAGGGGTTCACGGAGGACTTCTACCGCCGGATCTGCGGCGGCGAGCTGGGGGCCGTTCTCGACACCCTGCGCTACCTCAAGCACGAGACGGACGTCTGGTTCGAGAGCACGACCCTCCTGATCCCCGGCGAGAACGATGCTGATCGCGAGCTGGACGCGATGACCCGCTGGGTGGTGGACGAGCTGGGACCCGACGTCCCCCTCCACTTCACGGCCTTCCATCCCGACTACAAGATGATGGACAAGGTCCCCACTCCGGCCTCGACCCTGGCCCGGGCGCGGCGCATCGCCATGGCGAACGGCGTGCGCTATGCCTACACCGGCAACGTCCACGACGAGGACGGCGGCAGCACCCGGTGCCACGCCTGCGGCGAGCGCCTCATTGGCCGCGACTGGTTCGTGCTCAAGGAGTGGAACCTGACGCCCGAGGGCCACTGCGCCGGCTGCGGCACCCCTTGCGCCGGCCGCTTCCAATCCCGTCCCGGCGCCTGGGGAGCGCGCCGGGTGCCGGTGCGGCTGCGGGACTTCGCGGCAGAGCCAGCCGCGGCGGCCAGCTCGTTGCGGATCGTCTGAAGCCTGCAAAGACCCTCATCACCCCGGCCCTCTTCTCCCAGCCTCCTCCCTTCCGCCGGGAGAAGAGGGAGAGGTTAGTCTGAAAACAAACTTGACAAACCCTTCCCCTCCTCTCCCGGACGGCGGGGGGGGGAGGCTGGGAGAGGAGGGGCCAGGGGAGGTGAGGGCTTGGCGGCACGGACACCGCCGGTGTAACGAACACCGTCCGGATCGGCCCCCTACGGGAAGATCCCCAGGTCCTGGTAGCAGATGGCGATCTTGTCGATCGCCTCGATGAAGGCCGCTGTACGCAGATCGACCTTCTTCTCAGCGCGGATCTTGCGCAGATTGTGATAGGCCGGTCCCATGGTGTCTTCAAGGCCGGATTTGACCAGGTCCGCTTCGTCGGCGCCATGGGCGAGAGCTTTCATCTCATCTTCGGTGAACGACTTGCCGGTGCGGGCGCCTATGGAATTGAGGATACGCTGGTAGGCCTGTTCCTCGAAACGCCGCTCCATGCGCCCAAAGCGAACGTGGGCGAGGTTCTTCAACCATTCGAAGTAGGAGACGAGCACGCCCCCCGCGTTCGCATAGTGATCCGGAACCACGAGCACACCTCGCTGGTCGAGCATCTCACTTGCGTCGCTGGTCACCGGGCCATTGGCACCCTCGACGATGATCCTGGCCTGGATCCGCGGTGCATTCGCAGCAGTGATCTGATTCTCCAACGCCGCCGGAATGAGGATGTCGCACTCGAGCTCAAGTCCTTCGGCGGCGTTGCTGAGCTTCTGGACGCTCTCGGGAAGAACGAGCTTGTGGATCGACTTTTCTCTCCGCGGCTGGTCCCGCCACTGTTTCACGATAGCGGCAGCGTCGAGTCCCTTCGGATCATAAAGCGCGCCATCGAACTCCAGCAGGCCGACGATCGTCGCCTCCATCTCCTGGAGGAATGTGGCCGTGTAAGATCCGACGTTACCGAGCCCCTGGACGATCACCCGCTTTCCCCTGATCCCCTTCGAGAGGCCGAGCGATGTCATGTCCGCTTCGACGCTGCAGACCTCGCGCGTCACGAAGGCCACTCCACGGCCGGTCGCTTCCTCTCGGCCGCGGATGCCGCCTTGGGCGATCGGCTTACCGGTCACACAGGCAGCTCCCTCCAACTTGTCGTTCGCCAGGGCTGTATAGGTATCGACGATCCAGGCCATCTCCCGCGCGCCGGTACCGAAGTCCGGCGCCGGCACGTCGATGCCGGGGCCGATGAAGTTCTTCTTGACCAACTCGAAGGTATAACGCCGGGTGATCCTCTCCAACTCGTGCTTGTTGTAGGCGTTACTATCGATCCGGATACCTCCCTTGGCGCCGCCGAAGGGTGCGTCGACCACCGCGCACTTGTAAGTCATCAGGGCCGCAAGGGCCATCACCTCGTCCTCGCTGACGTCGAGGCTGTAGCGGATTCCCCCCTTGGTAGGGAGCTTATGGTGGCTGTGTTCCGCCCGCCAGGCATGGATCACCTCCACGTGGCCGTTGTCGCGCTCCAGGGGGAATGTGAAGTGATAGACGCTGTTGCAGTTCTTGATGGTGTCGAGGAGGCCGCGAGGGTGGCTGGTGAGTGCGGCGGCCCGTTCGAAGTTGCGGTTCACCTGGTCGAAGAAGCTGACGTGCTGGGCCATGCGGGGTTTCCTCGGCTTGAAATGAGGACGGCTGAGTGGATTGCGAACGCGGCTCCAAAGCCTGAAGGACTGGCGACGGGAGTGATAGCATTCTTGACTGTCCGCCGCAACCCCTGGGCCGGCGCCGCGCACGGATTTTCCGGACGCCGCGCCGCGGCGGACCGGTCGCTCGACATGGGATCCCGCCCTCTCGGACTCGTGCTGGTGGTTTTCGGCGCCGCGCTGGTCGTCGTCGGGCTCCTGGTCTGGTCGGGCGCTCTGTCCTGGTTCGGCCATCTCCCGGGGGACGTGCGCATCGAACGGGAGAACGTCAAGGTCTTCATCCCCTTCACCTCGATGATCCTGATCTCGCTGGCGCTCACCCTGGTCCTGAACCTCCTGCGGCGGTTCTTCTGATCCGCGACCTCTGAACCGATGCGCCGGCTCGCGACCACCTCCTTCCTGGGGAGCTCCCTGTTGCAATGGGCGACCGCCGTCGGCATCGCCCTGGCGGTCTTCCTGACCCTGCTGCTGCTGCGCTGGCTGATCGTCCGCCGCCTGGGCCGGCGGGCCGAGCGCACACCCGGCGGTCTGGACGACATCGCCGTCGACCTGGCGCGGCGCACCCGGACGCTCCTGATCCTGATCCCCGCGGTCTGGCTGGGGAGCCTGGACCTCCGCCTCGGCCCGGCGGTGAACCGGATCCTCGGGGGGGCAGCCGAAGTTGCCATCTTCCTCCAGGTCGCCCTCTGGGCGTCGCTCGCCATCGACCTCTGGGTGGCGCGGGCCCAGCGCCGGCGGCTGGAGCGGGACGCCACCTCCGTCGCCCTGGCCGGCGTGCTCCGCTTCGTGGGCAAGCTGGTGCTCTGGGCGATCATCCTGCTGGCCACTCTCGACAACCTGGGGATCAACGTCACGGCCCTGATGGCGGGCCTGGGGATCGGCGGCGTGGCCGTGGCCCTGGCGCTGCAGAACGTACTCTCGGATCTCTTCGCCTCCCTCTCGATCGTCTTCGACAAGCCGTTCGTCCTCGGCGACTCGATCACGGTGGGCGACATGACGGGCACTGTGGAGAGCATCGGCCTGAAGACCACCCGGCTGCGCGGCGCCTCCGGCGAGCTGCTCATCCTGGCCAACGGCGAGCTGCTGAAGAGCCGCATCCAGAACTGGCGCTGGATGAGCGAGCGCCGGGTCGTCCTCGCCTTCCGGGTGCCGGGCGAGACGCCGGCGGACGTCGTGGCGGGCCTCCCCGCGCGCCTCCGCGGCATCGTCGAGGCGCAGGACCAGGTCCGCTTCGAGCGCGCTCATTTCAAGGGGTTCGGCGAGTCCGCGCTCGACTTCGAGGCGGTTTACTGGATCGTCAGCCCCGACTACGACCTGTTCATGGACCGTCAGCAGGCGGTCAACCTCGCCCTGCTGAAGACCTTGCAAGAGGAGGGGATCGGCCTCGCCGTTCCCGCCCGATCCCTCCTCCTGTCACGACATCCCAGGCCCCCGGCGGATCGCAACCTTCCTCCGCCCCGGCCGTAACACGTCCCGGGGAGAGCTTCCGTCTCGGAAAGGAGTTTCTGTGCGTAGATCGATCTGTTTGGCGGCCCTCGCGGCGCTGCTGCTGGTGATAATCGCGGGGATGCCGGGGATAGCCGGCGCGCAGCCGCAGGGGCTGCAGGGGGATACTCGCCTGCTGCACTATCCCGACATCTGCAAGGACACGATCGCCTTCACCTACGGCGGCGACATCTGGATCGCCGGCGCTCAAGGGGGCACCGCCCGCCGCCTCACCTCCGGCGAAGGGGACGAGGTTTTCCCCAAGCTCTCGCCGGACTGCAAATGGATCGCCTTCACCGGCCAGTACACCGGCACCCGCCAGGTGTACGTCATCCTGGTGGACGGCGGCACCCCGCGCCAGCTCACCTTTCACAACGACATCGGGGTCATGCCACCCCGCGGCGGCTTCGACAACCAGGTGATGGGCTGGACGCCGGACGGCAAGCAGGTCCTCTTCAATGCCCACCGCACCCCCTACAGCGACCGCAATGCGCGCCCCTACCTGGTGCCGGTGGCCGGCGGCATGGAGAAGCCGCTGCCCATTCGCGAGGGCTCCACTGGGGTCCTGTCGCCGGACGGCAACCGCTATGTCTTCGCCCCGGTGATGCACGAATGGCGCAACTGGAAGCGCTACCGCGGCGGCCGCACGCCCGATCTCTGGATCTACGACCTCAAGGCCAACACCGCCGAGCAGATCACCAAGGATCCGGCGATGGACTATATGCCGGTCTGGATCGGCGACACCATCTACTTCGTCTCCGACCGCGACGCGAAACGGATCAACAACCTCTATGCCTACGACACCAAGAGTAAGCAGGTGCGCGAGCTGACGCATCACGACACCTTCGACGTCTTCTGGCCGAGCGGCGACCGCCGCATCGTCTATGAGAACGGCGGCTGGATCTACCTCTTCGATCCGGCCTCCGGCAAGAGCAACCGGGTGCCCATCCGGATCGAAGGCGACCTGCCGCGCACCCTGCCCTACTTCAAGAACGTCGCCGAGGACGCCGAGTCCGCATCCATCTCCCCCACCGGCAAGCGGGCCCTGCTGACGGCCCGCGGCGAGATCTTCTCCGTGCCTGCCGAGAAGGGGGAGATCCGTAACCTGACCAACTCTTCGGGCGTGCGGGAGGGGGCCGGCACCTGGTCGCCCGACGGCCGCTGGGTGGCGTATCTCTCCGACCGCAGCGGCGAGTATGAGATCTGGGTGCGCCCGGCTGACGGCTCCGGCCAGGAGCGGCAGGTCACCAGGGACGGCAGCATCTTTCGCTTCCCGCCCCAGTGGGCTCCGGACTCGAAGAAGCTCGCCTTCAGCGACAAGAACCGCAAGATCTTCTGGGTGGACGTGGCCAGCGGCAAAGTCACCGAGGCCGACCAGTCGGAGCGCGCTGACATCCAGGACTACCGGTGGTCGCCCGACAGCCGTTTCCTCGCCTACACCAAGCCGGGCGCGAACTCGTTCCCCTCGATCTGGATCTACTCCCTGGACGACGGCAAGGCCCGCCAGCTCACCAGCGGCATGACGGCCGAGGGCGAGCCCACCTGGGACCCCACGGGCCGCTACCTCTACTTCCTCTCCAACCGCGACTTCAACCTGACCTTCAGCGGTTACGAGTTCGACTACGTCTACAGCAACCCGACCCGGGTCTACGTGGGCGTCCTCGCCAAGGAGGGCCCAGCCCTCTTCCTGCCCGAGAGCGACGAGGAGAAGCCGAAGCCGGAGGAGGCGCCGGGTGTCGAGGCGCCGGCCAAACACGCCAAGGCGGACACCAGGAACGCCGAGACGACGACCGAGAAGCCAGAGAAGGCCGCCGAGAAGGCGGAGAAGCCGGAGGCCGCTCCCCGCAAGACCCCGGTGCGGGTGAAGGTGGACTTCGACGGCTTCGAGCAGCGGGTGCGTGCCATCCCCGGGCCCTCCGGCAACTATCAGCGGCTGTCCGCCAGCGGCACGGCCGTCTTCTACCTGTCCCAGCGCACTGCCAACGGCGCCCCGTCGCTCAAGATGTTCAACCTGGAGAGCCGCAAGGAGGACACGATCCTCGACGGCGTGGCGGGCTACGACCTCTCCGCCGACGGCAAGAAGATCCTCTACCGCCAGGGCGAGAGCTTCGGCATCGTCGACGCCCGGGGCGGCCAGAAGCCCGGCGACGGCAAGTTGGACCTGGAGAAGCTGACGCTGCGCATCCAGCCGCGGGACGAGTGGCGCCAGGAGTACGTCGACGCCTGGCGGATCTTCCGCGACTGGTTCTACGACCCGGCCATCCACGGCGTGGACTGGAAGGGCATCCGTGATCGCTACGCCGAGATGCTGCCGTCCATGTCGACCCGCGCCGACCTCGACTATCTGCTGGCCGAGATCGGCGGCGAGGTCTCCGTGGGCCACGACTACGTGCAGCCGGGCAACGCGCCAGGGCCGAAGCGGGTCGAAGGCGGCCTGCTGGGAGCCGAGATCGAGGCCGACCCGTCGGGCTACTACCGCGTCGCCCACGTCTTCCCGGGTGAGAACTGGCAACGCGACTTCCGCTCGCCGCTGACCGAGCCCGGCGTCCACGTCGTGACGGGCGACTACATCCTGGCAGTGGACGGCCAGCCCACCAACGGCGTGGACAACTTCTACCGCCTGCTGGAGGGCAAGGCCGACCAGGTGGTGGTGCTGCAGGTGAACGACAAGCCGTCCACGCAGGGAGCGCACTTCGAGAACGTCCGCCCCGTCAACTCCGAGTACAACCTCCGCTACCTCGACTGGGTGCAGGGCACCCGCGCCAAGGTGGACAAGCTCTCCGGCGGCCGCATCGGCTACATCCACCTGCCGAACACGGCGGTGGAGGGCAACCGCGAGCTGTTCAAGAACTTCTACCCGCTGGCGACCAAGGACGCCCTGATCCTCGACGACCGCTGGAACGGCGGCGGCTTCGTTCCCGACCGGATGGTCGCGCTGATCTCCCGGCCGCTGCTCAGCTACTTCGTGGGCCGTAGCGGCGTGGCCAATCCCACGCCGCAGTTCGTCAACACCGGTCCGAAGGTGGCCCTGATCAACGGCCAGGCCGGCTCGGGCGGCGACGCCTTCCCCTACTTCTTCAAGGAGCTGGGCCTGGGACCGCTGATCGGCACCCGCACCTGGGGCGGTCTCGCGGGGCTCTCGGGCAACCCGCCGCTGGTGGACGGCGGGACGCTGAGCGTGCCCACCTTCCGCTTCCTCACCAAGGAGGGGGGCTGGGCGGTGGAGAACGAGGGCGTGGCGCCGGACATCGAGGTGATCGACGCTCCCGACGCCCTGGCCCGGGGCGAGGACCCGAGCCTGGAGCGGGGGGTGAAGTACCTCCTCGACCAGCTCGCAAAGAACCCGCCGAAGAAGATCACCGTGCCGCCGCCGCCGAAGGGAGGAGCGCCGCGGTAGGGCTCACCGCCCTGGAAAACTCTCCAGCGCCGCGAGCACCGAGTCGATGTCGTGGGGCGTGTGGTCGGCCGAGATCTGGAAGCGGATCGACTCGTCGCCCCGCGGCACGACCGGGTATTTGAGGCCGGTGGCGAGGATGCCGTGCTGGCGCAGGTGGGCCACCAGGGCGGTGGTCTTCGCCGTGTCGCGCACCATCAGCGGCGTCACCGGGTGCTCGCCCGGAATCGTCTCGTAGCCGAGGCGCAGCAGCCCCTGCTCGAAACGGGCGGTCATCGCCCGCAGGTGGTCGAGGAGGCTCGAGCCCTGCGGGCTGTCGAGGATCTCGAGGGCCGCTAGGGCGGCCGCGCACTCGCCCACCGTAATGGGATTGGAGTAGATGTAGGTCGGCGAGGTCTCGCGCAGGTAGTCGGTCAGCACCCGGCTCCCCGTGACGTAGCCGCCGTTGACCCCGAGGGCCTTGCCGAGGGTGGCGACCAGCACGTCCGCCGGACCGGAGCCGGTCGACTCCTCGGTGCCGCGCCCGGTGCGGCCGAAGGCGCCGACGCCATGGGAGTCGTCGACCATCACCACCACGTTCTCAGGGAAATTGCCGTCGTGGTGGCGGGCGATCTCCAGGATCTCCGGCAGCGGCGCGTGGTCGCCCCGCATGCTGAAGATGCCGTCGGTGACCAGGATCACCCGCCGGCAGATGCCGGCGGCGGCGGCGAGCTTCGCGTCCAGGTCCCCGAGGTCGAGGTGCTTGTAGACCTGCTTGTCCTTGGGGCGGGAGAGGCGCATGGCGTTGATGATGCAGTTGTGGTTCAGCTCGTCGCTGATCACCACCGTCTCGGCCGTGGTCAGGGGGACGAGCACGCCCAGCACGGCGGCGTAGGCCGAGCTGAAGATCATGGCCGACTCGCGGCCATGGAAGGCGGCGAGGCGGGCCTCGAGGTCGACGTGGGCCTGGTAGGTGCCGCTGATGAAGCGCACGGCGCCGGGGCCGACGCCGAAGGCGTGGACGGCGGCCTCCTCGGCGCTGCGGAGCTCCGGGCGCAGCGACATCCCCAGGTAATTGTTGGAGTTCATCTTGAGGAAGGGCTGATCGCTGTCGCCGGGGGGGCCGGCGAGGAGATAGCGGGGGCCGCGCTCGCCCGCGGCGGGCAGGACCCGGGTGATCACCGACTCGGCCCCCTTGAGGGTGCCCCGCTCGCGCAGGGCGTCGAGCTCGGTGGAGAGGGCTTGGTGGAAGCGCTCAACGGGCATTCGGGGCATCGTGGACCTCCTGAGCGGAGAGCTTCCTCTCCAGGTTCTCCAGCATGTCGCGGACCATGGCCGCGAGGTCGAAGTGCGGGTCCCAGCCCCACTCCTGCCGCGCCGCGCCGTCGTCGAGCGAGTGGGGCCAGGAGTCGGCGATGGCCTGCCGCGTGGGATCGACCTTGTAGTCGATCACGAAATTCGGGACGTGCTTGCGGATCTCCGCCGCCAGCTCCTCGGGGGTGAAGTTCATCCCCGTGACGTTGAAGGCGTTGCGATGGACGAGGCGGGCGGGGGCGGCCTCCATGACGTCTATGGCCGCCTTGATGGCGTCGGGCATGTACATCATGTCCAGGCGGCTGTTGGGCTTGAGGAAGCAGGTGTAGTGCCGGTGGCGGATGGCCTCGTAGAACATCTCCACCGCGTAGTCCGTGGTGCCGCCGCCGGGCGGGGCGCCGTGGGAGATGATGCCGGGGTAGCGGACGCCACGGGTGTCCACCCCGAAGCGCTGGTGGTAATAGTCGCAGAGCAGCTCTCCCGCCACTTTGGTGACGCCATACATGGTGGTGGGGCGCTGGAGGGTGTCCTGCGGCGTGTGGTCCTGGGGCGTGCCGGGTCCGAAGGCGCCGATGGAGCTGGGCACGAACACCGAGCAGTTGTTGATGCGGGCCACCTCCAGGACGCGGTAGAGGCTGCCCATGTTCACGTCCCACGCCACCTGCGGCTTGCTCTCGCCGATTGCCGACAGGAGGGCGACCAAGTGGTAGATGGTGCAGATCTGATTGCGCTGCACGACGTCCTGAATCTGCCGCTGGTTGGTGCAGTCGAGGAAGTCGAAGGGCCCCTCGGTGCGCAGCAGTTCCTCGCGGCTCATCATGCGGATGTCCGAGGCGACGACCTGATCGGCGCCGTAGCGCGCGCGCAGGGCGGGGACCAGCTCGGAGCCGATCTGGCCGAGGGCTCCCGTGACGAGGATCTTCGTCTTCATGTTCCTCCCGAGCGGATGCGACGTGGATCACGAGCGGGGACGGCGGCGCGCCGGCGACGGGGGCCATGTTATGCGGCCCCCGCCGCGCGGGACAAGGGGACAGGCTATGCTTTCCCGAGGACGTGGAGGTGAGGCATGGCCTGGATGATCTACGGCGCCAACGGCTACACGGGGGAGCTGGCGGCGCGCGAGGCGGTGCGGAAGGGCCAGTCGCCCATTCTGGCCGGGCGCAACGCCGAGGCGGTGGGGCGGCTGGCCCGGGAGCTGGGCCTGCCGAGCCGCGTCTTCTCCCTCGACGACCGTCAAGGGACCGCGGCTGAGCTCCAAGGAGTCGAGGCCGTGCTCCACTGCGCCGGCCCCTTCGTCCACACCAGCGGGCCCATGGTGGACGCCTGCCTCGCCACCGGCGCCAACTATCTGGACATCACGGGCGAGATCGCCGTCTTCGAGAGCGTCCTCGACCGTGGGGAGGAGGCGCGCCGGGCGGGCGTGGCCCTGATCCCCGGCGTCGGTTTCGACGTGGTGCCCAGCGACTGCCTGGCCGCCCGCCTCGCCGCCGCCCTGCCGGACGCGACCGAGCTCGCCCTGGCGTTCGACACCGCGGGAGGGACCGTCAGCCGCGGGACGCTGAAGACGATGATCGAGAGCCTCCCCGCTGCCGGGGCGATCCGCCGCAACGGCGAGATCGTGCCGGTGCCGGTGGCCTTCGACGTCCGCGAGATCGACTTCGGACCGGGTGCCGGCAAGCGCTGGACGATGACCATTCCCTGGGGAGATGTCTCGACGGCGTATCACTCCACAGGGATTCCGAATATCCGGGTCTACTCGGGGACGCCGCCGTCCCAGATCCGGCGGATGAAACGCTTGGCGCCCTTCCTTCCCCTCGCTGGCTGGGGGCCGGCCAAGCGCTTCGCCCAACGCTGGGTGGAAAGGCGGGTGACCGGCCCGACGGCGGAGATGCGGGAGACGGCCCGGATCCATCTCTGGGGAGAGGTCCGCAACGCCGACGGGCGGACCGTCACCGCCACGCTGGAGGCGCCGGAGGGGTACCGCTTCACGTCCGTCTCCGCCGTGGCCGGTGTCGAGCGTGTCCTCCAGGGTGTGCCCCCCGGAGCCTGGACTCCCTCCTGCGCCTTCGGAGCGGACTTCCTGGCCGGCCTGCCCGGCGTGGTGGTCGGGGAGTTGCAGACGGCCTGATCTTCAAATCACGTGCACGGCCACCCAGGCCTGGGGCGGCCCGTGCCAGTCCACACATCCTTGCCGGTCAAAGCGGTCTGCCCTTCGAAGCCTCACCCCCGGCCCCTCTCCCGGAGGGAGAGGGGGGACTTGACTGGGGGGATTGCCGAGAGGGGACTGTTGTCGATAAATTGAGGCTGGAGAGAGAAGACATGGGGAGAAGAGAATTCTTGGCTCCGGCGCCGAGGCGGCGGCGGACGGAGCGATCCCGTGCACGAATTCTTCGGGATACGCCGACTCCGGCGGAGGAGGTGATGTGGGCGATCCTGCGAGACCGGCGGCTGGAGGGGATCAAGTTTCGCCGCCAAGCTCCCATCGGCATCTACGTGGCCGACTTCTATAATCACCCCCTGAAGTTCGTCATCGAGCTCGACGGCGAGGTGCACGACGATCCAAGGCAGGCTGCGCACGACGAGAACCGGGATTTCTATCTCCGCTCCCTCGGCTGTACCGTCCTGCGCTTTCCAAATCGCGATGTCTTCGAGAACCGCGAAGCCGTCCTGACCCGCATTCTGGAGGTCGCCGCCCACCTCCAAAGCCCTCCTATAGGCAAACTCCTCCATCCAAGTCCCCCCTCTCCCTCCGGGAGAGGGGCCGGGGGTGAGGCTTCGGAGGGCAGGATGCTTTGACCGGCAAGGATGTGTGTAACGGCAATGGCTCCCGCCACAGGGGGACTACCTCCCCGTCGTGAACGCCAGCGCCAGCAGCGTCTGCTGCTCCATCGTGTGGGCCTTGCCTGAGCCGGTGGCGGGGCTGCCGCTGGCGGAGCGCTTGACGGAGCGGATGGGCCGGCGCAGGAGGTGCTCGATGCGCGACTGGACGAAGAAGAGGGCCCCCATGTTGGCCGGCTCCTCCTGCACCCAGACCACGTCCCGGCCGTTGGGATTCTGCTCGAAGACCGTCGCCAGCTCCTGGCTTGGGAAGGGGTAGAGCTGGTCGAGGAAGACCACCGCCGTCGAGGTGTCGTTCCGCCGTTCGCGCTCCCGCTTGAGCTCGTGGCCGATCTTGCCGGTGCACAGCAGCACCCGCTGTGCGTCGTAAATGTCGGGGTCGGGGACCACCCGCTGGAAGCGCTCCCGCGCCAGGTCCTCCACGGTCGAGGCGGAGTCCTTGTGACGCAGCATGCTCTTGGGGGTCATGACGATCAGCGGCTTGCGCCAGGGGGTGAGCGCCTGCCGGCGGAGCATGTGGAAGTACTGGGCCGCGGTCGACGGCTGGCAGACCGTGACGTTGTCTTCAGCGGCAAGCTGCAGATAGCGCTCCAGGCGAGCGCTCGAATGCTCCGGCCCCTGCCCTTCGTAGCCGTGAGGGAGGAGCATTACTACACCCGAGAGGAGCCCCCATTTGTCCTCGCCGGCGGTGACGAACTGGTCGATGATGATCTGGGCGCCGTTGGCGAAGTCGCCGAACTGCGCCTCCCAGCAGACCAGGGTCTCGGGGAAGTCGCGGCTGTAGCCGTACTCGAAGCCGAGCACGGCGGCCTCGGAGAGCATCGAGTCGTAGACCTCGAAACGGGCCTGGTCCGCCGTCACGTGCTCCAGCGGCGTGTATTCGGACGCGTCCTCGACGTCGATCAGCACCGAGTGGCGCTGATTGAAGGTGCCGCGCCGGCTGTCCTGACCCGAGAGGCGGACGGGCACGCCCCCCTTCACCAGCGAGGCGAAGGCCAGGGCCTCGGCCAGCCCAAAGTCGATCGGCCGCTTGCCGGTCCCCATCTCGGCGCGCTGCTGGAGCAGGGCCTGGATCTTCTTGTGGACGTGGAACCCCGCGGGTGCCGTGGTGAGCGGACCGGTCAAGGCCGCGATCTCCGCCGCCGGCAGGCCGGTCTGCACCTCGTACTCAGGGCGCCAGCGGCCGCCCTTGAAGCGGTCCCAGTAGTCCGGCAGGGTGCGCAGGGTGGGCCTGTCCAGCGTGGACGCCGCCTGGTGGGCGGCGTCGAGCTCGGCGCGGATCGCCGCTTCACGCCGCCGGGCCTCCTCCTCGGCGACGCCGATCGCCTGGGCGTAGAGCCGCCACGCCGGCGGGTGGACCTGGATCTTCTTGTAGAGGAGCGGCTGGGTGATCGTCGGGTCGTCCACCTCGCTGTGGCCGTGGCGGCGGAAGCCGATGAGGTCCACCACTACGTCGCTCTTGAAGGCGTAGCGGTAGTCGACGGCCATCATGGCCACGCGGGCGACGGCGTCCGGGTCCTCGCCGTTGACGTGGAAGATGGGGATGGGCAGGCGCCGGGCCACGTCCGAGGCGAAGCGGGAGGAGTGGAGAGCCTTGGGCTCGGTGGTGAAGCCGATGAGGTTGTTGACGATGACGTGCACCGTCCCCCCCACCCGGTAGCCGTGGAGGTCCGCCATGTTGAGCGTCTCGGCGAGGACTCCCTGGCCGGCGAAGGCGGCGTCGCCGTGGAGAACGATGGGGAAGACCATGTCGTGGTTCCGCTCGTCGCCCAGGCGCACCTGCTTGGCCCGCACCCGGCCGAGGGCCACGGGGTCCACCGCCTCCAGGTGGCTGGGGTTGGAGACCAGGTGGATGTTGACCGTGTGGCCGTTGCGCCCCTGGTGGTCGCCGGTGGCGCCCATGTGGTACTTGACGTCGCCGCCGCCGAGGATGCTGCGCGGGTCCACGTCCTCGAAGCCGGCGAAGATCTCGGCCGGCCCGCGGCCCACGGTGTGGACCATGACGTTGAGCCGCCCGCGGTGGCTCATGGCGATGACCACCTGGCTCGTCTGATGGGCCGCGGCGCCTTCGAGCATCTCGTCGAGCAGGGGGAGGAGGGACTCGACCCCTTCGATGGAGAACCGCTTGGTGCCGAGATAGCGCGACTGGATGAACCCCTCGAAGGTGTCGGCCCGGGTGAGCAGCTCCAGGATGCGGTCGCGGTCCACCGCCGGGGGCGCGGACTCCATCCGCTCCTGGATCCACCGCCGTCGGGCGGGATCACCGATGTGCATGTACTCGACGCCGATCGTGCCGCAGTAGTAACGCTTGGCATACTCGGCCGTGGCCGGATCGCAGTCCTCGAGCCCGGGCGCGGTGGCGGGCGGCATGCGGTCCAGCGGGTCCAGGTCCGCCAGCAGGTAGCCCAGACGGCGGTAGGCGTTCAAGCTCTTCTCGTCCAAGGCCGCGGAGCGCTCGGGCGTGACGGTCGGGGGGAGGGTGGTCGTTGCCATGACCCAGGGAGGATAGCGCATGTGGCAAGGGGGGGTCCGGCGAAAATGCCTGGCGCCCTGCGGGCTCTCGGTTTGGAAGACTACGCGGGAGGAACAATCAGCACGCCCTTGCTCGCCTCCCGCTTCTTGTGATGCAATCCCCCGCACCATGACACACGACGAATACGAGCGGCGCAAGCGGCGCCTTGAGGAGGAGCTGCAGGCCGGCGTCGAGCTCCTGGAGACGGCCCACCGCCACCAGCTCCGGGCCCTGCAGCTCGTCTGGGCTGCCATGGGCGGGGAAGGGGTGGAGATCCCGCCGCCGGTGGTGGCGTCGGCTGCGGTGGCGGTGTACACTGCGGCCGCGCCCGCTCTCCCCGCGCCAACGGAGGTGTCTCCCGCGCGCGCCCGGCGAGGTCCCTGGGAGCTGCACAACGACGTCGTGGACGCTCTCGACGTGCTCCCAGATGTCTTCGATCGCAACGACGTCTGCCGGGTGATCGGCTACGAGCCGGATCGCGGCTCTCTGTACCGCACCTTCCTGGATCTGAAGCAGGAAGGCGCTCTCGTCGTCCAGAAGCGTGGCTCCGGCAGGTCGCCGACGCTCTACAGGAAGACGATTGCGAGCGATGCCACGGCCGCTGAGTGATGCGCCGCCGCGGTGGGCGAGACCCGCAGACGGCTCGTTCGACACGACGAAAGACTCGCGCGTCACGGCGATTTCGGAGTGCGTTGCGCAATCCGGGTTGGCGGTGACGCACTCCGCGAATGGCGCGACGCAATTCCCGGTTGTAGTGACGCACCAAGCGAATTGCGTAACGCTTAACCCGAGCGTAGTGACGCACACCGCGAGTTGCGCAACGCCATCCGCGAATGCAGCGACGCACACCGCGAAATCAGTGACGCACAACCAGATAGCGGTGACGCATCTCTCGAAGTTAGTGACGCACCACGAGATGCGCGTCTCAAGAACCGGGCTCGCGATGAGGCACGGGAGGATGGCAGTGAGGCCGTCCTCGGAGCGGTAACGCCCAGACGTTTGGCAGTGATGCGCTGCGACTTGGGGAAGCGCCAGCCGGGCTCGTCGTGACGCCAACGCCGGGCTGAGGGTCAGGAATCCAGGTCTTCCTGTTGCATCTCTCGAGTTGAGATGCACCGGTCGGCGGGTTCGTGATGCGACAGCGGCGGCGAGCGTCTCGCCTCATCCCTCGCCAGCATGGCGCCTCTGCCGGGCCGTATAAGCAGCCAACCTTATCCACCCTCCCGGAGCGTATAAGCTTCTGCACCTGCGAAGGGGGATTCCCCCGTACATTGCTGATAGACAGCAGCTTACCTCTCGCGCCCGGCTGGTGCCTGGAATGCATATCGCTGCCGGCTATCACTCCCTGAGCCCGAGTCCTGAGGCGCTTATCCGAATGCCGAGGCCCGCTCTGCTCCTGCCAACTCCAGTTCCTTCAACCAGATAGGACCGGGACCCGAACTGGACCGAGCCTCCGTCAGGGTGCCCCCCAAATCGCCCCACCTGCGCATGCTTATCGCTCGGCACGCGCGGCATTGACGAGGTTAGGAACCGGCGTATGATCTCAACAGTCTGAAGAATAAGGGAGATACAGAAGCCCCCAGAGTATCCGGACCAGAACAGTGGCGATTCGCTAAGGACTCAAGGGGGAAGGGCGGAGAAGTTCAGAACGCGGTTACACGGCTGAAGAACACTGACTTTAATGGACAACGGATCTGATGTGGAGTTGCCGGAGTTCCTTTACCAGTATCGGACACTGGAGGGTGCAGGCCTAACATATCTCGAGCAGTTCCTTCTTAGGAATGAACTCTATCTTGGTAGTCCCGCACGCTTCAATGATCCCTTCGACGCAAAGGTGAACGTTGACTTCAGCCGCGCGACTGCCCAAGACTGGCGACGCCTCTTCATGGGCGGTCTCAAGAAAGCGCAGCCTAACCTGAGCTACCAGAAACGCGAAAAGGAAGTCACGCGCATTATGAAGACTGGCCGCTACAAAGACGCAGCAAGTAGGAACGCGTTCATCTCCCACCTTCAAGCTGAAGTTGATAGGCTAGGTATAGCCTGCTTCTCCGAAATACCGACCAACATACTGATGTGGTCTCATTATGCCGCTTCTCATACAGGCGTTTGTGTCCAGTTTGATCACTTGAATCCCAACTCCTTAATCGCGACGGCGCAGCGGGTTGATTACTCAGATGACTACGAGCCTCTTAGGGCATTACTAGATGACGAAGTCAGGCAGGTTGAGAAGGTGTTCCTGACCAAAGCGGGTTGCTGGAGATACGAACGTGAGTGGCGTATCATTGATATTGAGCAGGGAGTGGGAGTCCGCAAGCTTCCTCCTTCAGCTGTTAGGGGGATCGTATCTGTTTACCGGCCTACTCCGCAGGTAGTGGGAGCCTCTGGTAGGCCGGAGCGCTCAGTAGGGGCGGCCTCGGGCTTTCGCGGGTAACGGCTTG
>JAJKHS010000052.1 GCA_021154885.1 Thermoanaerobaculum sp.
TTCGACGCCAGCACCTTCGTGATCGCCGCCGTCAGCGTCGTCTTGCCGTGGTCGACGTGACCGATCGTCCCGATGTTGACGTGCGGCTTCGAACGATTGAATTTTTCCTTGCCCATGATCTCTCCTAACCCTAGTCCTAGACTCTCAGTCGGTGCTACCCGGCGGCCTTCGCCACGACCTCTTCACTGACGTTCTTGGGCGCCTGCTCGTAGGAGGCGAACTGCATCGTGTAGTTGGCGCGCCCCTGGGACAACGACCGCAGGTCGGTCGCATAGCCGAACATCTCGGACAACGGCACCTTGCAGGTGATCACCTGAGCGTTGCCGCGCCCCTCCATGCTGTGGATGCGGCCGCGCCGCGACGTGATGTCGCCGATGATCTCGCCCATGTACTCCTCGGGCGTCACCACCTCGACGGCCATGATCGGCTCCATCAGCACCGGCCGCGCCCGCTTGCAGGCGTCCTGGAAAGCCATGGAGCCGGCGATCTTGAAGGCGATCTCGGAGGAGTCGACGTCGTGATAGCTGCCGTCGAAGAGGTCCACCTCGACGCCGACGCAGGGGAAGCCCGCCAACGGTCCGGTCTCCAGCGCCTCCTTGATGCCCTGGTCGATCGGCTTGATGAACTCCTTGGGGATGACGCCGCCGACGATCTTGTTGTTGAAGACGTAGTCCGCCTCTGTGGTCGGGCGCATGCGGATCTTGGCGTGGCCGAACTGGCCGCGGCCGCCGGTCTGCCGCACGTAGCGCCCCTCGCCCTCCGCCTCCTGGGTGATGGTCTCGCGGTAGGCCACCTGCGGCTTGCCGACGTTGGCGCCGACGTTGAACTCGCGCACCAGCCGGTCGGTGATGATCTCGAGGTGCAGCTCGCCCATGCCGGAGATCAGCGTCTGGCCCGTGTCCTTGTCCGTATGGACGCGGAAGGTCGGGTCCTCCTGCATCAGCTTGCCGAGCGCCATGCCGAGCTTCTCCTGGTCGGCCTTGGTCTTGGGCTCGATCGAGACCGCGATCACCGGCTCGGGGAAGTTCATCGCCTCCAGCACCACCGGGTGCTTGGGGTCGCAGATGGTGTCGCCGGTGGTGACGTTCTTCAGGCCAACCGCCGCCGCGATGTCGCCCGCCCACACCTCGCTGATCTCCTCGCGCTTGTTGGCGTGCATCTTGAGCAGCCGGCCGATGCGCTCGTTGCTGCTCTTCTTGGAGCCCAGCACCGACTGGCCCGACTCGATGTGGCCGGAGTAGACGCGGAAGAACACGAGCTGGCCGACGTACGGATCGCTCATGATCTTGAACACCAGGGCCGCGAACGGCGCGCTGTCGTCGGCGGGGCGGACCACCGTCTGGTCCTTGTGGGGGTCGATCCCTTCCATCGGCGGGATGTCGAGCGGCGACGGCAGGTACTCCACCACGGCGTCGAGCAGCGGCTGCACGCCCTTGTTCTTGAAGGCGCTGCCGCAGATCACGGGCTGCACCCGGTTGGTGATCGTCGCCCGCCGCAGGGCCGCCTTGAGCTCGTCGTTGGTGACCGCCTCGCCCGTCAGGTACTTCTCGAGGAGCTGGTCGTCCGTCTCCGAGATCGCCTCGACCATCTGCTCCCGCATCTTGTGGGCGACGTCGAGGAACTCCTCGGGGATGTCCACCAGCTCATAGTCGGCGCCCAGGGTCTCGTCCTTATAGAAGATGCCCTTCATCTCCATCAGGTCGAGGATGCCCTTGAAATTCTCCTCGCGGCCCCAGGGGAGCTGGATGACCACGGGGTTGGCGGCCAGACGGGTACGCATCATCGAGACCGTACGGTCGAAGTCGGCGCCGACGCGGTCCATCTTGTTGACGAAGGCGATGCGCGGCACGCGGTAGCGGTCGGCCTGGCGCCACACCGTCTCGGACTGCGGCTCGACGCCGGCCACCGAGTCGAACACGGCGACGGCGCCGTCGAGCACGCGCAGCGAACGCTCCACCTCGGCCGTGAAGTCCACGTGGCCGGGCGTGTCGATGATGTTGACGCGGTGGTTGGTTCCACCCTTCATCCAGAAGCAGGTGGTGGCGGCGGAGGTGATGGTGATGCCGCGCTCCTGCTCCTGCACCATCCAGTCCATGGTGGCGGTACCCTCGTGCACCTCGCCGATCTTGTAGTTGACCCCGGTGTAGAAGAGGATGCGCTCGGTGGTCGTCGTCTTCCCGGCATCGATGTGGGCCATGATGCCGATATTGCGCGTATCTTTCAGTGGTACTTGCCGTGCCATGGTCTCAACTTCTTTCGCTGATCGCCAGTTGTCCGCCGCATGCCCTACCAGCGGTAGTGCGCGAAGGCCTTGTTGGCTTCCGCCATGCGGTGCGTGTCTTCCTTCTTCTTGATGGCGCCGCCGCGGTTCTCGGAGGCGTCGAGCAGCTCGCCCGCCAGCCGGGCGCGCATCGTTTTCTCGCCGCGCGACATGGCGGTGGTGATGATCCAGCGCATCGACAGCGCCAGCTTGCGGGAGGGGCGCACCTCGACGGGGACCTGGTAGGTCGAGCCGCCGACGCGCCGGGACTTCACCTCGACCGCGGGCTTGACGTTCTCGATGGCCTTCTTGAAGACCTTCATCGGATCGTCGTTGGTCTTCACCTTGATGGCCTCCAGCGCAGCGTAGAGGATGCGCTCGGCCACCGACTTCTTGCCGTCCTTCATCACCACGTTCACGAACTTGGTGACAAGCTGCGAGTTGTAGAGCGGATCCGGCAGGATCTCGCGCTTCGGGACTTCTCTCCGCCTGGGCATGTGTCGATGCTCCCTTTTCTACAGCCTTAAGACTTCGGCCGCTTCGCCCCGTACTTGGAGCGGCCCTGCCGCCGGGCCTGCACCCCGACCGCGTCGAGCGTGCCCCGGATGACGTGATAGCGGACGCCCGGGAGGTCCTTCACCCGGCCGCCGCGGATCAGCACGATCGAGTGCTCCTGCAGGTTGTGGCCGACCCCCGGGATGTAGGTGGTCACCTCGATGCCGTTGGTGAGCCGCACGCGGGCCACCTTGCGCAGCGCCGAGTTGGGCTTCTTGGGCGTCTGGGTGTAGACGCGCACGCAGACCCCGCGCTTCTGGGGCGAGCCCTGCAGCGCCGGGCTCTTCGTCTTGGATTCGGCGCGGTCCCGGCCCTTGCGCACCAATTGATGAATCGTAGGCATGCGTCCAGATCTCCTCGACCCGTTGATTGCCGGTCATCGCCGGTCATTGCTCCACGGAGCGACAAAAGCCCGCCCCCCATTTCGAGAATGGGTTGACGGCCCACACTCCGGCCCCGAACGGTGTTCAGGGGATGTGTCTTCGGCTTGAAGACTTAAACCGCCCCCGTCCCAGGCGGGACCATCGGCGGTGCAGAACCCGCGAAGTCTAACCGAGAGATCCCGCGCGAGTCAACACCGACGCGCGACTGGACCTCTCCAAGGTCGGCCAGCGGAAGCGCAGTATAGACAGAAGCCCCAAACTCCGCAAGAGCCGGCGGTCTGAGTCCCCTGTCCTCTCTATAGAGGCGGGTGCTCACCTGTCCGGCCCGATCCGGGCGTCGGGGACGAAGCATACCAACATTCGGGGGTCAAGGGCTATTCCTGTCGCGGGCGACCTCGATTCACGGGAGGAGCCGGCGACGCCGGAGCCCTCATCACCCCGGCCCTCTTCTCCCGGCCTCCCCCCCGGACCTCCGGGAGAAGAGGGAGAAAGCAAGAACTCTGCGGGGAGCAGGGGATGGGAAGGAAGGAGCGGAGAGGACGCCCCGAGCTTCGTCCACCTGGCGCGTCAGGCCCCCCTCTTCTCCCGGCGGAAGGGGGGGAGGCCGGGAGAAGAGGGCCGGGGTGATGAGGGTCTTGGGCGGGGGGAGCCCCAATCATCAAAATACGACTTGACAAGTCTAGACTTGACAAAACACGCCTAGCCTTCTAAGCCCAATCCCTGGAATCACTTAGAGGGTGTCTGAAAAGTCTCGACAGCGGCACCGCGCCCGGGGCTGAAGACCCGGGCTGCCTTTCCAGACACCCTTTTAGACGAACACCATTGACGGCGTCGCCTGAGCTCCCCCTGGCCAGGACCCCCGTGGCCTCTCCTACTGACACATCCAGGACCTTGCCACCCAACCCCGTCTCCTGAGAGAATGCCCCCGTTCCGTGAGGCAATGTCCAGGCGGCGGGCGGTGATGGACCACGATAACGGCTACAAGGCTCTGTTCTCTCATCCGGAGATGGTGGCGGACCTGATCCGCGGCTTCGTCCACGAGGACTGGGTGCGGGACCTCGACTTCTCCACCCTGGAGAGAGTCGAGGCACGCTTCGTCACCCGCCACCTCCAGCGCCGGGAAAGCGACGTCGTCTGGCGGCTCCGCTGGGGAGGGGACGGAGGGGAGCGTTGGCTCTACGTCTACCTGCTGCTGGAGTTCCAGTCCACCGTCGATCGCTTCATGGCTTTGCGGATGATGGTCTACGTGGGCCTGCTCTACCAGCACCTCCTCCGCCAGAGGCTGATCTCCCGGAAGGAGAAGCTGCCGCCAATCCTGCCCCTGGTTCTCTATAATGGAGTCAGGCCCTGGAAGGCCGCCCGGGACATCGCCGAGCTGATCGCGGAGGTGCCGGGCGGTCTGGAGCGCTACCGGCCGCAGATGCGCTACTGCCTGCTGGACGAGAGGCGGATCGCGACCGGGGAGCTGGAGTCGCTGCGCAACCTGGCGGCGGCCTTGTTCCGGCTTGAGCAGAGCCCCGAGCCCACGGAGATCGAGCCCGTCGTGGACGCCCTGCTCGCATGGTTGCAGACCCCGGAGCAGTCCGAGCTGAAGAGCACGTTCTCTGTCTGGGTGTCTCAACTGATGTCCAGGAGCCCGGGATCGCAAATTCCCGTGACGACGAAACTAGAGGAGGTCAAGTCGATGCTGGCCGAACGCGTCATGGAATGGCCCCAGGAGTGGAAGGAGGAGGGACGGAAGGAGGGACGCAAGGAGGGACTCAAGGAGGGACTCAAGGAGGGGCTCGCCGCGGGGCGCGCCGCCTTGATCCAGGAATTGGAGAGGCGCTTCGGGCCTCTTCCGACGGCGGCCCGAGCACGCGTGGAGTCGCTCGACTCTTACGAGAGGATCGTGGAACTGAGTTTCGCGGCCGCCACGGCACCATCCCTGGCGGCTCTGGGGCTGGGCCAAGCTCGCCCCCGCTCCAAGAAGAAGAGGAACGTCTCTAGATGATGGATGACGCCACCACGCTCACGCGCGGGGCATCCCCTGGCTCCCGCGAGAACGGCTTGAAGCTATGTAATCTCCTCGCCAGGTAACTCAGCGCCGCAGGCTGCACCCCACTCTTCTCAAAGCCCGCTGAACAGCCCTGTCTAGCGCGGGGATCCCGCCGCTGTCTCAGGGGCTTGCCACCGTCCCCGTAGTCTGCGACAATGTCGCCGTTCCTCCTGGTAATGTCATTACAAGGAGGTTGTGGCGTATAATGACAACGGCAAGACTTCGTTCAAGAAGGAACCGTCTCCGGACGAAGAAACTCGTGGAGGAGATCTCGATGCTAGCCGAGCGCATCAAGGAATGGCCTACTGAATGGAGGCAGGAGGGCTTCAAGAAGGGCTTTAAGGAAGGGTTCAAGGAAGGTCGCAAGGAGAGGCGCGAGGAGTTGCTCGCCGAGGGGCACGCCGTCTTGATCCGGGAATTGGAGAGCCGCTTCGGACCCCTACCCCTTCCTCCAGAAACCCGGCAACGCGTGACGTCCCTCCACACCTACAAGGAGATCATCGAGTTGAGCTTCGCGTCAACCAAAGCCCACACTCTGGCGGCTCTGGGACTGTGCTGAACGCGATCCCGCTTCGGGAGGAAGGAGTGTCTCCAGTGACGGAATACGAAGACGATTACGAAGAAGAAGAAGTGGACCCATTCGTAAAGGTACTCGAGCAACTTAGGAAATTGAAGGTCCGGCAGGTCCGTTTGACCGAAAAGGGCTTCAAGAAAGGTTACGGAGAAGGTTTCATGGCGGGTCACAAAGTGGGACAGGAAGAGATGCTTGCCGAGGTGCACCCCCTCTTGCTCCACGAGTTGGAATCCCGCTTCGGGGATCTTCCTCCAGAAGCCCGGATGCGCATGGAGGCGCTCGTCTCGTTCGAGAAGATCGTGGAGCTGACCTTCGCGATTGGGACGGCTCCGGATCTTGCGGCGTTAGGACTGGTTGATCTCGTTGCCATGGAAAACACGCCACCAGGGCCTCAGGAGACCATCTGAATGGCGACGCTGACGATCCGTCTGTCCGACGAGAAGCATGAGCATCTTCGTCAACTTGCCGAGCGGCGCCAAATCAGTATGAACAAGCTGATCGACGAACTCTCGACCGTCGCCTTGGCCGAGTTCGAAGCCAAGACGCGTTTCCGAGCGCGGGCGGCCCTTGGGTCCCGCGAGGAGGGGCTGAAGTTGCTCGATCTCCTCGACAGGGAGTAGGCACCGCAGAAGCTGGACGACCGGGGCGCGGGCCCCCCAGATCGACCTCGTTGGCCTGCGAGACCTCTACACCTGATCCCGCCACGCAATTCCGTAGAGACGTCCCAACCCGTCCACGATAACCTTCGTAGGCCCCCAACGGCGGGACGTCTCCGGAGGGGCAAGGCCGGTCCGCGTTGCGATGCGTGACCGAGGCACGAGGCTTCTTCCTTCTTCCTCGGGCCACGGCAGCCTCATGGGAGCCTCCCCGTAGCCAAGCTGGCTAAGGTGCTAATTGACGGGACAAAAAAATAACCCCCTCCTGTTGGGATGATCCAAGGTGAAAAATCAAACCTTACGATATCGTAGTTGTTGGCCTTTACCGGGAGAGTGAAGAATCGAGAGGCGGATGCAGTCATTGGATCTTGACCTATGGCATCTTCCGCGTTGTTAGCCCATCGAATTTGAATGTGCTCAAACTGCTTTTCGATAGACGCTTGGTAGGCTAGAAAGAGGAGGCCTCGGTCCTTACCGGCTGAATCTGGTTCTTTGTCAGAGTACGGGGGGCCGTAAGGAATCCCGCGCCGGAGTATTCGATGTGTCAGCGTATCTGATGGATTCAGTACAGTTCCGAAGCGATTTTGGTCATTGCGCGGGTTGACTTTGCGAATGTGGGCTGCGAACGGGCAGACATGACCTAGGTCATCCGGCGGAGGAAGCGGCCCAGGCTGGCAAGGGTTATTTGGATGGACTGTGCCGCTAGAGGAGAGAAGTGCTGCAGACCCCGAGGAGAAGACAAAATAATTGTTGCGGCAGTCATCTTTGGCGAGATTCTCGGAATCGACCTGGCTCTGCATGAGCGGAACTCCGCTCTTGAAGCGCCCCACAACCTGAGCTTCGAATAGCGATCGGTCGATTCCGAGTATTTGGCTTCCGGAGACCATAGAGCTGAGAAACTCCGGCACCTTCTGGCGAAGGCGACGCATGACGAGAAAGGATCCATCTATTGCCCAACTAGGAGGAGGCTGAGGCTGTGCTTCTTGGCCCGGATAGCCAAGGACGAACTCTCCGGGCCAAACAAGGTCCTGGCCAGGCGTTCCCTGATCAGGATTCAAGGGGTTCTGCCTCGGTGTCAAAAAGCCTGTGGGGCTCTGAGAAATTCGACCGCGTATGCCGGGTTGGGAGATGCCATCTCGAAAGCCAAAGTGCTCTCTGAAGCCAGTAGGACCGGGAATGGTTGCACCTTTCTCCTTGTAGAGGATGGTGGCGCCCTGGAGACCATTTTCAAGGTACTCCAACTCAGAAGTCAGGCTGGCGTCGTCGTCCGCGGCCAGGATGACCAGCACGTGGGCCTCTTTGTCGGGGCCTCCTATCATCCAAGTTTCGGGGCTTCCATCTCCAGTTGTGGGATCGCCGAGACTCGCGGATCGGCGATGCAGCCCTTCCCGGAACGCCTGATCGGTGAGCTCGTCGCTGCTTTTCGGGGCGAGCGCCTGGAGCCCAGGGAAGCTGAACGCGATGCTCCACCATAATGACTTCAGATGACGGCCGCGTCCTCTCCGTTGCTTCATAGTCTTATACAGGTCATTGAAAGCAAAAGTTTCTGCAGCCGAGGCGATGAAGCATAGGTCCTCCCGAAGCCAGCTACGGAAGGCTGTGGCATCGTCAATGCTCAGGAAGACCAGCCACTCGAGAGGCTTGTTGAAGCCCGTGAGGATGTTTCCTTGAATGTTGTCAATCCTAAGGACTGGCTCATCAGGTACGGGCTGCCTGGGAGTTGCAGGTGATTGGGGCGAATCCCCCGAGACGATTGAGGAGCTCATGAGGAGAGTAGCCTCCTAAGGAGTAAAGGGTTAGTTTTAGGTTACTCCGCCAACGCAAGGCCTGCGCTATTCTCAGTTCTGTTGTTTCTTTTGTACAAGGATATAGTCGGTATATGGAATAGCTCCCCAGGTCTCCCAGAAGGTTTTCCCAAAATTCGTTGGATAAGGGTCGTAAACATACAACGAGCTCGTCACTACGCCCTCTAAAGTCTCGGTTTTCCAGCCTGCGATTGCCCGCGCATGGCCTTCAATGCCGCATTTAAGAGGCCTTCCTCCGTCAGCTCCATCGATCTCCAATACCGCCTGGCCGAACGTTGGATTTGTAACCAGCGATACTGTAAAGTTATCAAGCAGCGCCTCATATCCTTTGACTTGATCGTCATTGGTGGCACCGTCTGGGCCAACATTTAGAAGAGTGCTGAGAAAACCAATCTTGGTTACATGGCCCGGGTTGATCGGGATCTTATAGTAATCAAGAATCATCCACGCCGCAGCCGCTGTACAGTTCGCCTCAGTGCTTTGGGGATGAAGGACCATCATGTTGGAGTCAAGCACATGCGGCGGAGCCGCCACCTGCACCGCGTTCACAATATCCTCGAGGTTAGCACCAAGCCTGAGCCTTCTTTGTAAGGCTTCGACTCCTCCGCGCCATCGCTCGTTCGCCGAAGGCGACGGTTTGTCAAGGGGTGACCAGATTTTTAATAAATCGGGAGCTCTCTCGCCTGATGACTGATCTTCGACCGAAACCACCGACAAATCCGCAAGGTCGACCACGTATTCCTTGTTTTGAGCCCGCATACGGCAAAGCAGTCCGAGTTTTGGGTAACTATAACAAACCAACCGCTCTGGCCCCTCCAAGGGCACCAAGCCCCGCTTAAGGGCCAAGCTCTCAGCCCTGGCCAGCCAAGTGTCTATCCGCAGCGCTTCACCAATGTAGGTCGAGACGACAGGGCTCCCAAGGAGGGGGTTTGCTGAAGTCCGGACTCGCATTTCCAGGCCACCCTTGGCGGGTGTCACAAAATCCCGGAACAAGATACGCCCCCTAAAGTCATAGATGTCTAGAGACTTGCCAGAGAAAAGAGCGTCTTTAGATGGGGAGGCTAGATCCTGGATGTGAACGCCGCTCATGCCCACACTATGTCGGGGGCCAGTTACCTGTGGTGGCGGTGTTCTCGGGCGGGGGCGACGAGTTGAGGCGTTTCCGGATTGCATGAACAGAACCGAGCCACCCAAGGCGAATTCACGTGCAGATTCTTCATCAACCTCTTCGCTACGGAGCTTCATTTCCGACCTCCCTATGATAAGTGCATCCAGGGATCGTTCTCACAGCTATTGACTATAGCCAGAAAAGCGACAGAGCGTGCAGTGGATTGGATCTGCACCTCCACTCTGTCCGGCCTGAACCTCGGCCTGTGAAGCGATTGGAAATACAACAGGCGTCGGAATCGGGAAGCGGACTGCATTGGCCTTTAGCTGATCAAAATCCTGAACCAAGGTGTAGAACAGCTCGAAATCATCGTCGGCACTCGGTACGGTCACGGTGTAACCTGCTCCAGACACCGCATATCCGCAGCATAGATTCGTGATGTCGACAACCAAATCAAGCGAATTTCGAGACACCAGAGTGAGCTCTCGGGTAGGATTTCCGGTAGACAAATCTGTCCCCTCGATTTTCAGATCGACGTTATCCGGCACATTGTCGATCCTCAGGACCACCCAGTTCGCTATGGCACTCCTGCGAGGTGAGGCCGCCGAGGTGGGCAGGAGTTGTGCTATCACTTCTTGTTTAGCATACTTTCCCAGTTGTTCTGTTTGAAGGAGGCCACGATCCAGATGAATCCGCGCACCGGCAAGCTTCTTCGCCCTCCAATCGCGATCGACAAGAGCGGCAGATGGTAACCCGTCCTGAATGGAAGGAACCCACGAGAATGCGGCGTTTTGATCCGCAAGATCCGCCCTACGGGCACTGACATCGACGATGGTTAGATCTTCGATAGGCTTCTCAAGCGTTGCCACCTTGGCAGGGAGAAAGGCCTGGAATGGGGTGTCAAACGGTCTTTCCGGGCTGCCATCTTTCGGCACAGCCCGCAGGGCCAAGTCCTCGTAGCGAGGAGGGTTAACCTGATCGTCCTGCAGCTTCCAAAGACCGCTGGCCACCCCGCCGTTCGCAGTGCTGCCAGAAAGGTTTGCTAAATCGAATTTTAGGAAAGGGGTATGAGCAGGCAAATTCTTTGAGAGCTTGGCCGCATTCGGGTTCGCCGAATTGACCAGAAGCACATCCATAGCCGCTGCTTCGCCCGTCGTAGTCAAGGTACTTGGCACGAACGCGCACAAACCACTGAAGCGAATACGAATCGTGTACGGCATAAACCCTCCTTATTTGTTTTCCACCAGCGTTCCGCCGATGAGTTGAAAAGCTGCCCAATGTTTAGGCGCAGCAAGAGATTCGTCCCTCCCATGGAGAAAAGACAGTTGAGCGCTCCTCAGAGCGGTCAACGCGTCCTGCCCCTGCGTCAGGGAGCGATGGAAGGAAAAGAAAAATTGGGATGCGACGCGGTCGTTCACAGACCAGGAACTACTGACCACTGCAGGCACACCAGCTCCCAGGAAAGCTCGCGCCAGGCTGAACTCCCCCTCGCTTTCGGAGACCGGACCCAGCCCACTCTCGCACGAAGCTAGTACCACCAGCCAGGTTCGGGTGAACTGCATCTGATAGATCTCACGAGCATATAGCACACCCGAGCCGCGACCCTCCGCTCCCTCGCCGGGTGCAAGAGGGATTGCGGAAAGGAGTGGATATTGATCGTTGACCACAGCATGGCTTCCCAGGTGAACGATGGCAAACCCCGGAGCCTCTTTCAAAAAGGCTGCCTTCGTTGCTTCCGCACCCAGCAGCAGCTTAAAGTTCTTGGAATCGTAGAGCGAGGCGAGGGCTTGGGCTTCGACCCGTGCGTCGTCCAGGCGAGGCAGGCTCGGGAAGATGTCGCGGTCGAAATCAGGGTCCCCCATCACCAGTGCCCTCTCCGGGCCCGCCGTGTGGAGTCTCCGAGCCCGCTCGAGCGCCCGTGCATACAGCGTGGCGCTCGGAGAAAGGGAGATGGCGTGGCTCTGGACCAGATACTCACCCTTCCGCGGATCGATAAGAGCCGCAAAGGGCAGGAGATTGAGAGACTTGTCGGGAACGATGACGAGCACTTGTGAATGGTCGAGCTGCGCTTCCAAAGGCGTGAGGAGCACACGGAAAAGCTCCTGGGAAGCGTCCACGAAGCTTTTGGAGTCTGCGGGATCCAGGATGCTTTCGCGGAGCGCCGCCACCTTTTCCTCAAGCCAGTTCCTACCGACCGGCAGTAGTACCATGCGAGTTGAGCCCCGCGATAGAAACCAGACGACCACCTTCCGGTCCAGCACGACGAACTCGATCAAGCCCACTCCCTCGGGCAGTCGCTTGCGGATCTCCGCCGCCTCCAGGGTGCCCGCGGCGATCCGCGAATCTGTCCGATCGCGCGATTCCGTCCCGTTGGAGCGATCGAAGGCCTCCAGCAGATTTCTTGTCCGCGACCGTTCGGCGAAGCGGAAAGCGCCGTCCCAATCGCCGCGGTCTACCAAGAGGCTAACCATGTCGTCGAAAATGGGGTGGGCTTGGTCGAAGTAAGTCACCCTCAGGGCATCCTCATCCACCGACTCCCGCTGCCTCTCGGATTCGGCAATGCCCACCCGAAGATTCTCCTCGGAACCGAGGGCATCTCCCGTTGCCATCCGGGCATGGGCCTGCATTTGGTAGATGCCGGGCATCCGGAAGTACTCGCCGTGGCGCCGATAGACTTCAAGGGCCCGGTTGAGGGGTTCAATGGCAGCCCGCGGCTCGCGGAGCAAGAGGCTCTCGCCTCTGGCAAATTCGAGATCCGCCTCCAAACGCTGGTGCCGTTCGCCAACCGGGACCTTGCCCAACGAGATCCGTGCAATCTCCAGATCACGGTCCACGGCGTCGGGCCGGCCGAGGCGCCCATACGTTCGGCTCCTACGGATAAGCGATTCCGTCGACAGCAGAGGGTCGGCCCCAGCAAAGGTCACCATTTCGTTTTGGAAAGACAAGGCCACATCTGGCAGGCCTTGACGCAAAGCGGTCTCTGCTCCATCTAAAAGGCTGTTGTAATAAAAGATGGAGCCACCAACCTGATTGCCGATCGCGAGGGCTTCGTGCCGGTGGTGCCAGGACTCCTTAAGCTCTCCGAGCAGGCGCAAGTTCTCGGCTATCATGAAGTGGAGGCCGGCTATATGCTCGCGCTCGGCCAAGGCCTCAAATTCGGCCAGGGCAGTCCTGTAGAACTTGAGCGATACGCCTAGATTCGCCGACCTCGCGTTCGCCATACCCATCAGGGTGTGCACCCTGCCGCTCAAGGCCGGGTATCGGGCGACGTCGAGTCGCCCTGCGAGCTGTCCGAGATCCTCGAGGGCCTTGGGAATCTCCCCTCGGTAGAAGTGGCAGAAAGCGAGTCGGTAGGCGGCCCAATCCTGAAACGGGCTCCTCTCCTGACGAAGCTGGTCGAAAGCTTCTTGAAATTTGTCCGACGCCTCCCGGTCAATTGTCTGCCCGAAACGCTTCACCCCCTCGGCATAGGCCTTGTGACCTGCCGCGAGCCGAGCCAGGGCGCGCTGGTCCCCCGCCCTCTCCGCGCGTGAGATGGCGGCTACGGAGTCGCGAACCATGCTCTCACCATTGACCTCCGCCAAGAGATCTCCCAGCTCCTTGGCAAGTTGTAGGGCTTCGCGCACGTCGGCGGAACGACCCTCAGAAACGGCGAGGGCCCAGTCGTTAAGGACCTCCTCCTCAGCGTACAGCCGAACGAATTGACGAAACCGGTCAACGAGGATCCGCGCCGCCGCGTGCTCACCCTTCAGCGCAGCGCTACGCAACCGCTCGCGGGCCTGCAACCAGCTCTTTTTGTCCGTCTCCGAGCGAAGCCCTACTAGTTGCGCAGCCGCTTCCTGGGACCAGCCCCCGTCGGGGCCAAGCTGCTGATACTCCTGCCAGGCAACCACCGCCTGTTGGCCTAGGTGGAGCAGGTCGAGAGTGAGCGCCTGATTGAAGCGCGCTTCCCGAAAGGTCGGCGCGAGTTGGACCGAACGGTTTGAAGCGTCCAGGGCCAGGATCAGATCGAAGGGATCTCCCCGCTGCTCGTAGCGAGCGATATACGTTGCTGCGAGATCACTGGTCAGAAGCGCGCTTCCGGGCTGCAGCTTCAGCCCGTGGCTCAGAGCCAGAATCGCGTCAACGGGGCGCCGGTCCAGTAGGCTTGCCAGAGCCCGGTCCGCGAACCTCATCGGCGAGGCTGCCTCAGCCTCCTCACCCATCAGAGGGGCGGTCAATTCGTGGGGCAGTCGAGTCGGAACCTTTGCGGGTTCAAACGGTGCATATTCGAAACCCCCGGCGACACGGGCACGTGAGATCCGGACTTTACCCAGGGCTTGGACCAACCGTGCTCGCTCTGGAGAAATCTCGGCGATCTCATGGGAAGCGTGCCAGGAAGTCCGCGATAGCCAAGCAGCCAAGCTTATCGCCACGGTACCCAGAAGGAGGATTGGGAGCCTTCGAGCCGCCATGATTCCATCGCTGTCGTCTGGACCCCACCAACTCCGGTCATGATCTCCAGAGAGAGTGGCCCCTCTGCCGAACCTCCGCTCAACCTTGTGATTGCTTCTCCAAGGATAGTACCACGCCAGACCGGCGATGGAGGCGACGCAAGCGCTCCCCACAATTTGGAAGCCGCTCGGGGGGTCGCTTGGGAAAGTTCTAGACATCTGGAGTGCCCTGTCTCTTGTCGTCCTCCATAGACGGCCGAACTCGACGGTTTCCGCCGCGCCGTTCCTATGCAAGCTCTCCATGGCGCGCTATGACCTTATGCCCAGCCCCAATCGCCCACTGGGCCCCGTCCTAGCGCCTCTTGAGTTACAATCCCCCGCAACGCCAACCCCAAGAGACGACTCTACGTAGAATCTACGATGGCCACCGATCCGCCGTCCAACCTACCCCCCGACCAGCTCTTCGTCGAGAGCAGCCCTTTCATCGAGAAGGTCGTGGCCCAGTCCTGCCGTCGCTCCCACTTCAGCCCGGAGGAGGCGAAGGACTTTGCCTCCTGCATCACCATCAAGCTCATCGAGAACGACTACGGAGTGTTCCGCCAGTTCAAGGGGGACGCCAACCTCGAGACGTATCTCGCGACCGTCATCAAGCGATCCCTTCAGGACTACCGGAACCACATCTGGGGGAAGTGGCGGGAGTCGGCCGAGGCGAAGCGTCTGGGGCAGGTCGCGGAGCGGCTGGAGGAGCTCCTGGTGCGGGAGCAGTACTCCTTCGACGAGGCGGTCCAGATCCTCCGCATCAACGAGAAGCTAGGGATGACGGAGACCGAGCTTGCGGACCTGCGGGCCAAGCTACCTCAGAGGGCCGGACGGCGGATCGTGGGAGAGGAGGCGCTCCAAGGAATGGCTTCCCGGGAGCCTCGGCCGGACGAGGAGCTCGAACAGAAGGAGAAGCAGAAGGAGTGCCGCAGAATCCTGATGAAGCTCCGCCGCGCTCTGGAGAGCCTTGCGGACAGCGACCGGGTATTCGTTATGCTGGCAATGAAGATGAAGGTGGCCGACATCGCCCGTGCCCAGGGACTGGAACAGAAGCCCCTCTACAGGCGGGTTGAGAAGATCTGCAAGGAGCTCAAGAAGGCGCTGGAACGGGAGGGGGTGCGGCGGGAGGACGTGAAGGCGATCCTGGGGTGTCTACAACCGGATCTCCTCGCGCGGCCGAAGAAAACGGGGTAATCTCAATTCGTGTCCGTCTATAAGGTTAGACGGGCGAGGATGTTTAACGAAAATGCCTGAACTTGCACCTATAGAGACGAGACCTCCCCAGGGGAGCTGTCCGTCGGCCGAAGACCTGGCCTGCTACGTCGACGGCGCGCTCTCCCCGGAGGAGGCCGCCCGGGTCACCGCGCACCTCGCGTCGTGCGAGAGCTGCTTCGAGGTCTACTCGGAGGTTCTCCAGTTCCAGCTCGAGTCAGAGCCACCAGCGGGCAAGGTGGTCCCGTTCCCGGGGGAGAAGCGGCGCCCAGCAGTGCCGTGGTGGTCCTCTCTCGCGGCTGTCCTGGTGGTGGGGCTGGTTGGGGTCTACTTTTACCTTCTTGCTCCCCCGCCCACTCTCGTGACCGCCAAACTGGCGAGTCCTCTCCAGGGCAGGGCTGGTCTTGCAAAGGACCGGTGGAGGCCGGCAACCCGTGGTGGCGGGGAAGGAGAGGAGAAGGATCGACGCCTGAGGGAAGTGGCCTTTCGACTCGGAGTCCAGGCTGTCAATCTTAGGGCCAGCCTCCTAGCCGGGGACCGCGAGACGGCAGTCGACGTGCTCGCCTATATCCTCGGGGCGCTCCAAGGACAACTTTTCGTTCAGGATCTGGAAAAATCCTTCGGAGACATGCAATCCGCCCTCCTTCAGGGGAAACCCCCAGCCGAGCTCGCCGCGGAAGCCGATCGCCTGTCGCAGGACGCCCGGGAGCTCGATCCTCTCTACTTCGACCTCGGCCAGTGGGTCGAAGCTGGCCGGCTCGCTGCAATCTCCCACGACCCCGCCTTTTTCCGCCTGCCGGAGACCCGGAGCTTCCTCCGCCACGTCCTCTGGCGCGACCGGCTCGGCATCGGAGACTCGAAGCTGCCCCAAAAAGGTCGTCGGGAGTTCGACGCGATCGGCAAGATCCTCGACCAGAGCCAGCTCAAGCCTGGCGACTTCGACGAGATGCGCGACCACTTCAAGAACATCCTTGACGACAACTACCACGAGTAACGGGCGCCGGCAGGATGTCCGGGGATCCAGCCCGGTGTCTCCAGACATCAGACCGCCGTCTGTAGATCCAGACCGTTGTATCCAGACAGCGGGCTGATGTCTGCAGATCCAGGCCAGTGTCTCCAGACAGCGGGCTGATGTCTGCAGATCCAGGCCAGTGTCTCCAGACATCAGACCGGCGTCTACAGATCCAGGCCGTTGTATCCAGACATCAGACCGGCGTCTGTGGATCCAGGCCGGTGTCTCCAGACATCAGCCCAGCGTCTACAGATCCAGCCCACTGTCTACAGACATCAGTCCAGCGTCTGTAGATCCAAACCGATGTCTACAGACATTGGACCAGCGTCTGCAGATCCAGGCCGTTGTATCCAGACATCAGACCGGCGTCTACAGATCCAGGCCATTGTCTCCAGACATCGGGCTGATGTCTGTAGATCCAGGCCGATGTCTCCAGACATCAGTCCAGCGTCTGTAGATCCAGGCTGATGTCTACAGACAACGGACCGTTGTCTGTAGCCCCAGACCGTTGTCTGGAGACATTGGACCGGTGTCTACAGATCCAGAGCGTCGCCTCCCTATAGAGAAGGATGTCCCTCCGCCTCCCAGAGGCGGGCGAGGTCTTCGACTTGCCTCAGGACATTCTCCCGCTTCTCCTTGAGCTCGGCGGCGAGGCGGCGGCGGGTGCGCAGGAGGAGGTAGGCGCGGGATTCTCTCCAGAAGAGGGTCCGCTGATCGTGGAAGAGGAGGGCGCCGTAGGCCGTGAAGGGCGCGGTCAGGGCGAGCAGGGCGCCGATCCAGGGGCCCAGGTAGTGGCCGAGGAGGAAGCCTTCGGCGATCCAGGCGAGCGGGAAGAGGAGGAGGGAGCCCAGGACTTTGAAGGTCGCCGTCTGGTCCGGGTTGTCGTTGACCCGCTTCACGATCGCTCCCACCAACCGGTAGAAGGGCCAGGTGAGGACCGTCCCCACCACCGCGACGGGCAGGTGGATCAGCATGCGCAGCAGGCTCCGCACGACGAAGCGGGTCACAGGGGGCAGACGGTAGTCGGCTCCCACCTGGTCGTCCCGGAGGTGGAGGGCGTGGAGGAGGCCGTCGTAGTCGCGGACGGCGGCGACCACGGCGGCGGTCTCCTCGGGGTGGCGGTCCCGCAGGTCCCGGTAGCCCTCCAGGAAGGTGCGGCGCACGGCGACGCTCTCGGAGAGCCTCCCCTTGCCCGGAACCTCGGGGTGCCGGCGGCGGTAGAGGTCGGCGGCGCGGGCGGCGAGGCGGGCGTCCTCCCAGGTGGCGTAATTGAGGGTGACGTCCTGGAGGCCCGCGTCGATGCGGGCGGTGAGGGCATGGACCGCCTCGGCCGGGTCCCGGGACGCGAGCTCGATCTCCGGCGCCGGGTCGATCGGCTCCCCCACCTGGACGAGGGCGCGGGAGCGGAAGGTCTGTTTGGCGTCGAAGAGCAGACCCACGGGTACGATGCGGACGCCGAGGCCGGGGTGTTTCTGCCCGGCTTCAAGGACGATGCGGGCGGCGCCCGTCTTCAGCGGCTTGAGCGCCGGATCGCTGTGGCTCGTCCCCTCGGGGAAGACGGCGAGGACGCCGCCGCGGGCCAGCAGGTCGTGGGAGCGGGCGAAGGTCTCGGCATTCCGGCTGGGATCAGCCCGGCTGGGGTCCGCCCCCTCGTCCTGTCGGCGGTAGACGGGGATGGCGCCGGCGAGGTCGAGGAACGGGCGGAGGAGGGCGATCTTCCACAGGGTGCTCTTGGCCAGGAAGCGGGGCATCACGGGCAGCGGCCCCATCAGCAGCAGGGGGTCGATCAGCCCGTTGACGTGGTTGGCCACCAGCACCAGAGGATGATCGCCGCCAGCGAGGGGAATGCGCTCGGCCCCCACCACCTCCACCTCGCGGAAGAAGACCTTGAGCACCAGGCGGGCCACGGCCCGCATGAAGCGGTCGGCGGTCATCGCGGTCATCGAGATCTCTCTCCTTTTTCCCCTCGGCGCGAACGGCCTGATACCCTGCCCGATCCCGGCCGCGCTGTCAATCGACGTCACCGACAGGTCAGCAACTTTCTTCAAAGTAAGCTGTGCTACCCTGGGAAGCTCGAACCATAGCTCGGTCCGCATGAACGGGACCGGCATAGGAGAAGACCCATGGCCTCAGATACGCCTCCAACCCCGAAGAAGAGCACGCTGGACACCGCGGCCAACATCGCCATCATCCTCGTCTGTGCGATCGCCGCCGTGGTGCTGGTCCGCAATCAGTTCTTCCCGCCCCGCCCGCCGGGAGCGCCGCCGCAGGTCGAGAAGGGGGAGCAGTTCGCGGCGTTGAAGCAGGCCGTGCCGGCCGGCGCCAGCCGCGCCCTGGTGGTGGCGGTCTCGCCCACCTGCCACTTCTGCAACGACAGCCTCCCCTTCTACAAGCACCTCGTCGACCAGCGCAATCAGCAGGGCTCGGCCGTGAAGTTCGTGGCCGCCGTGCCGACCGAGGACTCCAAGGCGCCGGAGACCGCGAAGTTCAACGGCGCCGGCGTGCAGCCGGACAACGTGGTGCAGATCGACTTCTCCACCATCAAGGTTCCCGGCACGCCGACCCTCATGCTGGTGGATAACAATGGCAAGGTGCTGAACGTCTGGGTGGGCAAGCTGGACGACAGCGGTGAGAAGGAAGTGCTGAAGACGCTGTAGGGGACTCGCTCCTCGAGCCCCGAACCTCCCGCCCCTTCGGGGCGGGCCCTCACTCCCCCAACCCCCTCTCTCCCAGCCTCCCCCCCGCCGGCCGGGAGAGAGGGGGCTTCAAGATCTGCATTCCCTGCTTTTCTTAAAACTAACCACTCCCTCTTCTCCCGGCCGGTCGGGGGGGAGGCTGGGAGAAGAGGGCCGGGGTGATGAGGGCTCCCATGGCATCCCTCTTGCTTTTCCGTCCGCCCGGGCAATGGCGCCTGCTATCGGAAAAAAAGGAGCGCACTATGGAGATCGACTCGCTGAGAAAGCTCTACGTGGAAGAACTGAAGGATCTGTACAGCGCCGAGAAGCAGATCCTCCAAGCCCTGCCGAAAATGGTGAAGAAGGCGTCGAACGCGCAGTTGAAGAACGCTTTCCAGGAACACCTCCAGGTCACCCAGGGCCATGTGGAGCGGCTGGACCAGATTTTCGAGGGTCTCGGCAAGGCCGCCCGCGGTAAGAAGTGCAAGGCGATGGAGGGGCTGATCGAGGAGGGCAAGGAGGTGATGGCCGAGGACATGGAGGACGACGTCATGGACGCCGCCCTCATCTCCGCCGCCCAGCGGATCGAGCACTATGAAATGGCCGGTTATGGTACCGTCCGCACCTGGGCCGAGCACCTCGGCGAGGAGCAGGCGGCGAAGCTGCTGCAGCAGACGCTCGACGAGGAGGGGGACGCGGACAAGAAACTGACCCAGCTCGCCGAGAGCACGATCAACGTCGAGGCCCTGCAGGAGGCCTGAGGCGGGAGGGTGGCCCTGGGAGCGCCGGCGCTCCCAGGGCGGCTCCTTCGGAGCCGACGAGAACGAGATCCGGGGAGGCGAGGACCCCAACGTTGCCTCAGCGACATCCTGACAAAGCAGGTTGGAACCCTCGCCGCCGCCTCCTGGGTTTCGCCGTCGGTGCCCTCGGCATCGTCTACGGCGACATCGGCACCAGTCCCCTGTACGCCCTGCGCGAGTGCTTCTTCGGCTCCCACTCGGTACCGCCGACGCCGCTCAACGTCATGGGCGTGATGTCGCTGATCTTCTGGTCGCTGATCATCGTCATCTCGATCAAGTACCTGGTGTTCGTCATGCGGGCGGACAACCGGGGCGAAGGGGGAATCCTCGCTCTCATGGCCCTCATCCGCACCCGCGGCAGCGGCCGCTGGGCGCTGATCGCCATGGGGCTCTTCGGCGCCGCCCTGCTCTACGGCGACGGCATGATCACGCCGGCCATCTCCGTCCTCTCCGCCGTCGAGGGGCTGGAGGTGGCGACGTCGTTCTTCCGGCCGTACGTGGTGCCCATCACCATCGCCATCCTGGTGGGGCTGTTCGTCATCCAGCGGCGGGGGACGGCGAAGATCGGCGCTCTGTTCGGCCCGGTGATGATGGCCTGGTTCGCCGTCCTCGCCGCGCTGGGGCTGCGCTGGATCGCCCGCGAGCCGCGGGTCCTCGCCGCGGTCAACCCGTGGCACGCCGTGCGGTTCTTCCTGCACGACGGCGTGAAGGGCTTCCTCGTGATGGGAGCGGTCTTCCTGGTGGCGACGGGCGGCGAGGCGCTGTACGCGGACATGGGGCACTTCGGCCGCCGGCCCATCCGCCTCGCCTGGTTCACGCTGGTGCTGCCGTCGCTGCTGCTCAACTACTTCGGGCAGTCCGCGCTGCTGCTGGCGAGCCCGCAGGGCCTGACGCATCCGTTCTACAACCTCGCCCCCTCCTGGGCCCTCTATCCGCTGGTCGTGCTGTCCACGGTCGCCACGGTGATCGCCTCGCAGGCGGTCATCTCGGGCGCTTTTTCGCTCACCCTGCAGGCCATGCAGCTCGGCTACAGCCCGCGGATGGAGATCGTCCATACCTCGGAGGAGGAGATCGGCCAGATCTACATCCCGGCGATCAACTGGGTGCTGATGGCGGCAACCATCGGCCTGGTCCTCGGTTTCCGCGAGTCGAGCCGGCTGGCGGCGGCCTACGGCATGGCGGTGACCACCACGATGGTGATCACCACCCTCCTGGCCTACGTGCTGGCCCGGGAGAAGTGGGGCTGGAGCCGCCTGCGGGCCATCCTCACCATGAGCTCGTTCCTGGTGCTGGACCTCGCCTTCTTCGGCGCCAACCTGGTGAAGATCCCCCACGGCGGCTGGTTCCCCCTGCTGGTGGCCGGCATCGTCTACCTGCTGCTGAACACCTGGAAGCAGGGGAGGCAGATGCTCGCCACCGTTCTCAAGGAGGAGGGGCTGCCGCTCGAGGAGTTCATCCGCTCCGTCCGGCCCGGCTCGCCCATGCGGGTGCCCGGCACGGCCGTCTTCCTCACCACCAATCCCAGCGCCACGCCCACGACGCTGCTCCACAACCTCAAGCACAACAAGGTGCTCCACGAGCAGGTGGTGCTGATGACAGTGGTGACGGAGGAGGTGCCCTGGCTCTCGCAGGCCGACCGCGTGGAAGTGGAGCCGCTGGAGAAGGGGTTCTACCGCCTGACGGCCCGCTACGGTTTCACGCAGACGCCCCAGGCCCAGGACGTGCTGGACTGCGCCCGGGAGGACGGGCTGTACCTGGACCTGATGAAGACCACCTTCTTCCTCGGCCGGGAGACGCTGATCCCCGGCTCCCACGCCGGCATGGCCCTCTGGCGCAAGCGCCTCTTCGCCCTGATGTCGCGCAACGCCCAGCGCTTCACCGACTTCTTCCAGATCCCCATCAACCGGGTGGTGGAGCTGGGGATGCAGGTGCGGCTCTAGCTCTTAGTGGACTCCCCCCATCAGCCGGCGGATGGGCTTGACCAGCAGGGCCAGGATCAGGCCGGCGCCGGCGGTGGTGGCGAAGACGGCGCCGAAGAGCTGCGGCAGGGGGAAGTTCTGGAACTGTCCCGCCACCAGCCCCGCCATCAGGTTGCCGAGCGAGAGCGACATGAACCAGATGCCCATGAGCTGGCTGACCTTGCGGTGCGGCGCCAGCTTGGTCACCGTGCTCAGGCCCACCGGCGACAGGCAGAGCTCGCCGAAGGTATGGAAGAGGTAGGTGACGACGAGCCACAGCGGACTGACCTTGATTACCTGGCCGTTGGGGCCCTGGCTCAGCATCGACGCCCAGACGAGGACGCCGAAGCCCAGGCCCAGAAAGACGAGGCCGAGCGAGAACTTGGCGGGCGCCGAGGGCTCGCGCCTGCGGCTCGAAAGCTTGAGCCAGAGCCAGGCGAAGACCGGCGCGAAGGCGATGATGAACAGCGGGTTCACCGACTGGAGGACGCTCACCGGCAGCTCCCGGCCGAACATGAACCGGTTGGTCACGTCGCGCGCGAACAGCGTCAGCGACGAGCCCGCCTGCTCGAAGCCGGACCAGAAGATGGCGGAGAAAAGGAAGAGGACGAAGATCGCCAGCATCTTCTTCTTCTCCATGCCGTCCAGCCCGCCGCCGGTGAGCTGGAAGATGAAGTAGAGGAGGACCAGGCTGACGATGAGGATGCCGGTACCGTTGGCCAGCTTCTCCACCGGCAGGGTGATGACGCCGGCCCAGACGAGCCCCACGAGCAGGACGAGGAGGGCCAGGCCGCCGATCACGATCTGCCGGGGGCGCGACTGCGCCGCGGGATCGTCGCCGGCGTTGGGCTTCAGCCCGGCCTGGCCGAGGTACTTGCCGCCGAGCGCGTACTGGACGAGGCCGAGGACCATGCCGATGCCGGCCAGGGCAAAGCCGAAGTGCCAGTTGATGCGCTCTCCCACCGGTCCGCAGATCAGCGGCGCGACGAAGGCCCCGAGGTTGATGCCCATGTAGAAGATGGAGAACCCGGCGTCGCGGCGGGCGCCGCCTTCCGGGTAGAGCTCGCCCACCATGGCGCTGATGTTCGGCTTGAGCAGGCCGGTGCCGACGACGATCAGCACCAGCCCCAGGAAGAAGGTGGAGGTGCTGGTGATGGCCATGCTGAAATGGCCGGCGGCGATGATGCAGCCGCCGAGGAAGACGGCCCGCCGCTGGCCCAGCAGGCGGTCCGCCAGCCAGCCGCCGGGGAGCGCCACCATGTAGACGAAGGCGGTGTAGAGACCGTAGATGGCCCCGGACCGCTGGGTCGAGAAGCCGAGCCCGCCCTGGGCGACCGTGGCGGTCATGAACAGGGTGAGCAGCGCCCGCATGCCGTAGTAGCTGAAGCGCTCCCAGAACTCGGTGAAGAACAGGGTGGCGAGGCCGCGGGGGTGGCCGAAGAAGCCGGTCTGCGGCGCGAGGGCCGCGGGGGTCGCAGGGGTGCGCTCTGAGGTCCTCTCGTTGATCATGGGCGGCTTCTCCGGATCGTGAATTTGCGGCGCGAGCTTACCGCACCTGGTGCTCTGCGAACAGTGTGTCGAGGCAAGGCGGGTGCCAGACCTCATCGCACTCCCCCACCCAAGACCCTCATCACCCCGGCCCTCTTCTCCCGCCCCCTCGCCACCCCCCTCCCCGGGAGAAGAGGGAGAAAAGCAAGAAAGGACTACAAGGACAGCAA
>JAJKHS010000053.1 GCA_021154885.1 Thermoanaerobaculum sp.
GGCGTAGCGGACCTGCGTTTGCGGGTGACCATCCCTCCAAGGGGCGAGCTATGCCGTAGCGCTGGGATAGGCCGGTAAACAAATACCGTCGATCTTTACGATGTATTGATCGCTCTGCGGCCGGAGTGGCACGACAAGGACGATGCTCGGGGTGCGATCAAGGTCGTGATGACCGGCTCGGCCTCCGACGACGCGGCGTGGCAGCCGCACATCCGTCCGAAGACAGGCCGGGACCGGATCGCGAGACGGTTCAAGGATGCGGACGATCCTTTGACGCTCGTCATCGTGCGGGATATGTGGCTCACGGGCTTCGACGTGCCCTCGCTGCACACGATGTACGTGGACAAGCCGATGCGCGGTCACACGCTGATGCAGGCCATCGCGCGGGTGAACCGGGTTTTCAAGGACAAGCCGGGCGGTCTGGTGGTGGATTATCTCGGCCTCGCCGAAGAGCTGCGCCAGGCCGTGGCAAGTTACACGGCGAGCGGCGGCCGGGGCCGGGGAAAGGTGGACATCGAGGAAGTCCTCCCGGTGCTGCGGGAGAAGTACGAGATCGTGCGGGACCTGTTCCACGGCTTCGACGTCGAGGCCGTGCTCGCTGGATCGGTATCGAAACGGAAAGCCGGGCTTCAGGCGGCCATGGATCACGTCTTCGGACTGCCAGACGGCAAGAAACGCTATCTCCAGGCGGTGGCGGACCTTTCCAGAGTATTCGCCCTGGCTGGCGCCCACGAAGAGGCGAAAGGGATTCTCGACGAAGTGGCCTTTTTCCAGGCCGTGCGGGCCGTGATCCTCAAGCGGACCGACGGCGAGGGAAAGCGGTCGCCCGAGGACATGGACGCGGCCATCCGGCAAATCGTCTCCAGGGCCGTGATCTCGGACGAGGTGGTGGACGTCTTCGCGGCGGCGGGCTTGAAGAAACCGGAGATCTCGATCCTTTCTGACGAGTTCCTGGAGGAGGTTCGGAACCTGCCATACCGCAATCTCGCGGCCGAGCTCCTCCAGCGGCTCCTGAATGACGAGGTCAAACGGCAGGAGAAGACGAACCTCGTCCAGGCGCGCTCCTTCGCCGCCATGCTGGAGGAGGCCATTCGCCGCTATCAAAACCGCTCCATTGAGACGGCGCAGCTCATCCTCGAGCTGATCGACATGGCGAAGGATTTTCGGGAGCGGCAGCGCCGGGGCGAGAAGCTCGGCCTGACGGAAGAGGAGCTGGCCTTCTACGATGCCCTGGAGACCAACGACAGCGCCGTCGCCGGCTTGGGCGACGAGACCTTGCGAGTGATCGCCCGGGAGCTGACTCGCACCGTCCGAGCCAATGCCACGATCGATTGGAGCGTGCGGGAGAGCGCCCGGGCGAGGCTCCGGCTCCTGGTCAAGAAACTGCTCGCGAAATACGGCTATCCACCGGACAAACAGGAGAAGGCCACGCAGACCGTTCTCGCCCAAGCGGAGCATCTCGGGGAGCTCTTCGTTGAGACAGACGCCGCCGAGCCTCCAGCGCGGGAGGTGGTGCGGCCGTTTCGCGTGGTACCTGTCGCCGAAGTCAGGCCCTTCGAGAACGCCGTGCCCGTCCTGGAGCTGGCGGCTGCGGCGGGACTGTTCAGCGAAGAGCAGGAGATCGCCGGCTTCGCGGGGGCCGCGGCCCACCCCGAGCGTTTCGAGTGGGCCGAGCTACCGGACTACTATCGCCCGCGGCCCGGGATGTTCGTGGCCCGGGTGGTGGGGGAGTCCATGAACCGGCGAGTCGCGAATCGCGGCTGGGGGCTGTTCCGGCTGAATCCTCAAGGGAGCCGGGAAGGCAAGGTCGTGCTCGTCCAGCACCGCGAGATCCAGGACACCGACCTGGGCGGCCACTTCACCTTGAAGCGCTACCACAGCGAAAAGGCCCAGAGCCCGGACGGCACTTGGCAGCACACCCGCATCATCCTCTCTCCGGACACGACGGCGGAGGGCTACGAGCCCATCGTGATCGAGACTTCGGGGGATGAGGAGGTGCGGGTGATCGCGGAGTGGCTGGGGGTGGTGGGCGGGTAGGAGCGTGCAGCTTTGGGCTGGCGGGGGGACGGTTGAGCGCAACCTTGGGGACAGCCGTTCGGTGCGCGACGTTCTTGGGTTTCACGGTTCCAGTCTGACCGTCCGCGCACTTTCCGTGATGCATCCCCGTAAAATTGTCTTGCCATGGAGGGTGCAAACCTGGGATGCTACGGCTCCCAATGGCCATCCCGACGAACGAGGAGATCCTCTCCATGCTCGGCCGCTTGGACTCCAAGATCGCCGATGACCTCGAGTCGCAGTGGCTCGAGCTCAAGCCCTGGCAGGGCTCGAAGGAGGACATGAAGGTCGCGGTGGAGTATGCCGCCTGCTTCGCCAACGCCGAGGGCGGGGTGGTCGTCTTCGGCGTGGCCGATCGCACAAGGGGACGGGCGAAGGCGATTCACGGCGCGGCCGGCTACGATCTCGACGTCTGGCGGCGAGGGATCTTCGACAGCACCCGCCCGAATCTGGCCGTGGACGTGGAGGAGCTGAGGGTCCCGGAGGGGACCGGCCATCTGCTCGCGATCCGTGTTCCCCGCGGCGAGCATCCGCCGTATGGCACCGCGCAGGGGCTCTTCAAGCAGCGCGTCGGCAAGAACTGCATGCCGATGGACGCCCGCGGCTTCGTCAGGTCCCAGGTCGCCGTCGGCTCGACGGACTGGAGCGGCGAGCGGTCGCGGGAGCTCTCCGTTGCCGATCTCGATGCCGTGGAGATCGCGCGGGCCCGCAACGTGCTGCGGCGCAATCACACGGACTCGGGGTTGCTGGCTTTAAGCGATCTGGACCTCCTCGCGGCGCTGGGCGCGATGCGCAACGGTCAGGTGACGCACGCTGGTCTGCTGCTGTTCGGGAGGGAGGAGAGGCTGCGCGAGGTCTGCCCGCAGCATCAGGTCCATTACGTGTACCAGGTCACGGGGACGGAGGTTTCGCGCAACGATTCCTACCAGGCCGGCCTGTTGAACGTCCTGGAGAGGTTCGAGCAGATCTTCACCAGCCCGGCCAATCCCGAGCAGGAACTGCCGCTGGGCCTCTTCCGTCTCCGGATTCCCGCTTTTCCCGTCGAGGTGGTCCGCGAGGCGGTGCTCAACGCGGTGACGCACCGGGACTATCTGGATCCAGGGGAGGTGCTCGTGCGGCACATGGCGGAACAGCTCGCCATCACGAGCCCGGGAGGATTCATCGCCGGGATCACGCCGCGCAACATCCTCCGCCATGAGCCGGTCAGCCGCAACCGGACGCTGGCGGAGGCTTTCGAGAAGCTGCGGCTGGTGGAGCGGGCCGGGATCGGCCGCCGGCGGATCTTCGAGACGATGTTGGCCTATGGCAAGAGGATCCCCGAGTATGAGGCGGACGGCCGGGTGACGTTGCGGATCTTTGACGGCAGCTTCGACGAGCGGACGGCGGCCCTCGTGGCCCGGTGGCGGGGAGAAGGGCGGGAGGTCGGCCTGGACGGGCTCCTGGTCCTGACGTTCCTGCGCGACAACGCGTTCATCGACACCGGCGAGGCTGCGGACCTTCTCCAGGTATCCCGGGAGGCGGCGAGGGCCATCCTGGATCAGCTTTCCCAGCCCGAGAAGGGATTCCTGGAGAGACAGGGTCGAACCAAGTCGGCGACGTACCACCTGTCCAAAGGAGTGGCCAAGGATCTTCTGGGAAGGGCCGCCTACACCCGGATTCGCGGCCTCAACCCGCTCCGCTATGCCGAGCTGGTGAGGGAGTTCGTGTCAGCTCACGGCTCCATCACGCCTCGCGACTGCCGGCAACTGCTGGGCCTCGGAGAGTCGCCGTCCGCCAGGGTGGAGACCTCCCGCTACTTGAAGAAGTGGTGTGGAGACAGGGGATTTCTCCGCCGCGAGGGGGGCGGCAGGCATGTGCGCTACCTGGCCCGGTGAGCGGCGGCCCGAGCCTTGATTAACAGCTTGGTTAGCAATCGCCAATCGGAGGGGGATGGCGCCTGTAAGTGACTGATAGATCATCACTTGGGCTGATTAGCAGAGTTGTTAACAGAGAGCGCGGGGAACCGCATCCACTCGCCGGGCAGCGGCAGGGTCCAGCGGGAGCTGGAGGGGCCGCAGACCGGGTTTGTGGGGCCGGCGCCGGACGGCGAGCCGCAGCCGAGCTCGCGACAGATCGTCTGCAGGTAGGTCTCGACCTTGGCGTCCGTGAGGAGGGAGACGAAGCGTACCGGGCGGTCCTGCTGGCGCATGAAGTCGTCGTAATGAGCTACCAGGACGTGGCGCGGTCGCAGGGTCTTCAGGATCGCGGCGGGCTGGCCCTTGGCCTTGTCGTAGGAAGCGATGCAGAGGACGGCGAGGTCGTAGGGATGGCCGTCCGGGAAGGAGGGGGGCTCGCCGATCCCCTGCCGGTTCGCGGCGTCCTGGTAGTAGAAGCGATAGCGCACGCTCTGAAGATCGCTCGACATCAGGTCGACCACCAGCGCGAAGGTCTCACCTGCCTTCAGGTCGTAGAAGCGGTGGGAGGTCCACGGCTCGCGCCAATCCTCTTTCAGAGGGCCTTTGGCCCAGAGGTAATGGTCGATCTGCGGCGCGTGCTCGGAGGGGACGGCGAAGAAGCGGATGGGCCGCTTCTCGCCCCCCGGGCCGGTGAGCCAGACCCACTGGCCGGAGCCGTCTTCGAGCGCCGTCGTCCGGGCGGCAGCATAGGGGGCGAGGGCGTGGGCGCCGGAGCGATTGACGTAGACCCGGGCGCGGGGCGCCAGGGCGAGGACGGCGGGGAGGTCCCCGACGTGGTCGTAGTGCGAGTGGCCGGCGAAGATGGCCTCGACGTCGGAGACGGGCAGACCGCCAAGCCCGCGCTCGATGGCCGGGCCGTTCGCCCGCCAGCGCCCGAGCAGGACCCGGAGCAGGCTGGGATTCGAGAAGAATGGCCCCAGCAGGATCGAGTCGTCTCCCCAGCGCAGGTAGAGGCCCGCGGCTCCCAGGTAGCGGACGTCCACCGCGGCGCCCTTGGCCGGCGGCCCGGCGGGTGGGCCTGCGGGCTGACACGGGGGACTCTCGAAGTCGAAGGGTGCGCCGGGGTGGTTCGGGGCGTTGCGGACGATGTGCCCGCACCCCAGGCACAGGACGATCCCCGCCAGGAGGACGGGACGGCGCCAGGGCATCAGAGCTTCTCGAGCCCCGGAGCCTCCAGGCTCACCGGGCCCTGCTCGATGACCTGCGTGGCCACCGGATGGCTCTGGCTGCGTCCGGGGACGTCCAGGGTCTTGGGGACGAGATCGGCGGCGGCGAGCCGATCCTCCGGGACTTTCTCGGCGACGTAGACCGCGAGGTCCCAGCCGCCAGCGGCTTTTTCGGATGGCACCCGGCCAAGCCCGACGACGTTCTTCTTGCGCGACAGCTCGCCGCCGAAGAGATCGAGCGCCCTGCGGACGTGCTCGGCGTTGGCCATCAGATCGCCTGGGTCACGATCTCGATGCCGAGCGCGTCGAGGACGTTGGTGATGCGGTTGAAGATGCTGGTCGAAGGGGTGCCCGCGAAGTGCAGGCCCACGATCTGGTTCTGGCTGTTGAAGACGGCCGCGCCGCTGTCGCCGCCGGCGGTGAAGCGGCTGCACAGCACCTGGTCGCGCAGGCCCACGTTGCCCTCGCCGCCCTCCGGCTTCGGGTAGGAGAGCGCGGTCCGGAAGTCGACGTCGGTGATCTCGCCTGTCGTCAGGTCGGTGGTGCGGCCGACCTTCTTCACCTTCATGCCGCGCCGGAGGTTTTTGCTGATCCCCTTGGGCACCCCGATCAGGCTGACCGCCGAGGTGACCTCCTTGGGGTTCTTGACCAGCGCGATGGCGGCGTCGACCAGGTTGTCGAAGGTGCTGTCGCCGAACTTGAAAGGCACCCATTCGGCCAGCTCGCAGAGGACGTCGGCCGGCTGGAGGCCGCCGTCGAACACGGCGGATTGGAGGACGACGTCCCCCTTCTTGCCGGTCCCCGAGTTGGCGAGCACGTGGGAGTTGCTGAGCACGTAGAGCTCGGGCTTGCCCTTCTTGCGCACCAGGCAGCCGAAGGTGCCGGCCGTGACGTCGAAGTGACCGAGGCCGCAGCCGGGCATGGCGGGGCGATGGCGCGAGGTGTTGGCTTCGAGCTGCACCTTGCCGATCTCGTGCACGTCCGTGGGGACCGGCTCTTTCATCCCCGGCAGCATGATCTGCGGCGGGATGGGGGCGTCCACCTTGCCGAGCGGCAGCTTGCGCTCGACGTAGACCTTGAGCGCGACCTCGTCCAGCTTCTTCCCCTTGGAGATGCGCTCGGCGATGCCGAACCCCTGGATGTTGGGATCGGTCGTCCAGGAGCTGGGATGCTCCTCGGCAGCGAGGCCCATGAGCCGGAAATCGCCGCCGGCTTCGGGCGGCGGCGTAGTCACGAGGTCGAGGGCGCGACGGAGGTTCTGCAGGTCGTTCTTGGCCATGACGTCACCTTGAGTTTCCTCAATTCTATAACAATTTCACCCCGGCGCCTTCTCCTCCCAGATGCGGCTGAGGTGGACGATCACCTCGACGGCCTTCTCCATGTCCTGGGCCGAGACCCACTCGAAGCGGGAGTGGAAGTTCTGCTCGCCGGCGAAGAGGTTGGGGGTGGGCAGGCCCATGAAGCTGAGCCGCGAGCCGTCGGTGCCGCCGCGGATGGGCTTCTCGCTGGGCTGGAGGCCGGCGCGGCGGACGGCTTCGCGCGCGTTCTCCACCACGTCCGGATGATGGTCCAGCACCTCCCGCATGTTGCGGTAGCTCTCCTCGACTTTGGCCTCGAAGGAGGCGCCGGGCCAGTCCGCCACGGTCCGCCGGGCCAGTTCGGCCAGGAAGCCCTCCTTCTCCTGGAGGCCGGGGGTGCGGAAGTCGCGGATCAGGAGCTTCACCGAGGTCTTCTCCACGCCGGCGTTGACCACGTAGGGGTGGACGTAATCCTCGTAGCCGTCCGTGGTCTCGGGGGAGAGGCGGTCCTTGGGCAGGCGGGAGATGAAGTTGGCCGCCACCTTGATGGAATTGACCATCGTCCCCTTGGCATAGCCGGGATGGGTGTTGCGGCCCTGGAAGGTGATGGTCATGGCGTCGGCCGAGAAGCTCTCGTACTCCAGCTCGCCGCGGGCGCCGCCGTCCATGGTGTAGGCGTATTTGGCGCCGAACTTCGCCACGTCGAAGTGCTTGGTGCCGGTGCCGACCTCCTCGTCGGGGGTGAAACCGATGCGGAGCGTGCCGTGGGGGATCTCCGGATGGGCGAGCAGGTACTCGGCGGCGGCCACGATCTCGGCCACGCCGGCCTTGTTGTCGGCCCCCAGGAGGGTGGTACCCGAGGCGGTGATGACGTCGTCGCCGATCCGCTGCCGCAGATAGGGGATGTCGGCGGCGCGCAGGACGGCCGTGGGGTCGTCCGGCAGCACCAGGTCCTGGCCCTGGTAGTGGCGGTGGACGATGGGCTTGACCCCGGCGCCGCTCATCTCGGGCGAGGTGTCCACGTGGGCGATGAAGCCGATGACGGGCACGCCGGTCTTCTGCGTGGTGGCCGGGATGGTGGCCATGACGTAGCCGTGCTCGTCGATGGCGGCATCGTGGAGGCCCAGAGCCTTGAGCTCGTCCACCAGGTGGCGCAGGAGGTCGAGCTGCTTGGCCGTGCTGGGATAGGTCTCGGAGGTCTCGGTCGACTGAGTGTCGAAGGTTACGTAGCGCAGGAAGCGCTCGACGCACGAGGTGTGGAACGGGGTCTCGGACATGGCGGCCTCTTCCTGAAGGGATCGCCCGGCCCGGAGGGGGACCGGGGGCGCCGTCAGCGGCTCCGGAAGGGTATCAGGGCCGATGCGGTGTCACCACTCCGGCGCGAAAAGCTCGCTTCAATCCAGCCGGTAGGAGGCTCGCGTGTCCTGATGGTTTTCCCATTCGCGCAGGAACGCCACGGTCTTCTCGACCTGCTGGGTGGTGGCCTTGCGGCGCTCGAAAGCCTCCTGGAGGAGGCGCACGGCGCTCAGGGCCTCGCGGTGGATGCCCAGGGCGGCGAAGACCGCCGCGGCACTGGTGACGAGACTCTCGGCCTCGGCGGGCCGGTCGAGACGCATCTGGACGAGGGCGGCGTCGAGCGAGGCCAGGGCCGCGGCGAAACCGAGGCCCACCTCCTCGAAGCCCCGCTTCGCCTCCAGGAAAGTGGCTTCGGCCTTCGCCAGCTCCCCCAGGCCGTAGTGGATGCAGCCCTCCATCCACAGGATCTTGAGCCTCGGCACCCGGTCGGCGCTCTGGATGCGCTGCCGGTTGCGGAACAGCATCCGCCGGGCTTCGCGAAACCGGCCGCTGTTCACGAGGTACACGAGGTGGTTCTTGAGGGCGATGAAGGAGAGCTCCGGATCGCGCGTCTCGTCGATCTCCGCGAGTCCCTGGGCATTGACCTTCAGGGCTTCGTCCAACTGGCCGCTGTACTGCAGGTAGAGCGCCTTCTTGATGAGCACCCGGCCGGCGGCGTGGGTGTCGCCGATCTCGCGGTAGAAACGGCGGACGACGTCGAGGGCCAGGAAGGCGAGTTGGAAACGCCGCTGAGTGCCCAGCAGGGAGGCGTGGAGGTCGTGGAGCCGCGCCGCCAGGGGCGTGGCTCCAGTCCCCCGCTCCAGGACTTCGAAGGCCCGCTCGAAGGCCGACTCGGCTTCCCACAGGTCGTCGGCGGCGCGCAGGGCATTGCCGAGCTCGCCCCACGCCCTGGCCTGGAAGTCCGCCACCTGGCGGTCGCCATAGGTCGCAGGGTCGAGGGACTCGGCCGCTCTCACCGCCGTTCGCGCCAGGCGCACGGTCTCCTGCGGGTCATTGTGGCGGAGGGTTGCGATGCGCTCGAGGAGGGCCTCGTAGACGCCGAGCCCCTCGAGGCCCGTGATCGCCGCGAGCCCGTCCGCGCCGGCGAGCTGGGCCGAGGCCTCCCGGGCCCGGGTGCGCTCCTCCTCCAGGACCCGCTTGAGCCGGATCACCTGCTCGAAGGAGCGGGCCACCGGAGCGTCATAGGCGGCCTCTCGCCGCGCCTGAGATTCCTCCGTTCCCTGGAGGCGCTCCTGCACACGCCGGTTCCATCCGGCCAACCGGCGGCAGGTCGCGCACCCCCGGAGCAGGTGGGGGAGGACCTCCCGCCGCCGTTCCTGGGAAAGCTCGCCGCGCAGAATAGCCTGCAGCTCATCCGGTGTGAGGTGCTCGCTCAAGCCAGACCCCTTTCCTTCGAGAAAGCGCGTAGATTGTGACACAAAACAAGGCCTGTGGCGAGAGACTCGGCGCCAGGGGGAAACCAGGGGCGCAGCAGGCTGCGCCCCTGGGGAGGAAAGCGGCCGGCTGCTACGGCTTGCCGTCGGGATCGGTCCCCATGCCCTGGCCGGTCGTACCCGGGCCCGGGGTGCCGACCGGGACCGGGCAGCCGGTCGGCGGGCAGACGGTATCCCGAGTCTGCCGGGCCGGAGTTGCCGGAGCGGCCGGAGCCGCCGCCGTCCACTCCCGGATCACCGCTTCGATCCCGCCCCCCCACAACCCTGCGAACCATCGCCACGGATCGGCGGAGCGGGTCCTTCCTGCGGCACCGGCCCCGGTGGGGGCAGCGACGAATAGAACCGCGGTCAGGACCATGGCCCCGAGGATGCGGCCGAACCTTCCCTGATGAGGATGATGATGCATATGGACTCCCTTCTCCGCGGGTCTTGCCAGAACCTCCATGGTCCCGGGGGGCCCGCGGTTACAGCACGGTCGGTACCTCGTCCGAAAGCATTTCCGGACCTCCGCAAGAAAGCTCTCCTCTCGCTCCTTCCCGATGTGCTGCAAGTATTGTCCAAACACGACTGTTTCAGGGAATGGTTGCTGGTTATTGCAATCAAAGGCCGAGGTTGGCTCCGAATAACGCCGGCCTGATGACGGTATCGTTATCTGTCGTCATCCTAGCCATAGCGCGCTCGCGCCGCTGTGAAATACTCCTCTGTGGATTTGTTGAATGGCAGACAGTGCAGCCGGGCGGCCACGGCCGCTTCCTCGATTACGATCAGCTTCATGAAGTCCCCCGCCACAGACCCGCGCCTCGCCCGTCTCACGGCGATCTGCCTCGCGCTTCCGGAGGTCACGCGCCAGGACCATGGCCAGCACGCGAGCTTCCTGGTGCGGAAAAAGACGTTCGCGTACTACCTCGACAATCATCACGGCGACGGCATCGTCGCCGTCTGTTGCAAGGCGGCGCTCGGCGAGAACGCGGACCTGGCCGCCGCGGACCCTGCCAGGTTCTACCTGCCCGCGTACATCGGGCCGAGAGGCTGGGTCGGGCTGCGATTGGACGTGGGCGAAGTCGATTGGGACGAGGTGGCCGGGCTGGTGGTCGACAGCTACCGGCTCGTGGCGCCCAAGCGGCTCGCCGCGGGCGCGGGTTACACTCCAACTTCATGAGACTCGAAACCGAGCGGCTCGTGCTCCGCCCCTGGCGGGAGGGCGATGAGGAGTCGCTTGTCCGCCACGCCAACAACCGCAAGGTGTGGATCAACCTGCGGGACCACTTCCCCCATCCCTACACGCTGAGCGATGCGCGGGCGTGGATCGGGCGCTGCATCGCCGCCCCCCGGCCACCCACCAGCCTCGCCGTCGAGTACGCGGGGGAGGCCATCGGCGGCGTCGGCCTGCTGCCAATGGCGGACGTGGCCCGCTTCACCGCCGAGGTCGGCTACTGGTTCGGCGAGGCTTGGTGGGGCCGCGGCTTCGCCACCGAGGCCCTGCGGCGACTCACCGGCTACGCCTTCGAGAGCTTTCAGTACGAGCGCCTGGAAGCCTGGGTCTTCGCCACCAATCCCGCCTCGGCAAGGGTGCTGGAGAAGGCGGGCTACGAGCGCGAAGCCATCCTGCGCCGCAGCGCCTTCAAGGACGGCCGTTTCCTGGACTGCCACCTGTACGTGCGACTGCGGCAGAGGTGAGAGCTGGGACCGCGCCAGGCTCAGGGACAGCAGGGACTCCAGGGACAACAGGGACGAAGAAAATGGCCAAGACTGGAGCTTCTCTCGTCCCTGCTGTCCCTGGAGTCCCTGCTGTCCCTTTTCGGCTTCGCGCAGTCTCCTACGCTAAACTAGTGGCCGACCCGTTTTCGTCCTGGGAGGTCCCGTGTCGCCCGCGAAGCGCTCCGCCGTTCGCCACGTCTTCCTCAGCTCCACGGCCAAGGATCTGGGGCCGTACCGGGACGCCGTCTTCAAGGCGATCTCGGGCCTGGATGGCTTCCACTGCATCCGCATGGAGGACTTCGGCGCCCGCGACTGGGAGGCCGACGAGTTCTGCCGCGCCAAGGTTGCCGAGTGCGACGTTTTCGTCGCCCTGATTGGCCATCTCTACGGCAGCTTGCCTCCAAAGTCCAAGACCTCCTTCACCGAGAGGGAGTACGAAGCGGCGGTGGAGGCAAAGATTCCACTGCTCCTTTTCATGGCCTCGGACGACCTGCCGCTGTCTCCGAAGCTTCGAGAAGGAGACGCCCTGTTCAAGCGCCAGCAGCGTTTCCGCGACCGTGTTGGAAAAGATCGGATCGTCGCCTTCTTTGATGCGCCTGACGCTTTGGCGACGAAGGTAATTTCGGCACTGCATCATCTAGAACCGGAAAAGACGAAGACCTCACCGAGACCGAAGAAAGCTGCCAGCACGGAGTCTTCGGCCGACCTGACCCAAGCCACCGCCAGCTTTCTCAAGTTCCTCGTCGAGCGCTACCGTTATCTCGACTTCAAAGGGCTTGGCGTCACCGACCGTGTGCCCCTCCGGCTGCCACTGCTGGAAATGTATGTCCCTTTGAAAGCGAGGGTCGAGGCACCCGAGGGTGAGACCTGGGAGCGGCTTCGCCTCGCCGGCCGGAAACCCACGGAGGCGGAGACGGAGGCTCTGGGTCCGCGTGTGAGCGAACCGCAGCCGATTTTGGATCTGATGAAGACGCATGACGGGCTCATCGTCCTCGGCGATCCCGGATCAGGCAAGTCCACCTTCCTCAAATTCCTCGCTCTCGTCCTGGCCACGGGGCAGGGTGAGTCTCTCGGGCTGCAGGGGCGGCTGCCGATCCTCTTGCCGCTGGCGGCCTACGCCAATGCTCTCGCGGAGGGTGAGATCCGCCTGGATCGCTTCCTCGTCCGATATTACGAGCAGCGGGGCGTGGACGTCCCGCTGGGCGAGGTGCTGGAGCGAGCCTTTCAGAGCGGCTCCGTCCTTTTCCTGCTCGACGGGTTGGACGAGGTACGGGACACCTCGCTTCGCAACACGGTTGTGGAACGGGTCCGCGACTGCTACACCACTCATCGGGCCGCAGGGAACAAGTTCGTGATCACCAGCCGGATTGTGGGTTACCGCGAGGTGCGGCCCCAGGCCGAAGGGCTGGTTGAGTGCACGTTAGTCGATTTCGAGGACGAAGAGATCCAGGTTTTCGTAGAGAAATGGACGGCGGCCGTCGAGCGGGCGGCCAGCGGCGACACGAAACTCGCTGCCGTGGAAGCGGAGCGCGAGCGGGAGGAGCTTCTGGATGCGGCCAATCGCAATGCCGGCGTTCGCTCCCTGGCCGCCAACCCGCTTCTGCTCACCATTCTAGCGGTGATGAAACGGCAAGGGGTGACGCTCCCCGAGCGGCGGGCCGAGCTTTATCAGACCTACATCGAAACACTTCTGCGCGGCTGGAACCTCGTGCGGAGCCTTGCGGGACGCTCGACGCGCGATCTCGACGTGTTTGAAACCTTGAAGGTGCTCGCGCCGCTGGCGCTATGGATGCACGAGACCTCGCCGGGCGTTGGCCTGGTCAAGGAGTGGGACCTGCATCGCGAGCTCGAACGAATCTATCACGAACGCGGAAACGATCATCCGGAGGAGGCAACGCGGCATTTCCTGGAGGATGTGCGAGAGCACGCGGCGCTGCTCCTTGACCGGGGAGGCCGGCAGTACGGCTTCATTCACCTGACCTTCCAGGAGTACTTGGCGGCCGTGGCCCTGGCGCAGAAGGGGCAGCAGGGGATCGGACTCGTGGTGGAGGCCTTGGCCGCGCACGTTGACGAGCCCGCCTGGCACGAGGTGAGCCTGTTGACGATCGGTTATTTGGGGATCGTCCAGAAGCGGGACGAGGCGGCGAGCGCTGTCGTGCAGGAGTTGATCGCCCGCGCGCCGGGTTCGCCTGGAGAGGCCGTGGTGATCGCCGGGCGGGCGGTTGCCGATGCCGGAGGTGCGGGGGTGACGCTCGCGTGCCGGAGGGCCGTGGTGAACGAGCTGCTTGAAGCCATCCGGGCCGAAAAGGTGGAGGCGCGCCGCCGGGCGGCCGCGGGAAGGGTGCTGGCGGAGCTGGGAGATCCGCGGCCGGAGGTGATGACGCTGGACGGTATGGAGCTCTGCCTGGTGCCGGCGGGGCCGTTCCGGATGGGGAGCGACATTAAAGAAGAGGATTTGTTTGATAACGAAAGCCCCGAGCATGAGGTTGAGATCCCCTATGACTTTTTCCTCAGCAGGTGTCCGGTGACTGTGGCGCAATTCCGAGAGTACGCCAGGGCCAGTCAAAAAGAGCCCGGAGACCCCGACTGCTTAAGGGGGCCTGCGAATGCGTCGGTCGTTCGGGTCAGTTGGGATGAAGCAAAGGACTTTTGCGTCTGGCTGACGAAGAGGTGGTCCGAGGTGGGTCTGCTCCCGGTAGGCTGGTCGGTCAAGATGCCGTCCGAGGCGGAGTGGGAAAAGGCGGCGCGGGGCGGATTGGAGATTCCGACAGAGCCACACCCGTTTCCCCTTGGATCCAAAGGAGACGCAGGCCAAGGGGAGCCGAACCCAAACCCGAACCGGCGATATCCCTGGGGAAACGATCCCGCCCCGGAGCGGGCCAACTACGAAGAGACTGGTATCGGGGAGCTGAGCGCCGTGGGCTGCTTTGCGCGGGGAGTGAGCCCCTACGGTTGCCAGGAGATGAGTGGGAACGTCTGGGAGTGGACGCGGAGCCTCGATGGACCTTATCCGTATCCCTCACCGGGAACGGACCGGAATCGTCGCGAAGACCTCGCTTCCCCAAGGCTCCATGTGTTGCGCGGCGGCGCGTACTTCGGCAGCTCCAGGGGCGTTCGCTGCGCCGTGCGCCGCAGGTTCGACCCAGACTCCCGGTACGACTTCATTGGCTTCCGGGTCGCGCTGCTCCCATTCTCCTCTGGGCTCTGAACCTCTGATCTCTGAAGCTCTGGACGGGGGGAGTCCAGAGGGGGGCTTGCCCCCCTTTGGCGGGTGGCTTTGGTAGAGCGGCTGATTTTGGCCTCGATGCCTTGGCTCTACTTTGTCCGATTGCCTCATCGAGCCGTAGGCCCTCATCACCCCGGCCCTCTTCTCCCAGCCTCCCCCCCGACCGCCGGGAGAAGAGGGAGTGGTTAGCCCGAAGAAAAAAGGAAAAGCGAAGCGGTCTTGGCCCTCTCTCTCCCGGCGGCCGGGGGGGAGGCTGGGAGAGAGAGGGTTGGGAGAGTGAGGGGTCCGCCCCGAAGGGGCAGGGGCAACGCCGGGAAGCATCACCACCTCCAGCCCCGCCGCCGCGACCTGCTTTCGGAAGGCGGCCACGTCCTCCGCGTAGAAGCGGTCGAGGTCGACGAGGTATACGTCCAGCGCCTTCTCCGCCCTCTCGATATACGCGAATGTGGTGGGGGTGGGCGGGTCCATGGAGGTCTGGAGGGTGTCGACCGCGAACCAGACCTTCTCCAGGACGAGGTCGTCGCGCCAGACTCCGATCGGAGTCTCGGGGGCGACCCGGAAGCGCCGCTCCAGGGCGTTGATTTTCGTCTGAAGGCCGGCGGCGGCCTGGAGGAGGGCGGGGCGCAGGGCGGGAGGAGCGTCGGTGCGGGCCCTGGCGGCGGCGGTCTCGACGTCGGCGCGGGTCCTGAGCAGGCGCTCGACGACGGTGATGGCGGCGTCCTGGAGGCGGCCGGCGCGGAGGACGGCGGCCCAGCGGGCCTGCCAGTCGGCCTCGGTGTTGTGGGAGCGCGGGTCGGGGAGGACGCGGACGGTCCGCTTCGCCTCCGCGTCGCCCAGTTTCACGGTGACGGTATAGATACCCGGCGGCACCTCCGGCCCCGGCGGGTTCGGCGGCCGGGGCGGCTGGCCGGCACCGCGGGGGGAGAGCTTGAAGGCGTTGCGCTCCAGTCCCCACGGCAAGCGGTTGATCCCGGGATCGAGCGGCCAGCGGTAGTTGCGCAGGAGCTGGCCGGCGGCGTCCTCGACGTGAATCTCGGCCATCCCGCCCTGGACGGCCGAGACGGTGAGGAGCGCACCGTAGGGCCGGTTCTCGCCGTGGAAGACGTCGGCGCCGTGGCCGTGCGTGCCGGAGCGGCTCCAGTGCTGACGCGCGTCCGGGATCGTGAAGAGGTGGAGAGGCTCGGCGAGGATGGCCGGCGAGAGATCGCGCAACGGCCGGACGTCGTCCAGGATGTAGAGGCCGCGGCCGAAGGTGGCGATCACCAGGTCGTGATCACGCGGGTGGACGACGAGGTCGGTCACCGCCACGGCAGGGAGGCCATGGCGCCAGGGCAGCCAGCGCCGGCCCCCGTCAAGCGATAACCAGAGGCCGCGGGAGGTGCCGAGGAAGAGGAGGTCGCGATCCACCGGGTCCTGCTCCAGGCAGAGCGCGTGACCGCGGAGGTCCGGAGTCGCGAGGCTCTTCCAGGTGGCGCCGAAGTCGTCGGTGCGCAGGACGTACGGTGTCTCGTCCCCCCGCCGGTGGTCGTCCAGGATCACGAAGGCCGAGGCGGGATCGAAGCGCGAGGGCCGGATCTGGGCCACCCAGGCGTGGGCCGGCACTCCGTGGACCTTCAGGAGAGGGGCCTCGACGCTCGTCCACGCGCCGCCGCCGTCGCGGGTCACGTGGAGCCGGCCGTCGTCCGTCCCCACCCAGAGGAGGCCCGGCTTGAGGGGCGAGGGGGCAATGGCCGTGATGGTGGTGAAGTTTTCGGCGCCGGCCGCGTCCGGCGTCAGGCCGCCGCTCTCGGCCTGGTGCTGCCAGTCGGGGTTGTTCGTCGTCAGGTCCGGGCTGATCACCGTCCAGGTGTCCCCCTGGTCGGTCGACTTGTGCACGAGCTGGCTGCCGAGGTAGAGGGTGCCCGGCGCGAAGGGGTCGAGGGCCAGGCCGGCGACGAAGTTGAAACGCAGGCGGGTGTCTGCGGGTGCGGGGGCGTTCGCAGGCTCGGGCGGCGGGATCTCCTTGATCTCCCCGGTCTTCAGGTCCCAGCGGCGCAGGCTGCCGGCCTGGGAGAGGGCGTAGCCATGATCCGGATCGGCCGGATCGGGCAGCGTCGCCGAGCCGTCGTCCAGGCCCACGAACGTCCAGTCGTGGTCCTGGATCCCCCCGGCTTCCCAGGCGTCGCTCGGCCCCCGCCAGGCGCCGTTGTCCTGGAACCCGCCGTAGATGTTGAACGGCACCGCCTGATCGACCGCCACGCGGTAGAGCTGGCCGAGGGGGAGGTTGGGGAGGAAGACGGCCGTCCGCCCGCGGTCGCGGCTCACGGCCACGCCGCCGTCCGTGGCCAGCACCAGATGGCGCGGATCGGCGGGATCGATCCAGATCGCGTGCAGGTCGGGATGGACGTTCTGGCCCCCGAGGAGGCCGCGGAAGGTGCGGCCGTTGTCGTCCGAGACGTGGAGCGACATGTCGAGGTTGTAGACGCGGTTCGGCCACTGCGGATCGATCGCCAGGCCGGGGAAGAAGAAGGGGCGCAGGTGGAGGTTGGGGCTGGCGTTGACCGTGCGGAAGCTGGCGCCGCCGTCGTCCGAGCGCAGCAGGGCGCTGGTGGCCGCCTCGACCATGGCATAGACCACCTCGGGATTGGAGCGGGAGACGGCGAGCTTGATCCGCCCGAGATCGCCTTCGGGCAGGCCGTCGTCCGCCGTGCGCCGCGTCCAGGTGCGGCCGCCGTCGATCGAGACGTAAAGCCCGGAGCCCGGCCCGCCCGAACGGAAGAACCAGGGCCAGCGCCGGTGCTCCCACATCGCGGCGTAGAGCTTGCCGGGATTCCTGGGGTCGATCACCAGATCGGCGGCGCCGGTCTTCGCATCCACGTAGAGGATCTTCGCCCAGGTCCTGCCGCCGTCCTCCGTCTTGAAGACTCCGCGCTCGGGGCTCTCGGCGTACGTCGGGCCCAGGGCGGCCACCCAGGCCACGTCCGGATTGGTGGGATGAAGGACGATGCGGGCGACGTGACCGGTGCCCTCAAGCCCCAGGTGGCTCCAAGTCCTCCCCCCGTCGAGCGAACGGTAGACGCCGTCGCCGGACGAGGCGGAGTGGTGGAGGTCCCCCTCGCCCGTGCCGGCCCAGACGATCTCCGGATTGGCCTGGAAGACGGCGAGCGCGCCGATCGACAGCGCCGGCTGTCCATCGAAGACCGGCTCCCAGGTGGCGCCGCCGTTGACCGTCTTCCAGACCCCCCCGCCGGCACCCCCTAGATAGAGGACGTCGGGATCGGACTCGACCCCCTCGACGGCGGCCACCCGGCCGCTCGTGCCGGCGGGACCGATCGAGCGCACGGTGAGCCCGGCGAGCCGGGCGGGGTCGATGGCGGAGTCCGCCGCCCAGCCGGAGGAAGAGAGCAGGATGAGGAACAGACCGAGGACGGCCGAGCGCGGCATGGGACGTTCTCCTTTCGGGAGGGGCGGTGTATCGCGTCAGTGTATCATCTCCGTAATACACGCAGTCAATCGCCGCTTCACCCCCTGGGAGCGCCGGCGTCCCGCCGGCCACTTACTTCTGCTTCTTCTTGAAAAGAGGAGGAAGAGGCCGGCGAGACGCCGGCGCTCCCAGGGAACGGCTACAATCCCCCGCCATGAACCTGATCGCAGACCTCCAGCGCATCGTCCCTCGCGACGTCGACACCCTCCGGCGGGAGATCGAGCTCTATCCGGATGACGAATCGGTCTGGCGGGAGCTCCCCGGTCTCCCCAATTCGGGGGGCACGCTGGTCCTCCACCTGGTGGGCAACCTGCGCCACTACTTCGGCGCCGTGCTGGGCGGGAGCGGCTACGTCCGCGTTCGTCCGGCCGAGTTCTCGACGCGGGGCGTTCCCCGGCACGAGCTGATTCAGCTCATCGCCGCCGCCCATGCCGAGGTCACGGACGCGCTGGCCCACCTGGACCCGGCCCGGCTGGAAGAGACCTATCCGGAGCCCATGCGCGGCCAGTCCTTTTCGACCGGCTTGTTCTTCCTCCACCTGGCCGTGCACCTCACCTACCACCTGGGCCAGCTCGACTATCACCGCCGGGTCGTCACCGGCGACGCCGCCTCCGCCGGAGCCCTCCCACCGCCCTGAAGAGGGCCGGGGTGATGAGGGGCCGGCCTGCTATGCTTCCACCCCGGAGAAACGCACCACCATGCCTGAGCTGATCCTGATCGTGGACGACGAGCCGGGGATCCTCTCCACCCTGGGAGGGATCCTCTCCGACGAGGGCTATGCGACCCTCGCCACCACCAGCGGCGAAGAGGCCCTGGCCCTCTACGGGGAGAGGCGCCCCGACGTCGTCTTCCTCGACATCTGGCTCGCCGACCGCGACGGCCTCGAGACCCTGCAGGCCCTGCGCGAGGCGGACCCCACGGCGGCCGTCGTCATGATGTCGGGCCATGGGACGACCTCCACCGCCGTCAAGGCGATCAAGATGGGAGCCTTCGACTACCTGGAGAAGCCCCTCTCCTACAAGCGGACGGTGGACGCCGCGGCCGGGGCCCTGGCCTGGAAGCGTTCCCTGGGGGCCGGGGCCGCCGAGTGGCTCTCCGACCCGCCGCGCGACCGCCGCGCCCAGCGCGCCAATCATCCGGAGGGCGAGCGCCGGTTCGAAGCCGCTCCGCCCCTGCCGCTGCTCGCCGATACCGGCCGGCGGCAGCGGACCATCAGTCATTCGACCGTGGTCTACGGCCTCGGCCTCCACTCGGGCCAGCGCACGGGTATGGTCCTCCAGCCCCTGCCGGAGAACAGTGGCATCCATTTCGTCACCCTGCCCACGGGGATCGAGATCCCGGCCCACGTCCGCGCCGTGGCGGAAACCGACTACGCCACCACGCTCTCCGGCGAGGGCGAGAGCATCCGCACCGTCGAGCACCTCCTCTCGGCGCTCCACGCCTATGGCGTGGGCAACCTGCTCATCAAGGTGCACGGCGAGATCCCGGTGCTCGACGGCTCGGCGCTGGAGTTCTGCAAGATCCTCGAAGATGTCGGCGTGGCCGAGCAGGACGAGCCGCAGCGGGAGGTGGTCGTCGACCGCCGCTACGAAGTGGGGTCGGGGGACAAGGTGCTGGCTATCGAGCCGGCGGACCGCTTCTCGGTCTCCTATCTCCTGCGCTATCCGCCGCCGGTGGGGGAGCAATCGTACGATTTCACCCTCACCTCGGCCGAGGACTACAAGCGGGAGATCGCCCCGGCCCGCACCTTCGGCTTCATGAAGGACCTGAAGATGCTCAACGAGCTGGGCCTCGGCTCCGGCGGCCGGCTCGACAACTTCATCCTCGTCGGGGAAGACGAAGTGATCAACACCGAGCTACGCTTCCCCGACGAGTTCGTCCGCCACAAAATCCTCGACATCATCGGCGACCTCTACCTCCTGGGCTACCCCATTCGCGGCAAGGTCACCGCCCGGCTGACCGGTCATCGCCACAACATCGCGTTGTTGCGGCAGATCGTGGGGTGATCTATCTTGGGGGCAGGGCGTGGTTGGTCTCTATCAGAACCTTGAGCTCGCCGCCTTGGAACTTCATGCCGAAGATGTCGACGAACGGCCCGGGGCCACTCCCAGTTTTCTCGATGTTGAGACCCGCTTCGAGATCCTCAAGCACCTTCTCGCCAAGAGTGGCATCGGACGTGTACAACAGTTGCTTCTCGATCACCTTCCTCTCGCGGGTGGTCACCAGCCGGATCGAGAGGTCGCCGCTGAGGTCCGCGAATTTGGGAAAGGTGAGCCGGACCAGACGCTCGGTGACGTCTTGCCTTTTTTCGACCGACGGGATATAGCCGAAGGATTCCGTCAGAACTGGGACTCCCCGGAACTCCCTGAACCCAGCAGGGAGGTCACTGGAATACCAGCTTCGGGGAGCCCAGCCTCGCATGACGCAATCCTGAAGCGCCTTAGAAAACCACTCGTGCGAGGCGAACGGGACTTGGAAGTCGTGTATTCCCTCTGCGTCCAGTCGATAGCGGAGAAAAACCCAGTGGTCTTCCGAACCCGGCTTCATGAGGGCGGCGCAAGCAGCCTTGGAGTAGGCCGCAGAATCGTTGACGGCGGGCGAGACTGTTGCGTGCGATGCTTTTGTATCCTCGTTCTGTGCAGCCAGCGGGTTGGCGAGCAGGCAGAGACTCCCCACGACGACCGCGAGGGCGGGAATCCGCAGGAATCGAGACATTGGCGATCTCCTCATTTAAGCCGAGCCAAATTTAGCCAAAATGTGTACCGGCGTCAACGTCGCGCCGGAGCCGTAGACGGCTGCCGTCCCTGCCGTCCCTGCCGTCCCTGCCGTCCCTTTCCCTCCTCCCTGCCGAGGGCCTACAATGAAGCCAGCCCACGGAGGAGCGAATGGACAAGGTCAACCTCGCGCAGAAGCTCGCCACCTTCACGGACTACTTCAACCCGCGCATCGTCGCCGAGCTGAACGGCCAGCATGTGAAGCTGGTCAAGGCCAAGGGCGATTTCGTCTGGCACCACCACGAGCACGAGGACGAGTTGTTCCTGGTCGTCAAGGGCCGCTTTCGGATGGAGCTCCGGGACCGCGACGTCTGGGTCGAAGAAGGGGAATTCCTCGTCGTGCCCCGCGGCGTCGAGCACCGGCCCGTGGCCGAAGAGGAGGTGCATATCCTCCTCTTCGAGCCGGCTTCCACCGTCAATACCGGCAACCTCGAGGGCGACGAGCGCACCCGGCTGCAGCTCGAGCGGATCTGACGGCCGCGCCTGCCGCGAGCCTCGCCGAGGGACGAAATCCAATGAGTTTGTCGCCTACTTCGAGCTTCGGGTCGTCTGGATTTCGCGAGAGAAATACTCTAAGTTGCAACAGACGGACCGAGTTTTGCGGCCCATGAAAAGGGCGGGAGCCCCGCACTCCGGAGCGAGCGGTTCCCAGCGGCTGACTTGCAGCAGAAAGGACGATGAACATGACGACGGACGTTTCCCTCGCTGCGGTGGTCTCGAACCTGGAGGAGCAGATCGCGGTCCACCGGGAGCGCGAAGCCTTCCACGCTCAGCACGAGGCTCACCACCGGCAGCAGCGGGAGCAGCACGCGGCCGAGCTCGAGAACCTGACGCGCAATCTCGAAGCGTTCAAGACCGCCGCCGATGCCGCGCTGGGGCTCGCGGTGAGGCCGGGCGCCGCCTCCCGCTCGCTGGCGGCGCCGGACCCGGACCCCGGCCGCAAACCGCGTCTGAGCCGCGTGGTGGCGCTGGTCGTGGAGAGCTGGCCCGCCGGCGAGCCCTTCGGCACCTCGGCCGTCGCCTCCGAGATCGCCACCCGCTATCGTGACAGGCTCCGCAAAGGGGTCGACCCGCGCATGGTCTCCGTGCACCTGCGCCGCCTCCTCGCCAACGGCCGGCTCACCTCCGTACGCGAGGGGAGGCCCCACCACGAGGCGCTGTACGCGCGGGCGGAGTGAGGCGCGGCGGAGGCCGGCGGACAGCTCACTTCGGGGCGTCCGGGCACCTGAATCCTTGAAGGCTCTTCACCCCACGAAGGAGGACGCCATGCCCAAGAAGCTGATCCGCCTCGGTCTCCTGCTGGTTCTCACGGCCGCTACGCTGGCGGCCGGAGTGAGGCCTGCCGAGGCCGGCTGCACGCGGAGGTGTCACGAAGTCGGCCAGCTCATCTGCTGCGACTTCTGCTGCACCACCCCGAGCGGGGTCGTCTGCAGCCAGCCTCCCTGCCCGACCTGAGCCCCTGCGGGTGCGCGGGGTCGGCCTGCGGGAGATCAACGCTCAATCCGCCGTCTGCTCCCCCAGCCACCCCGCCACCACCTCCGCATTCCCATCCGGTGGAAACACCGGATAGAAAACCTTTTCAATCACCCCGTCCCGCACGATGAGCGTGATCCTTTTCACGAAGCGGATTCCGGCCAGCTCGAAGGTGGGGAGGCGGAGGGCCTCGATCAGCTCGAAGCGCTCGTCGCTCAGCAGCTCGAAGGGGAGGTGGAGACGCTCCACGGCTTCGCGCTGGTAGTCCGTGTCCTGGGTGCTGAGGCCGAAGACGTTGGCGCCGAGGGCCCGCAGCTCGGCGTGGTGGTCGCGGAAGGCGCAGGTCTGGGGCGTGCAGCCGCGGGCTCCCGGGATCTCGTTCCAGCCGGGGAGCGCGTCGCGGTCGGGGCGGCCGGTGTGGGGGTAGAGGTAGACGACCGTCCGGCCTGGGAGAGCGGCGAGGTCGACCCGGGCTCCCGCCGTCGAGGAGAGTGGGATCGAGGGGAGCCGCAGCCCCGGCAGGTGGTCGCAGGCGCCGTCGTCCACGGGGACGGGAAGATCCGCGGGAAGGGCATAGAGATTGTCGCTGCGGGTCATGAGCTCGCCTCCTCGCCGGCCGGCACGCTCCGGGCATGAACCTCTTCAGAGGTGAGGCCGTAGAGCGGCGGCGTCGGGACCCCCAGCATTCCGAGCATGAGGTAGATCTGCCCGCGGTGGTGGACCTCGTGCTCGACCATGGAGCGCAGCCATTTCCAGACGGCGATCCTGGCGCCGCCCGGGGTCGCGCAGCGGCGGGCGAGGTCGTCTGGACCGAGGCGGGCGAAGATCTCCACCGACTCCCGGTGCTGTCGGTCGAAGTAGGCGAGCACGGCGTCCCAGCCGTCCGCCAGCTCGCGCCCGTGGCCCGGATAGCGGCTGGGCCGGCACTGGGCGTTCTCGGCGAACATGAAGCGCTCGATGGCGCCGAGATGGCGGATGAGGTCGCCGAAGGTGAAGGCCCCCGGCTTGTACGTCCACTCCAGGCGCTCCGGAGGGATGCAGAGAACGACCCGGCGCGTCCGCTCACGCACCCGCTCGAAGTAGTCCAGGAATGGCTCGACGCGCTGGATCTCCATGGCGCCTCCTCGGGTAAGACCGCTCAGATTCTACTCTGTCGGAGAGAAGGCTCGTCCTGGCTGCTCCAGGACAGACCGCTCCCTCTTCTCCCGGGATATGGCTGGGAGAAGAGGGACGGGGTGAGGAGGGGCCGGCCCAGCTCAGCAGGTCCCTCGGCAGGAGAACTGGTGACAGTCCGTAAAGCAGGTCCTGACACTGCAGGGGACGGTCGTCGCGGCGCCAGCGGCGTCCGCGAGCTCCGTCGAGACCAGAGCACGCAGGGTCTCGCGGTGAAGCTTGAGCTTGAGGGTGCTGCTCGTCGTCTTTTTCATCGCACGGTCCTCCTGGGGGCGGGTTGGCCCTGGTCCGGCGCCTCCGGCGCGTCCGAAGGCACCCTACAGGAATGACAGTGCTCGCCCGCCAGCGGAGCGGGACGCCGCCGTCTGCGCTATGCTGCCGGCAGCCGGAGCCGCGCCGGCTGGCGAGAAGGTTGCATCGCCTGAGACGTGCCCGCCCATCCTGGAGCGCGGTCGAACTTGTAAGGTATGTAAAAAGTGATGGGGTTGCGCGCGATCCGGGAAACCTCCGCCGGGCGGATGCGTTAGGGGGAGACATGGACCCACTGGAGAACAACCACAAGCAGCGCCGCTGGCTCATCGCCGCCATCGTAGTGGTGGTGGGAATACTGATCGCGCTGTTCTTCCTGCGCCGGGGCAAGGGCGGGGGCGGCGACCAGTACCGCACCGAGGCGGTCAGCCGCGGCAATATCGTCATGAGCATCAATGCCACGGGGACCCTCTCGGCCGTCACCACGGTCCAGGTCGGCAGCCAAGTCTCCGGCATCATCGCCAAGCTCTACGCCGACTTCAACAGCCAGGTCAAGCAGGGGCAGCTCCTGGCCGAGCTCGATCCCACCCCCTTCCAGCAGACTGTGGAGCAGCGGCAGGCCGACGTGACCAAGGCGCAGGTCGAGGTGGCCAACGTCCAGATCACCTACAACCGCCAGAAGCGGCTGGCCGCCGCCGGCCTGATCGCGCAGTCGGACCTCGACGCGGCCAAGGCGGCCTACGACAGTGCGCGGGCCGGGCTCGCCCAGTCGCAGGCGGCGCTCAAACAGGCGCAGACCAACCTTGGCTACGCCAAGATCTACTCGCCCATCGACGGGCAGGTGGTGGCCCGCCAGTACGACGTCGGCCAGACGGTGGCGGCCTCGTTCTCGGCGCCCACCCTGTTCACCATCGCCAAGGACCTCACCAAGATGCAGGTGCAGGCCGACGTCGACCAGTCCGACATCGGACAGATCAAGGCCGGCGAGCTGGCGCGTTTCACTGTCGACGCCTATCCCGATCAGGAGTTCCGCGGTCAGATCTCGCAGGTCCGCCTGAACGCCACCGTCACTCAGAACGTCATCACCTACCCGGTGATCATCGAGGTGCCCAACCCGGACGGCAAGCTGCGCCCCAGCATGACCGCCAACGTCACCATCGAAGTGGCCACGGCTCGTGACGTGCTGCGCGTGCCCAACGCCGCCCTGCGCTTCCGGCCGCCGGAGACCACCCCCAGCCCGAATGGACAGCCGGCGCAGTCCCCGCGGACGGCGCGGGATCAGGGGCCGGGCCAGACTCCGCCGGAGCGGGGGACCGGAGAGACACCGAGACAGGCGCAGCAGGATCAGACCCCGGGTCCGAGCCAGGGACAGGAAACCCCGGGACCGGAGCGGTGGCGCCGGCATCGCGGCGGTGATGTATCCGCCGGGGTTGCCGGGGCGACGCCGGGTCCGGGAACGACGGCCGGCGGCGACAATGCTGCGGCGGGGAGGCCCGCCTTCGACAGCTCTGCCGCCAGCGCCGGTCCGGGAGGCGCCAGCAGCAAGCGAGGCCGGCAGCCGTGGCAGACCGTCTACGTGCTCGGCGAGACGGCCGACAAGAAGACGGACCTGCGTCAGGTCCGCATTCGGACCGGCATCACCGACGGCCACTACACCCAGGTGGTGGCGGTGCTGTCCGGCACGCTGAACCCGGGCGATCCGGTGGTCACCGGCCTCGCGACGATCAAGGTCGAGCAGAGCGCCGGTCCGCCGGGAGGCCCGCTGGGAGGCGCCGCCGGAGCCGCAGGCCGTGGCGGGCCGCGGGGAGGGAGGTTCTGAGCATGGCCACCGGCTCGCCGGACTCGCCGGATTCTCTGGTTATCGAGATCCACGACCTGGTGAAGGTCTACCACATGGGCGAGGTCGAGGTGCGCGCCCTGAAGGGGATCAACCTGTTGGTCGAGCGCGGCGAATTCGTGGCCATCATGGGGCCCTCGGGCTCCGGCAAGTCGACGCTGATGAACATCGTCGGCTGCCTCGACCGGCCGACCTCGGGGACCTACCGGCTCGACGGCATCGACGTCTCGCGACTCGATCGCGACCAGCGGGCCGAGATCCGCAACGCCAAGATCGGCTTCGTCTTCCAGAGCTTCAACCTGCTGGCGCGCACGCGGGCCACGGAGAACGTCGAGCTGCCGTTGCTCTATGGCAACCTGGGGCTCTCCGCGGCCGAGCGCGACCGCCGTGCCCGCCAGGCCCTCGCCCGGGTGGGCCTCGCCGGCCGCGAGGACCACTACCCCTCGCAGCTCTCCGGCGGCCAGCAGCAGCGGGTGGCGATCGCTCGCGCCCTGGTCACCGATCCGGCGATCCTCCTCGCCGACGAGCCGACCGGCAACCTCGACTCGCGGACCTCGGAGGAGATCATCGGCATCTTTCAGGAGCTCAACGACGCCGGCAAGACCGTCGTCCTCATCACTCACGAGCCGGACATCGCGGCGCACTCCAAGCGGGTCGTCTACGTGCGCGACGGCGTGGTGTGGCGCGACGAGCGGATCGTGCAGATGCGGGCGCAGCCGGGCGCGCCCGCCGGGGAGCCCGAGTTGGCCGTCGCCTTCCCCTTCACTGTGGCGCCCGCTGCCGAACCGGTATCCGAAGAGGTGGCTCGATGAAAGTCTCCGCCCTGCGACTGTGGAACATCACCAAGGTCGGCCTGATGGCGATCTCGCGCAACAAGATGCGCTCCCTGCTCACCATGCTGGGGATCATCATCGGCGTCGGCTGCGTCATCACCATGGTGGCGGTGGGCACCGGCGCCTCGAGCTCCATTCAGGATACGATCAACTCGCTGGGCACCAATTTCATCATGCTCTTTCCCGGCGCTGCGACGACGGGCGGAGCCCGCATGTTCACCGATCAATCCCGCATCACGCCGGAGGACGCCGACGCCATCAAGGCCGAGTGCCCGGCGGTCGCCTACGTCTCGCCCGGAGCGCGGACCAACGCGCAGATCGTCGCCGGCGAGCTCAACTGGGGGACCCAGGTCTGGGGCGTGGGGGTCGACTGGCCGAACATCCGCGCCTGGAACGTCGCCGATGGGGATTTCTTCACCGACGTCGACGTCCGCACCTCCAGCAAGGTCTGCGTCCTCGGCGCCACCGTGGCCCAGAATCTCTTTCCGAACGGCGACGCCGTGGGGTCGTCGATCCGGATCAAGAAGGTGCCATTCAAAGTCGTGGGCGTGCTGGAGCGCAAGGGCGGCAACATGATGGGGCAGGACCAGGACGACCAGATCGTCGCTCCCTACACGACGGTGATGAAGCAGCTCCTGGGCTCGCCGCGGATCAACATGATCTATATCTCGGCCCGCTCTGCTGCCGACGTCAAGGAGGCGGAGAACGAAATCGACGCCCTGATGCGCCAGCGCCATCGCATCCCGCCGGGCCAGGAGAGCGACATCAACATGCGCTCGCAGGAGGAGATCGCCTCCACCTCGGAGCAGACGTCGAAAACCCTTTCGATCCTGCTCGGCTCGGCGGCGGCGATCTCGCTGCTGGTGGGCGGCATCGGGATCATGAACATCATGCTCGTCTCGGTGACTGAGCGCACGCGCGAGATCGGCATCCGGCTGGCGATCGGCGCCAAGGGCCGGCACGTCCTCATCCAGTTCCTGCTCGAGGCGATGGCCCTGTCGATCGTGGGCGGCGCCATCGGCGTGGGCCTGGGTCTCTTCGCGCCCTACCTGGTGACCCGCTTCGCCGGCATGCCGACGCAGGTGAGCACGGGCTCCGTCGCACTAGCGTTCGGCTTCGCCGCCGCCATCGGCGTCTTCTTCGGCTTCTACCCGGCGCGCAAGGCCTCGCGGCTCGATCCTATCGACGCGTTGCGGTACGAGTAGGGCGAAGGGACTTCAGGGACAACAGGGACTTCAGGGACAAGGAATAGGATCTCTTTCTTCGTCCCTGCTGTCCCTGGAGTCCTTAAAGTCCTTGCTTTGGCTTCTCTCGTGATCAGGAGACGATCAGTTCCCCAACTTCCGCCACCAGCCCCAGCCGAAAACAACTGTCAGGTAGCACCACAGCAGGGTCGCCAAAACGTGCAGCACCGTTTTGCGGCGGTTGCCGCGCCAGAGGCTGCGGTCGTAAATGAATTGCTGCGTGATCAGGCGCAATCCCCAGAACAGGGTGAGCCCGCCGAGCACCGCGGTTGCCAGCCGCGAGGGGGCCACCAGGTCGGCGGCGAAGCCCAGGGCCAGCACGCCGAAGAGGATCAGGATCAGCATGATGAAGCCCACGTGCACGAGGAAGACCTGACGGTTGAGCAGGGTCAGCTTGGCCAGATCCTCCTTCCAGCCGAGCTGCTTTGGAAAGAACACGTGCGCCGCGGCGAGCAGGAGCAGCAGGGCTCCGGCGATCCGCAGGTGGAGCTCCAGGCTCACGGCCGCTTCTCCAGCACCAGGACCATGACGAAGGGCGTGATGCGGAAGTCCTCGCGCACGGCGAGGTCCGCGGCGGCGGCGAGGCGCAGCCACTCGCGGCGGGGGAGGAAGTGGAGGAACCCCGGCCCGAAGGCGAGGAAGTTCCAGCCGTCCCGCACGTGCTCGACGAGCACCGCCCGGCCGCCGGGTGCGAGCGCGTGGGCGATCTCCAGAAAGAATTGGCGGCGCCCCTCCGGCTGGCGCAGCTCGTGCGCGGCGAAAATGAGGAAGATCCCGTCTTGCGAGCCGCCGGCGAGCGGCAGCGCGCGGAAGTCTACCGGCGTGGCGGCGCGGTCGAGCGACAGCCGGCGCGCCCGCACGATGGAGGGCTCCGTCATCTCCGCCGCGTCGTAGAAGTCGAGGACCGTGCCGCCCGCCTGGGGAAAGATCCGCGCCAGGGCGCCGGAGGTCTCGTCGAGCCCGGCGTGGAGGCTCGCCCATCGCCGCGGCGGCGCGGGCAGCAGGCGCCCGAGCCACTCCCATTGGCTGAGCGGCGAAAGGTCGTAGATCCAGTGGGAGGCGAGCAGCGAGGAGGCCGACCAGAGCAGGCCGGCCGCGGCGCCGGCCAGGGCGAGGACGGCGAGTGGCCGAGGGAGCGGCAGGACGGCCACGGCGAGGATCACCGCCAGCGCGGCGGCGCCGGTCTTCACGAACATCGGCCGGTTGAAGCGCAGGATCTGGAGCATGCCGTGGTATCTGCCAGGCGGACCCGGCTGAACCTGCGACTCGGCGACGGCGCTCATGTCTCCGCTCCTCCCGGCAGCGGCTCGCAGATTCCCCGCTCCCAGCGGTAGGGCACGTCCTGGAGGTGGAAGGCGTTGGCGAGCACCGGCCGCTCGCGGGCGAACGGCGGATGTGCGAGGAAGGTGCATGTGCGCACCTCGACGGCGACCGGCTCCGGGTTCCACTGCCGCCGCACCCCCTGAATGCGCACGATCGAGTGCGTCTCCGCCTCGTAATCGAAAGTGAAGGGGAGGGGCCCCGCGAATTTTCGGGCCGCGTGGAGGTTCGGGAAGGGGGAACCCGCGGGCAGGGGAGCGGGTTTGCCGGCGAGGTCGGCGATCACGTGCAAGTCAGCCTCGCCACCGGTCTGGATCCGCACCTCCAAGCTGCCGTCCTCCTCCCGGACCTGCGCGTCGCACTTGACGTAGTGATAGTGGGTGAGGGCGTTGCCGGCGAGCACCATGAGCTCGCGGTCTGTATCGCTGCGCAGGATGCGCAGACCGCGCAGCGACCGCCCGGCCGCCGTGCGGAAACGCGAGAAGATGCGGTAGCCGGTGAGAAAGAAATCCTGTCCCAGGGCGGCCGGCACGCCCACGGGCCGCAGCCCCTCCGTCTGCACCAGGGCGATGGCCAGGAATCCGAGACCCTGGTACGTGTCGAGCGTCAGGCCCGGCGCCAGCAGGGGGACGAGCACCCGCTCCGGAAAGGCATAGGTCAACACCAGGCAGTGCCGGAAAAAGGCGCGGACCGGAAACGGGTGCCGCTTGAGCAAGTGGAGCATCCGTTTTCTATTTTACCCTGGGAGCGCCGGCATCCCCTCGCCCGGGATTGAAATCCCGGGCTACCGACGGTGTCCCCTCCGGGGTCCCAAGAATCGTTCTTGCTGGTCCCGCAGGGACTACCTTGGGTAGCCCGGGATTTCAATCCCGGGTGTGGAGGTGCTCCGCAGTGTTCACCTCGATCGACCCCCAGAGCGGCGACCGGTCGCGCGCCGCCCACTCGGCGGCCTGGCCATCGCGCGGCTCGCCGAAGCTGCGCAGCACCAGGACGGCCCCCGGCGCGGCGGCGTGGCGGACGGCGGCGAGGAGCCGCTCGCCATAGGCCGGGGGAGCGGCGTCCAGGATGTTCGAGAGCGTGAAGCCGTCGAACCGGCAGGGCGGACCGCTCGCGAGGTACTCGGCCGCGTCGGCGCAGAGGAACTCGACGCCGGGATTCCCTCCGCCGGCCGGCTCCGCTTCGATCGCCGGCGGGTCTTCGCCCAGCAGCAGCCGCCAAACGTAAGGATTTTCCCGGTTCGGATGGTTCGCCCAAGTGCGTTCCAGGCGGCTGAGGATCACCAGGTCGAAGCGCGGCGGGACGAAACTGACGAAGCTGCGGTCGTGCGCCAACCGCAGCAGGGCCTTGTGCAAGCCGATGCGCAGGAGCAATCGCAACCGGAGATTGTCGAGCCGCCGGTGCCAGAAGGCCATCTGCTCTCCGGGCACGCTGAGGAGGAGAAACTCGCGAAGATCGCGCGTGCGCAGGCCGAGCCAGGGCAGAAGCCGCCGTGCCATCGCTTGTTGCCGGTCGACGACGCCCGGGCCCGGTCGCGCCCCCGCCGCCCGAGCTCGCGCGTATTCGATCTGTGCCGGATTGACGTCCACCGCCGTGACGTGGAACCCACTGCGGGCGAGCGCCAGGGCGGTGTCGCCGGACGAGGCGATGCAGAAGATCCTGCTTCCCGGGTGGAAGGCCGCGGCCTCGATCCGCCAGTCCTCATGCATGCGGCCGAAGAGGAGCTGCGGCGGGCCGGATCGGCCGTCGAGCCGGCCGCGGCTCCAGGGCGTAGCGTCGGTGTTTCCGCGCTCCGCCGTCCGTCCCGCCACCAGCCAGGCGAGAGTGAGGAAGGCAAGGTTCTGCGTGATCATGGCGCCCGGATCGGCGATGTGCTCGCGCCCCCAGAGGAGCCCGCCGCCGTTCATCCCCACGAGCAGGAGCGTCTGCGCCAACGCCGCCAGCCGGGGCCGCCACCCGGAGAGCACCCAGACGGCGAGCCCGACCTCGATCGTGCCCAGCCCTGCCAGCACGACCGTGCCGGCCCCGCCCGCCAGCCACGGCACCGCCTGCACGATCGCCCGATGCCCCGGGCAGCGGCCGAGCAGCTTGCACCACAGGCCCTGGTAGAGCCAGACGAGAGCGACGGCGAGGCGGGGCATGAGGGGAGTGTAGCGAATTGGCTGGCGAAGGCTCTGGGAAGCCGGGGACAGCAGCCCCTTCCGCCAGCCGGCCGACCTGCCGGCTTTTTCGCAGCCGTTTTCTTGGTCGCCGCCTTGGAGCCCGAGCGGAGCGCAACTGCTAAGATCGCGGCTCCACGAACTTTGGAAGGAGGAAACGATGAAGAAGACCGCCAAAAAGCTGAGCCTCAGCCGGGAGACCGTACAACGCCTCGACGTCCAGGGGGGCGCCGGTGCCGGCTTCGACTCGTGCGTCCAGAGCTGCTATCTCGTCTCGTGCGGGGACACGACGTGCACGGCCTCGACGTGTGCGAAGGACGAGAAGCAGGTGATCGGCAACTAGGTTTTCCTAGGGTAGGGCGGGTCTGGACGGGCGGGAGGGGGCTCGACCCGCCCTGCTACGCCGAAATCGTCCTCCCCAGGGCGGGTCGAGCCCCCAACCTGCCGTCCAGACCCGCCCCTACCCTAAACATCAAGGCCAACGTTGTCGCTACCTCACCTCGAACGACGCCTCGGAGCGGGACTCGGCGCCGCTGTTGCGGTCGTGCGCCACGGCGACGACACGGTAGGTGCCCGCCGGGTCCTTGGACTCGATCGTGATTTTGATGTTGGGAATGCCGAGTTGGACAAACCCTTCATGAGGTGCCCGCTTGTTGCGCCAGAGATCGGAGGCCTTGCTGTTCTTGAACATCCCTCCGCCCGGCATCACGCCCTGCACGTCGACGTCGACGTTGCAATTGCCTGCGGCGTCCGGCTTGCAGTCCTTGAAAAAGACGAATCCGACGAGGAGCTGGTCGCGCGGCGCGATGGTGACAGGCTGGGCTTCGGCGTACTTGCCATCCGCCCCCTTCGTGGGATGGACCACCTTGTCGGGCTCCGCCGTGACCAGGAGGCGGATTTCGAATTTGCCCGCGGCAGCCGGAGCCGCCGGGTTGGCCGGCTTGCCGGTCTTGGGGACAGCCGCCGGGACGAGCAGCAGGGCGGCGGCGAACAAGCTGCGGTGATGACGATTCAAAAACATCGATCCTCCTGACGTTGAACGCTGCATCCTATCTCACACCACCGGCTGCAGACCGGCCGCGCGCAACTGATTGCGGAGGTCGAGCAGGGGGCCGTTTTCCAGCGCCTGCCAGTCCGCGAGGGCTTTGTCCAGCCGCTTGCGATAGGTGTCGTAGACCTCGCGCTGCGGAGCGGTGGGGGCGCGGTCGGCGTTCTCCTGATCCGTGGCGAGCGGGGTCAGGGCGCGGGCGATGGTGGCGAGGTTGTCGTCCGAGGAGCCGGTCCCGAAACGGCCGACGTCGGTCAGGAGGCGCTTCACGGACTGCTGGAGCGCGGTGAGGTTCTGGCGGCTGGCGAGATCCTGATCGAGGGTCTTCAGACGCTTGGTCACGGCCTCGACCCGCTGCTGGGCGTCGGTGATCCTCTCCAGGGTCTGCGCGACCGCGTCGTAGAAGTCGCGCTGCGCCGTCAGGTCGGCGGGCGAGGCGCCGGAGCGCGGGTCCGCGAGCACGGTCAGGGGCGCGGTCTGTGTGCGGCCTTCCGCTTTCAGCCGGACCTCGTAAGTGCCCGGCAGGACGAAGAGCCCCTGCGGCAATTCGGGCGTGTCCGCCCCGGGGACCGCGGCGATCGAGTACTCGTATTCCTCCACCCGTGGCCGAGGGGAGCGGAGGTCCCAGGCGAAGCGGTTGTGCCCGGCGCGGGCCGGCAGCGCCGCCGGCGATTGCAGCCAGTCGTTGACGAAGTATTGCCTCCCCTCGGGCCGCTCGGGCGTCTCGTCGCTGCGGAAGCGGCGCACCGGCCGCCCCTGGCCGTCCACGATCTCCAGCGTCACCGGGCCCTTGACCGCCGCCGGCAACCAGTAATCGATCACCGCGCCAGAGGGCGGGTTGAGCGTCCGCGGCTCGTCGAGCGGCAGCGGCGTGTCGCGGTTCTGGTTGGCGCTCAGGCGATAGGCGGGAGCCGGCGGGAACAGCGTGAGGCCGGACGTCGCCGGCATTGCGATCGCCGCCGTGCCCAGACGGCGCAGCGGCGAGACGTCGTCCAGCACCCAGAGCGACCGCCCCTCGGTGGCGGCGATCAGGTCGTTGCCGTGGAGGGTGAGGTCGTTGACGCCCGTGGTGGGCAGGTTGAGCTGCAACGGCTGCCAGCTCCCGCCGTCGTCGAAGGAGACGAAGGCGCCCCGCCGCGTGCCGGCGAAGAGCAGCGTGGGGCGGACGGGGTCCTGGCGCACGACGCCCACGAAGTCGTCCTCGGGCAGGCCGGCGGTCGCGACGCGCCAGGTCTTGCCGAAGTCGTGAGTGACGTAGACGTAAGGATGGAAGTCGTCCATCCGATGGCGGTCGACGGCGGCGTAGGCGGTGCCGGCCGAGGTCGGCGAGGCGTCGATCTGGGCGACGCGGCTCCAGTCCGGGAGGCCGTGCGGGGTGACGTCCTGCCAGGTCTTGCCGTCGTCGCGGGTGAGGTGGATCAGGCCGACGTCGGTCCCGACCCAGACGAGGTCCTTCTCCACGGGGGATGGCGCGATGGTGGAGATGGCGCCGAAGCCGCAGGCCCGGGCGTGCGCCACGGGCACGTCGCCGGAGCAGTCCGCGGGCAGGGGGGAGGCGGCGCCCGTGAGGTCCGGGCTCACGATCTCCCAGCTCTGGCCGCCGTCGCCGGAGCGGAAGAGCACCTGGGCGCCTTGATAAATCGCGTGCGGCGGCAGCGGCGAGATCGCGACCGGCGTGATCCAACTGGTGCGGTAGCGGACGGACGTCGGCCGCTGGCCGTAGCTCGACACCGGCCAGGGCGCGACGTTCTGCACCTGCCCGGTCCGGGCGTCCCAGCGCGACAGCCGGCCGCCGAGGCCGCTGCCGTAGACGACGTCGGGATTGCCGGGGAAGGGGAGGTCGTAGTCCCGCTCGTCGCCGCCCACCGGATGCCAGTCGCGGAAGGTGAGCTGGCCGTAGTCGCTGCGGCTCACCACCGCCACCGTGCCGCTGTCCTGCTGGCCGCTGTAGATCCAGTAGGGGAAGCGATCGTCGGTGGCGACGTGGTAGAACTGGCCGGTCGGCTGGTTGTACCAGGTGCTCCAACTCGCGCCGCCGTTGACGGTGACCACCGCTCCCTGGTCGCTGGCTGTGATCATCCTCTCCGGGTGGTCCGGGTCGATCCAGAGGAAATGGTAGTCGTCGCCGCCCGGAGCGCCGCGGAAGAAGGTGAAGGTCTTACCCCCGTCCGTCGAGCGCCGGATGGACTGCCCCATGACGTAGATCGTGTCCGCGTTTTTGGGATCGACGGTGACGCTCGCGAAGTACGCGCCGGCGAGGCCGCCGTCGGCGTTGACCTGCTGCCAGGTGCCGCCGCCGTCGTCCGAGCGGTAGAGCCCGGACGCGGCATCGGCGCGGCCGGCGTCGATCGTGGCATAGACCCTCCGGCCCTGGCTGCCGGGCGCCACGCTGAGGCCGATGCGTCCCAGGGGGCCGGCGGGCAGGCCGTGGCCGGTGAGCCGGGTCCAGGTCTTGCCGCCGTCCGTCGACTTGAAGATCCCGCTTCCCGGCCCGGTGTTGGGGATGAAGTAGGAGAGCCACGGGTAACCCCGGAACTGCCAGGTGGAGGCGAAGACCGTGTCCGGCGCCGAAGGGTCCGCCGCGAGATCCGCGGCGCCCGTGCTCTCGTCCACGAAGAGCACCCGGCTCCACGTCCTGCCGCCGTCCGTGGAGCGGTAGATGCCGCGCTCGCCGTTGGGCCCGAACTGGTGCCCCTGGGCGGCGACGAGCACCACGTCGGCGTTCCGGGGATCGACCCACAGGCGGCCGATGTGGCGGCTGTCGGCGAGCCCGCGATGCTCCCACGTCCGGCCGCCGTCGCCGGAGCGATAGACGCCGTTGCCGGAGGCGACGTCCCAGCGGGTGGTCACCTGGCCGGTGCCCACGTAGAGGACGGCCGGATCGCTGGGCGCGAGAGCGAGCGCCCCGATCGAAGCCGCGCCTTCGTGGTCGAAGAGCGGCTTCCAGGTGCGGCCGGCATCGGCGGTCACCCACACGCCGCCGTCGGCGGCGCCGATGTAGAACGTCTCCGGCTTGCCCGGAACCCCCACGGCGCTGGTGGCCCAGCCGCCGCGCAACGGGCCGGCGAGGCGCCAGCGCAGGGCCGAGTACGCATCCGGCGGCACGGTGGGCGCGGCAAGCGCGCCGGCCGCGGCTGCCAGGGCGAAGGTGACGGCGAGACATGAGGCGAGGCGGCAAAGGTTCATGCAAGTCCTCCAGAGGAAATCGGCGATTGGGCGCACGGGATCTTATACACATCCTTGCCGGTTGATGCGACGTGCTGCTTCGTCGGATTCCCTGCATGTCGCACCGTCGGGGACCCTCATCACCCCGGCCCTCTTCTCCCGCCCCCTCCCAACCCCCCTCCCCGGGAGAAGAGGGAGAAAAGCAAAGAAGGGACGTAAAGGACGGCAAGGACCCCAAAGACGAAAGGCAAGACAGCTCCAACCGGGTTCCCCTCTCCCGCCCCCTCACCACCCCCCTCCCCGGGAGAGGGGAACCCGGTTGGAGCGACCTTGCTGGTCTCCCTCTTCTCCCGGGGAGGGGGGTTGGGAGGGGGCGGGAGAAGAGGGCCGGGGTGATGAGGGTCTTGGCAAGGGGCCCTCGGAGGCCAAAGTTAGCGCCTATGGGGCCTCGGGTGGGGGCGCTCTGCGGCTCAGTCAGGCTCTGGCTGCCGCCCCGACCCACGCCCGAGCAGCCCCGCCAGTCCGGCTGGCCAGCCCTCGGGGCTGCAATGCAGCCCGGCGGGGCCGCGTTTTCGCCTCGAAATCCCATCTCGTCGCCCGGTCGGGCGGCGAGGTCGTTCCGGCGGGCCGCGAGACCGTTCCCCGGGGCCGTCAAACAGCCCCGATCGCTCCCTGGGCCGCCTCCCGGGGCCGCCTGCCCATTTCGCGGGGCGGACGACTCGCCCCGCGTAATGGGCAGGCGGCCCCCCGAATGCGCTCTTGAGCTTCGACCCGGGCGCAGGTCATAATCCGCCTGGTTCCAAGCCATCCAGAAAGGGGAAACCATGCTCAAGAAGTCGATTCTCGCGACGGCGTTGGCGATCCTGCTGGCCCTGCCGGTGCTGGCGGCGGCGCCGAAGACGTATCAGGTGACGGGTCCCGTGCTCGAGCTGACCAACGACACGATCACCGTCAAGAAGGGGAGCGAGCGCTGGGAGATCGCCCGCGACGCCGCCACCAAGGTCACCGGCGACCTCAAGGTCGGCGCCAAGGTCACCATCGAGTACCGGATGACCGCCACGTCCATCGAGGTCAAGGGCGAGAAGGCTCCGCCCGCGAAGAAAGGCGGCAAGAAGGGCTCGTAGGGGTAGCGGGCGCGAGCCGGCCGGGCTCAGGGAAAGGACTGCAGCAACACCGCCTGCTGCAGGGCCGCAAGGGAGCCGTTGAAGACGTTCAGGTCCACGGCGCCCTGGATGCCCGGGATCGAGCCGCTCTCGGAATGCTGCCAGAAGGCCCAGCTCGCCCAGCCGCCCGGCAGCGTGGGCTGGGAGACGCCGTACTCTGCCACCCACAGGGGATAGCCGCCGAAAGCGGTCGTCCCCAGGCTGTTCCAGAAGTTGGGACCGGTGTAGATCATGGGCATCCGGCCCGAGGCCTGCTCGAGCTCCGCGAGAAACTGGGTGAGGTTCGAGACCAGGGTCGCGGCCGAGACGCCCATGGTCTCCTCGACGTCGACGACCAGCGGCAGCTCGCCATTGCCTCCCACCGTCTTCCAGAAGAGGTCCACCTGGGCCTGGGGCGGGTCTTCCGCGCGGAAGAAGTGGTAGGCCCCGCGCAGGACGCCGGCCGCGGCGGCGCCGGTCCAGTTCTGCGCGAAGTCCGGGTCCACGTAGGTCTCCCCGTCCGTGGCCTTGATGAAAGCGAAGACGTAGCCGACCTGGGCGACCGTGGCCCAGTCCACGGTCCCCTGATCGTGCGACACATCGATACCCTGGGCCTGGGCGTCAGCGGCTTCCGGCATGGATTCTCCTCTCGGGTGAGCTCCGGGAAGTCTACCCCACCGTGCGCCTTCTTAAGGCCAGCTCACTGCAGATTGCACGCCTGAGCGCAGGTCTTGGGTGTGGCCTGTGCGCAGCCGGGATAGGAGCGGAAAGCCATGCCCCAGAGGAAGTCCAGCGGCAGGGCGTAGCGCCGGGCCTGCTCGCCGAAGAAGTACCAGTCCGGTCTCGGCGACCCGTGGTAGCTCTGGAATTCGGGGTCGAGGCCCGCGACGGTGGGATACGGGTTGGAGCCGCTCTGGGCGACCGTGCCGCGGTCGTGGCAGGTGATGCACGAGGCGCCCGGGACGAAACCCTGCTCGGTCACCGAGTTGCCGAGGAAGGTGGGTTGTCCGGACGAGTTGACGAAGTCGACCTGGCTCCCCTTCAGCCGGTAGTGCGTCCACTGCGCGCCGATCGGCTTCAGCATGGCGACGAGCGCGGGATTGAGCGTGCCGGGGGGATAGGTCTGGTTGAGGATCGGCCGCGGCGGCACCTGGCCCGGAGTGACGCCGAAGGAGTCGTGGCAGCCGAGGAAATCGCAGCGCCCGAGGTTGTCCTCCTGCTCGAAGGTGGCCCAGAACCAGTTGGGCAGGTCCTTGGTGCTGACGTGCAAAGCGATCAGACCGTAGAGCGTGCCGTCCGGAGCGTGGTAGAGCTGATAATGCGAGCTGTCGTCGCCTTTGCAGAGCGGCCGCCAGTTCGACTTGACGGCGATGGCGTCGATCGGGAACTGGACGTCCTCGCTCTTGTTGAAAGCGGTGGCCAGGCCGTCGGTGTACCAGAGCCCCTGCTCCTTGATGAAGTTGAAGGCGGACGGGTTGCGGTGCACGATCTCCACGACCTGGTTGGGGTCGCACTTCGCGACTTGGGGGATCGCGAGGAGCTGCGCGCTGGCGCCGCGCCGGATGGCGGCGAGGCTCTGGAGGGCGCGGGGCTGCAGTTGCTTGATCCGGGGAGTCACCGCCTCGGGGCCGACGCCCTTGGTGGCTTCGGACATCACCGGGCAGTGTTTCGGGTCCGGATGGGGGCCCGTGCACTTCGTGGGGTCGGGATCGGTCGGGAAGGTCTCGCAGTCCGTCGGCCACGTTTCGAAGAGCGCCTCCTTGCTCGCCGTGGGCTGCGCGACCTTGACCAGCGTCTGCCAGGCGAACTGATCAGGACAGTTGGAGGCGGGGTTCGGCGGCTTGCCCTTCGCGCATTCCGGCTGGTCGACGGCGCGGGCCGCCGGCGGCAGGACGAGCCCGGCGCCGAGCAGCAACGCCAGGGCCGCCGGGATCGCCAGGGTGGACAGGATTCCGCGCCAGCGGACGGTGCTGTTTTTCATTTCTAACTCCTCCTCAAGAGAATTCAAAACGTGAGCTACTCGCGAATGGCGATGAACGAGGCCACGACCCCGGCCGGGGACTGCGGGCCGTGGGCCACGGTGCGGATCACGGAGCCGACGATCGCCGTCACCTGCTTGACGCCGTCCGGCCAGGCGGGGACGAGATAGCCGATGTAGTCGTAGATCCAGCCGGCGGTGCCGGTGCCGGGCAGTCCCACGCCTTGAAAACGGACCTGGAACGGGGTCCCGAGCTGGAAATTGCCGCGCACGTTGAGCTGCAAGGTGGGCTTCACGATCGGCATCGTCAGCTTGCCGGCCAGCAGACCGAGGGGCGAGTCGTCGAAAGTCAGCGTGCCTTCGCCGAAGACCGGCATCGAGGGCTCGTTGAGATAGCTGCGATAGATCCATTTACCGACGAACGGATTGTCCGACACGTTGCGCTCCTTTCCTTGGCGCCGCCCTCAGACTGCGCCTATGACGAGGATGTTCCGGAACCGCGATTGCGAGACGTTGGTCCATCTCGCAAGTCTGATGCCACCGCGCGAGCTCACCCGTGCCGCAGGGCGTAAATGGAGGCAAGAGAAGAGTTTGACCCGACCTGGCAGAGCTGCGGGGCGGGCGGGGCCGGAGCGGCTGACATGAAGCCGACACGTCACCGACATGTCACCAGGGACGCAGCGCGGTCAGTGATGACTTCTGAAGTCGAAACGCGCATTCTCGAGTAGGTGGAGCTTTCACGGCCCCCGGGAAGGCCACTCTGGCCCGACGCGTCCGAACTCGTCCGATCTGACAGGAGGAAAGAGAGATGAAAACCAAGCTCGGCTATGTGCTCGTGATGCGCGTGCGAACTCTCAGCGTGCGGGGTTAGACGTACTCCCTTTCTGCTTGGCTAGGTTACTGCCCTCCGCTCCCGCCGGAGGCGGAAATTTCCCGCGCTTTGAGAACCAATAGCTCCAAGCGTCCAGAACCAGCAGAGAAACAAGGGTCAGAAGCAGAGTAACCGAGAGGCCAGGCCGGAATGGCCTCACTACCGCGAATGCGCCTGCGGTAAACGCCAATATCGTAATGCCCAGATTCCCGACCATCGCCAAGAACTGCTTTGTCTTGGGTTGCGATAGAAATTCCTCCCAGAGAAGGGTTCCATCTGGTATATCGTGCCCTGCTCTAAGGATTGGCTCAAGATAGTGCTCACAGTACCAGCCGATCCGCCTTATCGAGAAACTGTAACTGTTAATCAGGAAATCGAAAGATATTGCTGCGAAGGCAGGAATGACGAGCAGCGAATTATAAACCTTGTCTAAATTGGCGGCGATTACCGCGAAGGCTGTGCTTACGAAGGTGACTTTAATGCCTATAATCTGGGCTCTGAGTTTTTGGCTCTCGAGCAGCTCCTTTCGCAGCTCGGTGAAGAGGTTCCACGCCAGCGTGGCCCTTCGCTCCAGAGCTCGGTCGTCTTGCGGCATTAGTGGGGCTTCCTGTCTTTGCATGCGGCCAACCTCTAGGTGAGCTTATGTGCCGAGACCACGTCCTCCAGGTTGTTCACTCCTTTGGTCATTGGATTCTACGCCGGTTTCTTATCCTCGTCAACGCGGCCCAAGCCGGTCCCAGTGCCTTCCCAGAGAGAGGCGCGCGAAGTCATTGAGGGCAAGGGCTTTCCTGCGGGCGCATACGTATAGCGGCGGCCGTCCCCTCGCCTGGAAGCTGCCGCCGCCCCTTCAGGGCTCGGAGGCGGTGGGGATATCTATTCCCGGGGTCGCCGCGCCTTCGGCGCTCTGACCCCGGGCTACATGCCTGGGCCCCTTCGGGGCGCGTTGAGGCAGGCTCAACTTCCGGGGGCCTATCTTTTCCCTGGAATCCACGGCGGTGCGACCAGCCTATTACTGCGTACGTGTTCACGAAGGGCGCCTGCGCCGCCCCTCCGCCTTGAATGACAAAATTCCTGAAGAACTCTGTCAATCCTTGTCACTGTCGCGGACCGGCGGGGAACGCGCTCCCGGAGCTGTAAGGTTTTTCTCCGCTGGCACGTGCATTGCTCAATTAAAATTTCAGCCCAGATCGTCTTTGGGAAAGGAGAGAAAGCATGTTGCGAAAGTCTTTGGACTGTCAAGGGAAAAGGTGTGTCAACACGGCGGAGAGCGGGTTTACGTTGGTCGAAATGATGATCGTAGTGGCGATCATCGGGATCCTGTCGGCCCTCCTCCTGCCGCGCATCAACAAGCAACTGAACGAAACCCGCAGGGTCGCCACGGTCGTCGATCTCAAGGCGGTGAACACCGTCTGGACGAGCTATCTTTTGATGACCGGCAGGACGATGGGGGTTTCCGACCCGGTCGTCACGCCAGGCTCCATGCAACAGGTCGCGGCGGCGGACCTGGCGCACCTCCTGGACACCGAGGTCCCTGAAGCCGATCACTTTGGCCACCCGATCGAATACCGCGTGGATACTTGGCCGGAGCCCAACGTCCTGGTGGCGCGCAGTCCGGGAAAGGATGGCGTTTTCGACGCGAGCTACCAGATGATACAGAACGGGGATAATCCCACCCCAAGATCCTGCCCCAATTCCTTGAACCAAGATATCGTGATCGTGAACGGCGTCACGCTCATCAGGTCGCGCAACCCCCCCTGCTGGCCCATGGAGTAGCCGAGCCGGGCTCCGCCCGCTTTGCGAACAACCCAGCCCACCGCTGGCCGGCGGCTTCGGCCGGCGGTGGATTCTCCCAGTCAGGCCGGTTTACGCTTCCAAACCCCGACCAGAAGCGGGAACAGGACCGTGTACTTCGACTCGCTCAGCGCCTTCTCCACCTCCCGGAAATAGGCTTCACTGTCAGCCCCGGACGTGATGCCCGTCTTCAGCGCGATCGGTAGCAGGCTCGAATACACGGCCTTGCACATCGGACCGTATTGGCTGAAGGGTCCAAGCTCGCTGGCGACCTCGGAGCCATCGGGCGGCCCGATCCCGGCTTCGTCAAAACAGGTGGGCAGCTTGCGCCCCAGGAATTGATCTCTCCCGGCCTTGGCGTACACGCCGCCGAGCACCTTTTCGAGCTCCACCATGCCGGGCCATTCCGGATACACCGTCAAAGAGCAGTTGTCATACTCCTGCACGACGATATAACCACCCGGCTTCGTCCAGGCGTACATCTTGCGCAGCACTGCAATCGGATCTCGGACGTGCACGAGAGTGATGCGGGCATAGGTGACGTCGAAGGGCGCGCCAGGAATCTCCTCGAGGGTCTCCACGTTCCCGTCGGTGAAAGTAAAGCGACAGGGCGTCGTCGCCTGCAACACCCCCAGCGCTTCGCGGCCGAGGTTGCCGTCGACGTCGAGACCGGCGACCCGGCCCGTGGGACCGGCAATCTCGCCCAGGACCCGCATCACCTCACCCGGGCCACAGCCCACGTCGAGGCAGGACATTCCCGCGCGCAGCTCCAACCGTCCCAACAACCTCCGCGTAACCGGCTCCCAGACACGGGCCTGACTCCGGAGCCGTTGATATTCCTGCGAGGTTCGGCCCATGATGTATTCATTGCCAGGCGGGTTCATGATTTCCTCTCTTCGCTGGAGGTCGGAGCAGCGCCACTGGCGGGGAGCTATGTTCTTCATTTAGCCAGATCAGAAGCACGACGCACCCGCATCGCTTCGCGGCTCAATTCTTCAACTCCTACGCCTGGCCAGGGAGTTGCCTGCCATTTCGTATCGTCAAAGGGTGCCCGCGTGAGCAAGCTCACAAACCTTTCCGCCTCAACGTCCCCCAGCGCCGCAATCAGTGCACGCATCCCCTGCACCTTCAGTTCTTCGTCTGTAATCATGGTGCAGCATCCAGGAGGATCACCGGAGAACTTCCCAGTCGCTTTCTGCAACCGGCTCAGTTGGGTCTTCGTAACGAATAGGGCAGCCAACGAAGAGGGTAAGGATTCTCCATCGTCTGCGCTGGCTCGCGGCGAAGGAGAATGACTTCAACCTCGTCACCGGCTTGAAAGGGCAGATCGGAGAGACGCAGTTCACCCTCTTGCTGGATCTTGGCTTCAGTCTTGTAAGCTTCCATTGCCGGGACCCCCCTCTAGCTACGACCTAAGTCTAGCAGAGTCACTGGCTTCTGTCATGCCGCGACGAAGGCGGCGCGCAAGGCGTTCCGCGAGGCCTACTCCTGGTTTGTGGGAGCCTTCCGCGATGCCGCCGAAAAGTTGCGACAAGGAGATCGGGCCGCCCCCTTCCCCGCCGGCAGCTTCCCCCCGGCCCTGCCCTTCGTCGCTGGATAGTCAACCTAGGACCTGATCTTTGACAGATGGGCTGCCCGTGGAGGGCCATTCCGTGAGCCAGCTCGGTTCGCATGGGGGGAGGTGTCCGAAACGTGCCGAGATCGAGGCTCTTGGATCTCAGGATGCCGGGGAAACAACGCACCAACGTAACGGGAGCGAGGAAAAGGCGTGCTTCTCGCTATCGAGGCGATCCCTTCTCAAAAGCCTCTGACACTTATTCTGGGTCAACTGGCGTGATTCGCCGCCGATTTTCCGCAATCATACGCCAATCCTTTCCTCGGCCGCAACGCCCACGGGGCCTGGGTATTTCGGCCGCTCGCCTAGAGGAGATGTTTCACAGGAGGCATTGGAGGCTCAGATCTCAAAGGGTGTCTCGATAGTGGTGATCTGTCTGGGGAGATCCCTTTTCGAGACACCCACTCAGAGAATCGACGTTTCTGGAGCGGGAGGGAGGTGCTACTCGGCCAGCTCGTAGAGACCGATCGGGGTGAATACTACGAAAAGAGCGAATAGTAGGACAAGCGACCAAAACGCACCTATCTTCACTCCTCTGACGTCCTTCATCTTTCCTTCGTAAACCCATTCTGAAAAGGTGTGTGGCGCTAGTAAGGCAGACTGCGTCGCGGCAAACCAGATACCAAAGACAACTCCCCCGACTGTAAACAGGCCGCCGCCCAAAGAGTGGCCCACGTAACCGCCTGCGACAGCAAACGCGACAACGAAGACGACGAGTAGCCCACCCATCGCCTACCTCCTTTGACGCTGAGTAGCCGCCCAACGGCGATAGGCCTAAAGCAGCGCCATCAGGCGTTCGCTTGAGGGCCCGGGTTGTACGCTTCTTGGCTTCTATTCTGCCACTGCCTGACCAGCAGAGCTATCTCGGACGGGTGTCTTATTGAGATAATAGACATAGCCTTGTCCCGGAAGAACTCCTCCCTTAAGTTTATAGATATGGCGTGTCTTCTCCACTAAAACTTTTCGCAGCTCAGCCGAGAGCGTCGAATACAAGCTAAATTCATAACCTTCTGGGAAGGTTGCAGTTAAGTCCGCATTGATTAGGGCCGTTTTAGAGAAGTACTCGTCTTGAACGAACTCTCTGTACTTGTTTCTAAAGACGGTCATTAAATTTGCGGTGCCGCCAGGCGGAATTTTAATCGCGAACTCTATCGCACTGCGCCCCGGTTCCTGTTGTTTGAATTCTACCCCTTTCTGTGTCTTTGGGTCCGCAGCATCAAAACTGACTATCAAGTCTTTTCCTATCGTACAGGTGGCGCGCTCAAGTCCTTGGCGGCTCCCTCCGGCGACGAACACGTCAACCTCTGTTGGTTCTAGCACTTCCAAGTTACTCAAGTTAACTAGATCAAAACCAATGGTCTGTCGCAACTCGATTTCATTGCCCTGGCCCTTCCAAAAATCGAGAATCCAAGTGGCGTTTCGACGGACGACTCGGCCTTGTATAATTGCTGTCTTGATTGCCTCAAAGATCTCGGGCGGAATCACCGTCCTAAACAGGCTGTCGAAGACATCGACATTGATAGCTCGTTGGAACTCTTGTAATTGCTTCGCGTTGCGCCTCCCCTGATCCTCCTCTATCCTATGCATTATAAAAAGCGCTACGAAGATGGAGAAGCAGGCTGTGTATAGAATGCCACTGGAGATTCGGAAGATATAGAAGCGTATCGGGTAGGATACAAAAGATGCATGTACCACCTTGCCCGTTACGTCCATTTTGGTTAACTCTGATACATAGGGAGATATAGCCGAGCCCGCATAGTCAGCAACAGCACCAAGAATAAGAAGCGCTAGACAAACTGCCAGATAGTAATTTTTCAATCGATCGAATATCTTCATGCGAGAGACCTCATAGCGTACAACCGCGTTCGGAATTTTTTGTCCTACCCCCTGAGTCCATAGCGCCCCCGTTCTGCCTCGGATACCCTTCGGGATTGTGCATCTCTTCATTCTTCAGATGCTGAGATGATACGCCGATTCCTGAACCTCGTCAATGCCCCGGGGCCCGAGCGATAAGCACGCGCAGAGAGGGGGCGATTTTGGGGTCACCCTGCCGGAGGCGCGCTTCAGTCCCTGGTCCCGGATGTAGCTGGTTGACGGAACTGGAGTTGGCAGGAGCCGATGGGGCCTCGTCTTCCGGCAGAGGCGCTCCGCAGGCCGAGAGCCTACTCAGCAGTCTCCGGCCCCCTGGTTCAACACATGAAAGGGCGCCGGATCGCGGCCGGCCGCAATCTGCTCCGACGGCGGTCTGAAAAAATCCACGGGCCCGAGCTGCGCGCGCTCGAAGGCGCCCCATATCTGCGAACGACGGCTTGTATCCAGAGATATGGCCCATATTTGGAGACAATGGGCCATATCCCTGGACAAAATGAGCCGTATCCACAGATATGGCCCATATCCGCAGACAACGGCGTATATCCCTGGACAATGGGCCATAGCCACAGATACGGCCCGTATCTGTGGACAACGCGCGGTATCTGCAGATACGCGCCGTATCCCAGGGCAACGGGGCGTATCCGCAGACAATGGCCCATATCCCGGGACAATGAGCCGTATCTCCGGATAGGCTTCATGTCCGGCCGGACTCGCGCCAGGGATTTCCTGAAGAGGAACCTGCCGTTTGACGCCGGACCGCGGCGCGTTTAGAGTCCACCCGACAGCTTTCGCGACTACGACCATGCCCGCGCCCTCCCGCCCGTCCGACCCGGTCCGTGTGGCCCGCTGGGGACTCTTCGTCCTCACGCTGGTCAACCTCTTCAACTACCTCGACCGCTTCGTCCTCTCCTCGGTGGTCGAGAGTCTGAAACAGGCCCGGCCTCTGGGGCTCCAGCTTTCGGACACCCAGCTCGGGGCCCTCGCCACGGGCTTCATCCTGGTCTACATGCTGACCTCGCCGATCTTCGGCACGCTCGGCGATCGCGGCAACCGTCCGCGGCTCATGTCGGTCGGTATCGCCATCTGGAGCCTTGCCACGGCCCTGGGCGGCTTCGCGGTCAATTTCGGGTCGTTGTTTATCGCGCGCTCCGCGGTGGGGGTGGGCGAGGCGGCTTACGGCACGGTGTCGCCGTCCCTGCTGGCCGACTACTTTCCGGTGGAGAAGCGCGGCCGGGTCTTCGCCGTCTTCTCGGCTGCCATTCCCATCGGCTCGGCTGCCGGCTACATGCTGGGCGGTCTCGTGGACCACTACTACGGCTGGCGGGCGGCGTTCTTCGTGGCTGGTGTGCCCGGGCTCGTGCTCGCCTGGATGAGCTCGCGTCTCCTCGATCCACCGCGCGGCGTTCAGGACGGCGTCGCGCCGGTCGCCGGGCACGCCTCCGGGGGGCTCGGCCGGCAGGCTGTGGCCGCTTATCTCGGGCTGTTGCGCAACACGCCCTACACGCTCACCGTGCTCGGCTATGCCGCCTATACTTTCGCTCTTGGCGCCCTCGCCTTCTGGACGCCGGCGTTCCTGGAGCGCGAGCGCGGCATGGTGCGCACCGATGCCACGATCCAGTTCGGAGCCATCGTGGTGGTGACGGGATTCGTCGGCACCTTCTTCGGCGGCTGGCTGGGCGACCGCCTGCTGCACCGCTTTCGGGAGTCCTACCTGTGGGTCTCAGGCATCAGCACGCTGGCCGCGGTGCCTTTTGCCTGGGTGGCGTTCACGGCGCGCGAGCGCCCGGTCTACATGACCGCCATCGTGATCGCGGAGGTGCTGATCTTCATCTCCACGGGGCCGGTCAACTCGGCGATCATCAACGTGGTCGAGCCGGACCGCCGGGCCACGGCCGTGGCGCTGTCGATCCTCGGTATCCATCTCCTCGGCGACGTCCCCTCGCCGCCGCTGATCGGCGCCGTCTCCGATGCGACCTCCCTGGGGCGCGCCATGCTCATCCTCCCCTTTGCTTTCGCCGTCAGCGGGCTGATCTGGATGTTCGCGGCGTGGCGGGGGGAACGGGGGGTGGCCGCTCAGGGTTGATCGCGTCCGGTTCTGTCCCGAAGAGGTGTTCGTTGCGCATCCCGGGCACCACGACACCGGAACACGGGCCAAAGCGAGTTGACATGCCTGGAGATGCCGAGTTAAGATTCAGATCATGAAGTCCATTCAGGTCCAGTTCGATGACGCTCTCCTCGCCCGGCTCGATGCCAGCGAGGAAGTCCGGCAACTCGGGCGGTCCGAGGTTCTTCAACGGGCGGCGGCGGAATACCTGGGGCGCTGCTGCCAGGATCGCGACGCCGGCGACGTCATCGCCGACCAGTACCGGAAGGCTTACGGACGCGAGGCAAGCCTGGGTTCGGAGCTCAAAGGGTGGGAGGATCAGGGCACGTGGCCCAGCGAGTGAATCGTGGCGAGATCTGGTTGTACACTTTCAAGCCCCCTGACAAGCGACGTCCCGTCCTGGTCCTGACTCGTCAGGAGGTCATCGGTCTCCTGTCTACAATCATGGTGGCTCCGATCACCTCGACGATTCGCGGCGCACCCAGCGAGGTGGCCGTTGGTGTCGAGGAGGGCCTCAAGACTCATTCAGCCATCAATCTCGATCATGTCCAGACCGTCGAGCGCGAGCGCTTGTCGTTTTATATCGGGAGCGTCAGCCCGGAGAAGATGGCCGCTGTGTGCAGAGCTCTCGTGATAGCGGCAGGTTGTGGTAACTGATCGATCACGAGCCGCGACTTCAGGTTAGTTAGATGCCAGGAACGCCTCCTGCTCCGACCAGAAACCGGAGTCGAGGAGGGCTCGTAGAGTGTCGGCCAGGGGCGCCGTTGGGCGTTCCTCCAGGTCGCGGCGGATGGCTGCCAGGCTGCGCGGAGAGAGGGGATGGTGGTGCGGGGCGGTCGCCAGGTCGTGGGGAGACATGCGGTGGAAGTCGGCCGCTGACTCTGACCAGGAGGCGATGAGGCGGGCGATGCGCACGCCGTCGAGGTCGAGGTCGGCCCAGATCCGTAGCGGCGAGTCGGCGGCAAGCTCCACCAGCCGCCGGACGGTGCGGCCCGGATAGCCGGCGGACCAGGCGATCAGCGCGCCGCGCGCGGCCTTCACTTCGCCCCGGCAGCAGGCTTCGAACACCGCCAGGTTCTCGACCACGAAGAGCCCGCCGGCCGGCAGGGCCAGCTCCGTGAGGCTCTCCAGGGTCTCGCGCGCGAATCCCACGAACGGGGGAAATTCGCGCAGGTCCAGCTCCCGGTCCGCCAGACGGAGCACGCCTTCGCCGCCGAGGAGTGTGACGCTCGCTCCTTCGCGGATGCCGATCTCGGCCAAGGGGCCGACGAGACGTTCGAGACGGCCGCGCAGGCCGGCCAGGACTTTGGAGCCGCCAAGGGAGCGGGCGGAGAAGACCCGCTCGGCGAGCACCTCGCCCGACTCGGCGTGGACCGCCAGGGCGGCCAGGGCCTGGAGGAGGGACGGGGTGAAGCCGGCGGCCTCGGGGCTGTCGAGGATCGCCGCGATCTCGACGGCCTTGGGGTGGGAGAGGCCGGCCACCCGCTCCCGCGCCGCCGCGAGCGCGCTGCGGCGCCGGGTCTCGTCTCCCGGCCGGGCCAGCTCGCGCAACTCCTGCGGCTGCCGCGGCATGACGGCGACGAGGCGAGGCGAACCGCCGAGCTTCCAGGTCGCGGTGAGCCAGCCCGCACGGAGGAAGACGTCGATCCACTCCTCGGTGAGGCTGGCCGGGATGCCGCGCCGTGCGAGGCTCGCGAAGAGGCCGCGCGCCGTCAGGGGCCGCTCGGCTCCTGCGCCCGTCCTGACCAGCGCGGCAGCGACCGCGCGTGCGGTGGCGTCCATCGGCGGCGGCGTCTCCGGGATCTCCGCCCGCACCTCGCGCAACGTGGCCTGCCGGGGCCGGCGGGCCGGCCTCTCGTGCCCGCAGACGGCGCAGACCGGAAGCCGCCGGCCCAGCCGCTCCGCCCGGGTGCCGGTGCGGGTCCACTCGGACCAGGTCAGCCGCTCCTGGTAGCGGCAGACGTGATCGAGTTCCCTCTGTTCTGAAATGGTTTTCACTGGGCGCCTCGCCCGGGATTGAAATCAGATGCGGTTATACACATCTCGTCTCTGGGATTCGCGACGCTGAAGGTGGGGGAGGATCGGAGCGACCTCGCCGCGCCGGAGACGCCCCGCCGTCCCCGGGGCCTGCCGAAGGTCTCGTAACGGGTCTGGGGCGTCTCTACGGACCGGTCTCGCGATAGCAAATGATGGCGATTCCGGGGGCATCGCGAAGAATCGTCCAACCCCTCCGGAACCCCTGTCTCTGGCCGCGTCTCCGAGGTTCCGTAGAGACGACCCAGACCCGATACGATCTCGTTTCGGAGGCCATGAGGACGGCGGGTCGTCTCCGATGCGGCGATGCCGGTCCGATCCGGCTCGTACCTCCAGCGTCGCGAATCCCAGCCGCCAGATGTGTGTAAGGATATCGATTTCAATCCCGGGCGAGGAGGAGGCGGTTTCACGCTTCCGCCACGATCGGCGCCGGCGCGTGCGGCTCGTGGGGCCGCTTTTTCTGCAGAGCGATCACCAGCCCGGCGGGGTCGAGTTGGGCGCGGTCGAGGGTGGTGGGGGCGGTGAGGAGGAATTGCGACCGCGAGGCGCGCAGGAACCGCCCCACCTGGTCGACGCGGTCGAGGGAGAGATGGGCGAACGGCTCGTCGAGCAGGAAGAAACCCTGGCCGTCGGTCTCGGCCATCGCCATCAGCAGGACCAGGCCGGCGATCACCTGCTGCCCGCCGCTGAACGAGGGATCGCCCAGCGGCACGGGCTCCTTGCCGTCGAAGCCGAAGCGTACCTCGATCGCGGCCTCGTCGAGGACCCGGTCGTCGTCGGCCAGGCGGGGGAGGTCCATCTCCACCGCGACCTCGGCCCCGGCGGCGAGCTCGGTCGCGCGTCGCCGGTAATCCTGGAGCGAGCCGCTCACCACTTCCAGGTAGCGCCGCCGGCACTCTCCGAGCTCGGCCTGGGCCTCCGCCGCCTCACGGCGCCGCGAGGCGAGGTGGCGCTCCGCCTCTTCGATATTGGCGCGCAGATGGAGCGCCTCCTCGCGCACCTCCCGCGGCGGGGGCTCGCCCAGGACCGTGAGCTGCCGGCGCGCCCGCTCGAGGTCGGTGCGGACGGTGTCCGGCCCGTCGAGCTCCCCGCGCTGGGCGAGGGCGCGCAGTTCGGCGGGGACCTGGGTCTCCAGCTCGCGCACCCGCGCCTCGGCGGCGGCGAGCTCGGCCTCCGAGCGCTCCAGCGCTTCCTTCTCTCCTTGCAGGCGGATCGCCGCCTGCCGGGCGCGCTCCTCTACCTGGGTCTTGTCGGTGAGGGCCGCTTCACGGGCGCGATGGGCCTCTTCCCGCGCCGCCGCGGCGCGGTCGCGCTCGGCCGTCGCCTGCCGCAGCCGCTCGCCGGCGTCCGCGGCGGCTACCCGGGCCTCGGGGAGGGCGGCGATTTCGGCGAGGATCTCCCTGCGGCGTCGTTCCAAGGCCAGCGCGGACCCGGCTGCTGCGCGCCGCGCCCGCGTCGCGGTCACGACGGCGACGGCCTCGCCGATCGCCCGCCCGGCCTCGGCCAGCTCGCGTTCCGCCGCGGCGAGGGCGGCCTCGCGGCCGGCGGCACCCAGCACCCGGCCGCGAGGCGGCGCCACCCAGGTGCCGCGCTCGTCGCGCCAGGAGCCATCCGCGGCCAGTTCGACCGATTCCACCCATCCGCGCAGCCAGGTGGGAGCGCCGGGCCCGATGGCGAGCGGACCGGCCGGCTCGGGATGGCCGGTCCGTGGCCCCGCGTAGACCGGGCCGGGGAAGGCGTGGCGCCGGGCCGCCGCCAGCGCCTCGGCCTCGGCGTTCCCCGCCACGAGGAGGGCGAAGCGGGAATCCCCGAGGGCGGCCTCAACAGCCTCGCCACGGGCCGCATCGACCACCTCGGCGGTGGCGGCGAGGAGCGCGGCGCCGACTCCCCGGCCCTCCAGGTCGGCCAGGGTTTGGTGGACCTCGTCGGGGTAGATGGCGAGGCCGGCGCGGAGGCGGCCGGCCTTGTCCCGGGCGGCCGCGGCGCGCGAGCGGGCTTCGGCCTCGGCCCGCTCGCCGTCGAAGAAGGCGCGGTCCGCGGCCTCCGCCTTCGCGGCAAGGGCATCGAGATCCCCGGCGGCCATCCCCTGGACCTCCTCCAGGCGACGCTCCAGGGTGGCGAGCCGGTCCGCGGCCCGCACGTGGCCGGCGTGGTGCTGCTCCCAGGCCTCCCGCGCCCGCTCCTCGGTGCGGCGGGCCGCCGCCAACGCCGCGAGAGCCCGCTCGTCGGCCGCGCGAGAGCGCGTGACGTCGGCTTCCAGCAGCGCGCGCTCGGCTTCGCCGCGGCGGACCTTGGTGCGCAGCTCGGGGACCTTGGCACCCGTTTCGGCGAGCCGCCGCAGCTCGACCTGGAGCTCGGCGGCGGGAAGCCGGCTTTCGAGGTCCGCCACGCGGTCGCGGTGGCGCTCCCACTCGTCCAGCCGTGCCACCTGGCGCTCGACGCGCTGGAGCTCCATCTGCAGCCCCTGCACCTGGTAGGTCTGGCGCGACACCTCCTGCTCGCTCTCGGCGAAGCGCCGGCGGGCCTGGCCATAGCGCTCGAGGACCTCCTGATCGCCCATCATCTCCAGCACGCGGCGGAACAGGTCCCGGGGCTTGAGCTCGAACAGGGCGTTCGTCCGCCCCTGCTCGATGGCGAGCACGCTCATCAGGCTGCGGGTCACCCCGGCCCCTTCGAGCACCCGGCCGTAGCGCTCGGGGCCGTACCAGTCGCGGGATTCGAGGAGCAGCCGGCGGATCTCCTCGATCGGCGGGCGCCCCGGCAGGACGGCGAAGCGCTTCTCGGGCGCGCCGCCGCCGGCCGGCACCAGGGCGCAGGCGAGCGTCGCCTCCGGCGTCGTGATCCGCTCGCGGCGAAACGGCGGGCCGGCGCCGCCGGCACCGCCAGGAGTATTGGAGACCACGGCCCGGATCAGCGCCGGCGAGTCCGGCCGGCGCAGGTAGTTCTGAAGGCGCCGGCGCGAGGAGAGGCGGGGCGCGTTGAGGAGCTGGCGGATGGCGTCGAGCAGCGTCGTCTTGCCCGAGCCGTTGGGGCCGGTCACCAGCACCACGTCGCGATGGAGCGGGACGTGGACCTGCGGCCAGAGGTCCCAGCCATGGAGGTAGAGGTCGAGGAAGCGGAACATCAGCCCTCGTCCTCCGGAAGGTGATAGCGCGCCGCGCCGCGCTCGCCCGTGCGGCGGAGGCGTCCCGCCGTCATCAGTCCTTTCAGAAGGGGACGCAGGCGCTCCGGCCGTTCGCCGGTCTCCCGCGCCAGCTCGCCCATGGCCGCGGGGCCGCCGAGGCGCTCCAGGATTTCGAGCACGCGGGCCGCGAGCCCGTCCATGGGTTCCATCTCGCCCTCCTCCCCGGCGGCGGTCCGCTCCCGCTCGGCGAGGAGCCGGGCCAGCACCTCGCGGCGGATGAAGCCGACCATGCGCTCGCCGTCGATGCCGAGCTCGAGCAGCGGTCCGGCCTCGATCACCTCGCCGTGGCCGGCGAGGAAGTGGAGGCGCCGGAGCTGGGTGATCAGGCTCTGGATGCGGCTGCGGCCGCCCAGGACGGAGCGGAACTCCCGCACCAGCGCCTCCAGGCGCACGCTCGGGCGGAAGCTCCGGGCCGCGGCGGCCCGCTCGTCGGCGAAGAGCGCCTCCTGGCCCGGCAGCTCGCGCGTGTCGGCCGCCGTCCGCTTCTGGAGGACGAGACGCGCCCAGAGGATGACCAGCAGGGCGCAGGCATCGGAGCGCAGCCCGAGGTTGGAGGCGGCGTCGAAGGCGGAGTCGGCGGTCACCTCCGCGCCCAGGCGGATGCCGACGTGGTCGGAGTAGGCGCTGGTCGCCAGCACCAGGCCCACGGCTTCGAGCCGGCGCTCGACCTCGCGCCGCACCTCCGGAAAATCGAGGTCCGGCAGCTCGGCGCGCGGCACGGCCCCGGCGCGGAGCAGGCGGGCGCAGATGAGGGTGGCGGGATCCATGGCGAGAGATGGCGGCTCAGGCCTCTTTTTCGCGTTCGTCGCGCGGGCGGACGGAGCCGGGGGTGAGCCGTGCCAGGGGTGAGCCCGCGATCTCCTCCGGCCAGCCGTCCCCTTCCGGCTCGACGGCGAGCGGCAGGGAGCCGAGCCGGCCGGCGATCCCCTCGCCCGACCAGCGCTGCCCGGCGAGCGCCAGCAGACTGAGACGCAGGAAGGATTCTCCGGCGTCGCCGCCGGGCACCACCCGGGAGAGGGCGACGGGCGCCCGGCCGCGGACGACGGCGGCCAGGTCGGCGAGCAGCCGCTCGACCTCGGGCGGCACCTCGACGGCGTCGGCGGCCCGCGGCGCCTCGTCCGGCTCGGTCCAGACCACCGGCTCGGCCGCCGCCCGCTCGCGCAGCACCTGCACCTCGGCGGCGTAGCCCACAGCTTCCGTGGTGAGCAGGGGCGGCGCGGGGAGCACCGGGAGGAGCGCCTCGCGTCCCACGGCGGCGAGCTCGTCCAGGCTCTTCGCCATCAGTGCGCGGACGATCTGCTCGGTAGTGAGGCCGGCGGTCAGCCGCAGGTATTGGCGGCCGACCTCGGTGACGGCGGCGTGCAGAGTGGAGCTGGCGCCGTGGAGACGCGACAGCAGGTCGTGGATCTCGCGCACCACTCGCCGCGCCGCCACCTGATCGAGACGCACGGCGTCGAGCACGGCGCGGATGCGCTCCGAAAGGCGCAGCACCTCCCGCAGCTTCTCGGCGGTACGGCGGAGCACGACCTCGGAATGTGAGGCCAGGGCTTCGTCGATCTCCTGGCGCAGAGCGGCGAGGCGCGAGCGCATCGATTGCAGATGGCGCAGCGGGTCGAGGCCGATTTCGAGGGCGTAGCGGACCCCCTCGACCGTGGGCAGCAGCTCGCTCTCGCGCAGCCGGTGGTGGAGGAACGACAGCACGTCGCAGACCCAGCGGCCGGTGTCGGTGAGGAAGTGCCCGGCCGCCGGCTCGAACTCCAGCCAGCCGCTCTGCCGCAGCGCCCGCAGGGTCGCCGTGCGCGCCGGCTCGGCCAGCCAGTAGAGGCTCTCGTCGAGGTCCTGGGGGGAGAAGGCCGGCCGGCCGCTCTCCACCAGCGCCTCCATCACCGCCGCGCGCACGAAGAACTCGCGCGGCGCGCGGCCGACGAGGGCATGCAGGAGGGGGTAGACCGGCTCGAGCTCGCGCACCGCGGCGAGCGCCTCGACCTGATCGGGCACGAGTCCGCCGGTCCACTCGGCGAGCCCGTCCCAACCGCGACCGCCGGCCGCCTCCGTCTCGTCCGTCAGCTCCGGCTCCATGTCTGAAAGAGGTGTCTCGTTCCGCATGCCGGTCATTACTATACCGGAAGCGGGAGCCGGAGCGGGAGCCGCCGGGCTTTCACCATTCCGGCCTATAGGCGCTGACTTGGCCTCAGAGCGCCCCCGCCCCGAAGCCCTCACCCCTGTCCCCTCTCCCGCCCCCTCCCCACCCCCCTCACCGGGAGAGGGGAACCCAGTTGAAGGGCTCTTGCCTTTCTCCCTCTTCTCCCGGTGAGGGGGGTGGGGAGGGGGCGGGAGAGGAGGGTCGGGGTGATGAGGGTCTTGGGAGGGGGCGTCGGTCTGGCGCAAAGTCGCTGGCCCAGGCAAAGTAGAACTATGCTGAGCCTCATGAGAATCGCGATCCTGGGAGCGGGCGGCGTCGGCGGCTACTACGGGGGCGCTCTCGCCCGGGCCGGACATGCGGTGGCCCTGCTCGCGCGGGGAGCCCATCTGGAGGCTCTGCGCGGCCGCGGCCTCGAGGTGCGCACGCCGGAGGGGACGTTCACGGCGGCGGTCGCGGCTACGGACGAGCCGCGGGAGCTCGGCCAAGTCGAGCTCGCGGTGGTGGCCGTCAAGAGCTACTCGCTGCCGGAGATCGTGCCGGCGGCCCGGCTCCTGGCCGAGAGGGGAGCGGTGATCCTGCCGCTGCTCAACGGCGTGGAGGCCGCCGACCGGCTGGTCGCGCAGGGCGTGCCGGGCGACCGGGTGCTCGGCGGGCTCACGGAGATCAGCGCCGCCCGGCTCGGGCCGGGAGTCGTCGAGCGCCGCAGCGCCTTTCAGCGGGTGGTGGTGGGGGAGAGAGCGGGTGGCGTCTCAGAGCGCGCGGAGCGGATCGCCGCCGCCTTCCGCGAGGCCGGCGCGGACGCCCGGGCCTCGGCGGACATCACCGCCGACCTGTGGCGCAAGCTCGCCTTCATCGCCACCATGTCCGCCGCCTGCGGGCTGGCCCGCTCGCCCATCGGCCCGATCCGCAAGGCGCCGCTGGGCCACCTGCTGATCGAGCGGGCGCTCCACGAGGTGGTCGCCGTGGCCCGTTCGCGGGGCGTGGCGTTGCCGGAGGACGTGGAGCCCAAGATCCTCGGCTTCATCGACACCCTGCCCGACTCCATGAGGCCGAGCTTCCTGCTGGACCTGGAGTCCGGCGGACCGACGGAGATCGACGACCTGAGCGGCGCCGTCTCGCGGCTCGGCCGGGAGGCCGGGGTCGAGACGCCGGTGCACGACGTGGCCACGGCGGCGCTGGGAGTAGTGCGAACCGTTTAGGCCGTCCTTGTCGAGGTCTGCTAGAGTCCTCCCCCAAAACCTCGGGAGAGCCATGACCTCAACGCCACTCACGCCGAACGCGATCGAGCCCAAGCCCGGTCAACCGGGCAAGCCCTGGTACCGCCTGTCGCTGACCACCTGGATCATGATCGGTCTGGTGGTGGGCGGCTTCGTGGGTTGGGTCCGGCCGGACTGGGGCAACAAGGTCTTCTTCCTGCGCGACATCTTCCTCAATCTGATCCGCTCCATCATCGCGCCGCTGGTCTTCTCGACCCTGGTCGTCGGTATCGCGGGCGGGGGCGACCTGAAGCAGGTCGGGCGGATGGGGGCCAAGGCACTGCTCTATTTCGAGATCGTGACCACCATTGCCCTGTTCATCGGCCTCGGCGTGGTCAATCTGACGAAGCCCGGCGTCGGCGTCCGGCTGGTGGCGCCGAGCCTGGAGACGGTGCAGAAGATCGGAGAGAACCATCCGAAGACGATCGTCGAGACGCTGGTGCACATCTTTCCCGCCAGCATCGTCGACGCCATGGTGCGCGGCGACGTGTTGCAGATCGTCGCCTTCGCGGTGCTTTTCGCGCTGGCCGTCGCGGCGATCGGCGAGAAGGGCAAGCCGATCCTGCGGGCGATGGACAGCCTGTCGCAGATCATGTTCCGGTTCACCAGCTACGTGATGATGTTCGCGCCCATTGGCGTGGGCGCGGCCATGGCCCACACCATCGCCACGCAGGGCCTGGGAGTGCTCGTCAACCTCGGCAAGCTGATCGGCTCGCTTTACATCGCGCTGATCGTCTTTATTCTGTTCGTGCTGGGGCCGGTGGCCGTGCTCGCCCGCGTGCCCATTCGCAAGTTCCTCAAGGCCGTGCGCGAGCCGGCGACCATCGCCTTCGCCACCACCAGCAGCGAGTCGGCCCTGCCGAAGGCGATGGAGGCGATGGAGCGCCTGGGCGTGCCGCCGCGCATCGTCGGCTTCGTGATGCCGACCGGCTACAGCTTCAACCTCGACGGCACGTCGCTCTATCTCACCATTGCCTCGGTCTTCGTGGCACAGGCCGCCGAGGCGACGACGGGATATCACATGGACTTCGGCCGCCAGCTCCTCATGATGCTGACGCTGATGGTCACCTCGAAAGGGATCGCCGCCGTGCCGCGCGCCTCGCTGGTGATCCTGCTCGCGACGCTCGGGACCTTCCTGCCGGGGGGCCTCGGCCCCATCGGCGTCGCCGTCATCTTCGGCGTCGACGAGCTGATGGACATGGGGCGCACCTGCGTCAACGTCATCGGCAACTGCCTGGCGACGGTCGTCGTCGCCCGCTGGGAGGGGGAGTTCGACGACGACCGGGCGCGCATCTTCGGCACTCCGGAGGAAGCGCGGCTGGACCTCGCGGAGGGCGAGCCGGCGTTCGTCCGGTCGGTGGAACTGGGCGACTGAGGCTCCGCTCTACTCGGGAGCCACGCAGGTGACGCTCTGCGCCGCGGCCGCCTTGCGCAGGAGGTCGCGGCAGGCCGTCACCTCCTGCTGCGTGAGCTCGAGGAGCGGCGGCTCGAGGTTCACGCTGCAGAATGGGGGCACCGTCCCGCCGTTCACGATCGCGAAGGTCCCTGCCGGCGTGGCGACGCTGATGACCTGTGCATCCGCAATGCACTGCAGCGCCGTGGCCGCGCCGCTCGCAAGGTCCGCGAACAAGGGGAACTGCTTGACGCAGGGGCACTCGATTTCGCAGGGGAGCGGATGGCCCGTCTGGCGCTCGTAATTCCGTTTCACCCGGGCGCACGCCGTGTCCGAGGCGCGGTGGTTCGGGCTGTCGCAGTCCATGGCCTCGCAGTAGGCGTTGCAGAGCCCGAAGGCGGCGCCGGTCTGCCCGTCACAGACGGTCTCCTGCGAGGGAGGCTTGCCGTCCGGGGTCTTCGCCCCGGCGGCGCCCCAGGCGACGAGGAGCCCGAAGAGAAGAAGGGAGAGCTCTTTTTTCAAGTGTTTTCCTCCTCTCCCCACTGTAGAGCAGCGATCCCGGAGTGACAATGTTGGTTGCTGTTATCGATGAGTGCAATTGAGGATAGGCTCATCAATTCTACGTCTGCACTTGCGCAATCGTGTATGATCCGTCGCGTCGAAGCTCCCGGCGAGGCCCTCTCGCCGGACCGTCCAACTCTTGGCAAGGAGAAGAAAATGAATCGAGCTGCACGGAAACTGGTCCTGGCCCTCGCTCTGCTGGCCACCGCGGCGTTCCTGCCGCAGCGCGCCGTCCAGTCGCTCACCTGCTGTCAGCGGTGTCAAGCCAACATAAACACCTGCTACAACAACTGCGGCGGCAACACCTCCTGCCAGGCGAACTGCGACAACACCTACACCAGTTGCGCCATGCGCTGCCCCGGCTGCCCCTTCTGAGACGATCTCCGGGGTGCGCCCGACCTTCCCCTCCCCGGGTCAGCGGCGCACCCCGGCACAGGCCGGTCTTCGGCTTGTCTCGCAAAACCAGTCTGGAAGCACCATCATTCTTAGAGGCAACCAGGGTTCCATCAGGGTAACCGGTTCTGGGCTCCGCGGCGTGGTAGGGGGCAGCCTGCTGCCCACCTGCGTCCGCGTTGCCGGGCGTTTTCGAGATGAGGGCGGGCCGGGAATCTTCTCTCTTCTGGGCTCGACGAGGGAGTCTCTCCCTCTTTCTTATGAGGAGGTCTTATGAAGCTGAGTCGTCGTGACGTGCTGAGGCTCGGGGCGGTGGCCGGGGCGGGAGCTCTGCTCCTGCCCAAGAAGTTCGCCTTCGCCCAGAGCTCGCCCACCCTCACCCCGTTCGTGGATCCGCTGCCGATTCCCCCGGTCATCACGCCCGGCTCGTCGACGGTCAACATCCACATGACGCAGTTCACCCAGAAGCTGCACCGCGACCTGCCGGCCACGAAGCTCTGGGGCTACAACGGCATCTACCCCGGCCCCACCTTCGAAACGCGCACCGGTCAGCCGATCTCGGTGCAGTGGCTGAACGAGCTGCCGAGCCGCCACTTCCTGCCCATCGATCACACCATCCACGGTGCGGAGTCGACCGTACCCGACGTGCGTACGGTCGTCCACCTGCACGGCGCCAAGGTCTTCGGCGACAGCGACGGCTACCCCGAGGCCTGGTTCACCAACAACTTCGCGAAGACCGGTCCGTTCTTCTCCAATCGTGTCTACCACTATCCGAACGACCAAGCCTCCATGGCGCTCTGGTACCACGACCACGCCCTGGGCATCACCCGCCTCAACGTGTACGCGGGCCTGGCCGGGATGTATTTCGTCCGTGACCACGCCGAGGACTCGCTGCCGATCCCCAAGGGGAAGTACGAGGTCCCGCTCATGTTCCAGGACCGGTTCTTCAACGCCGACGGCTCGCTCAACTATCCGGTGCAGGACCCGGGGGTGAGCCCGCCGATCCCGCCCATCTGGATCCCGGAGTTCTTCGGCGACGCCGGCCTCGTCAACGGCAAGGTCTTTCCGTTCCTCGACGTCGAGCCGCGCAAGTACCGCTTCCGGATGCTCAACGCGTGCAACGCGCGCTTCCTGCACTTGACGCTCGCCAACAGCCGCGACGCGAACGAAACGCTGCTCTTCCACCAGATCGGCGCCGATCAGGGGTTCCTGCCCAAGCCGGTCACGCTGGGCGACCTGCTGATGGGACCGGCGGAGCGCTACGACATCGTGATCGATTTCACCGGCAAGGCTGGCAAGTCGTTCACCCTGAAGAACGATGCGCCTTCGCCCTTCCCGGGAGGCGGCGGGGCGGACCTGCCGCAGCTCATGCAGTTCCGCGTCAAGCTCCCGCTGTCGCATGCCGATCAGCCGCTGCCCGCCAATCTGGTGCCGGTACCGTTGATCGACACGCACGACTCCTGCCAGACCCGGAAACTGTTGCTGAGCGAGGACGACGATCCGACGACCGGCGATCCCATCGAAGGCATGCTCGGCACCGTCGCCGCGGGTCCGTTGCACTGGAGCTCGCCCATGACCGAAAACCCGAGGGCCAACACGACGGAGATCTGGGAGCTCTACAACGTCACGACCGACGGCCACCCGATCCACGTCCACCTGGTCCGTTTCCAGGTGCTGAACCGGCAGAAGTTCGATCTCAACCTCTTCCAGTCCACGGGGCAGATCCATTTCATCGCCCCGCCCGAAGCGCCGGGTGCCAACGAGCGGCCGGCCTGGAAGGACGTGGTCAAGGCGTTCCCGGGCGATCCCGACAACGGGGTGGGGCTGGTCACGCGCGTCATCCAGAAGTTCGACCTGCCCAACGGCGCCTCGGCGCCGCCTCGCGGCGTGCCGCCCTACGTCTGGCACTGCCACATCCTCGAGCACGAGGACAACGACATGATGCGGCCCTACGTCGTGCTGCCGTAAGGAGAAGCCGAATGATGCCGCGTCTCAATTTCAGGGTCGTCGGGCGGGTCGTCGGGATCGTCGCTCTGACACTGCTCGCCTCTCTGCCGTTCACCGCCGGCGCTCAGGAGCCGGGAGCGACGCCCGCGCCTTCGGGTCACTCGATGCACGGCAGCTCGGGGGCTCCCGGCGGCCACATGGCCGGCCTGCCCAAGGCCGCGCCGGCGGACGTCGCTTCGTCCGAGGCCATCGTCGCCGCGTACTATGAAGCGCTCTCGGGACCGGTCGGGAAGAAACGCGACTGGAACCGATTCCTCTCCCTCTTCTTCCCCGGCGCGCGGCTGCTGCCGGCCGAGGGCAAGGGGCACAGCGGCACCATGCCGCATACCTTCAGCCCCTCGAAATACCTGTACGACACCGAGTCCAACATGCTCCAGGAAGGTTACGTCGTCAAGGAGATCGCCCATCGCAGCGAGGGCTTCGGCAAGATCCTCCACGTCTGGAGCACCTACGAGGCTCGCCACGCCGCGGCCGACGCCAAGCCTTTCGTCCGCGGCATCAACAGCTTCCAACTCTTCAACGACGGCAAGCGCTGGTGGATCTTCGACGTCGTCTGGCAGCCCGAGACGACCAAGCTGACGCTGCCGGCTGAGGACCTCAAGCCGTAGTCTCCTTCCGGGCGAGAAGGGGCACCTTGTTCTTGGAGGGCGCGCCGGCTGCACGGCGCGCCCTCGTATTCATCAAGGAGGTCGATCTTGAACCACGCTCCACGTCTCAGAAGGTCTCGTATCCTGCTCCTCCTGCTGGGGCTTGCCGCCCTTGCCCTGTCCTCGGCGACCAGTGCCAGGGCCTTTCGCTGCGAGTGCGCACCCCTGGGCGGCGAGTTCTGCGGCGCCAATGGCGTCACCTACGACAGCCCCTGCGTCGCCCACTGCTTCGGGGTGAAGATCGTGCACTCCGGGCCCTGCTAGCCAGCCCCACCGCCTCACCCGGAGGAACGCCTAGGCCGGCGTCTCCTCCGGTTCGTCGGGCGGCGGCATCGGCGGCGGCGCGAAGGTGTTCTTCGGCCTCTGCTCCTCGACCTGCCGCATCTGGGCCACGACCTCCTGACCGCTGGAGAACAGGGCGGCGAGCTCGCTCTGGCGCTCTCCCAGGGTCTGGCGGCTGGTCTCGGTGGTGAAGACGCCGCGCGGGGTCAGCACGTAGAAGCGGACCCGGCCGTCCTCGGGGAGGGGAAAGCTGGTGGTCTTGATCATTCGGGGGAGGGCCTTCTGGGCGCGGGCGACGAGGTCCTTGGATGCCGCGCGGACGGTCTCGTGGCTGACCCCGCCGATCATGCCGCCGCCCGTCTTGTAGTAGATGCTGGCGTCGCCATCGGCGAAGGAGGCCAGCGTCACCACCGAGGTCGAGATCCCCATCTCCATCAGGACGCCGAAGGCCTCGTCCGGCTTGAGCTCGCCGGGCAGGACGAGCCGCTTGGGGTCGGTCGTGATCGCCTGCTGGCGCAGCTCCAGGTAGGCCTCTTCGGGAGTCTGGTCCGTCTTCTTCGCCGCCACCTTGCGGCCGGTGGCCGGATCGCGGGTCATCGGGTTCTGCTTGCGCCGGTAGTAGACCAGGGCCGCCACGAGGATGAGGATGCTGACGACTTCCCAGGGATAGATGTGCATGGGCTCGTTCTGGGCTCCGAGAGTGTTGGGAACGCTTGATGGCCGTCTGTCGACTTGAGCTGGGAGGTAGTCTAGCTCTTTGCGGGGGAGGGCTGCCAGGGGGGAGGCTGAATCGCGGCGATGGAGAAGAAAGCGCGAAAGCCCAGGACCCCCTTGCGCTCCGGCCCGGGATCTGTGGTAGTCTGGCGCGCATCGACACGACGTGTGAGGACACGACCGCCATGGACCAAGAGCTGATCGCCTATCTCGACGAAGGTTCTCGCGAGAGCTCGCAGCAGATCGACGGAGCGGAGCGCGAAGGCCGAGACCCTCTCGACATCCTCCGCGAGCGCTATGGCAAGAAGGTCTTGGAGCGGGCGGAGCGTGGGGAGCCTAGCGCTCTCGACATCCTCCGCGAGCGCTTCGGCAAGACCGCCCGAAAGTCCGACTGAGCCGCGCGAACCTTTTCCCTCTCTCCTTCGTCTTGGAGAGAGGAGAGACATGAGCGCGCCCACCCCATCGCAGGACCTGTTGCTCGCCCGACGGGCTGCCGCCGGGCGGGCGGACGCGTGGGACGAGCTGCTCGCGCTCTACGGCGAGCGCTTCTACAACCTGGCCATCCACTTCACGGGTGCCGTGGAGGACGCGGAGGACCTCACCCAGGAGATCTGCCTGCGCCTCTATCAGAACCTTCGCCAGTACCGCGGCGATGTGCCCCTCGCCGCCTGGGCCCTCCGCCTGTCGCGCAACCTGTGCATCGACCACTACCGCTCCGCCCGCCGCGAGCGCCGGGCCGGCGCCGTGTCCGAGGCGGTGCTGGAACGGCTGCCCGCCGGCGGCGAGGACCCGCAGACCGCGGCGCTGAGGCGCCAGCAGCTCCGGGCCGTCTATCAAGGTCTCGAGGAGATGCCGGAGGACCTCGCCGAGGTGGTGCTGCTGCGCGATCTCCAGGGCTGGAGCCTGGCGGAGACCGCCGCCTACCTGGAGGTGCCCGTGGGCACGGTCAAGTCGCGGCTCCACCGTGGCCGCCTGGATCTCGCCGGCCGCGTCCAAGGCGCCAATGCCGCCGATGCCCGCCTCGGCCTGCCGGCCGGGGCTGTCGCACTGAATTCCGAGGTCGCCGAGGCTGGACTGGGGGTGGAGGCATGCTGAGCTGGGCCTGCCGCCGCTTCCGCGCCCGCTTTGCTCCGGGCGTCGCCTCGCCGCACCGCCGGGCCTGCCCGGCCTGCGACGCCTATGCCGCCGCGGTCGAGCAGGCCACCGGGGTCCGTCTGCCCCTTCCTCCCAGTCTGCAACGCAATCTGCGGGCCCTGGTCGCACCCGAGCCCGGAGCCGTCCTGCCGTTCCCCGTGCCGCGGTTGCCGGTGCCGGACGCCCTCGCCACGCGGCTGCGGTCGCTCGCGCAGCCCGCCCGCCCGGCGCCCCCGGAATGGGTGCGCAGCCCGCGCCTGGCCATCGCCGCGAGTGTGATCCTGGCACTGCTCCTGGGTCCGGTCCTCGCCGGAGCCGCCGACCGCGGCGAGCAGGCGCTGCGCCTCGCCCATCAGCTCGCCCACCGGGAGGTGGCCCCGCTCCTCGAGGACGCCGGCACGCGGAGCCGCAAGGAGCTGACGCGTCTGCGGCTCGCCGCCGGCGCGGCTCGCGAGACCGCGACTCAGTCCATGAACCGTCTCCGCGCCGGGATCTCCAACCTCTCGGGCCGGTTGTCCACCGTTGTATCCGAACACTTCACAAACCTGGGCCCGCGGCATGAGACCGGCGGGCCCTCTAGGAGATCGCGATGAATCCTGCAGAGAACTGGCATACCCAATCCGGTGCCGCCGAAACCGAGACGCCGGCGCCCGCCCCGACTCTTCCCGCCGCCGCCGTCGCACCGCCCGTCCTGCGCAAGAACCCCGGCCTGGCCGCCCTCCTCTCCCTGGTTCCGGGGATGGGCAACGTCTACAACGGCCTCTACCTGCGGGGGATCACCTTCTTCCTCCTCATCGCCAGCCTGATCACCATCGTCGCCCGCGGCAACCACGATCTCTTCGGGATGGCGATCGCCTTCTTCTGGATCTTCAACGTCATCGACGCCTACCGCCAAGCGACGCTGATCAACTACGGCTATGCCCAGGACCTCGGTCTGGTCGATCTGCCCCGTTACCCACGGGCCAGCCAGGGCGGCCTGGCGGCGGGGATCCTCCTGACTCTGATCGGCCTCTTCGCGGTGCTCGATCAGTACTTCAACGTCCGCCTCGACTGGCTCTTGGACTTCTGGCCCTTCGCCCTCGTCGTCGCCGGTGTCTGGCTGATCTGGGGCGCCCTCCGCGACCGGCGCCGGGGCCTGGGGGAAAAATGACGTAAAGGATCAGCCCCTGATCGTTTCTCCTGGCCCGGACCTTGCAGTACCGGCTGTGACATGAGTCAACCGGGTCAAACTACAAAGGAGAACATCATGGGAATCGGACAGGACGGAGACAGGAACGTCGTCAAGGGCGCCGGCAAGCAGGCCGAAGGCAAGGTGAACGAAGTGGCCGGAGCCGCCAAGGGCGATCTCGGTCAGGAGCTCGGCGGCAAGGTGGAAAAGAACGTCGGCAAGGCGCAGGAGAAGGTCGGAAGCGGCGAACAGAGGGCCGCGAGATAACGACGCCACCTCTCTTTATATAAGGAGAAACGACCATGCTCTTGATGATTGCTCTGGTTCTGCTGGTGCTGTGGGCACTCGGCCTTTTCGCTTTCCACGTCACCACCGGACTGATCCACCTCCTTCTGGTCATCGCCGTCGTCGTGGCGATTGTCCACCTCATCCAGGGCAGACGCGTCGTCTGAGCGCGCCTGGGTCTTCTCGGCCGTCACCCCTCCGGTGTGGACCGGCGGGGTGGATGGTCATTCATCCCGGCTTGTTACAGAGATCCAGCACGACTTCCACCCGCCGGTTCTTCTGGCGCCCCGCCGGATCGTCCGCGCCGTCGGGCTTCGTGTTGGGAGCCACCGGGCGCCGCTTGCCCCACCCTTTCGTGGGCGTGGCCGCGGGCAAGGCGCCGTGCGCCGCGAGCCAGTCCTTGACGGTCTGCGCCCGTTTTTCGCTCAGCGTCTGATTGTAGGCGTCGTTGCCCTTCGCGTCGGTATGGCCCTCCACCGTCGCCGGGTGCTTGCCGGCCTTGGCGAGGAGCGGCGCCAGGGCTTTCAGGGTCTCCTCGGCGTCCGGCGTCAGCGTCGATTTGTCGAATTCGAAGAGCGCATCCGAACCCACCAGGAAGCGCTGGGTGCATTTCGCCCCCTCGGTGCGGATCGCCTGGATGCCTTTGGGCACCTGGATCTCGCCGGGTTTCTGCCATGGGCCGGTGGGCTTCTGGATCTCGCCGGGCGTCTGCCACTTGTCGCGCGGCTTCTGGATCTCGTACTGCGCGGTGGCCGGCACGGCGAACAGGATGAGCGCTGCAACGGCCAGCCCGCTGCGGGTGAGGCGAATCATGAGTCATCCCTCCTCGGAATCGTGCTGATACTCTAGCCGAATTCTGAGGAGATCGTCATGGACCATCAGCACTTCATGCGACTGGCCTACCAGCAGGCCCTCGCGTCGTACCAGGAGGGAGGGCTCCCCATCGGCGCCGTCCTGACGAAAGACGGGGAGGTCCTGGCCGCCGGTCACAACCGGCGCATTCAGGACGGCGACCCAATAGCGCACGGCGAAATGGACTGCCTGCGCAAAGCGGGCCGGCGGCCCGACTACGCGGGGACTGTCCTGTACACGACCTTGAGCCCGTGCATGATGTGCTCGGGCACCGTGCTGCAATTTGGCATTCCCGCCGTGGTGATCGGCGAAGACCGGAACTTTCCCGGCAATCCGGACTTCCTGCGCTCCCACGGCGTCGAGGTCGTCCTGCTCCAGGACCCCGACTGCATCGCGCTGATGCGACGCTTCATCGTCGAGCGGCCCGAGCTGTGGGACGAGGACATCGCGGGGCGCGAAACGGTCTAACGATCTGAAGGGAGCGGCCCGGAACTTTCCTTCCTCTCCTGCGTACTCCTCCGGCAGAACCAATTTGGCGGCCGGCCATGCCACGCCTTGAGAGGAGACCCTGGATGCTTGTCAAATCCCCTCTGCGGATTGTCTTCCTGCTGCTTCTGTTCCTGACTCCGGCGTTGCTGCCGGCCGAGGCGCCGCCGGCCAAGCCGGGCGAGGCGAAGAAGGAGGAGGAGAAGAAACCGCCGGTGATGCCAGAGGAGCGGTCGTCGGTGACGAAGCACTCGATCACTCTCGACGGCAAGAAGATCGACTACACCGCGACCGCTGCCAACTACCTCATGAAGGACGAGGACGGCACCCCCAAGGCGTCGATTTTCTACGTCGCCTACACCCGGGACGGGATGAAGGACCCCGGCGACCGGCCGGTCACCTTCAGCTTCAACGGCGGCCCGGGAGCGGCGGCGGTGTGGGTGCAGATGGGAGCGTTCGGGCCGCGGATCGTGGAGCGGACGGACGAGGGGATGAGCCTGCCGCAGCCCGGGCGGTTGGTGGACAACGAGTTCTCGATCCTCGACGTCACCGACCTGGTGTTCATCGATCCGGTGTCGACCGGTTACAGCCGGACGGTGCCGGGCGTCGACGCCAAGCTGTACCACGGCATCCGCCCCGACATCGAGTCGGTGGGCGAGTTCATCCGCCTCTGGACCACCCGCAACGAGCGCTGGGCCTCGCCCAAGTTCCTGGCCGGCGAGAGCTACGGCACCACCCGCTCGGCCGGTCTCTCCGAGTTCCTCCAGTCGCGCTACGGCATGGATTTGAACGGCATCGTCCTCGTCTCCTCGGTCCTCAACTGGCAGGCCATCCTCTTCGGGCCCGGCAACGACATGCCGTACGTCAGTTATCTGCCGACCTATGCGGCGTCCGCCTGGTACCACAAGAAGCTGCCGCCCGAGCTCTCGGGCGACCTCGAGAAGACCCTGCGCGAGGTCGAGAATTTCGCCACGCACGACTACGCCCAGGCGTTGATGGAGGGGGATGCCCTGCCAGCCGCGCGACGCCAGGAGATCGCAACCAGGGTGGCGCGTTACACCGGCCTCTCCGTCGACTACGTGCTGCGCGCGAACCTGCGCATCGAGATCGAGCGTTTCTGCAAAGAGCTGTTGAGAAGCGAAGGGAAGATCATCGGCCGCCTCGACAGCCGCTTCACCGGCTGGGACATCGACTCCGCGGGCGAGAACCCGGAATACGATCCCGCCAGCACCGCCACCGACGGCCCCTATGTCGCGATGCTCAACGACTATCTGCGCCGCGAGCTTGGCTACAAGGACGACCACATCTACGAGCGGCTGGCCCAGGTCTTCCCCTGGACCACGGCCGGCTACGAATTCCGCTACCCCTATCTCTCGGAAGCCCTGCGTCAGGCCATGGTCCGCAACCCCGACCTCCAGGTGCTCGTCACCTCCGGCCACTACGATCTCGCGACTCCCTACTTCGACGCCGTTCATACCGCCAGCCACCTCGGCCTGCCGGAGGCGCTCCGCAGCCACATGAAGCTGACGACCTACGACGCCGGCCACATGATGTACATCCGCCGCGCCGATCATCAGAAGCTCAAGAAGGAGATCGCGGACTTCATCCGCGCGACGTCGGCGGCGAAGAGGAAGTAGTATCCGCGAGAGAGGAGTCGCCCATGTTTCAGGACCCCCAGCAAGCCTTCATCAAGCTGCCCACGCCGGAGGAGCTGCGCGCCCGGCCGGCGGGCCCGAAGCCCTCGTCCTACAACTTCGGATTCCCCTCCGGGATGGGGCGCCTGCTCGCCGCGCACGAGCGCATCGGCCGTGCCATGCAGGGGGCTTTCTACGAGATCATGTTTGCGCCGGGAGCGCTCACCCGCGCCGAAAGGGAGATGCTCGCGGCCGTGGCCTCCGCGGCCCAGGACTGCGAATACTGAACGCAGTCTCACGCAGAGTTTCTGCGTGTCGAGGACAACGACGCCGCCCTGGTCGACGCCATCAAGCAGCACCGCTGGCGCGAGCTGCCGGACCTGACGCCGCGCCAGCGCGCCCTCTGCACCGTGGCCGAGAAGCTGACCCTGGAGCCCACCCGCATGACCGCCGCCGACTGGCAGCCCCTGCGCGACCTCGGGCTCGACGATCAGGGCCTGCTGGAGGCCGCGCACGTCATCGCCATCTTCAACTACTTCCCGCGCCTGGCGGATGGCTTCGGCCTGGTGCCGGACCCGCAAGTGCAGGAGGCCGGGAGGACCGGCGTGCCGCTGCGGCCGGCGGGTGCCTGATCTCGCCCCCTGGGACCGCCGGCGTCCCGCCGGCCACTAATTTGGATCAGGAGGGCGGCGGGACGCTGTCCCAGGGTATGGTAGATTTCACCAAGACGAGGAGAGCACCCGGCGATGCAAGCACACAGAATTCATCTCGTAGTCCCAGAAAATCACCGCGCGACGATTGAGTTTCCGGCGACGATCCCCTCTGGTCCGGTGGAGCTGATCGTGCTCGTGCCGCCGGCCGCAGAAAGGAGGGAGCGGGCCGAGACTCCGCCAGGTCGAGGGAGCCTTGCGGCCTTGGCCGCCGAGTTGGCCCAGGAGTCAAAGCCGTTCCGGGAGCTGACGCTGGAGGAACGAAAGGCGCGTCTCCAGCGCCTGAGAGGGGCGGGTCGCGGGTTGACGTCGGGGAGCGAAGAGTTCGCGAAACAGAAACTCGAGGAAATCGAGATCGAGGAGCGGAAATTTGGCCGCTGAGTCGGTCTTCGTCTTCGACGCCTGTGCCCTGATCGCTATTCTGGAGAATGAGCCCGGAGCGGACATGGTGGCGCAACTGCTGCAAGAGCCGGCAAACCGCTGTCTCATCCATGCCGTTAGTGCCTGTGAGGTCTACTACGATCTCTACCGCCGCGGGTCCGTTGACGAGGCGGATACCCTGGCCGCGATCTTTGCTGAATATGGCCTCGAGCTCGTCGAGACGCTGCCTTCAGACCTCTGGCGTACTGCCGGGAATCTCAAAGCCGAATGGCGGCGCGTTTCGTTGGCCGACTGCTTTGCGCTCGCCCTGGCGATCCGGGAAAAGGGAGCTCTGGTAACCAGCGACCATCACGAGCTCGATCCCATTGCCAAAGCCGAGGTCTGCCCGATCCGGTTCATTCGATAACAGAGACCCTCCATCGATCACCACCTCTTCGCCGCCTCAAACGCATCAGCCAGTTCCCCGTCCCGCCGGTGGTATCCATGCTTCTCGATCAACCGGCGGGCCTCCTCCAAGGCAGCGCGGTCGCGGAAGAGGCGGGCGCGGTAGAGCTGGATGTCGGCCTGAAACAGCGGCATCGGTCCCCGCTCGGCGATCTCCCAGGCTTCGTCCAGGTCCGCCTGGCAGCCCGGCTCGTCGCCCGAAAAACATCTCAGCCAGGCACGCGTTAGCAGGCCACGCGGGAGGTGGCTCACATCGCCTGCCGCGCGAAGACCGGCGGCGGCGGTGATGTGCTCGAGTGCGGCTTGCGGTATGGACAAGGTAGGGAGGGCCTTGTACAACGTGGCTCGGGCCAAGGTCAAGTGATCCAGGGCAATATCGAGGAGCCAACGGTTGTCTTCAGCGATCGTGAGGGCATAGGCGGCTCGTTCAATGACGGCGTCGCAGGCTGTAAAGGATACCGTAAGTGGAACAAAGAGGCAGCGTTGCCACGCCGCGCGTTCCCCGTCGGACAGCAGGAGATCGCAGTGCATGAAGCCTTGGATTGAGTAGAGCCGGGGACACTCCGGCTGATACGCTGCCTGCCGCGACTCGGAGTCCTCGAATAGACACTGTGACTCGGCGCGACGGCCCGCTTGGTGAAGGCTGTCGGCCAATCTGACGCGCTTGGTAATTTTTCCAAACGCGCTCTCGCCACCGTCGGCAAACGTCACCGCCTGCTTGGCTGCGGTCACCGCCACGGACACCTCACCGCGCGTGAGTTCCAGATCGCTTAAGTTGCTGGCCATGCTCGCGGCCCCTTCCAGTCGTCTTGCTCAACGGCCATTCCAGTCCGGCCCGCATCGGCTCGACCGCCTCGGTCAGCCGGCCCAGGGCTCCCAGGCTGTAGCCCGCCTCGTTGAGCAGCCACGTTTGGTCGGCGGAGGTGAAGTTTGGCGCGAGGGTCGTCCACGGCGTCGCGAAGAAGCTCACGCTGACGAGATTCCGGCAGCGACTTGAGACGCCGCAGCATCTCGTAGCGATCCATGCTCATCGGCGATTTCTCTTCAGCCGCTGAATCTCCTGCCGCAGCCGGGCAGACCCGTCGTCGTGAACGCGCACGACGGTCAGCAGGTCGATCGCCCGGGTCGACTGAGGAGCCGGTTTCGCAGAGACCGCGCTGTTGGCGTCGAATCGGAAGACCAGCTCGTCAAACCACGCAGGCGGGAGACGCTTCAATTCTTCGAGCAGGTCCGCCTCGGTGGGTGCCGCGCCAGGACCAGGAAACCTCGATCGCACCCGTCGAGACTTCAAGGGCGGACGAACGGAGAAGTCCTCGTCCAGTCCCCTGAGGGAAGAGAGCTCACCCCGCATCTCCACGACGTCGCCGAGCGGTGGTTTCTCGACAGCCAGTTGATGAGTCAGCTCGCGGTAGAGCGTCTTGTAGCCGGCGTCTGAAAAATCGAAGGCGGTGATCAGGTAGTACGAGGAGCTTTTCAACGGGCGCGGGATATGCGGCTCCTCCGTACGATCGAAAACGACGGGGATGAACCTCGCGTTGCCCTTCTGATCGTAGAGATAACTGTAGATGACGCTGCCTTCCCAGAACACGCCGCGGCCCTCGTCGGCCGGGACCTTCCCTTCGATGCGGTTGAGATAGGTCTGCGTGCAGACCACGATCACGAATTCAGAGTTTTCTGGCCGAAGCTGCTCCTCGCACCACCGCGGCCAGCCCTGGGGAGGGCGGGTCTCGTATTGATCCAGCTCGGCGTCGACGCCGTGCTTGCGAAGCTGATTGGCGAGCCCCAACACCCGTTGCGAGTGCTGTTCGCTGTCGTGGCTGTAGCTGATGAAGGTCCTGGTCGGCATCGTCGAGTCCCTGGCGCTCCAATTCAACTTCAACTCTCTAGAGTATGACAGCTTCTCCTGGGGAGAAGGCCGGCGGGACGCCAGCGGTCCCAGGGGGCGAGCGGGGGGAAGGCTGGGATGAGCGGGGCACCGGTTTTCCCCAGCCCTCCGGAGCGTCTCCCCAGCGGGGAGAGGCCCGTACCCGCTCATCCGGAGTCTGTCCCCAGTGGGGAGAGGGCCGTACCCACTCCTCCGGAGTGTCTCCCGAGTGGGGAGGGGCCTGTACCAGCTCGTATGGGACGTCTCCCCCATTGGGGAGAGGCGCGCGTACCCGCTGGTCCGGGGCGTCAACCTACCGGGCGAGTTGCCGCTCGGCAGGGGACGGTGCTCGCAGAGCAGCCCCGCTCCATGGACCCGCGGGGACCGATCTGAGAGAATTGAGCTCTGTCATGGCAGAGACGTCCTTTCACCTCCGGCGCGCCGGGCCCGCCGATGCTGCGGCCCTCGCGGAGTTTGCGGCCCGGATCTTCTCCGATACGTTCGCCGCCGACAACCGGCCGGAGGACATGGCGGCGCATCTCGCCGACAGGTTCGGCGTCCGGCAGCAGACGGACGAGCTGATCCACCCGGAAATCATCACCCTCGTGGTGGAAGAGGACGGCCGGCTGATCGCCTACACCCAGGTGCGCCGGATCCCCCCGCCGGACTGCGTGACGGGAGAGGCCCCGGTAGAGCTCGGCCGCTTCTACGTCGACCGGCCCTGGCAGGGACGGGGTCTCGCACAGCGCCTCATGGCCGCCGCGCAGGACGCCGCGCGCGAGCTGGGCGGCCGCACGTTCTGGCTCTGCGTCTGGGAGCGCAACCCACGAGCCATCGCCTTCTATGAGAAGTGCGGCTTCCGCGACATGGGCGCGAAGGAATACTGGCTCGGCGCGGACCTCCAGTCCGACCGCGTCATGGCCGGCGATCTGGCGCGGCTGGGGACCGGCGATACCACCGCCGACGGACGGGGGCGGTAGAGACGTCCAATTCTCCGCGGCGGAGACCGGGTGCGATTTCGCCGGGAGTCGTCCCACTAGAGCGGTGGAGGACGTATGACACGGCCCATCCAATTTTCCTTCAAAGGAGGACGACATGTCACTGCTGGACAATCCCCGGAGGTGGAACACGGTCTTCACCGCCGTCGCAGCGCTGGCCCTCACCGCCAGTCTCTGCGGCACTGCCCTCGCCGCCGAAGAAGCTTCGGCTCGCAGCACTGGCACCGGCCTGCAGATGTGCACGGGAAAGTACGCCCTGTGCGACGCGGCGGCCTGTACACCGATCGCCGAGCAGAAAAGCTTTCCGGGTCCCCCGGAGATGAAGCCTTCCCACGCTCTGTGCTCGTGCGTCGTGGAGGACGGTCCGAACCTGGGGCCGGGCCCCTGCTCCGACCGCGTTCCGCGCGGGAAGAAGGGGGAGTACATCCTGTCCACCTACTCCTACGCGCTGAATAATCCCTACCTGACCTGCCCCGCAGGCGGGGACCGTACGGTCTGCTTCGGCTATCCGTGCGTCATCGACGCGAAGGACCCGAAGCGGGCGCACTGCACCTGCCCGATCACCTACGGCAGCGAGGGGTTCAAGACGCAGGGTGGCGGTTGCAACGTCGCGAGCTGCTCCAACGGCTTGTGGCAGGGGGGGACCCCGCAGGAGTACGACGTCATCAACTCGATCTTCTCCAAGGCCACTGGCCAGAAACCGCCACAGGATTGTGCCGCCATCGTGAAGAAGAAGTAAGGAGGGAGTCGCCGGAATCGCATTCCAGGGCCCGCTCGCCAGAGCGAGCCCCTTTCCAAAGCGCACGCCTAGCCGGCCAGCTCGAAGGCATCCGCGAGCCACTTCGCCAGTTCGCCGTCCACCTGTGCGGGATCGTCCAGCCGGATCTCGAGATGCCAGCGGTGCGCGGACGCCTGCTCGCGCCGGGCGATCCGGGCGCTCTGCAGGTCCGTGGCGGACTTGAGGGTGAGCAGGAGCGCCTGCTTGCGCGTCGCGATCCCGGCGAAGGCTGTCCTGCGCGCGAGGTGGATCGAGGTCTTCTTGGGCTCTTCCCGCACCGGGCCGAGCTCCCGGGCGGTCTCCAGGATCCGGGCGTAGACGGCGCGCACTGCCGGCGCGCAACCCGTGAAGTGCTGATCCACGGTGTACGGCGAGATCTCGTCGCTCATGCAACCTCCCGGCGCTGCAAGATGGGGCCAAGATGGCGCCAGGTCCTCGATTCTACCGCGAGCAAACCAGGACGGAGCCCTGGTCCACGACCCTGAGACCTTCGCCGGCTCTCGTGGGCGCTCGCTGTTTCGCTTGACAACCCGTGGGCCTGCGTCCTACTCTGTCGATGCTCCACCCGTAGACAGGATTCATTGCCAGCGCAGGCTTGCGCGAATCGAGCTTCAGGCACCCCTGGGTGCGAAGGAGGGATCGATGCCGGTCAGTCGCCGAGATTTCATCCGTCAGGTAGTCACCGTCGGACCCATCACCATGGCCTTCTGGATGGAGAAGGACCTGTTGTGGGCCAAGGAGTGCGGCATGCCCCTCGCCAGCGCGGAGTGCACGCTGCCCACGCCGAAACCTCCCGTGCGCTTCATCCCCAACGAGCCGAAGGTCGTGACGCGCTACTCGGCGCTCGAGCTGGCGGCCCCGAGCAGGGCCACCCAGCTCAAGCAGCTCCGGGACGGCGTCTGCCTGCTCCGGGACCTGCCGCCGACGGACGTCCTCAGTTGGACCAAGCTGATCGCCCAGCACTGCATCCACTGCGCGCCGTCCAATACGGACAACATCCACTACAACTGGCAGTTCCTGCCGTGGCACCGCGGTCTGCTGTACTTCGTCGAGCGCGCCATGCGCAAGCTCGGCAAGATGGACGACATGCGGCTGGCCTACTGGGACTGGGACAACAAGTCCAGCCGTACGCTGCCCACGATCTATGCGCCCAAGGATCAGCCGCTCTACTGGGCGAACCGGAACCTGACCGGACCGCGCTGGCCGTTGTCGGACGCCGCCGTGAACGTCCAGCCCCTGCTGGCCTTACCCAACTTCGATATTTTCGGTGGCACGGCAAAACAGAGAACCCCCGTCCCTGCGACCTTCTCGGGCCCCCACGCCAACGTGCACAACGCCTTTTCCCCGGGCGACATGGCGGACTTGCAGTATTCGCCCCGCGACCCCGTCTTCTACGCCCATCACGGGAACATCGACCGGCTGTGGTCGTCCTGGGTGGCCGCCGGCCACAAGAACCCCGACTTCGGCACCGCCAAGGTCTATTTCTACGACGAGAACCGCGTGTGGTCCTACGTGCTGTTCAACGACCTGCGCGATGAAGCCAAGCTCGGGTACAACTACTCCTCGCTGATGAAGCCGACGGTGAAGCTGAGCTCTTTAAGTAATCGCCCCATCGTCGAGAAGAATGGCCAGCTCGAGGTTCCCCCGACGAAGGAGTCGCTCTTACCCAAGTTCCTCGTCCTCCAGAACGTCCATCTGGAGAAGCAAGCGGCCAACGCCGTGGATTTCGGCGTCTTCTTCACCCAGCCTCCCGTGGGCACGGCGACGGCGAACGACAAGGCCAACGGCTTTCTGGGCACGGTGAACCGGGTGCTGAGCAGCGGCCACGACCACCATGCGGACCCGCTCTCGGCGGTGCTCGAGGTCGACAACAAGTTGGACCAGGTCAAGGGACCCCTGAAGCTGTACGTGGCCCCGCTCGATCCCACGGGCAAGACGACGGCGGCTGCCGCCCCATTGTCGGCGGAGGCGTTTTCGCTCATCTCCGAATGACGTATACTGGAAGGATGAAGCGTGTCCTCCATCTACCGGTCTGGGCGGCGGTGGCCCTGGTACTGATGTGCGCCGCGGAGCACGGGGCGGAGACGACGGTCCGGTTGACCGTACCCAAGAAGGTTGCAGCCCAGGCGGCTGCGCGGGCGGCGGGAGACGCTTCCTCGCCGCCGCCCGTTCTCATGCTCGAAGACGTGGAGGTCGGCGCCGGGGAGGGCCTGACGCTCCGGGTCCTGGGGCCGGCCGAGCCGGGCTCCCGCTCCCGGCCGGTCCTGGCCATGTCCGGGACGGTCGGGTCGAACCAGCCGCCGCCAGGACCGGTCCAGCACATGACTCTCGCCGTGCCGCTCGACGACAAGGCTTCGCGGCTCCTGAAGGGGAAGAGCGAAATCACGCTGACCCTGCAGGTGGAAGGTCGCCCCGGCCGTCCAGCGCTGAAATTCAAGCGCGCCTATTTCGACACTGGCGAGCCGCACGAGTCGACGCCTCGCCAGTGACCCTCACTGTTCCTTGACCTCCTGCAGTTGGATGGTGCCGACCTTCAGGGGTTTGGCCAGGACACCCTCCGGCTTGGCCCCGGCGGTGCCGTCGGTCGCCTCGAACACCACCTTGACCTCGGGGACCTCGCCATTCGGCCCCTTGAGCGCCTGGAGCGCGTCGCTGACATCGACGTTGCGGTTGAAAGTGCTGATGCCGCCCTTCCCGGCATGATGCTTCAATCCGAAGAAGCTGATCGTTGCCACGTACTGGCGGCGGGGGATCGCCTCAGTGGTCTCCAGGAAGACGTTGAAGAGCACTCCCGGTGCGCCCTCGGGTGCGATTTTGTCGAGGACCAGCTCGGTCCGGGATGGCACCAGGGACTGCGGGGTGGGCTTGGAATTGGACTTGGACACGGCGAGCCGCGCGGCGGCTTTGACGCCGCCGATCTGGAAGCCCTGGAGCTTGGCGAGAGGGGTGACCCTTTCCAACCCTTCCGCCCTCACCTTGAACGGCGGGATCGGCTTGCGTCCGCAGTTTGTGACGTGGTCGTAGGTGTAGTTGGTCGGGAGATCCGAGTACTTCAATTTCACCAGGTTGCCGGACGCGTCGACGAAGGAGTACGAGATGCCCTTGAGATTGGCCGGGACGCTGCCGCCCAGCTTGAGCCAGCACTCGAAGACGCGGTCGATGTTCGCGTGGTGGAGCCAGAAGATGGGATCGGTCCCCGCGACGGGGACGTCGCCCATCAGGGGGTACGGGCAGTCCGGCCCGACGGTGCAGTGGACCGTGCCGTGCGGCTGCTGCTCGAGCTCCGGCGAGAAGGAGTTGAAGCTGGCTTTCTTCAGCAGGTTGTCGACGTTGGTCGTGTTCGGGTCCAGCTTGACGGTCTGCGAGCGGCGGCGGGGGTCGAAGAGCGGATTGGGCTTGCCGTCGCTCAGCGTGGGCTGTGCGAACTGCGCGGGGAGTTGGACCTGGGTGGGATCGGTGTAGTCCCAGTAGGGGAGGCGCAGCGTCTTGTCGTTCGCCGACTGTTGCAGGACGCTTTCGAAGTAATAGAGATAGATGCGATGCCAGGTCAGGAACTGCAGGGTGCCATGCTGGCACTGGTCCCAGACCTTCGCGGCCAATCCGGCCGGCGTCGGCGGATACGTGAGATCGCGGAGACCCTTGTAGAACTGCTTCTTGTTCGCGGGCGCATCGTCGATCGCGTCCTGGATGAGACCGGCTTTGGCCTTGGGGCCATAGAAGCCGTGCATGGCCGACCAATACTCCCAGCTCCGGCGGTAATCGGCCGAGATGGGCGGCGTCGTGCTGCGGCTCTTCATCGTCCCGATCGCCCTGACGAAGGCGTCCAGCCGGTTTTTGTCTTTGATGAAGTCCTGGAACTTCATCCGGACGGCCAGGGCCGGTATGGGTGCCGGCGTCGCCTTCAACACCGGCTTGGCCGTGGTCGGCTGCGCCGCTTTGGTGGCTGATTGTGCCTGCAGTCCCGCCACGGACAAGACGAAGGCGATAAGAATCCATGGAACCGCGGATGGGATAGCCCTGGCAGTCGTTCTGCGCTTCACGCAGCCCTCCTTTCAATGGGACGGGTCATGCCAACTTTAGCACAGCCCATTCCGGAGGGCGGGAGGGGCCTCTTCTAGGGCTTCCCCTCGACTTGCAGACGGACGGAGCCGACCCGCAGGCCGGCCTGCCGGTTGAGGAGGGGGCCGGCCAGCGCGAGAGTGGATTCGGCGGTGCCGTTGGTCGCCTCGAAGACCACCTGGAGATCGGGGATCTGGGGGCTCTGGCCCTTGAGCGCCTGGAGCTGTTCGGTGACGTCGAAGGTGCGGCTGGGGAGGCTGCCATGCCCGGAGCGGTGGGTCACCCCGAAGAAGCTCAGCGTTCCCACGTACTCGCGTCGCGGGTTCGGCCCCGTGGTGCTCAGGTAGACGTTGAAGAGCACGCCCGGAGGTTGCGCGACCGTGATGCCGTCGAGCGTCAGCTCGATGTTGGCCCGGCCGGCGGGTGCCGCGAGAGCCTGGCGCAGATGGTCGGCGGCCGGGCCGGACCTGGCGATGGGGAGCCGCGCCGTGACCGTGGGCTGGTCGATGCGGATCTGCTCGGCCGCCGCCAGCGTGGTGGCGGCCTCGTCGTTCGGCATGTCTCTCGTCTCCCAGGTCGTGGCGGCTCCGCCGCACGCTGCCGAGAAGGAGATGGCGGCGCCGAGGAGCCACGGCCCAAAGCCTGCGACGGTCGCGGAGAACGTCCTTTGCCTCATGTCGACCTCCTGGGTGCCTCGATCCCGCGCCCTCGATCTCACGGAATCAGTATGGCATGGCCAGGGAGGGCTGCAAGTTCCAAGCCTGGGATTCAGGAGGAGGTGCCGAAGGGGCCCGCTCGCTGCGGCGGGTCCCCCTTACAGGTCGGCCGCGCTGGCCCCGCGCTCCGCCGGGGCCGTTCACTCTAAGAAACTACGGGCAATTGGCGGGATAGCAGGCGGTCAGTCCGCCGGTGCAGTGCTGCTTGAGGGTGGCCGGATCGGTGTGGCAGGACGGCGGCTCGCATTGCGTGCAACTGCCGGTGAGCTTCGTCGCCCTGCCTGGCGCCCAGCCGGGCCAGAAGTTCGAGCTGCCGGAGACGAGAGAATCGGGTTTCAGGTTGCCCTTGGTGTCGACGAGAACGGTGCCGATCTGCTTCGTGGCCGCGCCGCCCGTCGTGCTCCACGGCAGAGAGCTGGCAGGGAAGGTGAAGCTCCCCGTGAGCTCGAGCTGGCGCGCGCTCTTGGCCGGCTTGACGGAAATGAAGGTTATTTTCGCGTCGACCGCGAGGGGCGCCACGAAATGGCCGCCGCCCGCTTCGGTGCGATAGATGCGCATCGACGTCACCCGCTGGTTGCCGGCGAGGGTGACGTAGGCATGATAAGAGCCGCAAGAGGTCTGGATCGGGGCGATGCTCACCAGCGACAAGGCCTTGAACTGGATCCGCGTCTCGGCGATGCCCTTCTCGTTGAAGGTGGCGTCGTCGAGCCGCTCGATGACGGTGTCGGCGTTGTGGAGCGCCCCGGGAGTGCCGGTGGTGAGCGGCAGACCCCGGAAGGCCACCTTGCCCGTGAAGGCCGCCGAGCTGCTGCAGAAGAAGCCGGCGGGAATGGGGCTCTTGGCAAAGCTGTAGAAAGTCTTGCCGTTGGCGGTGGTGGTGAAGGTGTCGACACCGTGCCGGATGACGGTATCGGCAGCCAGGGGAGCGACGACGAGTAAAACCGCTAGCACTGCCAACAGGATTCCTCTGTTCCTCACGCAAACCTCCTTGTCTTGTACGACGGTTTGGTACCGAGCGCGGCCTACACTTCCAGGGTGCTCGCCGAAGGCTCGAGCGAGCTGTCACAGAAAGTTGACACCCCTGCCGCGGCCCGCGGCTCACTCCGGAAGCGTTGGCGCACCCTCTTCTTTTGCAGTCGTCGTCTGCGTGGAAGCAGAGGACAGCCGATGGGACCCGGAAAGGCCCTCGGCATTTCAGAGAGGAGTAATTTCATGGCGCAATGGAAACGATGGAGCAGGAGTCGCAAGGTATTGATCTTGACTGCCGTCCTGACGGTAATGGCACTGACGGGATGGGCGGCGAACCGGCCCTCCCGACCGGTCAACCAGGCGGTGCCGACCCAGCAAGCCGCGACGGTCGCGTCGAGCAAGGCGGTGTCGCTCTCCGCACCGCTGCCGCCCCCCAGCCAGGTCTTCATCCAGAAGACCAGCGCTTTCCCGGGGATCGGCAACGTGCTGGTGACGGTGACCCTGTCGAGCCCGCAGTTGTCGCAGAAGGGTTCCGACGGGACGCGGGATTTCGTCACCATCGGCTTCCAGGAGCAGCAGGTGATCCTGCGCGACGATGGTCAGGGGGGCGACGCCACGGCGGGCGACGGCGTGTTCACCGGCGTCGGCAACGTGGACGACGTCGATCTTCAGGCCCGCAGCGACGCCGACCAGAAGGAGCTGAGCAGCCGCGGCACCAAGGTGGCCCCGCTCTTCGCCGGCCGCGCCAACGTCGGCACGGAAACTCCCCAGGCTTTCGATCTCACCTCCTACCAGGCGGGCAAGGCCGTGGCGTTCAATCAGGCCGTCGCCTTCGTCGACCCTGAGACGGTGACGGCGAGCCAGACGGCCAGCCTCAAGGCGGTCGTCCTCGGCACCAACACCTTCCAGGAGCGTTCGCTGATGATCCGCGACCTGGGTGTCGTGACCGATGCCGGCCGCACCTGGAATCCCTGCACCGGCGCCGGCAATCCCAGCGGCGTCTGGACCTTCAACCACCTGATGACCGAGATGGCCAACCAGCCGGCGAGCGGTATCGACCCGGCGGTCTTCGTCGAGACCTGGCTGTCGCACTGGCAGGCCAACCAGACGATCAACACGCACGTGGTGCCGGCCCGGACCCAGGTCAACAACATCATCCTCACCCCCTGGCCGAAGCGCGCCGACGGCCATATCGATTTGGCGCAGTCGCCGTTCCGGCTGCTCGCCATCGTCGCCCGCCCCGACCTGCGGCGCACCACCGCGGGCGGCGGCAGCTATTCGATCAACGTCAGCGGCAATTTCCTCGACGCTGGCGAGGCGCGCTTCGTCTTCGGCCTGGTCGACAAGCGATCCGGCTGCTCCACCACTCCGTTCGCCACGATCTTCGAGTACCGGGTGCCCCGTTGCGAGTGCCAGCTCGTCAAGAGCTGGGCCCAGCAGTGGGTGGACCTGTCCGGCTTCACACCGGGCACCGCGGCCTACAACGACAAGCTGGAGCTCATCACCGAGACCTTCGCGAAGGCCAATGCCAATCCGGCCCGGCCCAACGGCAGCGCCATCGGCCAGGTGCGCTCCAATGAGATCGAGCTCGGCCTTCCCGTCGGCCTGCCCTGGGAATTGCGCGAGTTCCAGCTCACCCAGTTCCCCTTCTCGTTCCTGCGAGAGGTCACGACGGCGGACACGGCGATCGATTCCTTCAACAACAGCGCCACCTTCGACAATTGGATTTTAACCGCCGTGGCGCCCGGTCTGACGCCGCCCAACTTCCAGGACCCGATCCCGCCGGTGCCGCTCTTCTTCAGCGGCGCCAACTTCCTCGGCTCCAACCCGGCGACGCCGAACCCGGGTTTCTTCTGGCAGGTGACCGCCGCGCAGGCGCCGAACCTGAGCCCGGGAGGCGGTAACAACACGACCAACTGGGGCCGGCACCGCGCGTCGCTCGCGGCCTGCAACGGCTGCCACGGCCGCGAGTCCCGGCCCGCGGGGACGATCGCTCCCTTCGTCCACGTCGACCCCTCGACGGCGTTCGGCTTGCCGGCCCGCCTGTCTGAGTTCCTCACCGGGGTCATCAACCTGCCGGACCCGCAGGAGAGCCCGGGCCATCTGCCGCTGCGCAGCTTCGACGACCTGGCCCGCCGTGAGATGGACATCAAGCGGCTGGCCAAGATGACCTGCTTCCAGTTCCATCCCATCAACGTCGGCGCGGTCCAGAGCTCGCTGCGCAGCACCGGCAGGCTGCCCGCCGACCTCTTCCAGATGAACGGCTCGACCACGATGCCGCACCAGGTCCCCGTGGGCGTCGACGACTTCCGTCGCAACGTCGTCCTCGAGGTGCACTAACTCCCCCGGCCCCTCCTCTCCGTGCTGCCCTGGGAGAGGAGGGGCGTCTTGCAGTAGAATCCCCGCGAAGCCCGACAACCTCCAGCCGGCGAGGTGCGAAGATGAAGCTTTCCGTGAATGGAAAAGAGCACGACGTTTCCGTCAGCGACGACATGCCTCTGCTCTGGGTGCTGCGTGACGTGCTGGGCCTGACCGGCACCAAGTTCGGCTGCGGCATGGCGCAGTGCGGCGCCTGCACCGTGCTGGTCGACGGCCAGCCCGTCCGCTCGTGCGTGCGGCCGGCCGCGGCCGTCGAGGGGCGCGCGGTGACCACGATCGAGGGCCTGAGCCTGCAGGGCGACCATCCCGTGCAGCGGGCCTGGGCCGAGGTCGACGTCGTCCAGTGCGGCTACTGCCAGTCCGGCCAGATCCTGGCGGCGGCGGCCCTGTTGCAGGCGAAGCCGAAACCGAGCGACGCCGACGTCGACGCCGCGCTGAGCGGCAATCTCTGCCGCTGCGGCACGTACCAGCGCATTCGCAGCGCCGTGCATCGCGCCGCCGAGCTGATGGAGGGTTGACACCATGACACCTCCCCAAGATTCTCAGCCGGAGCTCTCCCGGCGCTCCTTCCTCAAGCGCTCGGCCGTGGTGGGCGGCAGTCTCGTGGTCGGCTTCTTCGTGCCGGCTCCCCTGCGGCGTTTCGCCTTCGCGCAGGAGCCCCCGGGTGCCGCCGCGGCTCCCGCCCTGCCGCCCGTCAACGCCTTCCTGCGCATCGGCGGCGACGAGAGCGTCACGGTGCTGCTCGCCCACTCCGAGATGGGCCAGGGCATCTGGACCACGCTGCCCATGATGGTCAACGAGGAGCTGGACGCCGACTGGAGCCGCTTCCGCGTCGAGCACGCGCCCGCGGCGACGGTCTACCATTCGCCGGTCTTCCCCATCCAGATGACGGGCGGCTCGACGAGCACGTGGTCCGAGCTCGACCGCTATCGCCAGGTGGGCGCCGTGGCGCGGACCCTGCTCGTGGCCGCCGCCGCCGCGCAGTGGGGCGTCGCTCCCGCCGACTGCCGCACCGAGAAGGGCTGGGTCCTCCACGGCGACCGCAAGGCGAGCTACGGCTCCCTGGCCGCGGCGGCGGCCCAGCTTCCGGCGCCCGATCACGTCGAGCTCAAGGCGCCGGAAAACTGGCAGGTCATCGGCAAGCCCACCCGCCGCCTCGACACGCCGGAGAAGATCACCGGCCGCGCGCAGTTCGGGCTCGACGTCCAATTGCCGGGGATGCTGACCGCGGTGGTGGCGCACGCGCGCACCTTCGGCGCCAAGGTGAGGAGCTTCGATCCGGCGGCGGCGCAGGCCGTGCCGGGCGTTCGCAAGGTTTTCGCGGTGCCCACGGGCGTCGCCGTCGTCGCCGATCATTTCTGGGCGGCCAAGAAGGGGCGGGACGCGCTCCAGGTCGAATGGGACCCAGGGCCGCACGCCGGCCTCGACACGGCGATCCTGCGCGAGAGCTACCGCGCGCAGGCGAAATCGGCGGGCGCCAAGGCCGCGGCCGGCGGCGACGTGGAGAAGGCGCTCTCCGGAGCCGTGCCGCTGGTCGCCGAGTACTCGGTTCCCTATCTCGCCCACGCTCCCATGGAGCCGCTCAACTGCACGGTCCGCCGCGGCGCCGAGGGGGTCGAGCTCTGGACGGGGACGCAGTTCCAGACCGTGGACCAGCAGCGGGTGGCGGCGATCTTCGGCCTCAAACCCGAGCAGGTCGAGATCCACACCACCTTCCTGGGCGGCGGCTTCGGCCGGCGGGCGAACCTCGTCTCGGACTTCGTCGTCGAGGCTGCCCACGTGGCAAAGAATCTCGATCAGCCGGTCAAGCTCGTGTGGACGCGCGACGACGACATCCGCGGCGGCTACTACCGGCCCATGGCCGTCCATCGCCTCGAGGGGGCGCTGGACGCTCAAGGGGCGCCCGTGGCCTGGCGCCAGCGCATCGTCTCACAGTCGATCGTGGCCGGCTCGCCGTTCGCCGCGATGATCAAGGACGGCATCGACCCCACGGCGGTGGAGGGTGCCTCGGATTCGCAATACGTGACGGCCATCCCCCACCACCGGGTCGAGCTTCACACCGTCGATCCGGGCATCCCCGTCCTCTGGTGGCGCTCGGTGGGGAGCTCGCACACCGCCTTCGCCGTCGAGTCGTTCGTCGACGAGCTGGCGCACGCGGCGAAGCGGGACCCGCTGGAATTCCGGCGGGCGCTGCTCGCCAAGGCGCCGCGGATGCGGGCGGTGCTGGAGCTGGCGGCCGAGAAGGCAGGGTGGGGGAGCGCTCCGCCCGCGGGTCGCGGGCGGGGCCTCGCCGTCCACGAGTCGTTCGGCAGCATCGTCGCCCACGTCGCGGAGGTCTCCGTCGACGGCGGACACGTCCGGGTGCACCGGGTGGTCTGCGCGATCGATTGCGGCGTTTGCGTCAATCCGCTGGGCGTCCGTGCCCAGATGGAGTCCGGCGTCGTCTACGGGCTCAGCGCGGCGCTCTACGGCGAGCTGACGATGAAAGAGGGGCGCGTCGTCGAGAGCAACTTCCACGATTATCGCATCCTGCGCCTGCACGAGATGCCGCAGGTGGAAGTCCACATCGTCTCCAGCCGTGAGAAATCCGGCGGCGCCGGCGAGCCCGGCACGCCGCCCATCGCGCCGGCGGTGGCGAACGCCGTCTTCGCCCTGACGGGGCAGCGCCTGCGCGAGCTGCCGCTGCGGCTGGCTTGAGGAGATGCAAGGAATGAAAAGAATCGGGAATCCCTGGGTCCTGGCCGGAATGCTCGCCGGGATCGTTCTCTTGCCCAAAGGCGTGGATTCACAGACCCCGCGGACGGCGGCCCTCGCGGCCTTCGACACCATCCAGACCGTGCTCCAGCATCCCCGCTGCCAGAACTGTCACATTCCGGGCAACGCGCCCCTCCAACTCGACGCCGGCCTCGTGCACACGCAGAACGTGCAGCGCGGACCCGCGGGAAAGGGAGCGCCCGGCCTGCCCTGCTCGACCTGCCACGGCGTTACGAATCCGCCGGCGAGCTACGGACCGAACACGCCGCCCGGCGCTCCGAACTGGAGCCTGCCGTCGCCGGAGCACAAGATGGTCTTCATCGGGCTTTCAAAAGCCGACCTCTGCGCCACGATCAAAGATCCGAAACGCAACGGCAACCGGAACCTGGCGGCGCTCCTGGAGCACGTGAGCCACGACAAGCTCGTCCTCTGGGGCTGGGACCCCGGAGTCGGCCGCGCGCCGGTCTCCGTGCCGCACGATGCCTTCGTCGCCAGCTTCAAGACCTGGATGGCGGGCGGGGCACCGTGTCCGGCGGGCGGGGAGGCGAAGAGCGCGCGGCTGCGGTGAGGAAATGAGCAGACAGATCGAGCTTGCGGACGCCGCGCTGGAGGTGACCGTCGGCGGGACCCTTGCGCCTGGCGTTCCGATCCTCTGCGCCGCGCATCCCGCGGCCGCTTTCGGCGAGAGCGCCGTCGGCCTACTCCAGGAGACCGCGGGCACGAGCGTCGTCTGCGTCAATCCGCGCGGCCTCGGGTCCTCGTCTCCAGCCCCACCGGAGCGGACGTACACGCTCGACGATATGGTGGATGACATCGAAGGCGTCCGCCGCCGCCTGGGCGTGGATCGCTGGGTTTTCTGGGGCATCTCCGGCGGCGGCTGGCTGGGTCAGATCTATGCGCGCAAGTACCCCGACGCGCTCGCCGGATTGATCCTGGAAAGCATCTGCCCCTGCTTCCGCGAGCGTCTCGCCGACCCGGACTGTCTGCTGAGCCCATATCACGCGCCCTGGCGCGCGGCCCTCGAAGAGAGGGGGCTGATCGCACCGGATTCTCACGCGGCAGTGGGCGATCCGAACGCGACGGAGTGGATCGACGTCGAAGGCGTGGGTGCGGTGTTCCGCCGCCGGAACGGGCCGGCTCTCCTCGTTTCTCCAATGCCGGTCTCCGCGGAGATGCATCGCACCTTGCCGGCCCTGTGGACCGTCGACGCGCGCGGCTGGCTGCGGGAGATTCGCACGCCAACGCTCGTGATCTGCGGCAACTCCGATCCGATCGTTCCCCTGGCGCACGCGCGGGCCGTTCACGAAGCGATCCCGGGATCGGATCTGATGATCGTCGAGGGAGGCGGACATTCGCCGGTCATGGCGCGACGCCCGGACGTCATCGAGGCGGTTCAGTCCTTTGTTCGGGAGCGCGCTCGATAGGCGTCCGGGCCGTCATTCAAAGTCCAGCCAGCTTCAGAATCGCCAGCCGATTCCCAGCGCGTAATCCGCGAGACCGTCTTTGAATACCAGGTCGTTGGTGGCCCAGTGTCCGCGCACCTCCGGCCGCAGGTACGCCCGCTCGCCGAGATAGATCTGCGCGCCGATGCCCGCGTGCACCGTCGCCTGATTGCTGGTTTCACCAAAGGCCGAGACCCGGAACAGGCCCGGGCCAGCCAGCCCATAGATCTCGAAACGGTTCGAGTGGACGAAGTAAGCCTTGGCGGAAAGATCTCCAAACCAGTTGGTGAAGCCCTCGTTCAGGTGCGAGACGGACCCTTCCAGAGCCCACACCTGGCCGAAGCGATAATCTCCCCGCAGGCCGTATGACTGGGAGCTTCCGCCGCCGGATTCGATGTTCCGGACGTGGGCGCCGAAGACCTCGATCGCGGGGCCGCGGTTCTCCTCCTGCGCTGACGCGGAGGGAGCGAAGGCGAGGAAAGCCAGCGCCGCCAGCGCTGGAATCGTGCAAACCTGATGGATTCGTCGGTTCATATCTCCTCCTGAAAGAAAGCCCGGGAGCGTCCCAGGCTGCGCGAGCAAGAGGGCAAGGGCGGTGCCATGCCGGCGAGCTGCGGCGAGAGAATGAATCAAATGCAGCCGGGAAAAGGCTTTGGGTGCGAAGGGCCGGCTGCGTGCCGAGCGCGCGGGGGCAGCGCGGAGTGTCAGTCGGCTCTTACAGCCGTCGCGAGAATCCGACAGCAAGGGGAATAACTGATCCGCCTCTCGGCTGGCGGCCTCGGACAGGCTACAATCCCCTCCGCTCATGTCCGACCCGACCCGACCCGACCTCCAGCGGGAGACCTACACCTCCCGGCTCAGCCTCGTCCTCACCATGCTGGGAGTGGCGGTGGGGCTGGGGAACGTGTGGCGGTTTCCCTACATGGTGGGCCGGTTCGGCGGCGCCGCCTTCGTCCTGGTCTACGTCCTGGCGGCGGTGCTCCTGGGCATTCCGGCGCTGATGGCGGAGTGGGCGCTGGGCCGGCAGACCCGCCGCGGGCCGGTGGGTGCCTTCGAGCGCGCCGGCTTCCCCGGTGGCCGCGCCGTGGGCTGGTTCCTGTTCTTCGTCATGTTCGCGGCCACCGGCTATTACATCAATGCCCTGGGCTGGGTGCTGTACTACGCCGTGGGCGAAGCGGCGCGCCTCGTCGGCGCGCCGTGGGCCGAGGGGGCGATCCTGCCGCCGGCCACGGGCTTCGACCTGCGCTCGTTCCTCCTCCAGTGCGGGTTCACGGGCGTGCTCATCGTCGGTTGCGCCCTGGTGCTCCTGCGGGGATTGCGGGCGGGCATCGAGCGCACGAGCAAGGTCCTCATTCCGCTCCTCTTCTTCAGCCTCCTCGTGCTCATGGTGCGCGCCCTGACGCTGCCCGGAGCGGGCGCCGGGGTGGCATGGTTCATCGGCAAGTTCGAATGGACCGCCTTCACGCCGCGCGTGCTGGCCGCCGCCTTCGGCCAGGTCTTCTTCACCCTCTCGCTGGGCGGCACCATGATGGTGATCTATGGCTCGTATCTGAAACCTGAGGATCGCCTGGCGGGCAATGCCACGATCACCGTCGCCGGCGACACCGCGTCCGGAATCCTGGCCGGCTTCGCCATCCTGCCGGCGGTCGTCAGCCTGGGTCTCCTGTCGGCGAGCGAGCCCGACCTCATCTTCGTCGTTTTACCTCGCGTATTTGCAACCATTCCGCTGGGCCGGCTTTTCGGCCTGATCTTCTTCGTGGGTCTCCTGGGCTCGGGCTTTCTCTCCGCCATCGCGGCCTGGGAGGTGCAGGTGGCGGCGCTCACGGACAACATGCGGCTCTCCCGCCGGCAGGCCGTCTGGTGGCTGGCGTTGCTGATCTTCCTGATCGCGCTGCCGCCGATGCCGAACCAAAAGATTTTCCTCGCCTGGGACCTGACCTTCGGCTCGGGAATGCAGACGCTGGGCTCGCTGCTCGCCGTGGTGGCCGTCTGCTGGTGCCTGAAGCGGACGGCGGTGCTGCGCGAGTTAGGTGGACCGGAGCCCGGACTGCCGATCCGTCTGCTTTACCTCTGGCTGCGGTACGTCGTGCCGGTGCTGATCCTGCTGGTGGGTCTCTGGTGGCTGACGAGCGAGGTGCTGGGGAAGGCGGGGGGATAGGGGCTGGAGCCGACGTCGTCAGCCCAGAATGCGCTGGAGAGCGGCTGCCAAGATCGGTTTGGCCCAGTCCGGCGTTTGCGACAGATCCTCCGGGCCGAGGATGCGCCCCGCCTCCAGGTGCAGCACGAGCCGAGGTATGGGCAACCCGCCCGCCTCGGGGTTCGCGTGATCGCTGTTGTCATAGACCCGCAAGGCCCTGAGGGAGGGCAGGAGTTGCACGAGGTTCAGTCGACTCCGCTCGTAACGTTGTCGAATGATCTCCTCCGGAATGGAATGACCACCCTGGCGGACACGGGCCGCCACGCGCTCGATGTGCAGCTCGGGGCTCGCGAGCCCCACATACCAGACGAGAATCTCGCTCCCGCTCCTGGCCCCTTCGCCGAGCAGGCGCGGGATCGTATTGCCGCCGAGCGTGGTCTCGAAAGCGAAGTCGAGGCGTTCCTGGATGGCGCGCTCGAGCAGCGTCCGGCCGATCCGCCACGCGGCTGCATTGGCCTCGGCCGCCGTCAGAGCCGGCCGTGTGGCCCTCAGCTCGCGAGCGGCTTCGTCGGGGTTGTAATAGTCAGCTCCGGATTCGCGGAAGGCTGCACCGCCGATGCTGCTCCTGCCGCCGCCGTTGACGCCGGCCAGAGCGTAGATGCGCGGGCGACCGGACACTCAGCGCCGCCGTCGTGCTGCTTTGACCGCGGCCCGGCCGAGCGCCGCCGGAGTGGCCTTGAACGCCGCCTCCATTCCCTTCCTGGCCGCTGGAGTCTGCATGCGCTGAAGCAGGCTCTCGAACTTGGTGCTGAGCGCGTCGAGGGTCTCGGAGCGCATGCTGCTCAGAGACTCGAACTCCTCATAGGACAGCAGCACGGCTTTCGGCACGTCGTGGCGGGTGATTGCGACAGCGCCAGACGCGGCGACGTGGTCGAGGAGCTCGCCGAAGGTATTCTTGGCCTGAGTGGCAGCGACCTCGGGGATCTCGACCAGCTCGCCCAGGCGGTTGTGAAAGGTATGTCTCGCCATCGGTTCCTCCACGCTTAGGATAGTACAAAATAGCCAATTCGCCCATTCTAGACGACGCGCCGCCCTCGCACGGCGCTGCGGCCGATCGGACCGCAGTCCGGCTAGGAGAGTCGTTTCGGCCGGGACTTCAACAAGATGAATCAAGGCGTTCAAAGAATTGAATAGAACCTGCCTCGGAAGCCGGACCACGTCTTCCTGAATCCAGCGGGAACCATAGCCAGTGCTCGATTTTGGAGAGTTATAGGATCGCGAGAGCTTCATGGCATTGCTCTTGCTTGACCATAGAAGTCATGAGTGCTCGAATCCTCCAACTGTCAGAGGCTCTGGCCGGAGTGAAACTGCACGCTCACGCTCATGCGAGTAGCCCTTAAGGCGGCCTTGATTCAGCTCTCACCGCTTTAAGGGCCGCCCACAAGAGGCGGCCCTTTTGATTTAAGGAGGAAGAGAGGGTTTGGCAACTGCTCGCCGAAGCGGGCGAAGAAAGAACGGAGGGATACGTGCCAGGGCAGCACCAGAGGAACCAAGGATTTGGATTGCTATGACACGGCACCGGTTCATACAAGGAATCTGAGGGATTATTGAAACCAACGTCTCTATCCCTGGAGGTATGATTCATGGCTACGAAGACAGCCAAGAGGCCTCTCGTTTCCCCAAAACAGCGTCCCACCGCAAGAGCCAGAGACGACAGTAGCCTTCTCACTGGATCATCAGGAGCCGGCGGTCCGAGTCAACCGCCGTTGGCAGCCGGTGGCCAGAGCCTATCGCCATTGGTTTTCCTCTCCTATTGCCGCGAAGACGGCGTCTGGATGGAGTTGCTTCTCACCGTCCTCAAATTCATCGAGCTAAAGGGTTTCATCCGGATTTTCCATGATAAGCGAAGCATTGAGCTGGGCGACGCGTGGCGCCAGTCGGTCGAGAAGGGCATCCAAGAAGCTTCCATCGTGATCTGTCTCCTGTCTCCCCAATATTTCGCCTCCGAGTTCGTGATGAGCCAAGAGCTGCCTCTCATTCAGAAGCGGCAAAAAGATGGCTCGCTCAAAGTGCTCCCCGTCCTTTTGAAAGACTGCCTTTGGGAAATTGACCCTTGGTGGGCGAGTCTCCAGATGCTCAGAGATGATCAGGACAAACACCTGGTGCATGGAAATGGTTCCGATGACACCGAGCGCGTGCAGCATCACTTCGTGGAATTGGCGAGGCAGATCTTGAGGTTTCTGCCCGAGTTGCCAGAGCCACCAGAGCCGCCGACTACTCTCTCGCAGAACGGCGGCTCAGCGAGCAACAGTTCGCATCAGAAGGCCGCCAGCAGCCGGCTCGCGCCCAACGGCCGCCGGCGGGGACCGAAGAGTGCCGGCGACCTGGCCATATACCTCTGCAACGAGGAACAGTTCATCAGCGAGTTGCTTGAGTACCTGCATCTCGCTGGTAACCACGCAGTGGACAAGGCTTGTGAGGCTGCGCCTGAACGCTTGACGGATTCCCTGGGCCAGGGCGAGGCCGGTGAGGCCCGCGAGTCGTCCGGCGCCGCCACGAGACGGAATCTGGCACCTCTGAGCAACACCAAGAGGATCGGCGACAGCGGGCTGGCGACGCTGCTCTATGGAGCGGCCGTGGTGGCAGTCGGAAGCTGTGCAGGCGGCACTGGGGCTGGGACCTTTATCGGGTTGGGCTTCGTTCTGACCTGGCGGGCTCCTAAGTCGCTCTACTACGCTGACCGTGATTGGGGGATGATTGCCCTCGAGGCCGGCGAAAGGTCCGGTCTGCGCGTCATAGTTTCCGCGGCGGGTCCGCAGGATGACCGAGGCCACTCGGAGGCGCTGCTGAAGTGGCGAGAGTGCTCATCCTCATCAGGCCCGATTACGAGCGTCGAGTTGGGTCGAGACCTCTGGCGCCGGCTGTTTGTGCGATCCAACGAGGAGCTGACCGGGAGCTTCTGCGCTCATGCTCTGGGGGTTCGGTGCGACATCTCGGAGCTCGCTGAGCCAATCCCTAACCGCATGTCGTTCATCGAGGTCCGCGCGTCGGTGAAGGCGGAGGGGCCGTCAGAAGCCCAGGCGAGAATCTGTGCCCCGTTCGGAAGCTTCGCCGAGGCTGGCGCTGAGGAGCAGCTCGAGGCTGACTTCCGGAAAGACCAATCAGGATTTATCAGTCTTCACCAACGCGAATCGCGGGCGGAGCTGGCATCAGTCTCCAAAACCACGACCCACGACGTCAGCGACTTCAAGCACGGCGCCGTCACAGCCGGCAAGGACCCGGATGGCGTCGACATCCTCGACCTCAAGCAAGGTCAATGGCTCTCCTGGGAAAAGAACACCCCGATCGACCTCGGCGCGGTCCTCTACGAGGAGATCCGCCATGCGGTCTGCGACGCCAGACCAATCCTCGGACACCCTGAGGCAGACCGCCTGTTCAAGAACAAGATTCTGGCGGAAAGCTACCTCCCCGGAGGTTTCCAGAGAACCTTCACCGCTTTGAACGAGAACGACACTATCCGGGCGTGGAGAGAAGACTCGCCCTGCTACCTTCCCCGCTTCGTCATCCGCCCCGAGCTCTATGATTCGGTTCAGGCGTGCGCCTTCGACACTGGGAGGGTTCGGTATGGACGAGACTCGATCAGCCCCCTGCAGACGTCCTGACGTTTAGGAAGACTTGCCAAGCCGCCGCGATCACTCCGGTCGCGGCGGTTTCCTTTATGTCGGTGCTGCCTGTCCCGGCCACGAGTTCCGCCACCCATCTACCCAATCGAGCCCCAGTCCGGCGCCCGCCAGTTGGATGCTATAGTGTCCAAGAGGGCCTTTCCATGCAGGCTGCGACTTTCTGGAGAACAGTGACCATGGACTACGCCGACCTGCTCGAGCAGACGCTCAGGGTTCTCGAGAAGGCGGACGCTCACTACTGTGTGATCGGCGGTCAGGCGGTCAACGCCTACGCCGAGCCGGTCGTGAGCCTCGACCTCGATCTCGCACTCGCCCCGGGCGAGATCGAGCGTCTCGGCGCTCTGTTCGGGCCGCCAATCCGGATCGAGCGCTTCGAGCACTCGGTGAATCTGTCCGCTCCTGATTCGGACTTGAGAATCCAATTCCAGGTCGACCCCCGATACCACGGATTCCCAGCGCGCGCCGAGGTTCGCGAGGTCCTCGGTCACCGACTGCCGGTGGCGAGGCTGGAGGACGTCCTGCGCGGCAAGGTCTGGGCAGCCAGCGACCCCAGCCGGCGTGCCAGCAAACGGCAGAAGGACTTGGCGGACATCGCCCGGCTTCTTGAGGAACACCCCGAATTGCGCGAGATGGTGCCGCAGGCGATCCTGCAGCGGCTGATCGAGTAACCCGAAGCGCCGCTCAAGACCCCCGCTTGGGGAGCTTCGCGGCGCTGGTGACGAATGGCGCGGGCGGGCCCGCCTTGATGCAGGATAGGTCGAGCCCATCGGCCGATCCACGCTCGATGAAGTCTGCGATCAGGCGCTCCTGGCACTCCCCGGCGCCGGCGTGGGTGCCGTGAGGGATCTGCACCAGCCGGCCGTGCGGAAAGCCGCGGGCCACGAGGGCCGCGTCGGCGGGGGGAGTCACCGGATCGCGCTCGCCGGAGAAGAGGAGGACGGGGACGTCCGAATGGACCAGCGCTCCCCAGCTCGCCGGCAGCGGCGCGTGCGGCCAGACGCCGCAGACGGCGAGCTGCTCCCGCACCCGGTCGTCGCCGTAGAAGGTCCCGCGCGTGGCGGCGGGGATCTCCCGGGAGTCGATGAATGGCAGGTCCTCCGCGCAGGAGACCGAAAACAGGAGCCCGAGCGCGAGCCCCTGCTGGAGCCTGGAGCGGAGCAGGACCGCGGCCTGGGCCAGCTCCCGGTAGTCCCCCTGCGCGGCGAGATGGATGCGCAGCGGTACCTGGCTCGCCGGGTTGGGGCTATAGAGGGCGAAGCGGAGGGAGTCGGCCGCGGCCGAGCGGGTGAGCTCGACTGTCACCGGCTGGCCCGTCCTGGGGTGTTTCACCTGGACCTTGACGGGCTGCTTTGCCAGCCGGTCGAGCACGGTCGAGACCTCTTCCAGGAAGCGGGGGAAGGCGGCGTGGCAGGCCGGCTCGGCTGCACAGTCGCGGGCGAGGAGCTCCAGGGCCTGCTGGGCGTTCCTGGCATGATTCAGGGGGGCCGGCTCGCCCGGTTTCACCACCGAGGCGAGGGCGACGGTCCGCACCGCCTCCGGATGCCGGGCGAGAAAGATCTGGGCGGCGAAGGTGCCGTAGGAAGCGCCGCTCAGATTGACCGGACCATATCCGAGATACCGCCGCACCTCGTCGACGTCGTCCATGGCCGCCGGCGTCGTGTACCGGCTGAGATCGGCGCGCTTCTGGAGCTCGTCGCGGCAGGCGGTGACGGCGTCGAGAGGGAAGAGGTGGTCGAGCCGGGTGCCGTCGTTCCAGATCGGGCAGGACAGGGGATTGGACCCGCCCGTGCCGCGAGTGTCGACGAGGACGATGTCGCGCCGCGCCCGAACGGGATCGCCGGCGAGCTCGGCGGCATCCATCGTCGCCGCGGCGCCGGGACCGCCTTCGAGAAAGAAGACGGGGTCCGGCGCTCGGTTCGGCCCCGTCGCTGGCAGGACGACGATTTTCAGCGGGATCCTTCGTCCGGAGCGGCTCTCCCGGTTCTCGAAGACCTCGTAGGTCCCGCAGAAAGCTTTTCCGCCTCTCTCCGGCAAGGTGCAGGGAGCGAGCTTGCCCTGCCAACGTTGCACCGTCTTCGCCGGCGCGGCGGGCGAGGCGGCGTGGACGGGCACAGGCAGCGGCAGGAGGGCGGCGAGAGCCAGGGCGGCGAGCAGGCGGCGGGGCATGGGGTCTCCTTGAGGTCCTTCTTCGTACGTTGGTGGTGGAGGTTTGTTCCGGCCCCGAGTCTGATGCTACGATCCCGCAGTTTCCGGGGAGGCTTTTCATGCCCAGGACGCGGCGCACGCAAACGGTCGGTGTCTGGCTGCAGCTCACGGGAGGAGTCACGCCTGAGCTCGCGGCCGGCCGGCCCTACATCCAGGACCCATGGACCAAGCTGGTCGCGTTTCAAGACGAGTTGGACCGGCTCGTCCTGGAGCGGGACTTCCACGAAGCGCGCAAGCAGGAAGCCACGCACAGGATCAACGAGGTGCTCGCCGAAGGCCGCATCGTGGCGACCGTGCTCCAAGCCGTGCTGAAACAACACTTCGGCGCGAGCAGCGAAGAGCTCGTCGCCTTCGGGATCAGGCCGTTCCGCGGCCTGAAACGTGCGCGCAAGGCGAGGACTGCCGCCCGCACCGCGGAAAAGCAGGAGGCTGCGCCGGAACCTTCCGGCGAGTAGCCGCGAGGTTCGGCCGGGATGGGGAGAGCTTTCCCGGACCTGCGCGAAGGAGGGAACGCCGCCTTCCCTGCTTTCCGGGCCGCCGGAGAACGGGGAACGCCGCGTTCCCTCCTCTCCGACGCGCGGGAGAAGAGGGAAGACGACGTTCCCGCCTCTTCTGGAGCCGCGAAAGGAGGGAACGCCGCCTTCCCTGCTCTCCCGGCGGATGGAGAGTGGGGAACGTCGCGTTCCCTGGTCTCCGCTGGCGGGGAAAGGAGGGAAGATCGCCTTCCCTCCTTTGCGGAGGACGCGAAAGCAGGGAACGCCCCGTTCCCTCCTCTCCTGTCGCCGGGAAAGCCGGGAAGATCGCGTTCCCCCCTCTTCGTGGCCAGAGAAGAGAGGGAAGACGGCGCTCCCTCCTCTCCGGAGCGCGAAAAAACTTCCCCGGCGCTCTCAAAGCTTCTGAGGGATCTCCAGGAGTGCAGAGAGGCTACAGGGCGTTCTCAGGGCGCACCCGATCGTCGCCGGAGAAGGTGCCGAGCGTGGCGGATGAATGGCAGGTCCTCGTCTGGCTGGGTTTAGACTTCGGTCATATAGTTACGAAGCAGTGATCAAGTGAGCCTTCCAGCATCGTGGTCAACATCCGTCGCTTTCCGTAAAAGCCACGTCCCACGGCTCTCGTCATGATCTGGCGCCGGCTTGAGGCCCAACGGGCCGCCCTCCCTCAGCCCAGGGCAACGCCCTGGGTCTCAGGAGATCGAAAATATCGATGCGGCCTGAAAGGCCGCGCTAACCAGATGCTAAGTTCGGGCTCTATGCCCCTTCCGTCCACCAGTTCCTGCCGTATCGCGGTGCGGCTCATCTCCGTCATCTCCTCGGACGATAGAGGAACGGCGGCGGCCGTCGCGGCCTTGGCTAGCGCGGCCCTTCAGGCCGCATTTACGTTGTCCGATCTCCTGAACCCAGGGCGTTGCCCTGGGCTGAGGGAGGGCGGCCCGTTGGGCCTCAAGCAGTCAGCTAGATTACGACGTGGGCCGGCAATGCAGCAGTATCCGTTGAGCGCCGACTGGCACTCTATACTCAGCACCGGAGGTAGTTTCGCATACAATCACGGCAGCAAGCTTTGGCCACAGCTTTCGGCATCGTGATGCGCAATTACTTATGACTCTCAGTATAGCGACTCGGTTCCGAAGGTGTCTCCACGTCCGGGCAATGTGCTGCCCGTTGTCGCCCTGCAATCTCATCGCCGAACTGCATCTCGCGCCGGCTCTGGTAGCGGCGCGCAGCCGCCTCGAGCCGCGGGCGAGGCCGTTCGGCGTCGTCCAGGTGCAGCAAGGAAGGCTTCCCAGTCGCGGGGGGATAACGTCAGAGTCTCGTGCTCGGCCGTCTTGGTGGGCATGGGTTGCACCTCGCTCAGCCCGAGGATAGCACCCCCTCCCGCCGCACCGCGCTCTCATGCCACCGCCGCAGCACGAGATAGGACAGCCCCGAGAGCAGTGCGTACAGGAGCACCCCGGAGCCGGCGAGAAGGACGAGGGCGGCGAACATGCGGGGGATGGCCAGGGTGTAGCCGGCTTCGAGGATGCGGTAGGCGAGGCCCGAGGCGGCGCCGCCTGTTCCGGCCACGAACTCGGCTACCACGGCGCCGATCAGGGCCAGGCCGCCGCTGATCCTCAATCCTCCCAGGAAGTAGGGAAGGGCGCTCGGCAGGCGCACGAAGCGGAGCACCTGCCAGCGCGAGGCTCCGTAGAGGCGCATCAGGTCGAGCAGGTGGTGGTCCGCGCTCTGGAGGCCCAGGGCCGTGTTCGCCGCCACCGGGAAGAAGGCGACGAGGAAGGCGCAGAGGACGAGGGCGAGGCGGACGTCCTTGACCCAGATCAGGAGCAGCGGCGCGATGGCGACCAGGGGCGTGACCTGGAGGATCACCGCGAACGGGAAGAGGCTCCTCTCGATCCATTTCGCCTGCATGAGGAGCACGGCCAGCCCCGCTCCCAGGACCGCCGCGGCGAGCAGCGCCTCGCCGGTGACGGCGAGGGTTTGCAGCAGCGACGGGTAGAGCGCCGGCCAGTCGTCCCGCAACGCCGCGGCGATGCGCAGCGGGCCCGGCAGCAGGTACTCGGGCACGTGGCGCAGGCGCACCACCGCCTCCCAGGCGGCCAGGGTGAGGAGGACGACCAAGGCCGGCGGCAGGGCGTTGGTGAGGGTTCGTTTCATGATTTCCCAAGCGCTTCGGCGAGCTTCGTCGAGACGGCCCGGCAGATGCGCAGATACTCCTCGGAGCTGCGGTAGTCCGCCCCGCGGGGGGATGGGGCCGCGACGGCGATCTCGCCCAGGATGCGGCCCGGCCGCGCCGAGAGCACCGCGATGCGGGTGGCCAGGTAGGCCGATTCGTAAACGCTGTGGGTGACGAAGACGATGGTGAGCCCCTCTCGCTGCCAGAGGTCGAGGAGCTCGTCGTTCAGCTTCCAGCGGGTGATCTCGTCGAGCGACGCGAACGGCTCGTCCAGCAGCAGGAGTCGCGGCCGTGCCGCGAGCGCGCGGGCGATGGAGACCCGCATCTTCATCCCGCCGGAGAGCTCCCGCGGATAGGCCCGCGCGAACCCGCCGAGCCCCAGCCCTACGAGCCGCTCTTCCACGCGCCGGCGGATCTCGGCGCGCGGCAGGCCCAGGAGCTCGAGGGGCAGGGCCACGTTGCGCTCCACGGTGGCCCATGGCATGAGCGTCGGCTCCTGGAAGACGAAGCCCACGGCGTGGGGTGCTGGCAGCCGGCGCTCGAGCGAGCCGGCCGTGGGCTCGGCCAGGCCCGCCATCAGGCGCAGCGCCGTGCTCTTGCCGCACCCCGAAGGGCCGAGCAGCGCAAGCAGCTCGCCCGGGGCCACAGCAAGGTCGAATCCAGCGAGCGCCTCCGTGCCGCCGGCGAACCGCTTGGCGACCTGATGCAGCCGGACGACCGGTTCACCGTCGCGGACGTTGGGACCGGGGAGAGCCACCGTGCGAGGTCTTGATCTCCATGCCCACTTTTTTGTTGACGAAGCGCAGCGTGTAGGCCTTGGAGAGATCGATCGTGGAAGGGTAGACGCCGGCCTTGATCATCGCGCTTGCGAACGATTTCCAGCGGGCGTCCGTCATGGCGCCGATGCCGAGCGTCAGGGCGTCTCCGGAATCGATCACTCCGTGCTTGCGCAGGGCCGCGATGCCGTAGGCCATGAGATCGGCGGTCATCTCCGGATTGTCCCGCCGGATCAGGGCGTTGGCCGGCGCGGGGTCGCCGTAGAGGTAGCTGTACCACCCTTCGATGCTCGCGTCGACGAACCGCTGCACGAGGTCGGGGCGGGTCGCGACCAGCTTCCAGGCACACTCGATGGTCGTCGAGTAGCTGTCGAAGCCATGGTCGGCGAGGACGTGGACGACCGGTTTGACCCCCGCCTTTTCGAGCGTGTAGGGCTCGCTCGTCAGGTAGCCCTCCTGAATGGTTTTCTTGTCGACCAGGAAAGGGGCCATGTTAAACGTATAGGTGCGGATCTGATCGTCCGTGTAGCCGTAGCGGATGCGCAGGAAATTCCAGAACGTCGCGCGGGCGGCCGGAGCGATCAGGATCGGCTTGCCTTTGAGCGCTTCGAGCGTGTCGTTGCCCTGGCCGGGATGGGCGATGAGCACCTGCGGGTCTTTCTGAAAGATCGCCGCCACGGTGGCCACGGGCACTCCGGCCTTGACGTAGTTCAACGCCGCGAAAGAGCTCGCGCCGACGTTGAAATCGAACTGGCCGGCGGCCATGAGCTGGGGGTTGTTGACCTGCGGGCCGCCCATCCGCAGGGTGACGTCGAGCCCGTGGCGCCGGTAGATTCCGGTGGCGATCGCCTGGTAGAAGCCGCCGTGCTCCGCCTCGGCCTTCCAGTTGGTGGCGAGCGTCACCTTGTCCAGCGCCGCGGCCGGCGCGGCGGCGAGGGCCCCGAGGGACAGGACGAGCAGGAACGGAAGCGGGCGCACGGGCGGATGCTACCACGCGCCGGAGCGCGGCCGGTTCACGGCTCCTGAGGGGCCCATCCGCAGTTCGGACAGAGTACCCGCCAGTCTTCGGAACGCGCGTTGCTCAGGGACTCGAGTTCCTCATAGGGCAGCCGGAGGGCGAAGCGGCTTCTACCTCAGTGGCCGCCTTTGCGGCGGAACTGCGTCCATTAAGATGTGAGACAGAAACGTCTCCACTAACACGCGATAGGAGAAATCACATGGACCACACCATCGTAGTGACCCTGAACAACTCTACCACGCCCCCCACTGTACGTGTGTATCCTAATCCCTTGCTGGGCTACCAGCCTCCCGTCTTAGGCCTTGGAGACACTATAGTCTGGATCTTTGACGAGAGTGCGAGAGGAAGGGACCTGCAGCCGTTGTTCGTGCAAGTCTTGGACTTGGTCGACCCGAGTGCCACATATAGACCTTGCAATCCCCTAGGCCCCCTTTACAGTCTTGAGCTAGTGCCAGACGGCGTCAAGGGTACCGTTCGCTGGTACGTACAGGACCCTAATCAAAGGACGCGATTCTTCTATCAATTCCTCGAAAAGGGCGTACCGCTCAATTGGGACCCCCGAGTGGATAAGGCGCCAGATCAAGTCGCTGGCGGTGGAATCGACGTTCCTGTGAAGCCGCCCACTTAAGCGGAGGCAGTCAGCCAGGTAGGGATAAGTGCTTGTCGGTTAACCTGCGGCTTTGCGGGTCGGGCGGGAGGCAAGAAGGGCCTGGAAGTCCGGGTCGTTCTTGAGGGAGTGGAACTCGGGGATCGTGAACCACTCCCGCCTGATACCCTTCTTGAGAGCCCGCTCGGCGTAGAAGAGGGCCGACCGGCGCTCTCCCAGGAGCGCATAGAACTGGGCAGCCTGGTTGAGAACCTGGAGATCTTCCGGCATCTGCTTGAGCACCTGCTCGGCGAGGCGGGTCGCGTTTTCACGCTGGCCCAGGCGCGCGAGGCACTGGGCGTGCAGCATGCGGATGCGATCATCGGGTGGGCTCGGCGCGGCCGCGATCTCTTTCGCCAAGGTTTGGTAAAGGCGCCGTGCTTGCGCCTTTTCTCCTTGGGCCTCAAGAGCGGTGGCGAGATTGAAGCGGGTCAAGAGGTGATCGGGCTCTTGAAGGAGAGCCCTGCGATCGGCTTCGGCAGCCCCAGTATAGTCATGGAGAAGGTAGCGGACAAAGCCGAGGTTCGAAAGGTATGGCCGCGCCGGCCGGGTGGCGATCAGTTCTTCGTAGAGGGCTGCGGCGCGCTTGAGATCTCCAGAGGAGACCTCAAGCATCGCCAGGTTCTCCCGCACGTGTTGATTGTCAGGCTGCTCCTCCAGGAGAGCTCCGAGACGACGGCGGGCGCTGTCGCTCTCGCCCATGCGGACCTCCAACGTTGCCAGTTCCACGATCGAGCGCCAGGTGGGACGCCGATCGGCGACTTCCTGCCGGAGATGGTGGGCCTTTTCCAATTCTCCCCGCGCCTCCAGCAGGTCTGCCTCGCCGCTTTGCACTCGAGCGTCCCCGGGAGCCAGATCGGAAAGTTGTGCCAGCGTCGCTCGCGCTTGATCGAGCCGGCGCCCCTCCACCTCGGCACGGAGCCGGGTGATTAGCGGTCGTGGATCGTGGGGTGCAAGCTCTTGGGCTCGCGTCACATAGGCGAGGGCACCATCAAAGTTTCGTTGTACGCGAGCGATATCTGCGGCGAGAAGATAGCCGCCTAGAAGATCGGGAGAGGTCCGTAGCAGCGCATCGAGCTGAAAGAGCTCTTCGGTTCCGAGGCGCTCGCCACCGTCGGACCGGTGCTCGAGCTTCACGTATGCGCCATAGTCTTGGGGCCTCACCTTGCCGCCGGACGCCTCCAGGCGGGAACGATGGTCGGGATAAATCGGCCGCAGGTGGACCCGCACTCCCTCGGTGAGCTGAAGGGCATTCTCAATACCGGACTGAACGTCAAAGGTTCCAGCGGTGGCAAGGACCTCACCTCCCCGCTTGCGGAGGCGGTGCAGGGTCACCTGACACCAATGTCCCTGGCAGTTGACGCGGGATTGCAGCACCTCGTCCGCCTCGGCGGAGCGTAGCCTCTCCACCTCGGAACCGCTCTTTTCGTCCCACTCCGGTGGATCTAGGGGTTGCAGGCCCTCGAGGGAGATGAGGGTGGCGAGGGCGGCCTCCACGACCTCGGAGCCGACGAAAGCCGCCTCCGGATCATTCCCTGCCAAGGACACGACCGGGCGTAGGATCGCCACCTTCACCGTAGGCGCTGTCGCCGGGTGCCAGGGCAGCCAGCCGCGGGCGAATACGAGGAGCCCGAGGAGCACCAGCAACCCGGCGGTGAGCGCGGCCCAGAGCGTCCTTTTCCTGCGCAGGCGACGGAACACCGGCAACGCGGCCGGCGCCGACCCCGCCTCGAGGTCTGCCAAGAGCTCCGCGGCAGCCTGGTAGCGGTCCTCGGGTCGCTTGGCCAGCGCTTTCGCGACGGTCCGGGCCAGCGCCGGCGGCACCTCCGGCCGAATGCGGTCGAGGGGCTCGGGCTCGCGGTTCAGGATCGAAAATAGGATCGCCTGATCGTCATCCGCCGCAAACGGCCGCCGGCCGGCGAGCATCTCGTAGAGCAATGCGCCCAAGGCCCAGAGATCCGTGCGGCCGTCCACCAATTCGCCTCGGGCCTGCTCGGGAGACATGTAGGCCGGCGTCCCCGGCGAGTCTCCCGTGCGGGTCAGGGAGGTGTCGCCTTTGACTTTGGCGATGCCGAAGTCGAGGACCTTGACCTGGCCTGCGCGATGGATCATCACGTTGGCCGGCTTGACGTCGCGATGGACGATGCCGGCGCCGTGGGCCCTTGCCAGGGCGCGAGCCACCTGGATCGCCACCAGCCGGGCTTCGGCGATAGGCAACGGTCCTCTTTGCAACCTTTCCTTGAGGGTCTCGCCCTCGTAGAACGCCATGACAAGGTACAGCCGCCCCTCGCTTTCGCCGATGTCGTGGACGGTGCAGATGTTGGGGTCGTCGAGCGCCGAGACGGCCCGCGCCTCGCGCAGGAGGCGCTGTTTCGCGGTGGGGTCGCGGCTGAGCTCCGGCGGCAGGAGCTTGATCGCCACCCGGCGACGGAGACGGGCGTCCGCGGCCTCATAGACCACACCCATGCCTCCGGAGCCGATGCAGCGGACCAGCCGGTAGGGTCCGAGCTCGCGTCCCACCAGGTCCTCCCCTGGCATTTCGCAGGAGTCCGTCAGGAGGGCGGCGGCGACGTCGCGAATCGGTGTGGCGAGGAAGCCGCCCGCCTCCGCATCGGCCGCCAGCAGGTCTTCCACCCGCGCGCGGAGCTCCGGATTGCCGCCGCAGGCCCCATCGAGAAACGCGCGACGCTCTCCGGCTGGGAGCTCGAGCGCCTCGTCGAGGAGGGCCTCGATCTGTCGCCAGCGCTCGGGGTCCGTCGGCAGGTCGGGTCTCATCCCGCGGTCCGTTCGCGCAAAGCGTCGAAGAGGAAGGCCCGGGCCTTGCGCCAGTCGCGTCTCACCGTCCGCTCGGAGGTGCCCAGAGTCTGGGCGGTCTCCTCTTCCGTCAACCCGGCGAAGAACCGCAACTCCACGAGACGGCTCAGCCGCTCGTTGCGCGCTGCCAGGGAGGTGAGGGCTGCATCCAGGGCGAGGATCTCGACGGCGCGAGAGTCCGCATCCGGCTCCTGCCGGCCGGGCAGCTCGTCGAGTGGGATCCGCAGACCCTCGCCGCCGCGCTTCTTGGCCGCACGGCGGCGCGCGGCGTCGACCAGGATGTGGCGCATGGCAATTCCCGCCACGGAGAGGAAGTGGGCCCGGTCCTGCCAGGAAGCGCCGGCCTGATCGACCAGCTTGAGATAGGCCTCGTGCACCAGGGCCGTGGTGGCGAGCGTCTGGCCCGGGCGCCAGCGCCGGAGCTGGCGATGGGCCACGGCGCGCAACTCCCCATAGATGAGGGTCATCAGCCGGTCCCTGGCGCCGGCGTCCCCCTGGCGGGCCGCTGTCAGGATCTGCGTCACCTCCCCTGGGGCTGTTGGGTCCTGTCCGCTCTGGAGCACCTGTACCCCCTGCCTTCTTGCAAGTCCTGATTTCCAAACAGGTTACCTCTCATTGGGCGGGATTTCAAGCCGCCGCGGGGAAAACGGGGTGTCCGCTTTTCCGGCGGATCTGCGTGCATCCAGGTGAAGGAACAGGTCGGACCTTGAAAGGAGGATGACATGAGACTCTTAGTTCCAGCGTTTCTCTGCTTGGCGGTTCTTCTCTTTGGCAGCTCTGTCTGGGGGCAGACTCCGGAGGAAAAGGACTCGGCCTCGTACTTCGGTTTGGAAGAGGACCTACTGCGCAAATCCGATGATCCAGCCCTGAGGTCTACGCATGCCGGGGCCCGACCGGCATTAATCCTGGAGACGACAAAGGATGGGGACACGCGGGTCAAGGCGCGCGTGGGGGTAGAATTCGGCAAGGACCGCGTCCTAGACCTGCAGGTGGAGAGCCCCCGGAACAAGACGTCCGAGCGGACGACCCTCGCCACTCCGGATGGGCTGACCAACTCGACCACCGCGGAGGTCGGTTTGACCTGGGTTCTGTGGAAGCCTGAGGAGTACGCTACGGCCATGCTCAAAGATCTTCGAAACACCCAAGAATCCACCAAGCTCTTGGCGGACTGGAAATCGCGAACCGAACCCTACAGAAGCCGTGGATTCCCAAGGCCCTCCGCTAGAGCCGTGCTCGGGGACGACGGTTATGAAGCGGCTTTGAAAGCCTCAGAAAAGGCCTTGAAAGGTTGGATTCCCGTCTTCCTGACGGTGCGAGCGAAAGCGGGCCCGGAGGAATTCCGATTCGTGGACGCCTCAACTCTTGCGGCCGGCAAGGAATCTCACACCAATCGACTCTTCACAGCCTCCGCGGGAGCGTACCTTCAGGGCAGCTTCTACACTTCGCTGAGCTACAGCCGCGGCACGGCTTTCACGGCCGGGCAGACGAAGGATCTCTGCACTCCATTCGGAGCCATCAACGCCCTCGAATGCAGGAGTGTTACCGTCGGCCCACCGGCCGAGGCGAAGACCGAGGCCCTCAACTTCGAGATCCGCAGGATGTTCAGGATCTTTGGCCTGGCCGGGCGATTGACCCGCGATCTCAAGAACCACGTCACGGAGGTCGAGGTGCCGATCTACTTTCAGCGGAGCATGGGCATGTCCGAGATGGAGCTGAACGGCGGAATCTCCGTCAAGTGGCGGTCGGACACCAGGGATTACGCGCTGACCGCTTTCATCGGGCCTGCTCTCTCGACGGTCTTTCGAAGGTAGGATTTGGCTTCAACTACATGTCTCATACCAGACCATCCCGGACTCCTCGGCAAAGGTTCTTTCGCGACCGCTCGTTGAAGAAGGAGGGAGAAAGATGAGGCTCAGATGCTATTGCCTTTCTCGTGTCCGCTTGGTGTTACCCTATTTAGCTCGCTTGGCTCCTTTGCTCCTGTTCGCGTTTCCTGTAGTGGGTTGCCGGGCAAGCGAGCAGCCTCTGCCCGCCTCCACAGCGCAAGAGGCTGCTCTCGGAGGAGAGATCCAGGGCATCCTATACGCCGACCTAGGTACCGGAACGGAGAACGCCATCGCCTTGCCGGGTTTGGAGGTCCTCCTCAAACCGGCCGGAAGCGAGAGGGTGATCGACAAAGTCTCCTCGGATCTTCACGGCAGGTTCGTCTTACCTCGACAGAGGCAGGGGAGCTATCGGATCTGCTGGCAGGGCGAGGGATGGGTCTCGCAATGTCTTCCGGAACCCCTCGTGCTCGGTGAGCACGGCCACTATGCGGACCTGATTGTCGTCAAACCGAACCCCCGGCCAGGCTCGGGAGTACTCTCGGGCCGCATCACCCTCGCGGACGGCACGTCACCGGTCTTTGAGGATACGTTCTTCGCTATTAAGGAGATTCCGCAGGTCCACCTTGAGGGCGACGACAGGCCGATCCCGGTCAACATCGCCGGCCAATTCGTGATCCCAGGGGTGCCCACCACAGGACCATCTCTTCGAGTCCAACTGGACCGAGAGACGCTCAAGCCTTCTTTGAAAACCGAAGCTCTCGACTTCCGAGGCACCACTCCGGTCGTGCTGACCTCGCCGAATCACAGACCGTTGATCAACTCGGTGACAGCGCTTCTGGAAGGAAAACCGGTCGGTGCGGTCCGGCCGGGGCAGACCGTGGAGGTGAAGGCCCGAGATAAAGGATGAGGACGGAGACGCTCCCCGGTTCCGCTGGGCTGTGGGAGGCGGTTCGGGAACCCTGACCCAGGCAGAAGAGGAGACCGCCCGGTGGACCTTACCGAAGACACCTGGTATTCATGCTGTCCACGTCCTGGTTCGCGACGAGAGGGGAGGATTTGCCCAGGGTAGCGTCCATGTGCGGGTGACGGAGTCGGAAAGTGAGATTTTGGCGGCGACAGGCGCAGCACCGACTTGTAGGCCTGTGCAACTCTGCGCGGGCTGCCCCCAATGGTCAGGCTACCCGGGGAGCAAGTTTCTAACCTTTGCTGGAACCGGAAGCGACCAGGGCGCTAGGGATTACTACGCCGCTGTCGATCCTCAAAGCAAGCGGAAAACCTTGGGGACATGGTGGACCGTCAATGGCTTCGGCAGCGGCGGCGCCGGTGGCGTGCGCGCGTCTTACCTGAACAACAACGATCTCGGGTTCGGGCGCGATATGCATTGTATCCAGAAAGGGCAAGACTTGGCCTGCTACGTCACGAACTATGGCTGTCCCGATCAGGACCCGAAGAACGCCGACCTCGCCGCAGCGGCGAACCCTGCGGATCGCGTGGCGACCGTCACCATGGAGTATTCGGCCGTCGAGGGGCAGGACCCGAAGCGCCGGATCGTGAAGTTCTTCGTCTACAAAGGAGGTACGATAGATTCGCCACTAATTACCAGCGCCGACCTCGATGGCTTCGGCGACAAGAACGTTCCGCAGCTCTGTCTCAACTGTCATGGCGGGCAGTATTCGCCGAGTGGGAAACCGAGCATAGACGACATCGACATGAAGTCCAGCTTCCGGGAGTTCGACCTTCCGAGCTTCCGCTATACCAGCGGGCGAGATTTCACCAAGTTGACGCCACAGGAGCTGGATACCTTCAAAGCTCTAAATGACGTGGTCGTGGCCAGCCAACCATCCGACCCGATCAAGCAACTCATCGCAGGTTGGTATGCGGGAGGTGGCAGCACATTCAACGACAAGTTCGTTCCTGCTCAGTGGATCGACGCCGCGAATCCGCTCAAGCAGCAGCTCTATCTGGGAGCTGTGGCTCAAAGTTGCCGGACCTGCCACGTGGCTTTCCGCGGTGGAGACATCGATTGGAGCACTTATTCCCAGTTCCAACGGCGCCGGAGCATCATCAATCTTTATGTATGTGGCAGCTCCAAGATCATGCCCCACGCCGCAATCACTTACATCAACTTCTGGGGCAGCCGTTCGCCGTCATTGCCGAACCAACTCGCGCAGTTTAAGGCGTCCGATTGGACGGCGTTCGGAACCTGCAAGTGAGGTCCTCCTGAGCAACGGCAGGCTCGAGCGCCTGCTGTTGCTCATCACTGGGCGGTCCTTCGCCGGACGTGCGATCAGTTACAGGAGATGGTGCTGCCGCTCGGCGGATTGCAGAGCGGACGATTCGACGGCGGAGGGAAGCTGTTGGTATTGCGAATCACCAGCGCCCAGTCCTCCGTCGTCTTCGGACGGTTGAAGGTGTAGGGGCCGCTGCCGCTCGCCGTCGCCGTGCAGTAGCACGAGCGGGAGGGATCGAACCATTCGGTGCTCCAAGGGGCGCCGAGAGCGGTGCTGAAGCTCGCGAGATCCGAAAGGTCGAGCTGGATGGAGCTGTCATCCGGCAGGAAGGCGACGGCGAAAAGTCCGTTGCTGTCCCGCGCGTACACGCGCAGCCGTTCCGGCGCCAGGGTCGCCTGGTCCGAGTTTTTGATATGGCTGCAGGTGCTGGTCCAGGGCTGGCAGTCGGGCACCAGCCGATTCCAGCGGAACGGTGCGAAGAGCTGTCCGATGGCCCCGATCTGCGTCGAGGAGGGAGCGGCGAGGCTGTCGTTGACCGAGTGCCCCGTAAAGTAACCATTCCAGTCCCAGGTGCCGGCGATGCCGTGAGTGAAGCCCGGGGCGCCTGAGAGCCACGAATAAAAGGCGGTCTGCCGGGCGCGGACGTCCGAGTAGAGAGCGTTCGGGCTGCTGAACTGATCGTAGATGGCCTCGCCGTTGATCAGCGGCTTGGTGGGAGCCGCGTCGTAGAGGGTGCGGGGGCGCTGGCGGGCGCGCTCGGTCAGGCAGACCACCTGGGTTTTGGGCGCCACGCAGTTGTCCCCCTGGCCGCTCTGGAAAAGTTGGAAGTCCAGCCACGATTCGTTCTGGAACTGGGCCAGCCAGTAGTCGGCGAGGCACTGGTTCGGCGGCGTGCCGTCGAGGCCGTCGCTGCAGCCGCCCCCCATGTGGTGGGTCACCAGCCGCCGTCAGCGGATCGCCGGCGCGCGGCGAGGCGTTGATCGTGGTGTTGAGCAGAATGGCGTCGCGGATCGCCGTGCCGACCTGGCGGGCCCGGCAGGCCTGATTGACCGCGGTGCCGGAAACGCCGCCGCAGCCGGGTTCCGTGAAGGTCTTGCTGCGCCCCGGCAACTCGTCGAAACCGGGCGACAGCGCCGTGTAGTTGCCCGCCAGGCGCGCCGCGATCCAGCGCGCGTAGCCCTGGGAATCGGCCACCGCGGGCCAGTTGGTGGAGCCATCGACCCGCTTGAAGAGGCCGACGACGACCGCCAGCATTCCCTTGGCGTTGACGTCGTTGACGTGCGAGTCCCAGTAGTCCCAGTAGGCCTTGTTCGGCCAGCAGGCGCTGCTCGGCAGCACGGTGCCGGCGGGGCAGGCCGCGGAGCCGCCCGCGGTGGAGACGAAGGCCGGCCGGCCGGTGACGTCCGTGGTCGGCGCCAGCGGGGCGGCGGTCTGGATCACGGTAAAACCTTTCGATTGCCGGTTCGCCGTGTAGTTCTGCCAGGAGCTGAGGAACGAGAGGTAAGGCCCTGACCAGGAGGTGTCGCCGATCCACACGAACGGCGTCAGGGTCCCGGCGCCGCTGTAGACGAGGAAACGGTTGGCGAGACCCAGGCTGGAGGAGAGCCGCAGCGGGCCGAGCTGATAGAGGGCGAGCCCGGTGGCGTCGAGGCCGACGTTGATGGTGCGGTTGCTGGGGACCGTGAAGCTCGACGACGGCGCGCAGCCGGTGGCGTCGATCAGCGTCCAACTCCACGAGCCTGTTTCGTTGAAGGCGGCGCGAATCTGGAACTGGTCGGAGGTGGGGCTGAGCGGCTGATCCCAATAGCCGAGCCCGGTGTAGAGCTTGCCCGAGGGCGCGGTATATTGGACGCAAAGCCGCGTCGAGAGCCAGGCATTGGCATAGGAGACGGTGGAGGTGACGGTCTGACTCCATCGCTGCCCGCGAGCGATTGAAGTCTGGGCCGCCGCCCGCGAAGGCCACGCCAGCAAGGCGCAAGCGAGAAGAACCATGGGGACTGAGAGATGAAACGATCGGCGCATGGAGAAATCCTCCTGGGTGATTTACCTGTTGCCAGTCGAGCTCTCGCTCCTGGCATTTCGAACGTACCACTCCGCCTGCGTGCCCTGGGCATTTTTTGAAAGATCTTGCGGTTTCACCTGGAGATTGCGGAGGTCTGCTGCGGCTCCATTGGCTCCTCTGCAGTAACTTCCCGCCCGCTGGATCGCCTAAGGGTTTAGAGAAACCTGCGGAGCCCCGATCCCCGGGCACCCTCCGTACCGAGAGGAGCTTGTGTCATGCCCAAGGAACGGACGTACCAAGACGACCCAGGGACCCTTCTTCGGGGTTGCTGGGTCGCCCTTCTGTTATTCACTCTCAGCGCTGGCGCAGCAAAGGCCGCCGATTCCTTCATCCTGATCAGCGATGTGGACGATACGGTAAAAATCACCAACGTGCTGAATCGGCCCGATGCGATCCAGAATGCCTTGGCCAGCGAAGCGGTATTCGCCGGGATGCCGGAGCTCTATCATGCAATTCTCGGCAAGGATTCTCCTGCTGAGCGTCTTGGGTTCATGTCTGGCTCTCCCGGCATTTTGCGCCACAAGGTGTCTGAGCTTTTGCATCATAAAGACTTTCCCGCCTACCAGTTGACTCTTCGTGGCTGGACGGAGCTCTTCACCTCCCCCTTCGGTTATAAGACGAAACACATGCAAGAGATTTACGGTGCGTCCATGGATAAGTTTATTTTGATTGGTGACGATACGGAAGCGGATCCGGAAATCTACGCGGCGTTCTCCGCGCCAAGGGGAAATCAGGTGCGCGCCATCTATGTTCACAGAATCACAGGGCGTGCTTTGCCTGCTGGCAGCATTGTCTTTGTGACCGCATATGACATTGCCATGCGCGAGTTCGTGGCCGGGCGCCTGAGCGAAGAGCAGGCTGCCGTTGTGGGGAACGCTGTATTTGCTGCGGAAGATCGCGACTTCTTGCCGTGCTTTCAGGCGTGTCCGAAAGAGCCTGAGCAAATCGCAGGTCTCTCTGAGCCTCTGGCGCAGCTCGCGGAAAAGATCGAGGGCAGGATGACCGCCCTCTGTTCGAGTCGGCCGAATACGTGCCGGTCTCACTAGGTGCCCACGCAATGCGGTACCGGCCCACACGCCAGTTCGCGCGCCTATGTTTCTCGGGCGCTCGGGCGTCGAACTGGCAGACCAGGACGTTGTTGTCAACGAAAACTCGCGCGGTCATGGAGCAGGCGGCCGGAGCGCTCCAGCCGCCCTGCGTCCCGTCGCCCTACGGCTCGGTGAGCTTGAAGAAGAACGGATCGATCGAGACGGCCACCGGTGTCACGCCGTCGGTACGGAACAGTTGGTGGGTGGTGAAGTTTGCGCTGCGCTGGTAGGTGACGCCCTGTGGGAAGTTGGCCGGGTCCGGAGTGTTGCTGGCCGAGAAGATACCGTAGAAATTCTTTCCGATCGCCTGGATGTAGGCGTAGTCGCCGAGGTATGGAATGAACGTCATCGCCGGCGTGGCCGCCGGGGTGTTGGCCAGGATCAGGTCATCCCAGGTGGCACCCAGGTTCACCGAGCGGCGGACGTGGGTTTCCCAGCGCTGGTTGGCCAGCGCCGCGCCGACTGGCGTGTTGAGTTGATAGAGGAAGGCCACTTTGCCGGCGCTGTTCACCGCCAGGGCCGGGTTGGTGGCGTTGCTGATCGTGATCAGGTCGCTCGCCGACCAGTTGACGCCGCGGTCGTCCGAGCGCCGGACGTGGAGCGTGTAGGGCGGGGCGCCTCCCGGGAAGTCCGCCCAGGCGATGTACACCCGCGAGCTGTTGGTGGGGTCCACCGCGATGCTCAGGTTCGAGCTGACGAAGCGCTCCTGCCCGAAGTTGGTGTGGCTGAAATTCTCAAAGGGCACCCAGATGCCCGACACCACGATCCGTCCGGGCAGGCCGTCGCTGGGATCGGTCAGGTTGGCGAAATCAGCCGGCGGCGGCGGACAGGGACCGCAGTCCGCCGGGCAGGTCGCGCAGGTTTCGGGAGGAGTTGCGGTGGAAGCACAGATCCCGTTTCCACAGACGTCGATGGCGCGCGCCTCTTGCACTCCAAGGGCCAGGAATCCCGCCGCCAGGAAGGTCGCGGGGAGTAGAACCTTGATCCTCTTTCGCATGGCTTGGCTCCTTACGCTTTGGCTATCCGTTGTCGTCGCGTACCACCACCACGTCGGTGGTGAACGGCGACGAACAAGAGGGCGGACGGAAGCGATAGAAAATCCCGTAGACCGTGCCGTCCGGATGGATAGCCGGGCGGATCGGCGGGCCGTCCTGGCTGCAGGTGTTGCGGGTCTCGATCCGCAGTGAGGTGAACGATGGAGAGGCCGCCGTGCCGCTCAGCGTGCGATCCACGGTCGCGGTCCTTCCACCTGCGGCATTGAAATCGTTGTTGCCCACGTACACCCGGTCGGCTCCCGCGAAGGTGGCCGCCTGGACGAACGGCTGGTCCACGTTGGCGCGGCTGCTCAGCAGCGTCATCGTGGTCGCCGCGGTGAAATTGGCGGTGCGCAGGAGGTTGAGGGTGAGCCCGGCGCCGCCGCGCAGAGTTCCGGTATAAAGGAAGTTGGTGGTGCCGCCGAAGCGCAGGGTGATGTCCCCGGTGCTGCCATTGGCGCTCGGCACGATGTTGTTCATCGTCCAGGTGGTGCCGCCATTGGTGGAGACGTAGATCGGCGCCGTGGTGGTAGAGCCCGTCGGGTTGGTGGTGAACGCCGACCCGGCGATTTGCTGCAGGTTGTTCGGATTGACGGAAAGGTTCGGTTCGCTGTCCTGGCCGGTCTCGGCGCTCTGCGCGAACGGAATCATGTTGACGACGAGGACTGCCGGCGGCGGCGGGGGAGGACAGGGGCCGCAGTCCTCTGGGCAGGTCGAGCAGGTCTCGGGAGGACGTGCGGTGGAAGCACAGATCCCGTTTCCACAGACGTCGATGGCGCGCGCCTCTTGCACTCCCAAGGCCAGGAATCCCGCCGCCATGAAGGTGACGGCGAGCAGGGCTTGGATCGGATGGATCATCTTTCGCATCGCTTGGCTCCTCACTGGTTGTTCATCGAGAGGTCCCACGAGACGTTGCGTCCGTTCATGGCCGCGCCAGACTTTTCGCAACCTTCGCCTCCTCGGCCGACAGCAGGTCCTGGGCATCGACGACGGCAAGGACCGTGGCGCCGCCTTCCTGGGCCTGGCGGTGGAGCAGCCAGGTTCCCTCCTGACCAAGGCCCGGCTTGGGAACGGACGCCCACATGACGTCGACGCTGGTTGGAACCCAGAACGCGACCGTCTTGCCGGTGACCTGCCCCTTGAGGACGGAATTGATTTCGAGCACCGCCTCGGCCCACTGCGGATCGTGCTCGGAGATCGCGCCGCTCTTCGCTGCGGCCCCGGTGGCCCTGAGGCTCAGGACGCGGCCGGAGACGACCAGGTCAGCCCCGGCCAGGCGCGCCGCCAGACCCTCGCGGAGAATCTCGGCCTTGGCGCTCCCTACCTGCGCCTTGAGCTCGGTGACCGAGCCGGCCGCCCGCCCCACCTCCTGGACTCCCAGCGATTCGCCAAGGAGCAGGACCTTGGTGAAGAAAACGCGCTGGTCCCCGGCGTTCAGGTCCTCGCTCAGGAAGACGGTGACCTCGCCGCCGGCGAAGGTGTCGAACGTGCCGCTCACTTTGAGGACTTCGTCCACCCGGACGACCGCCGTTCTGGCATTGGGCTCCACGAGCGACAGATTGGCGGCGCCGGTTTTCTGCACCGTGCCGCGGAAGACGAGCTCGGCCGAGCGGGTGAGGTCTTTCACCGGCCTGGCCACGGTGGCCGCGGAGGCTTCGGCGGCCAGCCAACTGAACGCGGCGAGCCAAGCCAGAGCGAGGCTGGCTCGGATCGCCACCGCTCTCCCTCGCCGAGGAGAAGCTGCTGCGACGGGTCCAATCAACATGGTTTTTCTCCTTTCTTCAGGCTCTACAAGAGAAGGTGCACACGAAGGCCCTGGCGAGACTGTCGTGCTGGCGACGGCCGTGGCGCCCTAGGCGCCGGCACGCACTCTTCATAGTGGAGAGGTGGCCTTCGGGCGTGCCGAAGGCGCCGAGCTCCAAGAACCGACCGTGAAGGGGACCCGACGTGAAGAAGACCGCCAAAGACCTGAGGCTCAAGCTCAGCCGCGAGACGCTGCACTACCTGGACTCGTCAGAGCTCGGCACCGTCGAGGGCGCCGCCACCAACGTGCGCTCCGTCTGCGGCAGTTGCGCGAGCTGCTTCGTGTTCCAGACCCGGTGCGTTCCCTGAAGATCCCGGAGGGCGGGTCGATGCTTCGGCCTGGGCTCGGCTCCGGCGCGGCCCGCCCTCCCACTTGCCGTCCGGGCGGCGCTCATCGCTCCTGGTGAGCGTCCAGCGTCCCTCGCGCCTTCTGCAAGTCCGTGCTTTGCTTCAGGAGCCGGTCCGCCTCCTCTTTCAATGCCTGACGCTCTCCGGGATCGAGCGTCAGCTTTGCCTTGGTCCGCAGCAGCAGGCTCTTGTAGAGGATCGCCTCCGGGCCATCCGCCCGGACCGCCATCGCGGCGGTCTCGGCCTTGAGACCCAGCGCGATAACCTCGGCACGCTCGGCACGGCCCTCGGCATCCAGGCCCTTGCCGCCGGCCTGCAAGGCGAAGGCGCCGACGCTGCACAGGCCCTCGTAGCGCTCGGGACCCCGATCGTTCAGCGCCTCCTGCCAGGCATCCTGCAACTGGCCCTGCTCCAGAAGGAGAAAGGTCCTGGCGAGAGGGATCGCCGGCTCCGCCGGCCGCTCCGTGGCCAGGCGATCCAGGACCTGTGCGGCTTCCTGGTAGCGCTTGCCGCGCAGATGCGCGGTGAATTCGGCGTTCTGGCCCAGGAACTTCAAGAACGCCGGGCCACAACCGAAGAGCGAGTCGTCAATGTGGAAATTCACGGTCAGGACGTAGTAGACCGGCACCGGCCGGCCCTGCAGGGTGGCCGGCTTGAACTTCCAGGCTTGGACGGCATTCACGGCCGCGCGATCGAGCCCCATGGGCAGCCCTTTGAGCACCCGCGTTTGCGTGACGTTGCCCTGCTCGTCGATCACCGCTTCCACGATCACCGTGCCCGTCACTCGGGCCCTGCGGGCGAGCTCCGTGTAAACCGGAGGCTTGCTGATGAGGATCTCCGGCCGGGTGACCTCCCCGCCGACCCGATAGGGAGGAGGCCCCTCCGCCCGCGGCGCCTCCTGCGGCAGCGCCGGCGCGGCCGGGGCCAGGAGGACGAGAAGAGCGGCGGCGGTCAGGCACTTGCGGCAGGCGTGGATGGTGTCGGGCATGGGCTATTCCTTTCACGAGGTGCGGCCAGAGGGGAGTTCGGCCCGAGAACCGCTGCGGCGACGATCAGGGCGTCCCACCAGGAGAGTCCGAATCGGTCCTGATCGGCCCATGCGGTCATGGTTATCCGATCATCGACGACGATCGGTTGCCAGGCCCACAGCGCACGAACGACCTGGAGTATCTGAAAGCTGACCAAGCCTGTATACGTTGGACGTTGGTGTCAACGAAAACTCGCGCGGTCATGGACTTCCTCGCGGGAGGGAAGAGGAGCGCCGCTGGCTCCGAGGGGCTGCGGCGCGACGGAAAAGAACTGGCGCCGAGCCTCCTCATAGGCGGCTCCAGTCTGCATGAGCTCCCGCAGCATCTCACCCACCAGACGGGACACGCTCGTCTCCTGCTTGGCCGCCTCAATCCGAACCCAGAGGGCCACCTCTTCTTCCAAGGTGATGGTGACGTTTCTCATGCCACGATGTTATTGGGGGCACGAAGTTCGTGTCAATGCCGCCGGGTCTGGCGTTTCTGGAATCCGCCAGTCTACCACCTGGGGAGCAGGTCGAGCTCCCGTGCGGCGACGTCGCTCTGATTGAGTGACCCGCGTCTCTGCTAGAGCGACAGTAAGTTGAAAGTCCGCATCAGGAAAATGGCCATCTGGGCCCGCGACACTGCGTCTCCAGGGCAGAAGCTACCTCCTCCGCAGCCGAGAGTAATTTCTTCTCTCGCGAGTTGCTCGATCCAGTCGGCGGCGAAGTCGCCGGTGTTGACGTCGTTGAACATAAAGCCGGTTGCGGGTGGCGGCTGGTAGGTGCTGCCGTGTTTGGCCCGGAGCAAAAAGATGGCCATCTGAGCGCGAGTCACAGGGTCGCCTGGGCAGTAACGGCCGTTGCCGCAGCCGTGGGTAATTCCCTGGGCGGCAAATTCCTCGATCCAGTCGGCGGCAAAATCTCCGGAAGCTACGTCGAGAAAGACGGTACCCTGTGCGGGTGGCGGCTGGTGCGAGCTGCCCAGCATGCCGCGCATCAGGAAAACGGCCATCTGGGCGCGGGTTACGGAGTCGTTGGGGCAATACAGACGAGGGGTGACGGAGCATCCGTTGGTAATGCCGTTGGCATAGAGCGCCTCGATCCAGCTCCAAGCGAAATCGGCGGGCAGGACGTCGCCGAAGGTGGGGGTCCGCACCACGAAGTCGTCGAGGTACCAGCCGTTGCCGGAGATGCTGCTATCGGTCAAGAGCTGGAAGACGATGCGCAAGCGTTGGCCGGCGAACGAGCTGAGGTCCACGCCTTCCAGGGTCCAGCCGCTCTTCGTCCCGGTGAAACCCGTCTGGAGGGTGAAGCTTACCCCGTCGTCCGGCGTCACCCAGACGTTGCCCCTGTCAAAGCCGGACTCCAGGTCATAGTGATGCCAGAAGCTGAGGCCGGCCGCCGTCACACCCGAGAGGTCGATGGTCGGAGTAAAGATGGAGCTGTTCAGGTTTGGCCCGTAAGGGCCGTCCGGACTGGTAGTCCAGGAGTGCGTGAGGCTGTGGGCGGAGTTGGTCGTCAGCGCCCAGGGGGCCTGCGTGAGCCAGTTGGGAATGCCATTCTCGAGGGTATCCCGGAAGAGCAGGCCCTGGCCGGCGCAGGGTTGAGTAGTGAATCCCTGATTGGCGGAGTGGACGGTGCCACCAACGTTTGAAGCGACAGCGCGGAAGACGTACGCTCTGTTGCAAGCAAGGTTTCCCAGGCTCTGAGAGACGGTCTGGAAGCTGGTGCCGGAGCCAAGGCTTTGGGCCGTAGTGGAGTTGGTGAAGCCAGCGGCGGCCGTGCCGTACTCGAAGTAGGCGTTGGTGGCGCTGCCGTTGGGATTGACCGAGGCATTGAGGGTGGCCGAGGTCTGCCCGACGTTGGTCGCCGCGCTGACGTTGGCTATCGGAGGAGACGCCTGGGGGCATGAGTTGGTGGTGAACGCGCGATCTCCTCCGAAGGACGTCCCGCCGGTGTTTGCTGCCCGGACGCGGAAGTGATAGATGGTATTACATGAGAGGTTGACCAGCGCGGTTCCAATCGGTACCACTCCGGTGCCGCTGCCAATAGGGCCATAGTCGGAATTGTTTCCGTAGGACGATGTCAGGCCCCACTCAAAAGCCGCCGTCGTCGACGAGCCGTTGGGGTTCACGGAGGCGTTCAGTGTCGCGCCGGTCTGGCCAATGCCGGTTGCGGGATCCGTCGTCACCGATGGAGCCGTCACCGGGCACGGGCTGGTCGTGAAGCTCCGGTCGCCACCGAATCCCGGGCCGCCACTGTTCGTCGCGGCACCCCGGAAGTGATAGGTCGTATTACAGGAAAGGCTTCCAAGGTTTACGCTATACGCGACAGCCGTCGTTCCAGATCCGACGTTCTGACTGAACGTCGTGTTGCCATAACCCGTCGTAGTCCCCCATTCGAAGTACGCGTTCGTGCTCGCACCGTTCGGATTGACCGTGCCATTCAGGGTAGCGGCAGATTGCGAGATACCGGAAGCGGGAGTCGTCGTCACCGACGGTGGCGGCGTCTGCCCACAGCCTGGGAACTTGAACGACCCGATGCGCGTCTGCCAGTTCCCCGCGGTACCGTTGGTTTGGCTGCTGTAGTATTGGTTAATGTACCAGAACGTACAATCGTCCACGGGATCGATGCTCATCGCCGTATAATCGCCCCAACGATTACACAGAGCAGAAGGGTTGCCGCAGTTGTTCGTCTGCGAGCCCGAGCCCGCAATGAGTTGTGTCTCCGTCTGCGGCAGGTTGTTGAGCGCATCGCCGGCGAGGCGGCCGGAATAAGCGATGGAGGGGAATCTCGTACTGTTCGACGTGCTATAGCCGAGAGCCATGTTGCCTTGGCCGTCAACCGCGAGGCTCGGCATCCAGCGGTTGAGGCTCGCGTCGGGCACGTAAATCTGTTGCTGCACGGGAGTTGGCGAGATCGTGCCGCCCGTTACATTGATCTGCGCCCAGTGCGGCTCCACAGGGGAGGTTGAGGAAGAGCGCACGGTATGGACGACCCAGACCGACTCGGAGTTGCCGATCTTCCGGTACTGAACCCTCTGCATGAGCTTGTGACCCTGGCTGTCGAGCTGGTTCGTCGTGTTCGGCTGGGGAACGAAGCTGCCTGCAGCCACCGCGTAGCTCGGCTGGCTCACATTCGTCGGGAGGCTTAACGTCCCTCCGCTTCCGCAGTTCGCGCCCGCGGTAAATTTCCTGACCTCGAATACCAATTGGGTCCACGACTGAGAGACGAAGTAGTTCGGCGTCCCGGACGGAGGCAGCGAGCCGGCGCTAGTGCCGAGCAGCGTGCTTGGAATCATCGTGAATGGGTCCGAATTGGTGCTGGCCAAGAAGCCGAGCGCCCCCGTGAGGACTGCGCCTGAGTACATGTCGGAGCGGCTGAACGATGCAAACATGGTCCCGATGAAGTTCTCGGTAGTCTGCTCGGTGTATCCATTCGCGGTCATGTAGAGACAGTCCGTCCAGAGACCGAACTTCGGGTAGTCGTTGAGCGTTCCGACCGGCGGCTGACCCGTTCCCCCGGTATCCATTCGGATCGCGTAGCCATACCAGCCACCCGTCACTGGGTCACTCGTCCGCGAGACGGCGATGCACTGATAGAATGGCGAGAGCTTCGCGCTACCGCTCGTCGCGAAGGCGAGGTGAGTGAGTATCCACCGGTCCGCCAGCCCGTCGTGAAGGACCACGGCGTCACCCTTGCTGTTGCCATTGCAGGGCGAGCTCCCTGTGCCGCTCCAGAGTGAGTTCTCCGTGAACGCGGTCAAGAGCGTGCCGCTTTTGTTGTAGATCGCATACGCGTCGTTCACCGCCTCGATATAGTGGTTCGGTCCGACGTCTCCGTTGACGTCGGAAGGCATGATCCCGCCGGCTTGTCCGCCGGTGACGGCCGTGTTGGAGCTCAGGCCGTCGAAGCTCCGCAAAGGCGAAGGCATTGGAGCGAGGGCGGTGTTCGGGACGACATCGGCCTCCGCCGGACCGGGGGGCTGGACGATCGGAGGATCCTCGTGCTCCCAGGTGAATAAACGTCTAGGAGCCGCTACCTGAGGCAGGTTCCGCAAGTCGTCTGTGATGACATAGGGCACCGCCTTCGGAAAAGCGAAAGTCTTTACCTCACCCTTCACCGTCTCCCCAGCCGATGCGCGCGAGGAAACCGCGGCCATTGCAAGCACGAGCAGCGAGAGCCATAGAAGGCCTTCTCGGCGGGACCAACGGCGTGACTTGGGTTGATACATGAAATCCTCCTTGAACAAACCTACCCAGAAATGAGTGCCACTCGAACCTACAGGCTTTCTGGTCCATTCTTAACAATAGAGAGCTTTCAAGGGACAGTCAAGGATCAAGACAATTCGACAAGTGCAAGTGTGCAGATCAGGGCTGCCACTGGAAGTCTCTGGTGAGGGCTCAGGCATGCGGTCCGAACATTTCCTCCTCTTCCGTCGTGGAACGCGCTTCCGTTTTTCGGTCGGGCCTCGTTCGACGCGAGGCGCCGCTCTCCGAGTAAGACACCCTCCGGAGGCCCGAGGGTTAGAGTGCTGGCGCGTCACCTGCCGCGGCCGGCGGAATCAGGAGAAGGGGTCCCGCTCCAATCAATCCACGATGAAGAGCCTGGCGCCGGTCTTGGTGTGGGAGCGGTGGGGCTCGGCGTCGTCGGTGACCTGGTAGCTCAGGCCCGGCGTGAGGACGTGGGTGTCGCCGCCGCGCAGCTCGACGTGGAGCTCCCCTTCAAGACAGAGGAGGATGTGCCCCTTCACGCACCAGTGATCCGCCAGATAGCCGGGCGTGTAGTCGACCATTCGGACGCGGATGTCACCAAAGGTCCGGGTGCGTCAGAAGGCGGTGCCCGTCTCGCCGGGGTGCTCGGTCGGCTCAATCAGCGACCAATCGGTCGTTGCGAAGGGGATGCCGGTCATTCGCATCGGTTGACTTCCAGTCGGTGGCCTTCGTCATCGGGCTCCTGGACGCGGCTCAGCTCTCCGGTCCTTCTGCGGGGAACCAGTTCTCGACCACGAGATCGGGAACGTTCTGGAAGTGGCGAACGTTGCGAGTCACGAGCACCAAGTCGTGCACCCGCGCCGTTGCGGCGAGGAAGACGTCGGGCATGTCGATCGGCTTTCCGGCCTTTCGCAGCGAAGCCTGGAGATCGGCGGTTGCGAGCGCGACTCTTTCTTCGATCGGAAGCCAGATCGGTAGCGGCAGAATCTCGCGCTCCACCTTCTCCCAGATCTCGCTCGATTTTGGGTGGATCGCCGCGCCGAAGCGCAACTCGTAGCGCGTCATCTCGCAGGCAAACAGCGCCGCCGGATCTGTTGAAAGCAGCCGCCGAACGACGGGCAGGTTTGGACGCGGCCGGATCAACTCTGAGAAGACATTGGTGTCGATCAGGAACATCGCGCTGGCAGCCGGATTTCTCGGAAGCAGGAGAGCCTACGAATCGATGCCGAATGGATCACGCTTTGCCCAGGGCTCTCGCCGGACCTCTTCGAGCGACCGGAAAAAGGATTCGTCGTCAATGCCCTCAGGATTGAACCAGGTTCCGTCCGAGCGCCGCTCCAGCCGGCTCTTCCAGCGTTCCCAGGCCTCCCGTCTGACCTCGCTCGCTTTCGTCGCGTCCACCTCTCCGCCGGCTGCGACCTCGAGTTTCTCGTCGATCGCCTCGGCTACGAGATCGCGCAGGGGACGTCCTTGTTGGGCGGCGAGCGCCTTCGCTTTCCTGACCAACGTCTGGGGCAAATCAAAGGTCGTCTTCACGGCGGCAGTATTTACAGCTTTACGTCGATTGTCAAGCCGAGCCGCCTCGTGGCTGAGAGGCCTCGACGAGGCGCAGTCTACCGGAACCGCAGCTCCGGGTTGCTGCGGGCGCTCGCGAGGTAGGTGATGAGCTCGCGGACCAGGCCGGCGGTGACCTCTTCGCGGCCGGCGGCCTCTTGGAAGAGGAGGAGTGCGGCCAGGGCTTCCCGATGGACCTCCTGCGTCTCGAAGGCTGACACCATCTCCTCGCGCTGGACCTCCACTGGCGGCGTCGTAGCCAATCCTTGGCGGAGAAAGCCGTCGCGGGTCTTCTTGGAAGAGCCGTTCGGCGCCCGTGCTCCGGCCCGGGATGGGAGGAGAGGGAAAGAGCTTCTTCTTGAAGGGTGACTGGGCAGGCGGTTCTTGGAGTGGCGGGTGTGCGCGTGACGGTGGGGTCAGGTCGGGGCAGACTACTTGGTCTTCAGCGCTGCCGCCTCAGGGCGTCCTGCTATTGAGCTCAAGCGCCTCCCGGAGCGTTACCCCGAGGGTGTCGAGCAGCTCTTCACGGGTGGCCTCCTGGCAATTGACGCCGGGGAGTTCTTCGATCCAACCGATCCACCACCCGGAGCTCTCCTTCACCACCGCTGTGTATGTCTGGTTCATACTTACGCAGCCACGTCGACGTAGAGTGACAGGGTGCTCGGCTCTGGAATGGGGTCACCGTGGAGGCGCATCCCTTCCAGATGGAACTCGATGGCCTCTCGCATGTTCTGCTCCACCTCCTCGATCGTCTGAGAGGCTGTGAAGAAATTCCGGATAGGCGGTTCCTCTCGACTCGTGTTCATGAGACACTTCGTTCATGAGCGAGACACTGTTCCCTATTCCCGAGCCA
>JAJKHS010000054.1 GCA_021154885.1 Thermoanaerobaculum sp.
AATTCTCTGTCGGCGTAGCGGACCTGCGTTTGCGGGTGACCATCCCTCCAAGGGGCGAGCTATGCCGTAGCGCTGGGATAGGCCGGTAAACAAATACAGCGCCACATCCTGGTCGACACCCTAGGCTTACTGCTGATTTGTGTGGTGCACGCGGCCAATGTCCAAGATCGCGATGGCGCCAAACTTGTCCTGGAAAAGGTAGGCGAGCGCTTTCCTCGGTTGCAGAGGATCTGGGCCGATGGGGGATATGCGGGGCAATGGTCGATTGGGTGAAAGGCTTGGGCAAGTGGGTCTTGGAGATTGTCAAGAGATCTGACCAGGCCAAGGGCTTTGAGGTGCTGCCTCACCGCTGCCTGATGGTTACGTCGTCTCGCAGCCGCTTGATTTCCAAACACCCTCTGAGACGAGATAGACTTCGCGGATGCCGGTCCGCCTCGACAAGTGGCTGCACGTGGCCTGCGTTTTCAAGACCCGCACCCAGGGCACCCACGCCGTGGACCTGAACCGCGTCCGCGTCAACGGACAGGCGGCCAAGCCCCACCGCAATCTGATCCCTGGTGATCGTATCGAGGTCGTGCAGGGGGACTGGACCCGCGTCCTCGTCGTCAAGGAGCTGCGGGACAAGCCCGTGTCCAAGGAGGAGGCGCGGACTCTGTACGAGGATCTGAGCCCGCCGCGTCCTGAGTCCGATCCCCTGAAGCGTCTCCTGATGCGCCCGCCCGCGTTGCGGGAGAGGGGCGCCGGCCGTCCCACCAAGAAGGAGCGTCGGGATATGGAGAGGTGGGGCGAGGGAGAGGACGTCTAAGTGCCCAGGAACTCGCCGATCGGCGCCAGCGGCTCGCTGTGGTCGCAGAAGATCTTGAACACCACCATGATCGGCACGGCGAGGACGGCGCCGGTGATTCCCCAGAGCCATCCCCAGAAGGAGAGGGCGAGGAAGATCACCACCGGATTGAGTGTCAACCGCCGCCCGAGGATCATGGGGGTCAGCAGATAGGCCTCCAGAACGTTGAGAACCAGGAAGGCACCCGCCGGCAGGAGGGCATGGGGGAGGTCGTTGAAGGTGAGGAACCCCAACCCGCCGAGCACCACGTACATGGTCATCGCTCCGAGGTAGGGGATGTAGTTGGTGACGGTTGCCATCACTCCCCAGAGGAGCGGATTGGGGACCCGGATGAGCGCCATGGCCCCCCATACGGCCAACCCCAGGACGATGTTGATGAAGGTGACGGTGGAGAGATAGGTGGAGATCTCGGTCTCGATCTGGCGGGCGATCTCCACCGCCCGCTTCTTGTCCGCGAGGCTGGGCATCACCTTGATCAGCTTGCGCAGGAACATGTCCCCCGCGGCGAGCAGGAAGTAGAGGAGGATGAACATCGTCACCCCGCTGGCGGCGAAAACGAAGGCGCCGCTGGCCAGGCGCTCGCCGAGAGTCGGGGTGGCCACGGCGGTCACCGGGGGCTGCGGCTGATCACCGCCCCCCACCTGGGCCATCTTCGCCACCTGCTCCGTGGCCTTGCTCACCGTCTGCACGGGCCTCTTCAAATCGCGCAACCGGCGCTCGATCTTGTGCATGTTGGCCGGCGCCTGCTGCATCCAGGTGGAGACCGGTCCGGAAAGCTCGTAGAGGCACAGCCCCAGAACCCCCAGCAGCCCGAGCACCACGACCGCAGCACCCAGGGCCTCGGGGATGTGCAGCTTCTTCATGAACCGCACGATCGGGCTCAACAGAAAGCTGAGCAGCAGGGCAAGGATGATGGGGAGGAAGAACTCCCGGCCGAAGTAGAGGGTGTAAAAGGCGGCCAGAATGAAGAGACCGGTCAGCGTCAGCGACTTGACGCCGAACGGCCCCTCGAGGAGGTCGCGGAGCTTCTTGATGTCGGGGCGCGGGCGCTCCTCCTCAGGGGCATCCCGGCGAATGGGTTCCAGCATCGCCGATCCTTTGCGCAAGACCCGGCTCGCCCGGACGATAGGCCCGGGAGCCGAGAGCAGGCGCGGGTGATTCCATGGTCATCCCCGCCGGGCGTCCCTGCTTACGTCAAGCTCGCCGCACCAGTCCCATGATCAGCGAGATCACGAAGACGATCAGGAAGAGCACGAACAGGATCTTCGCGATCCCCGCTGCGCCGGCCGCGATGCCGCCGAAGCCGAACACCGCCGCGATCAGCGCCACGATGAGGAAGATCAGAGCCCATCTCAGCATGACCGGTTCTCCTTCTACGGCCGGTCCGAGCCGGCCGCGGGTTAGCACACCTCTCAATGGAGGCGAAGCAAAGGGGGTGCCAGGGTCCACGGACCGCTTGATCTGCTCCCCGTAAAGCGATTTCAGCTCCAGGGCCACCCCTAGAACCACCTGTCCGGCCTAGGGTCGGAGGGCGGCTTCGTCCATCACCCTTTCAGTGTACCTTCTTCTGAGTACACGAACAGGGGGAGCTGACTGATCCGCTCGCGCACCAGGTTCGAGGCGGTCACGCCGAGGAGGCGCACCGGCCGGGTGGGGGCCTCGGTGCGGCGCAGGAGGTCCCGGGCACAGAGGGCGATGGAGCCGCCGTCGCAGACCGGCACGGGAAAGGTCCGCGAGCGGGTGACGGTGGTGAAGTCGGCGTAGCGCACCTTGAGCGTCACCGTGCAGCCGCCGAGCCCCGAGCGCTCCAGGGTGCGGGCCACCTCCTCCGCCATGCGGTCGACCTCGGCCTCCATCGCGGCCAGGTCCGCCAGGTCCACGGCGTAGGTGTTCTCGGTCCCCAGGCTCTTGCGCTCGCTGTGGGTCTCGACCGGGCGATCGTCGATCCCCCGCGAGAACTCCCAGAGGATGCGGCCGTGCTTGCCGAAGCGGGCGGTCAGGACCTCCAGCTCCACGGCCCGCAGGTCGGCGACCGTCTGGAGCCCCATCTCCGCCAGCGACCGCTCCGTCGCCGGCCCCACGCCGTGCAGGCGGCGCACGGGCAGGGGATCGAGGAAGGTCCGCACCTTGCCCGGCGGCACCACCGTCAGGCCGTCCGGCTTGTTGAAGTCCGAGGCGATCTTGGCGATCAGCCGGTTGGGTCCCACCCCGACGCTCACCGTCAGCCCCCGCTCCTCCCGCACCCGCCGCCGGATCGCCTTGGCCACGGCGGTGGCGCTCCCCGCCTCCCCCAGATGGTCGGTGACGTCCAGATAGGCCTCGTCGATCGAGACCGCCTGCACCAGCGGGGTGATCTCGCGGTAGATGGCGAAGATCTTCTCCGACTCGCGCGAGTAGCGGCGAAAGTCGGGGGGGATGAAGATGGCGTCCGGGCAGAGCCGCCGGGCGCGCGAGGAGGGCATGGCGGAATGGACGCCGAACTTGCGCACCTCGTAGCTCGCGGCGGCCACCACGCCCCGGCTCTCCGGCCGGCCGCCGATGATCACCGGCAGGCCCCGCAGCGACGGATCATCCCGCATGTGCACGGCCGCGTAGAAGCAGTCCATGTCGCAGTGCAGGACGCGCCGGCCCTTCTCCGGTTCATCGCGCACGATCCGTAGCTTAGCGCGAAACCCGCCGCGTTTGCGCCCCTCTCGACGGGAAAGAAAAATCTCCCTCTTGTCACGTAATTAAGGCCTCAGGCTACCCGCCCCTGGATCGGCCGGGCCGCGTGACGATAAAATGGCTGCGCTTTCGCCAACTTGCAGGACTCCCGAAGCCACGAGGCCAGTCCGGGAGAGAAGGCCGGAGCGAGCGTCGTGAAGCCGCCCAGACAGAAGAACGAATGAGGTCTTCCCTCCTTTTCCGCCGGCGCAATCCGGGTTTGCACCGTGCCGTCCGACGGGCGCCCCTCCTCCTCGCCGCCCTTCTCTGCGGCGCGGAGACGGCTCCTACCGCCAAGCCGTTCCTGCACGACGGGTTCACCCAGGAGCGGGAGATCCGGGGCGGAGAGAAGCAGGCCTACGCCGTCGAGCTGCAGGCGGGCCAGTTCCTGCGCGTCACCGTGCAGGAGAACGGGGTCGACGTGGAGGTCCGGCTTCTGGATCCCAAGGGTGTCCTGGTGGTGGTGGCGGACAGCCTGAACCTTGGACGCCCCGATTCGACAGAGGATCTGGCCGCGGTGGCGGAACGGCCGGGGGCCCACAGGATCGAGGTCACAGCCGCGAAGCGGCAGTCCGGGCGGTACACCCTGCGCGTCGAGGGCCCTCGGGCACCGAACGATGTAGACCGGACCCGGGCCGAAGCCGTGAAGGCCACGTCGGGAGGCATGGTCGAGCCGGTGGAGAGCGATGGCGAAAAGATCCGTCTCCTGGAACGGTCCGCCGTCCTCTGGCAGGAGATCCACGAATCCCGCAAGGCGGCCCAGGCCCTCTATGTCCTGGGCCAACGGCATCACGAGCTCGGAAAGGAGGTCCAAGCGGCGCAGGACTATCAGGGCGCCGCAGCGTCCTGGGCGAGCCAACCCGACCGCAAGGCTCGCCACGGGGAGGCCTTGGCCTTGAACTGGGCGGGCCTTTGCCTCAAGGAGGCCGAACGCCGCAGCGAAGCCCGGCAGCTCTACGAACGAGCCCGGGCCATCGCCCGCGAGATCGGCGACGAGTGGGTCCTGGCGTCGGCCCTGAGCAACCTGGGCCTCCTCGACTCTGACGAAGGTGAGACGCACAAAGGCATCGAGCTCCAGGAACAGGCCCTTGAGCTGACGAAGAGAGTTGGCGACCCGGAGCAAGAAGGAAAGATCCTCAGCAATCTTGCCTATGCCTACAAGCAGGTCTCGGAGAACCAGAAGGCCGTCAAGCTTTACAAGCAGACTCTGGAGCTCGCACGCAGCACCTCGGACCGCCCTCTGGAAGCTCTGGCCGAGAACGGATTGGCCGACCTCTCCAGCACCCTGGGGGACTTCGAAAAGTCGCTGAGCCAGTACCAGGCCGCTCTCGCGCTGAGCCGAGCCTCCCGGAAGCGGACCGACGAGGCGAGGACGCTCAACAACATCGGCACCGTCGATCAGCATCTGGAGAGGTTCGACGAGTCCCAGAGAGCGTACGAACAGGCTCTCGCCCTCGCCCGCAAGGTCAACGACCAGGAGACCCAGACACAAATCCTGCTCAACCAGTCGTCCCTGGCGCTGAGGCTCGGCCAGCCCGCCCAGGCTCTGAAGCTCGCCCAACAGGCCTTGCCGCTGGCCCATGGGTATCGTGATCGCGAGGCAGACGCCCACTTCACCCTGGGCCGGGTCTATCGCGCACTGCAAGATCGGCCGGCCGCTCGCCGCGAGCTGGAGCTGGCCGTGGCTCTGGACCGCCAACTGGGAGACCTCCCCGCCGAGGCTGACGTGACCCTGGCGCTGGCCCGGCTCGACCGGGATGCCGGCGATCTCCCGGCGGCCCTTTCGCAGGTCAGTAAGGCCCTCGAGATCATCGAGTCCCTGCGCACCCGGGTGGTCGACCAGGGGCTCCGAACCTCTTTCTCCGCCGCCCGCCAGGACTATTACGAGCTCCAGATCGAGTTGCTGATGGGGCTCCACGAGCGCCGGCGGACCGAGGGCTTCGCGGCCGATGCCCTGAAGGCGAGCGAGGGGGCTCGAGCCCGCACCCTGCTGGAGGTCCTCAAGGAGTCCGAAGCCGACATCCGTGAGGGAGCGGACCCTGCCCTGGTCGAGCGCGAGCGCCGGCTGCGGGAAGAGGTCAACGACCGGGAGTGGCTCCGGGTGAGGCTGCTGGCCCGGGAGAAGCCCGATCCCGCCAAGCTCGCCGAGGCCGGGCAGCGCGTCGAGGAGGCCCTGGACGAGTACCAGAGAGTGCAGGCGAGCCTGCGGGAGAGCGGCCCGCGCTACGCGGCCCTGACCCAGCCCCAGCCCCTGGGAGTGGCCGGCATCCAGGCCGAGCTCCTGGACGGCCAGGCCCTCCTCCTGGAGTACTCCCTGGGCGCGGAACGCAGCTTCCTCTGGGTCGTGGCCCCGCACTCCCTCGACGCCTTCCCGCTGCCGGGCCGGGATGTCATCGAGAGGACCGCCCGCCGCTATTACGAGTTGCTGACGGTCCGCAACGCGCGCAAGCCCGGGGAGCCCCTGCCCGCGTTCAAAGCCCGCATCGCCGCTGCCGACGCCGGGGCCGAGCAGGCCGGGCGCGAGCTCTCGCAGATGATCCTGCAGCCTGCGGCGAAGCTCCTGGGGGACCAGCCCCTGCTGGTGGTGGCCGACGGGGCTCTTCAATACATCCCCTTCGCCGCCCTGCCCATCCCCGGCTCGGGAGAGCCCCTGGAGACGCGGCACGAGATCATCACCCTTCCCTCGGCCACGGCCCTGGCCGCGCTGCGCCGCGAGCTTGGCGAGCACGCACCCGCCCGCCGCGAGCTGGCGATCTTCGCGGACCCGGTGTACAAGGACGACCAGCGCCTGAAGCTCCCGAAAGCCTCCCTCGGCAAACGGGCGCCGGCTTCGCGCTCCCTCAGGCGCGGTGCGCGGACCGGCCGGGACACTCTCGACGTTTCCAACCTCCGCCGCCTCCCCTTCTCCGAGAGGGAGGCCGAGAAGATCGCGGCGCTCGTCCTCCCCGCTCAGGTCTTCCGGGCCACAGGCTTCGAAGCCTCCAAGCTGAAAGTCACGGGTACCGATCTGAAGGGTTTTCGGAAGCTGCACTTCGCCACCCACGGCATCCTGGACACCCGTCATCCGGAGCTCTCCGGGCTGGTGCTCTCCCTCTACGACAAGCAGGGCAGGGAGCAGAATGGCGTCCTCCGGCTCAACGACATCTACAACCTGCGGCTCGGCGCCGACCTGGTGGTGCTCTCGGCCTGCCGCACGGCTCTCGGCAGGGAGTGGCGGGGCGAGGGGCTGATCGGGCTGACCCGCGGTTTCATGTACGCTGGCGCGGCCCGCGTGGTTGCCAGCCTGTGGAGCGTCGAGGACCAGGCCACGGCGGAGCTGATGGAAGGTTTCTATCGTGGCATGCTGCGCGAGAACCTCTCTCCCGCTGCCGCTCTGCGCAAGGCGCAGCTCGAGATGAGGCGCAACCCGAGGCGGAAATCCCCCTTCTACTGGGCCGGCTTCTCCCTCCAGGGAGAGTGGAGGTGACGCGCGGCGACGGCGAGGACACGACGCCGCCGGGGAAGCCCCCGGGCTTCACCCGGGAGAGCTTCGACCTCCTCCTGGCTCAGCTCGACCCCGACCGCGAGCGGGCGGGGGAGCGCTACGAGACCATCCGCCGCAAGCTGATCCGTCTCTTCGAGTGGCGGGGCTGCGCCGCGCCGGAGGACCTCGCGGACGAGACCATCAACCGCGTCGCCCGCCGGATCGCCGAAGGCGTCCAGCTCCACTCGGCAGACCCCTACGGCTACTTCTGCGGCGTCGCCCACCTGCTCTTCAAGGAGGTCCTGCGCCGCGCCGCGCGGGAGCACCGGGCCCTGGACAGCAGCGGCGAGCTGCTCTTCCCCACGGCCCTCCCCGTGGTGACCGACGACGAGCCCGGCGACCCCCGTCTCCACTGCCTTCGCCAGTGCCTCGCGGCCCTGCCGAACGACCAGCGGGACCTGGTGCTCCGGTACCATCAGGGCGAGAGCAACATCCGCCACCGCAAGGCCCTGACCCAGGAGCTGGGCATCCCCATGAACGCCTTGCGCATCCGCGTTCACCGCGTGCGCCGCAAGCTGGAATCCTGCCTCGACGACTGCCTGCACCGCCGGGATGCACCTCGGCGGTGAAACGTTTTCACAACCCGGAACATTGGACTGTGAGAGTGGACGAGGAGGAGGCAAAGCGATGAACCGAGAACCACAAGACGACGAGCTGCTCCGCAGCTACCTGCTGGGAGACCTCCCGGAGGAGGACGCGGAACGGCTGGAACGGCGCCTCCTCGCCGAGGACGACCTGTTCGATCTCGCCGAAGCCGTGGAGGGCGACCTCCTGGCGTCGCTGAGCCGCGGCGAGCTCGCCCCGGCGGAAGGGGAGCGCGTCCTCCGGAAGCTCGCGTCCTCTCCCCTGGGGCGGGAGCGCCTGGCTCTCGCCCGGTCGCTGAACACCGTGGCCGACGAGACGGCCCAGCATGAGAAGGTCCTGCCCTTCGCCCGCCGGGCTCCGGCCTTCCCTCCCCCGGCGATCCACTGGATCGCCCTGGCCGCGAGCCTGGTGATGATGACCGGCCTGGGCTGGTTCGCCTGGCAGCACCGGACACAGGCCCCGGAGGCCGCCGCTCGCGTGTCGGCGCAGACGCCCGCTCCCAAGCCGCCACGGGCGCCGGCACCGTCTCCCACGCCACGCCCGGCGAATCCGCTCGCGACCGAGACGCCGCGCCCCGGACCGGGTCATGGCGCGCCGCGGCAGGAGCCGCGCCCCGCCGTGCCATCCACCGCGGTGGTGATGATCTCCCTCATGAGCACTCGGGGAGCTGAAGCCGAACCGGTCGAGCAGTTGCGTCTCTCCCCGGGGACCGCGAGGGCCGAGATCCAGATCGACGCCGGCGAGCTCGACGAGACGAAGTCGTTTTCGGTGGTCATCCGCAAGGAGCAGGAGACGATCTGGCAGCAGAGTGAGCTCAGGATCACCCATCTGAAATGGGGACCAGCCCTGGTGGCGGACGTACCGGCCCGGAGCCTCGCGACAGGCCGGTATGAGGTAGCCGTCACCCCCACGGGCGAGAGCGAGGAGATGACCCAGGTGTTCGAAGTGGTCCGAAGGACGATTTGATTCGCACTTCAAACCGAGATGCTTTGCTTGGGAGGAACATCATCATGGACATTACGAACGGCAGCGGTACCGACACCCGATACACAGTGAAGAGCAGCGGCGGCTCCGGCATGGCTCCCCCCGACCATTGCCACCCCTTCCGGCAGGAGGAGATCGCCCACTGGCCATTGATTCCGGCGGGCTCCGCCGTCCAGCACACGCCGAAGTCTCCCGGCCCCTGGCAGGTCTGCTTCTACGTCGCCGGCCAGGGCATTGTGGCGGAGGCGAAGTCGGACAACGACCAGGTCAAGCTGGTCCCCGACGACGGCAGCTTCAAGGCCGAGGTCCTGAGGGTCCCCCGCTCCTCCGCCAAACCTGCCAAGCCCCGGCAAGTCGGACAGGGCTGACGGGTCCGCCAAGTCCGCCTGACCTTTTCGGGGCGGCTCCCTCGCGGGGGCCGCCCCTTTTCCAGGTCGATACCCCCGAAATCTTTCCGTTGGTGACGTCACTAAGGGTTGGAGCCTTTGAGCCATGGCCGAAACCCAACGAGTCATCTCCTCATCATCCCGCCCGGCGCCCAAGCCGCGGCCACGGCATCCGTCGCGCTACAACCCGCCGCTGCGTCCCACCCTGGAGGAGACGCACGATCTGCGGCCGCCGGTCACGGAAGCGCGCTCGCGGCCGGTCCAGCCCGCCGCGCGGCCGGCCAGGCGAGCCGTCGCCGCCTCACCCGAGCCGCGGCGGCAGCCGCCGCCCCGCAGCCCGGCGGAGTGGGTCATCCTGGCGGTGCTGCTCTGCGGTCTGGGACTCAACGTCGCCGCCCTGCTGACCAACCCCCACCCCACCCGCTCCGACCTGCTGCTGGGTGCGACCGTGTTCTTCGCCGGCGTGGTCCTGCTCGCCTTGATGGAGCTCTGCCGGCGCAACGCTCCTCCCACGGAGGACTAGCCGCCGGCGCCCGCGCCGCCAGCGTGGATGCCGCCCTCGGTCTGCTCCCAGGGATCGAGGGCCGCGGCCAGCTCCGCCGCGGGCAGCACCTGCTTCTCGATGCACAGCTCGCGCACCGTCTTGCCGGTCCTCACCGACTCCTTGGCAATCTCGGCCGCGGCGTCGTAGCCGATCCGGGGCACCAGCGCGGTCACCATGGCGAGCGACCTCTCCACCAGCTCCTCGCAGCGCTCGCGGTTGGCCTGGATGCCCTCGACGCATTTCTCCGCCAGCAGCTTCGAGGCGTTGGCGAGGATCTCGATCGACTGGAGCAGGTTGTAGGCGAGGGCGGGCATCATCACGTTGAGCTCGAAGTTCCCCCCCATGCCGCAGATCGTGATCGTCGCGTCGTTGCCTACGACCTGAGCGGCCACCATGAGCACCGACTCGGGGATGACCGGGTTGACCTTGCCCGGCATGATCGAGCTGCCCGGCTGCAGGCTGGGGATGGAGATCTCGCCAATGCCGCAGCGCGGCCCGGAGGCCAGCCAGCGGATGTCGTTGGCGATCTTGGTCAGCGAGGTGGCGATGGTCTTGAGGGCGCCTGAGGTCTCCACGGCGGCGTCCTTGGCCGCCATGGCCTCGAAGCGGTTCGGCGCCGGCACGAAGGGACAGCCGGTGCGCTTGGCGAGGCGGGCGATGACCCTGGGCGCGAAGTCCGGATGGGCGTTCAGCCCCGTGCCCACGGCCGTGCCACCCAGGGGGAGCTCGGCGAGGCGGGGCTTGACGGCCGCCAGGCGGGCCAGCCCGTTCCTCGCCTGCTGGGCGTAACCCGAAAACTCCTGGCCGAGGCGCACCGGCACCGCGTCCTGGAGGTG
>JAJKHS010000055.1 GCA_021154885.1 Thermoanaerobaculum sp.
CTTGTTCTGCGTTTGAGTCATCGGTCGTCCATCTCTCCTCGCGAGCTCCTGCCGCGATGGGGAAACAGAGATGATAGACGATCCGGGCGCGCCAGAGCCCCCGCGTCCAGCGCACGCGAGCCGTGGTTCAGGCGCTCAGTCGACAAAGACCTCGGCCAACGACCGGGCGCTGAGGAGCCGATCTCCCCAGATCAGGAGCGCGCCGGCATCCGCCCGCTGAATCCGTGCCCGGTCGGCCGCGGACAGAGGACCGAAGCGGCGTTCGATCATCCGCAGGAGGAGCTCGGCCTCGCCTTCCTGCCGGCCCTCCTGCCGGCCTTCCTGGCGTCCCTGCTGTCGACCTTCCTGCCGGCCCTGCTGCCGCCCCTCCTCAAGCCACTGCTGTGTCCACTCCTGCACGGTCTCACGCAACATCGGTCTCACCTCCTCCAGATCTTGGATGGCTGGGATTCTGGCGCCCGGAAACCGGGCGGGCAGAAGGGAACGGCGCAGGAACGCGGTGAAGGCCCTCCGCAGCTCCAGGTCGTCCGGCCCGCGCAACACTTCCGCCAAGCGGGCCACTCTGCGGTCGATCTCCTCATGGCTCTTGCTCCGTTCGAGCGCGAATAGAAGGGCGACGAGGTTGTCGGACTCCCGTTGAACATGCCGGCCGCGAGAGCGAGGGCGATGTGCGACGGCACCGCTATCCTCACCCTCCGCCGTCTCTGGGTCGAGAGCCTCTGGCCGGAGGGCTGCCTGTCTCCCGCGGGACCGTGGGCCTACCAGATCGCGATCCGCGCCTGCGAGCCGCGAGACCGCCAGGGATTACGGATTTGGAGGAGCCATCGGCCGAATGGCCCGGTGGTGGCGGTCGCGGTCTGGCGCCTGGCTGGCCCACGACGCAGGCCGTGTTGGAGACGGCGGTCACGCCGGCAGGGAGCGGATCGTCGATCTGGACGGCGAAGAGGGTGACATCCCCGAGCGAGGCCACAGCTGTGCACTTGATCTGCAGGTTCTAGCCTGGGAGATTGTAGCCTACCGGTATCTCCGGATGAGATGCCAAGGCCGATGCTCTCGTTATCAACGCTTGGCACGTAGACCGAACACCTCGCCAACGCGGCGACTGCGCGGACATAAGCTATGCTGAATTGTTCCTTGTGAGCCGTGTCATGCATTTGTCTCGACGCTCCCCCTGTCGAGCTACTGGAAATTCTCTTCCTTCCCGGCTCGGCTCAGTGGCGTCGGCCTCACGCGGAGATTATGGCATGCGAGTGCCGGAGAGGGGGACTCAGAGACAGGCTTTACGGCACGCTTGAGGGCATGCTCACTGTGCATGCGGCGCTTGGAGTCGGAGTGCCGCCGGCCAGGCCCAAACCCGACTGCACTATCGATGTTGACGAGGAATAGGGACCGGTGTAGCATATCCTAAGTTCCATAGAATGAATGGCATACATCTTTTCACCCGGCAGCCTGAGGAGGAAATGGAGACTGTCGGGAAGGCATTGGGGAGGAGACGGATACAGTTGATCTTGAGGTTAGCCGCAGAGAGACATTCAGTCTGTATGAAGTTCACGACCGCGAAGCAACTCCTTGATGCCCTCTTGGAGGATGATCGTTTGTCCGCATCCGACCTTGACTCTGTCCTGAGGGAACTTGAGGAAGGTCAATATCTGGACTACAAGGATGGACGGATAACCCATAGGAGTTCCCTTCCATATGAACTGGAAGGTGCCAGCTCTGACTCACCCTCATGGCTTCTCCACAAGGTGCTAGCCTCGCGGTGTACGCTGCTGGCCAGGATCGTCGATCTATCTGAAGCCGCGCATTTGCTTTTGGCTGAGCATCCTGTAGGGGCTGCGATCCTGGCGCGATCGGTTCTAGAGACCACTTCCGTGCTCGTAAAGCTACAAGAAGTAATTTCAGAGTTTTCTCCTCAAGGCAAGGAGACCGAACTCGAAGAGGCAGTAGAAAAGTTGCTGCTTGGAAGCCGACGCACAGGTACTACGGTGGAGGCTACTAATATTTTAAGTCAGATCGACCGTATGGTTAAATTGTTCAACGAGACGCAGTTGCGAGATATGTATGATGAGCTTAGCGAAATTTCTCATCCCAATGCAGCGGGCGTAATCGTGTCGTATGGCCGCTTGGATAAGGATGCTTCTTCTCTGAAGATTGGGACGGACGAATCTAATAGGCCAGCCGAAATCGCGGTTGTCGTGATTGCCATCGCACTTAGAATCAGTCTGCTGTCGGGGGCAAAAATTGACTCGGCCCTTCGACCGCTATGAGATGCCACTGGCGAGTCCGCGGGATGCGTATAACCCCGGGCCTGAGGACGGAAACCACATACTGCGCGGTTCCGCCGCTGAGGCCTTTGGCGGAACGAACCCGCCACGGCCACAATCAATATTCCTGTGCACCTGAGAAGAGTTCAGGACCCGGCACAAACTCGGCGACTTGGGAAGCCAGACAGCTAACCAGGGCCTCAACCGGACGGCACCGCTACGCGGCACCGCCGGTTAGGCCCGTCGCGTAACGTTCGGCGACGCCAAGGCGATGAGGTACTTGCAGCAGCCACAGGAGAAGAAATGCGTTTCCTCTTCATTCTTTTAAGCCTTGCATTCCTCGCAGTTCCCTCGATGGCCGTCGACGACTGGGCAAGCTGCCAGAGTGCCCTTGAGAACGTCAAGTCACAGTCGTCTCGGGCTGTAGACGCCGCTTCGGAGGCCGAGAATGCGGCTGGGACGTTGAACGAAGCAAGGGACGACCTGCGCGACTGCAGAACCTATCCCGATGTCTACGACCTAATGGGCGACCATTGCAGATCGAAGCAGTGGGACGTCGATTCTGCGAAGAGCAGTCTAGACTCGGCCCAAGAGGAGGTTCAGTCACAGCTCCGCAGGCTCAGAAGCGCTCTCGCAGATGCCGCCTTTCAGTGCGAGTTCGACTTATCGGTACCGCAGCCGCTCAGCACCGCCCCTCGCCCGACCCAATGCGAGCGGCTACGCGCCCTCCGAGGACAGCTTAGCCAGCAGTTGATTTCGGACTACTGCAGGACGCTGATGTCTGTTGAACAATGCAAGGCCTGTCTGCGTTTTCCGGGCGAAAGCGACCACTGATTCCGAGGGAAGGCGGCCACCCATTCCAGGCTGAAGGCGGCCACTTTTTCCGGTTCGTCGGAATGGGTGGTCGGAATCGCCTGGAACAGGTGGTCGCCTTGGATCGGAATCCAGTCGACGGACAGCGTTGACGACTCGCGGTGGCTCTTAGCTCTGGCATCCTGGCTCCCCTTCAACAGGGGAGCCAGATGCCAGCATGGAGAATCAGCGTGAGGAAGATACGAGAGATTTTGCGACTGTCCTCGGAGAGTCGCTTGAGCCGGCGCCAGATCGCCAGCTGTTGCGGGATCAGCAAGACGACGGTAGGAGAGTGCCTGGAGCGAGCCCGACGGATGGGTCTGGACTGGTCCACGGCGTTGGGGCTGAGCGACGAGGAGTTGGAGCGGCGGCTCTACCCGCCGGCGGTTCCGGTGCCGGTCTCGGAGCGTCCGCCGGTGGACTGGGGTGGGGTGCATACGGAGCTGAAGAAGAAGGGGGTGACGCTGCAGTTGCTGTGAGAGGAGTACCGCGAGAAGGAGCCTCGCGGCTATGGCTATAGCCGCTACTGCGAGCTGTACAGCCAGTGGCGGAGGCGGTCGGACCTGTCAATGCGCCAGGTGCACCGGGCCGGTGAGAAGCTGTTCGTCGACTACTGCGGGTCGACGATTCCGGTGACGGACGCCCCTAGCGGTGAAGTGCGCGCGGCGCAGATCTTCGTGGCGGTGTGGGGGGCGAGCAACTACACCTATGCGGAGGCGACGTGGAGCCAGGGACTTTCGGACTGGATCGAGTCGCACGTGCGCGCCTTTGAGTTCGCCGGCGGCCTGCCGGAGATGGTGGTGCCGGACAACCTGAAGTCGGGGGTCAGCCGGCCGTGCCGGTACGAGCCGGAGCTGAACCCGACCTACCAGGAGCTGGCGATGCACTACGGGGTGGCGGTGATGCCGGCGCGGGTGCGAAGGCCGCGCGACAAGGCCAAGGTCGAGGTGGCGGTCCAGGTGGTGGAACGGTGGATTCTGGCGCGGCTGCGTCATCGGCGCTTCTTTTCGCTGGCCGAGCTGAACCAGGCCCTCGGCGAGCTGCTGGTGCGGTTGAACGAGCGGCCCTTCCATAAGCTGCCGGGCTCGCGTCGGTCGTTATTCGAGAGCTTGGAGCGACCGGTGCTGCGCGCGTTGCCTTCACAGCGCTTTCTCTACGCGGAGTGGAAGAAGGCGCGGGTGGGAATCGACTACCACGTCGAGGTCGACGGCCACTAATACAGCGTGCCCTACCAGTCTGGTGAGCCAGCAACTGGACTTGCGGGTGACGGCCCAAACGGTGGAGTGCTTCACCCAGAGCCGGCGCGTCGCCAGCCACGTGCGCAGCTTTCGCCGGGGAGCCCACACGACGCAGAGCGAGCACATGCCCCGAGCGCACCGCGGCCGCCAGCCTTTTCCAAGCGGCCCCCAGGATGAGCGATGCCTTTTTCAGGCCGGTCTGGAGATCACCTGCGGGAAGGGGATCGTAGCCCGCCCCAATCGCGCGGACGGCGGCGCGGCCGACTGGGATGCCCGGGTGGCCGATCTCCAGTTCCGCGACCGCTGCGAGTATGCGGTGGGACACGGCGTCTCCGTGGCCGCCGATCTGCCAGAGGACGGCGGACCGGTCACGACGGTACGGACGGCCTGGATTCCCTGCGCCGAGGTGCCCCGGGTGATCACGGGTCCGGCGGTAGGAATCACGAATATGGAAGAGCTGGCCGGGCTGGAGAATCCCGAGGATCTCCGCCGGGCCCTGGAGCCGATTCCCGCCGCCTACGGCGCCTGGATCGCGGGGCGGCGCGAAATCGATCCCGGAAGCGATGCCAGCCGGCGAGCCACCCGCGACGAGCTGATGGACGAAGCCGGGCGGGCCTGCCGGCGCATCGGTGACGGCATCGATCTCCTCGCACGGAGCGCCGAGGTGCGCCACGCCTTCCGGCTGGCCAACCGGGCCATGGCACTGTCGGCGCGGAAGCGCAGCCCGGAGCGCTACGCGGACGGCTCGGCGCCCCACTGGTTTCTGTTTCAGCTCGCTTTTCTCCTGCTCAACCTGCCGGCCCTGGACGATCCGCGCCGGGAGGACCGGGACGACGTGGAGCTGATCTTCTTTCCCACGGGTGGCGGCAAGACGGAGGCCTACCTGGGCGTCATCGCCTTCGTGCTATTGCTGCGCCGCATGCGGGGCCAGCAGCGGCCGGACGCCGGCCTCGGCGTGGCCGTCATGCTGCGCTACACCCTGCGGCTGCTGACGCTCGATCAGCTCTCTCGGGCGGCGACGCTGGTCTGCGCCCTGGAGGTTCTGCGGCGGGAGGACCCGGCCCGCCTGGGCACCGTGCGCTTCGCCGCCGGCCTCTGGGTGGGCGGAAGCGCCACGCCCAACAAGCTGGAGGATGCAAAGACGCAGATTCTCGACTACAAGAACAGCTCCTCGGCCCGGTTCCCGAGCCCCTTTCCCTTGACGGTCTGCCCCTGGTGCTCGGAGCCGCTGGGCCGGGACAGCCTGACCCTGGAGCCGCGCGAGACGCCGCGACAGGTGATCGTGGGCTGCGGCAATCACCTCTGCGACTTCGCTCCCGGCCGCTTCCCCGAGGGCCTGCCGGTGCTCTTCGTGGACGAGCAGATCTATCGCGAGCTGCCGGCGTTCCTGATCGCCACGGTGGACAAGCTCGCCATGCTCCCCTGGCGCGGCGAGGTCGGGCTGCTCTTCGGCCGTGCCCTCGCCCGCGACGGCCGGAGTCTGTATGGACCGGTGGACGCCGCGCTCGGCATGATTCCGCGCAGCGCCCGGACGGCCCTTCCGGAGGGCCTCCTGCCGCCGGAGCTGATCGTGCAGGACGAGCTTCACCTCATCTCCGGCCCCCTCGGCACCATGACCGGCCTCTATGAAACGGCGGTGGAGGCGCTCTGCCTGCGCACGCTGGAGGACGGTACGGTGGTGCGGCCCAAGATTCTGGCTTCGACCGCCACGGTGCGGCGGGCGCGGGAGCAGATCCTCTCCCTCTTCGGGCGCGACAGGACGGCGATCTTTCCGCCGCCCGGTGTGGACGACGGCGAGACCTGGTTCGCCCGCGTCGATCACGACTCGCCCGGCCGGCTCTACGTGGGGGTCGCCGCCACGGGCCGCGCCATGAAGGCCATTCTGCTGCGCGTCTACGTCGCGCTGCTCGCCGCCGCGAACGCGCTCTACGATCCCACGGGACCGGAGGACCAGACTTCGGACGCTTGGATGACCCTGGTGGGCTATTTCAACAGTCTGCGCGAGCTCGGAGGGATGCGGCGGCTGGTGGAGGACGAGGTCCGCACCCGCTGCGACAAGGCCGAGGACCGCCGGCCGGAGGGCTCGGCGGGGCCGAATCCCTGGTTCCGCGACCGCAAGGTGACGCCCGAGCCCCTGGAGCTGACGAGCCGCGAGGACGTGGGGAGCGTCAAGAGCGCCAAGGCCCGCCTTGCTCACCCCTTCCGCCATGCCGAGCACGTGGATGTCGTGCTGGCGAGCAACATGATCTCCGTCGGGCTGGACATCGACCGCCTGGGCCTGATGGTCGTCGCCGGGCAACCGAAGTCGACGAGCGAGTACATTCAGGCCTCCAGCCGGGTAGGCCGGCAACGCGACCGGCCGGGGCTGGTCGTCACCTGCTTCAATCTGCACAAGCCGCGCGACCGCTCTCACTACGAGCGGTTTCCGGCGTATCACGAGAGCTTCTACCGCTTCGTGGAGGTGTCGAGCCTGACGCCGTTCTCGGGTCCGGCGCTCGACCGGGGCCTCGCCGGCACCCTGCTCGCCATGGCGCGGCAGAACGATCCCACGCTCACACCGTCCACCGCGGCCATGCACATCCGCGAGCACCTCGATCTGGCCGGCGAGGCGGTGCGCGGCCTGGCCGAGAGGGGCGCCAGCCAGCCCGGCCTCACGCCGGGGCAGAGCGATGCCGTGAGAGCCAACCTGACCCTGCGCGCTCAAGGCCTGGTGGACGCGTGGGAGCGGCTGGCGCAAATCGCGACGGAAGGCGGCTACCGGCGGGTCTACTCGCCGTGGGACCGTGGCAAGTCCGCGGCGGACCGCACGATGCTGCGCCAGGTGCTCGACCGGCCGGAGGACCAGGCGCCACCGGAGGCGAAGCTGTTCACGGCACCCACCTCCATGCGGGAGGTGGAGCCCTCCACGCACCTCTGGCTGCGCAGCCGGCTGGGAGGAAAAGGCTGATGGCCGGGCGTCCGCCGCGCCGGGGAGGCCCCGGTAACTCCAAGCCCGTCGCCTACCAGAAGCCGGCTGGCACCGTGCGGCGCAGCCAGGTGGTGCGCACCAACGGTCCCGGCGCCATGATCGATCTCGTGGACCACGCCGTGATGGTCGGCGGGCTCGACTTCTGGCGCTACGCTCCGCAGGACATTACGGCGTGCACCTTGTCCGAGCCCCGGCTGCGGGACCGGCTGGAGCCGCGCTTCGTCGAGGCGGGCCGCCGCCTCGCGCAGGAAGGATGCTTCCGGCTGCCGCCCCTGGGGGAAGAAAAGAAGGCGACGCCGGACTCGGGGATCGAAGTCCTCGAGCTGCCCCGGTGGTTCGTCTGCCAGAACCCGGCGTGCCGCGCCCTCGTCCACGCCGATGGATTGGCTCAAAGAGGGTCGCGCTACCGTCATGAGTGCATCCGGCCGAAAGGCTCAGAATCCGTGCCGGTGCGCTTCGTGGCCACCTGCCGGAGGGGGCACGTCGAGGAGTTCCCCTGGGTCTGGTTCGCGCACCGCAACGTCGAGGCGGTCTGCCCGGCTCCCAGCCTCAAGCTCCAGGAGGGCGCGACCGGCGACTTCTCCGAGATCCTCGTGAAGTGCGCCTGCGGCGCCCAGGAGAGGCTCTCGACGGCGCTGATTCCCAACTCGCTGCCGCACTGCGAGGGACACCGGCCGTGGCTGGGCGAGGCGGGGCGCGAGAGCTGCGAGGAGAAGCACCTGCGGCTCTTGGTGCGCAGCGCCAGCAACGCCTACTTCGGCCAGGAGGTGAGCGCTCTTTCCATTCCCGAGCGAGGCCGCAAGCTGGAGGCCGCGGCGCGGCAGGTGTGGCACATCCTCCAGGTGGCCGACGCCGCAAGCCTGCCGGCGTTTCGCAGCATCCCCCAGGTGAAAGACGCCCTGGGCACGGCCTCGGACGCCGACGTGCTGGCCGTCATCGAGCAGATCCGGATTGGGGGCACGCCCGTGCGGGAGCCGTTGCGCACGGCGGAGTATCGCCAGCTCGTCGCCGTGGAGCGCGAGACCCCGGGCGAGCTGCCACCGGACGGCGGCGACTTCTTCGCCCGGGAGGCGACACCGGACGGCGGACCGATTCCCAAGATCGCGCGCCTGGTCCTCATCCCCAAGCTGCGGGACGTGCGGGTGCAGATCGGCTTCACGCGGCTGGAGCCGGTCATGCCGGACCTGGAGGGAGAGTTCGACCTGGCCGTGCAGTCGGCACCGCTCTCCCTCACTCAGGACTGGCTGCCGGCCAGCGAGGTGCGCGGCGAGGGAGTGTTCATTCAGCTCGACGAGAAGGCGGTCTGGGATTGGGAGCGGCGGCCCGAGGTGCAGGCCCGGGAGCGCGAGCTGGCGGCGGGCTACCGCGACTGGCTCTCGACGCTGACGGGAGACAAAGCGCCGCCGTTCCCGGGCGTGCGCTTCTATCTCCTCCACTCGTTGTCGCACCTGCTGCTGACGGCGATCTCTCTGGAATGCGGTTATGCGGCGAGCGCCATCCGGGAACGCATCTACTGCTCGCGGGCCGATAGCGATACGCCCATGGCGGCGATCCTCCTCTCCACGGGCAGCCCGGGAACCGAGGGCACCCTGGGCGGCCTCGTAGAGCAAGGCCGCAACCTGCGCCGGCATCTGAGGAGAGCCTTGCGGCTGGGAGAGCTCTGCTCCAACGATCCGGTCTGCGCCGGCCACTCGCCGCAGAACGATCACTCGGAGAGATTCCTCGAAGGCGCCGCCTGTCACGGCTGCCTGTTCGTCGCCGAATCCTCCTGCGAGCGCTTCAACCGCTACCTCGACCGCTCCCTCGTGGTGCCAACCCTGGGGCATCCGCCGGAGCTGGCTTTCTTCGAGCAGCGCGAGGGTTCTTAGAGTCCTGTGAAGGAAGGCGACACAAGGCGGGGCTGAAGCCCGCCTACGTCGGACTTGTCCCCCAACCACACGAGACGGCCCCAATTGCTCCCCAGAGCGTCCCCAGCGCAAAAAAGCGGGCAGGGCCGCCTTTTGCCTACCGCGCCAAACTATTGATTTTAGAGGGTTTATTGGTGCCCAGGACCGGAATCGAACCAGTGACACCGTGATTTTCAGTCACGTGCTCTACCAACTGAGCTACCTGGGCACAGGGAGCCTGGCGGCTCCGAGGGAGGGAGAGTATCCCAGAGGGGCGGGAGCGTAGTCAAGGGGAGAGGACTGAAGGCAGAACGGAGGCCGGCTAGGGCCGGCTTCCGCGGCCGGCGGGACGCCGGCGGTCCCAGGGGAGGGGTGCGGAGTCACGGCGCGGGGCGGCGGGGCGGTCCCTTCTCCACCAGGGAGCGGAGGTGGCCCCCTTCCCCTTCTTTCAGCTCCAGGAGGCGGTGGCCGGCGCGCTCGCACCAGACGGGCATGTCCTCCCGGATGCCCGGGTCGTCCCCCAGGATCTCCAGGAGGTCCCCCGGCTGGAGCTTGCGCATCTCCCGCGCCGCCAAGAGGATCGGCAGGGGGCAGAGGGTGCCGGTGACGTCCAGGATGTGCCGGTTCGCAGGCAAGTGCGGGCCTCCCGCCCCAAGCGGGCGGTGCAAAGTGCCGCTAGAATAGGCGGAGATGCACCCTAGATTATATACCCGGCTCGCAATAAGCCTGATCTTCCTCGGCGGCCCCCCTGCCTCCGCCTGGACGCCGGCCACCCAGGTGACCATCGCCCGCGAGGCCGCCCGACTCTCCCCTCCCGATCTCTATCGCCAGATCGACAAGCACCACCGCGCCTATGCGGAGGGGGTCAACGCCCCGTTCGCGGACACGGACGCCAGTCGCCACGCGAAGAACCCCGACGGCTCGGGCCGCCTCGATCGCGCCGCCTTCGACGCCGTGGACGCCGCCATCCTGGCCATCCGCGGCCATCAGCCGTTCGACGAGATCGTCCGCCGCCTGGGGGTGGTCTCCCACTTCGTGGCCGACGCCAACAATCCCCTCGCCTCTTCGGCCGCGGACCCCGACGAGGGGCGCTATTTTGCCGACTATCTCCGCTACGTGGAGACCGCCCAGCCCCGGTTCCCCCTGGTCTTCTATGGTCTCCAGCCAGCCGCGGACGGACGTGGCATCTCCTCCATCCTCGACGCCGCACTGCGCCGGGGACGCCAGCTCTACCCGATGATCGGCCGCGAGTACCGGCGGATCGGTTTCGGGTCGGCAGTCGGGGTGTTCGATGACCGCTCGACCGCCTTCGGGGTGGGCTCTATCGCCTTCAGCCACGCCGTGACGGACGTCACCCTGGTGCTGCGCTATATTTGGCTCGCGGCGGGCGGCATCGACGATCGCGCCAATCTGCCGGCCGGCGGGACGCGGTTGACGGTGCTGCCCCGGACGGCCCGCTAAGCCCTCACCACCCGAAGGAGAGATCACGAATGCTGCCGGCACGGCGTGCCTTGATTTCCGTCTACGACAAGCGGGGGCTCGAGGAGCTGGCCCGCGGTCTGTCGCGCCTCGGCGTCGAGATCGTGTCCACGGGCGGCACGCTCAACTTCCTGGAGGAGAAGGGGATCGCGGTCACCGGCGTGTCCGGCGTCACGGGCTTTCCGGAGATCCTGGACGGCCGGGTGAAGACGCTCCATCCCAAGGTGCACGGCGGCATCCTGGCGAACCGGGCGGTGCCGGAGCATCTGGAGGCCCTCGCGGCGCATGGCATCGACCTCGTCGACGTGGTGGTGGTGAACCTCTATCCCTTCCGCGAGACGGTGGCCCGGGGCGCTTCGTTCGAGGAGACGATCGAGATGATCGACGTCGGCGGCCCCACCCTGGTCCGCGCCGCGGCCAAGAACGCCGGGGACGTGGTGGTGGTGGTCGATCCGGAGGACTATCCACGGGTCCTTAGAGCTTTGGAAGGCGGCGGGGTGGCTCCCGAGACGTTGCGCCGGGAGCTGGCGGTCAAGGCGTTTCGCCACACGGCGAGCTATGACGCGGCGATCTCGGAGTGGCTGGCGGCTCAGGATTTCCAGTCGCCGCCGGACGTCTTCTCCGAGTGGAAGACGCTGGAGCTGCGGCGGGAGAGGGTGCTGCGCTACGGCGAGAACCCCCATCAGGGCGGGGCGGTCTACTCGATCGAGGGCGGCCCCGGGGTGCTCGGCGGCTTCGCGGCCCTCCAAGGCAAGGAGCTCTCCTGGAACAACCTGCTGGACGCCGACGCCGCCCGCAAGATGGCCGGCATGTTCGACGAGGCGCCAGAAGCGGCAGTCATCATCGTCAAGCACAACAACCCCTGCGGCATCGGCCGGGGGCGGGACCTGGCGGAGGCGTACCGCCGGGCCGTGGCGACCGATCCCGTGTCGGCCTTCGGCTCCGTGATCGCCCTCAACCGCGAGGCGGACGGCGTGCTCGCCGAGGCGATGGCGGACCTCTTCGTGGAGGTGCTCCTCGCCCCCGGCTTCTCGCCGGAAGCCCGAGAGCGCTTCGCGGCGAAGAAGAACCTGCGGCTGATCGAGTGCCCGCTCTACCGTCCCCACGCCCGGGAGATCGAGCTGCGGGCGCTCGACGGCGGTTTCCTCGCCCAGCCGCCGGACGGCTATCCGGATGCCCCCTTGGGCTGGACCGTCCCCACGAAGCGCCAGCCCAGCCCCGAGGAGCGGCGAGCCCTGGAATTCGCCTGGAAGGTGGTCCGCTACGTCAAGTCGAACGCCATCGTGGTCGCCAACGCCGATCAGACGGTGGGGATCGGCGCCGGCCAGATGAGCCGGGTGGACTCCTGCCGTCTGGCGGTCGAGAAGGCCCAACTCCCAGTAGCGGGAACCGTGGCCGCCTCGGATGCCTTCTTCCCCTTCCGCGACGGCCCGGATGTCCTCATCCGAGCCGGGGTGACGGCGATCGTCCAGCCCGGCGGCAGCAAGCGCGATGACGAGGTGATCGCGGCAGCGGACGAGGCCGGGGTGGCGATGATGTTCACGGGGGTGCGGCATTTCCGGCATTGAGCCCTCACCCCTGTCCCCTCTCCCATCGCCCCCCCCGACCGGGAGAGGGGAACCCGGCTGAAGGGTTCTTGCCTTTCTCCCTCTTCTCCCGGTCGGGGGGAGTGCGGTGGGAGAAGAGGGCCGGGGTGATGAGGGTCTTGGTGGAAGCTTTCCCCTCCGCCCCCTGTTTGAAACGGACAGCATGGGAGACCCGACCATGAAGCGAGCCATCCTTCTCCTTTCCACCCTCGGCCTCCTCGCGGGGGCGGGCCGGGCGGCGGCCCAGGAGGTCGATCCCTGGGCGGCGCTGAAGACGGTCCGCCAGAGCCTGGTGGATGCCGGGCCCACGGGCGCGAGCTTCGTCCAGACGTACATCCCGTCCGGGTTCTCGTCCGGCGAGAAGGAGTCGGGGAAGCTGGCCCTGGCCCTGCCCGACTGCCTGCGGTGGGACTACACGGCGCCCTATCCCAAGAGCTTCCTGATCTGCGGCGGCGTGCTCCACGCCTGGAACGAGGAGGACAAGACCGGCCGCCGCTACCGGGTGGACCGCAAGAACGAGCCCGGGCTCGACCTGCTCCTCCTGGGAGTGGACGAGCTCAAGGAGCGCTACCGCGCCAAGGGCCAGACGGTGGCCGGCGGGAAAGTCGAGATCGCCCTCTCACCCAAGGAGGCCAAGGGGGACAAGGCGAAGACGGCGGAGCTGACGGACGCGACGCTGACCGTCGATCCCGCCACCAGGCGGGTGACCGGCATCGCCTACCACGACCGCGAGGGGAACCTGACCCGCTTCGACATCGCCGACTACCAGGACCTCCCCCGGCAGGGCCGCTTCACGCCGCCGGCGGGGATCAAGTGGGAGGAGCAGTAGGCCCCGGGTATAATGCCCCAGCCGGACCAGCCGGGGAAAGATTATGGCCGCCGCCGAGAACTCGTTCGACATCGTCTCCACCGTGGACCTCCAGGAGGTCCGCAACGCCGTGCAGCAGGCGGAGAAGGAGATCGCGAACCGCTATGACCTAAAGAAGGCGGCGGCGGTGCTGCGCTTGGAGGGGGAGGAGATCGTGCTGGAGGCCGCGGACGACTTCTCGGTCCAGCAGGCGCTCGACGTGCTGCAGTCGAAGCTGGTCAAGCGCAGCGTCAACCTCAAGTCGCTGCGCTATGGCAAGGTCGAGCCGGCGAGCGGCAGCCGCGCCCGGCAACGGATCACCCTGCAGCAGGGCATCCCCATCGAGACGGCCAAGAAGATCGTCGCCGAGATCAAGACCAGGAAGCTCAAGGTGCAAGCCGCCATCCAGGGGGACACGGTGCGCGTCTCCGGCAAGAACCGCGACGACCTGCAGACGGTCATCGCGGCACTCAAGGCCCTGGACCTCGACATCCCCCTGACCTTTTCCAACTATCGCTCCCAGTGAAGAAGCCCGTATGCCAATCCCAAGAAGGTTCCTGCCGGTCCTGCTCGCCCTGGCTTGCCTGTCCGCCGTGCCCGCAAGAGCGGCGCGCTACGAAGACGGCCAGCGCATCCAGGTCACCGGCGTCGTGCTCGACGCTCAGGGGCAGCCGCTCTCCGGCGTGCGGGTGGTGTTCGAGGGCAGCCGCACCTATTTCAGCCTCCGTGAGCTGCACCGGACGGCGGACAAGGACGTCCGGCGGGTGAGCGCCACCACCGACGCCGCGGGCCAGTACACCATCACCTGGCCCTGGGACAGCTACTTCAACCACTTCGAGGTGGCGGTCGGCGTGCCGGTGCGGGTCAAGACGGGCGAGCGGCTGGAGGAGCTGGCGCGCCAGGACGTCACCCGCCGGGTGCTCGCGGGCAGTCCGGCGGTGGTGGCCATGACGGTCGAGAACCGCCAGTTCATCGACCATCTCCGGGAGCTCCTGGCCTCGATCAAGACGGACGACCAGCGCCGGGTGTACGAGGAGATGGGCAAGCCCGACCGGGTCCGCAACGTCCAGTATCCCGGCTACTTGGAGTCGTCCTGGTGGTACTTCGAGAGCGGCAAGGTCTACCGTTTCCGCGATGGGCGACTGGAGCAGGTGGTACCCTTCGATCCGGTGCGCGGCCTTTGAACCCTCTCCGCAAGAAAAGGACCGGACCGGTGCCCGACCAACCCCTCGTCGACCCCCATCCCCACCCCCCGGAGACCGCGACCGCCCGCGCCGCGCTCGCGGCGGGGAGCCGTTCCGCCCTGGCCGGCCGCTTCATCGACCTGGTGGCGGACAAGCTGGTCGCCACCGAGGCCGTTTTCCGCCACCACCTCGACTCGGACGTCCCGTTCATCCACAAAGCCGGCGAGTACATCTCGCAGGGTGGCGGCAAGCGGGTGCGTCCGGCCCTGCTGCTGCTGGCCGCCCGCCTGCTGGGGCATGACCTGGGGAATGACGGCGACGAGGCCGTCACCTACGCCGCGGTGGTGGAGTTCATCCACACGGCGACGCTGATTCACGACGACATCATCGACCACGCCACGCTGCGCCGCGGCCAGAGAACGCTCAACCATCTCTGGGGGAACAACCTCACGGTGCTGCTGGGCGACTGGATCTACACCAAGGCCATGCAGATGGCCCTCTCGCACGGCCAGATCGAGGTCATTCAGCGGCTCTGCCAGGCGACGCTCAAGATGACGGAGGGCGAGCTCCTGGCCTTCCAGCGCCTGGGCGCCCCCGACCTGACGATCGAGGAGTACTTCGAGATCATCGACCGCAAGACGGCCCACCTCTTCGCGGCCGCCTGCTCGATCCCCAGCCTCATCCCGCCCCAGCGCCCCGAGGCCGGGCAGGTGCTCGCGCGCTACGGCCGCGCCCTGGGGATCTGCTTTCAGCTCGTGGACGACCTGCTTGACTTCACGGCCCGCGAGAGCGAGCTCGGCAAGGCCGTGCTCTCGGACTTGAAGGAGGGGAAGTTGACGCTCCCCCTGATCCTCCTCCTCCCCCGGGTCGACCGCGCCCAGCGGCGTCTGGTCGAGCAGGTGCTGGAGGACCGCAGCTTCTCCCGGGTCTCGGCGCAGCAGATCCTCGACCTGGTGCGCGCCGAGGGCACGCTGGAGGAGGTCACCGCCATGGCCGAGGAGTACGCGACCCAGGCGAAGCGCGAGCTAGAGTTCTTTCCGCCCGGCGACGCCCGAGAGGCGCTGGAGTTTGCCCCAGACTTCGTCCTCCACCGGCGTTCGTAGCGGCGGCGGCTCGATCCCGAACACCCCCTTCTCCTCGCGGACCGGTACTGGCGGCACGGGCGCCGGCAGCATCGACAGCGACGCGGGCGGCACCAGCCCCAGGATCACGGCGTAGCGGAAACGGCGCGGGCGAGCGTCCATCCACTGGTGCCGGCCGGGCACGACGAGGATGGAGCCGCCGGGCTCGGAACGCAGCGGATCCGGCGGCTGGTCGCCGGTGAACAGCAGGGCCACTCCCAGCTTCGCGGACGGCGGCACCTCCACGGAGAGATAGCCGGTCACCTCGCGTCCCCAGTCATAGAGCACGGGCGAGCCCGGGGGCCGGCCGGTCGCGACGGGCAGGACGGGCGGGAGAGGAAAGGATGAGGCTGCCGGCACGGCCGCCTTGCTCAGAAAATCCAGTTCACCCAGCCCGCCGAAGAGAGGCTTGACGGGCCCCGGCCGCGGCCGGCCCCAGCGGCCCATGGGCGGATAGCCCCAGCAGTAGACCGGCGCGCCGCCGGTCAGGGGAAGCCACCCCCGTTCCAGACCCAACTCGTATTTCGGAAAGATCCGCCAGCGGTCGTCCGTGCCCACCAGCGATCGGCCGGCGCCGTCCACCAGGCTGGCAAGGAGCCCGCCGGCGCCGCGGGAGCTGCGCAGCTCGACCATCAGCCGGTTGGCCCCGGGGAGGAGGAGCGGTCCGACCTCATAGACGTCGAGGATCGCCCCGGGATGAAAGGCGCCGGCGCCGATCGTCCGGCCATTCAAGGTGAGGACGTACTCCTCGTCCGCCGTGATCAGGAGCCGCGCCTCAGCAGGCGGGGCCGCGACGTCGAAATCGCGAAGCACGTAGAAGGCCGTGGGCTGGTGATCGTCCCAGTTGACGTCCTTCCAGATCCACTGCGCGTCCTTCGTGGCCAGGGTGGCCCGCGCCCGCGCTCCCGGCAGCCCCCGCGCCGCAAGGGCAAGGATGAGAATGACGAGGGTGACGATCAGGGTGATGGCGCTCCAGCGGCGCCGGCGGATCGGCGGTCGAACGGCGGCGGACACGGAGGGGACTTTATACGATCACGGGGCGGGACGACGACGGTGGAACGTGCACCGGATTTGCAGGACATCGCAGCCACCCCGGAGACGTCCTTCCGGACTGGGAGGTGCGGATGGGTTTCCTCAGTTCCTTGTCACGCTGGCCGGTCCTCCAACAGATCCGCAAAGGCGACGTCCACGCCCTGAGGGAGACGGCCAGATCCCCTCGCAGCGAGCAGCTCAGGCCGCGGACCGAAGGGGCCGACCGGGTGGTCCAGTCCATCTGCCCTTACTGCGCGGTGGGCTGCGGTCAGCTCGTCTACGTCAAGGACGAGAAGATCCTGGATATCGAGGGCGACCCAGACTCCCCGATCTCCGAAGGCTGCCTCTGTCCCAAAGGAGCGGCCACGTTCCAGCTCGTCACCGGCTCGCACCGGGTGCAGAGAGTGCTCCATCGCCGGCCGCACGGCACGGAGTGGGAGGAGGTGCCTCTCGACTGGGCCCTGGAGCAGGTGGCCCAGCGGGTGAAGCGGACGCGCGAGGAGACCTGGGAGGAGACCACGAAGGAGGGTCGCCGCGTCCACCGCACGATGGGCATCGCCCATCTCGGCGGCGCGACCCTGGACAACGAGGAGAACTACCTCATCAAGAAGCTGTTCACGGCTCTGGGGATCGTCCAGGTCGAGAACCAGGCCCGGATATGACACAGCTCCACGGTCCCCGGTCTGGGGACCTCGTTCGGCCGCGGCGGCGCCACGACCTTCTTGCAAGACCTGCAATTTTCAGACTGCATCGTCATCCAGGGGTCCAACATGGCCGAGTGCCACCCCGTGGGGTTCCGCTGGGTGATGGCGGCAAAGAGCCGGGGGGCGAAGGTCATCCACGTCGATCCCCGCTTCACCCGCACCAGCGCCGTGGCGGACCTCCACGTGCCCATCCGCGCCGGCAGCGACATCGCGTTTCTCGGCGGCCTCATCCGCCACGTGATTGAAACCGAGCGGTACTTCCTGGAGTACGTCCTTCACTACACCAACGCTCCGGCGCTGATCTGCGAGGACTTCAAAGATACCGAGGACCTGGATGGCCTGTTCTCCGGCTGGAATGAGAAGGATGGCCAATACGATCCCGCCTCCTGGGCCTATGAGGGGACGGACGTCGGCCCCGCCGCCGGCAACCGGGAGCACTTCACCGGTCAGCCCTACTCGGAACGGGGCACCCAGAGCGGCGCCGAGCGCTTCGACTTCACCCTCCAGCATCCGCGGTGCGTCTTCCAGATCGTGAAGCGTCATTTCTCCCGCTACACGCCGGAGCTGGTGGAGGAGGTCTGCGGCGTCCCCAGGGAGCTCTTCCTCCAGGTGGCCGAAGCCGTCTGCGCCAATTCGGGGAGGGAGCGCACGACGGCGTTCTGCTACGCCGTGGGCTGGACCCAGCACTCGACGGGGGTGCAGTACATCCGCAGCGCGTCCATCCTCCAGCTCCTGCTGGGCAACGTCGGCCGGCCCGGGGGCGGCATCATGGCCCTGCGAGGCCACGCCTCCATCCAGGGCTCGACGGACATCCCGACCCTCTACGACATCCTGCCCGGCTATCTACCCATGCCGAAGGACAAGCACGACACGAGCTTCGAGCAGTACGTGAAGCTCAACGGCTCGCCCTCCGGCTGGTGGAGCGAGTTTCCCAAGTACGCCGTCTCCCTCCTCAAAGCCTGGTTCGGGGCGGCTGCCACGAAGGAGAACGGCTGGCGATTCGACGACCTCCCTCGCCTCTCGGGCGACCACTCGCACATGACGACGGTCTCCGCCATGGCCGACGGCGAGGTGAAGGGCTACTTCCTCATGGGCGAGAACCCCACGGTGGGCTCCATGCACGGCGCCCTCCACCGCAAGGCGATGCGCAAGCTTGACTGGCTGGTGGTGCGCGATTTCGCGTTGACAGAGTCGGCGGAGTTCTGGCGCGATGCGCCGGAGATCGAGCGCGGCGAGGTGCGGCCGGAGGACGTTCCCACCGAGGTCTTCTTCTTCCCGGCGGCCACCCACACAGAGAAGGACGGCTCGTTCACCAACACCCAGCGCCTGCTGCAATGGCATCACAAGGCCGTGGAGCCGCCGGGCGACTGCCGCAGCGAGCTGCACTTCACCTATCACCTGGGCCGGCGCCTGAAGGAGCTCTACGCCGGCTCGATGGAACCGAGCGATCAGGGTCTCCTCACCCTCACCTGGGACTACCCCGTATCCGGCGAGAGCGAGGAGCCGTCGGCCGAGGCGGTGCTCCAGGAGATCAACGGCTTCCGGGTGGCGGACCGGCAGCCGGTGGGCCAGTTCACCGATCTCAAGGACGACGGCTCGACGGCCTGCGGCTGCTGGATCTACTGTGGCAGCTACGCGAAGGGGGTGAACCAGACAGCCCGGCGCAAGCCTGGGCGCGAGCAGCCGTGTGTGGCCCTCGAATGGGGGTGGGCGTGGCCGGCCAACCGGCACATGCTCTACAACCGCGCCTCTGCCGACCCCGAGGGGCGGCCGTGGTCCGAGCGCAAACGCTACGTCTGGTGGGACGAGGAGAAGAAGCATTGGACGGGCCACGACACGCCCGATTTCATTGCCGACCGGCCGCCATCGTACCGTCCGGGGAAGGACGCCAAGGGGATCGACACCCTGGCCGGCGACAACCCTTTCGTCATGCAGGGCGACGGCCTGGGATGGCTCTACGCCCCCAGCGGCCTGGCGGACGGCCCCCTGCCCACTCATTACGAGCCCCAGGAGGGGGTCGTCGAAAATTTTCTCTACGGCCAGCAGTGCAACCCGGGGAGGATGGAGTGGCTGCGGCGAGACAACCCCTACCACCGGCCGTGGGACGACCCCCGCTTCCCCTGCCTGATCACCACCTACCGGCTGACCGAGCACCACACGGCCGGGGGCATGTCGCGGTGGCTGACGTGGCTCTCGGAGCTGCAGCCGGAGATGTTCTGCGAGGTCTCGCCGCAGCTCGCTCGGGAGAAGGGGCTCACCAACGGCGGCTGGGCCACGATCACCACCGCCCGCGGCGAGATCGAGGCCCGGGTGCTGGTGACGGAGCGCATCCCGCCGCTCAGGATCAAGGGCCGGAGGATCCAGCAGATCGGCCTTCCCTACCATTGGGGTTCGAAGGGCCGGGTGCGGGGTGACGCCGCCAACGAGCTCATCTCCTTCGTGGCGGACCCCAACGTCTCCATCCAGGAGTCCAAGGCGCTGACCGGCGCCATCGAGGCCGGCCGCCGCAGCCGCGGCCGGCGGGTGGTGACCAGCGGTCCGCTCGTGCCCGCCTTGAGCTCCGGCGGCCACGAGCGGGACCTGCCCGTCGTGGGGCACAAGCCCGTGGGTCCCCACGGCATCTCCGAATCGCGAACGCAAGAGGGGGATTGATCGATCATGGCAGCGGTCGGCTTCTTCACCGATACGACGATCTGCATCGGCTGCAAGGCCTGCGAGGTGGCGTGCAAGGAGTGGAACCAGCTCCCGGACGACGGCCTCCGGTTCACCGGCATGTCCTACGACAACACCGCCGCGCTCGGCGCCTCCACCTGGCGGCACGTCTCCTTCATCGAGCGGCCGGTGCCGCTGACCGGCCAGGAGACGGGGCTGGGAGATTTCTCCTGGCTCCTCCAGTCCGATGTCTGCAAGCACTGCCACCGGGCAGGGTGCCTGGAGGCCTGCCCCACCGGGGCCATCATCCGCACCGAATTCGATTCCGTCTACGTGCAGCCGGATATCTGCAACGGCTGCGGCTATTGCGTGGTCTCCTGCCCCTTCGGCGTGATCGACCGGCGGGAGGACGACGGCCGGGCCTGGAAGTGCACCCTGTGCTACGACCGGCTCAAGGGGGGAATGGAGCCGGCCTGCGCCAAGGCCTGCCCCACGGACTCCATCCAGTTCGGCGATCTCGACGAGCTGAAGGACCGAGCCCGGGGCCGCCTGGAGCGCCTCCACCGCCACGGCGTGACCGAGGCGTATCTTTATGGGGCGGACGCGGCCGGCCAGCCCGGGACCGAGGGGCTCAACGCCTTCTTCCTCCTGCTGGACAAGCCGGAGGTCTACAACCTGCCGCCGGACCCGGTGGCCCCCGCCATGGAGGCGAAACCGGCCTGGACTTCCATGGCCTTCGCCGTTCTGGGAATGGCGGCGGCAGCGGTGGGAGCGGTGCTGATGGGGAGAGAGTCATGACCTTCGTCTGGCGCGACCTCCCGTCCCATTCGTTCTCAGAGGACGAGCCCACCTACTACGAGCGGCCGGTGCTCAAGGAGCCGGTGTGGATCTGGGCCGTCCCCCTCTACTTCTACGCCGGCGGCACGGCCGGGGCCGCGGCGGTGCTGGCGGCCACGGCTCAAGCCCTGGCGGGCGACGAGCTGCACGGCCTGGTCAGGACGTGCCGGTGGGTGGCGGCCGTGGGCGGCGCGGCCGGCTCGGCGCTGTTGATCCGCGACCTGGGGCGGCCGGAGCGCTTCCTCCACATGCTGCGGGTGATCCGCCCCACGTCGGCCATGAGCCTCGGCTCCTGGGTGCTGGCCGGGGCGGCCTCGGCCACTATGGGCTCGGCCCTCCTCTCGGACCACGGGGGCCTGCCCGGCCGGCTGGGCCACTTCGCCGGTTCCCTCGCCGGCCTCCTGGGCATGCCCCTCGCGGGCTACACGGCGGTGCTCCTCGGCAACACCGCCGTGCCGGTGTGGAAGGCGACGCGGCGCAGCCTCCCCCACCTCTTCATCGGCAGCGCGGTCTCGGGAGCGGCCTCGCTGTTCGGGCTCCTCCCCGTGGACCTCTCCCCCCGGGAGGTGAGGATCGTCGAACGCTTCGGCATGATGGGCAAGGTGGCGGACCTTGCCGCCATGACGGTGGTCGAGCACGAGGCGGACCGGATCGAGCCCGTGGGGCGCCCCCTGCGCGAGGGAATTTCCGGGGCGCTGTGGACCGCCGCTCGGGTGCTCACCGGCGCCAGCCTCGCCCTCTCCCTCCTCTCCGGCCGCTCGCGGGCGAAGCGGGCCGCGGGCGGGCTCCTCGGCACGGCCGGCGCCCTCGCTCTCCGCTTCGCCATCTTCCACGCCGGCAAGGCCTCGGCCCGCGACCCCCGGGCCACGTTCCGCCAGCAGCGGCAGCCCCGGGAGGCCGAGGCGAACCCACAGCGCTAGCGAAGTTCGTCTTCCCGGCTACTGCGCGTCACTCCCTTGTCACGCTTCGCCCGCCGCGTCACACCTAATCATTGAACCGGTTCTGAAAGCTGATGTTGGCGATCGTGGGCGCCGGCGAATCCGCCACACCCACATTGATATGTAACTGATCTTTTTGAGAGGAGAGAATCATGCGCCTGACCCGTACCTTCACCGTCGTCGTGGTGGCCCTCGTCTTACTCATCGTCACCGTTCCCGCCGCGCAGGCCCGGTCCTTCGCAGCGCCACAGCCGGCCCTCCATTCCCTGGGAGGGAGCTGGCTGGGGGCCGCGGTGACCTGGCTGACCCGCCTCGCCGGGGTCGCGCCGCCGCCAACCAGCTTCCATTCGGTCGCGGCCAGCAGCACCGCGCCGCCTCCGACCGGTGGCGGATACGGCCTTGGCGGCGGTGGGATCGTGCCGATGACGGGGGCGTGCATCGATCCCAACGGCCTACCCGGCCACTTTATCATCGGCCCCAATGGGATCTACTGCGGCCACTAGCTCCGGCCGCAGTGGTCTGGGCTCTCGGTTGGTTTGAGCTGCTCTTTCATGTGCTAGGGAGGTATGACCATGTTCGAAGATCATCCGACTGTCGAGGATTTCACCGGCTTCCTGCAGGACGCCTCTCGACCGGGCCACGCCGCGCGCAACGCCAGAATCCTGCGTCACCTCCTGGCCGAGTGTCCGGCCTGCCGTGGCGAGCTTCAGGCGATGGGGTGGCCGGCCCGCAGGCTGGAGCGGCTGGTCTACCTCCCTGGCGCCCAGAACGGGCAGGCCGAACCCCAGGGCACCGGCGGCTTCAACTATGCAAACGCCTTTGCGAGGGCTGATCAGTCCGTCTCCGATCTCCTCATTGCGACTCCGCAGCCGGCGGTCCCGCCCAGTCAGCTCCTGGAGGAGCTGGACCGGACGGCTCGCGACCGGCAGGTCGCGCTGGTGGAGGAGGATGAACGGTTCGCCAGCCCCCGGTTGGTTCACTGTCTGATCGAGCGCAGCCACGAGGATCGCTACTCGGACCCCGACGCCATGCTGCACTGGGCGAGCGTAGCCCGCAGCATCGCGACCCGCTGCTCGCCCGAGACTCTGGGCAACGCCGCCAAGGTCGCGGACCTGAGGGCCCAGGCCTGGGGCCAGTATGGCAACGCGCTGCGCGTGGCCGGCCGGTTGCGGGAGGCCTCGGAGGCGATGATTACGGCTCAGGGCTACCGCGAGGGGGGAACGGGAGAGCCCGCCCTACACGCCAAGCTCGCGGAGCAGGTCGCATCGCTGCACACGTTTCAACGGCGTTTCGACGCCGCCATCGCCAGCCTCGAGGAAGCAGCGGAGATCTACCGCCAGCTCGGAGAGAGTCACGCGCTGGCGAGGACCCTGGTGCAACAGGCCATCGCCTCGCTCTACGCCGGCGACCCGGAGAGCGCGGTCCAGCTCCTGAACCAAGCGATCCCGCTCATCGATCACGAGGAAGATCCGCATCTCCTCCTCGCCGCCTGCCACAACCTGGTCCATTCCTACATCGAGCTCGACCGGCCCGAGCAGGCGCTGTCGATCTACTCCGAAACCCGGGAGCTGTACAAGGAGTTCAGTGACAGCCTCATTCAGCTCCGGTCCGGCTGGCAGGAGGGGCGAATCTTGCGTGACCTGGGTCATCTGAGGGCGGCTGAGATGGTGCTCATCCAGGCGCGCTCCGGTTTCATGGAGCGAGGGCTCATCTATGAAGTGGCCGTGGTGTCCCTCGACCTCGCGGCGCTCTATGTCAAGATGGGCGCCATCGATGACGTGCGGCAGACCGTGGTCGAAGCCGTGCCCATCTTCCGTGCCCTGGGAGTAGACCGCGAGGCCCTCGCCTCCTTGCTTCAGCTTCAGCAGGTCGCGCACCAGGAACAGGAGGCCTTGGATCTCATTCGTTTCCTTAACGCGCGTATCGAGCCGTTCTCCCAGCGGAGACTGCTCCGATAGCCTTGACCGCGAGGCCGGCCGGCTTGCAGCCGCCGGCCTCGCCCCCTTTGACGCCGGTGCGCGCCCCCGTCTCCATCCCCTCCCGACCGCTCTTCTGCGATGTCTCTTTCCCTGGCATCAGGCCTTGTCACGTTTGTCCGGGTCTGAACACCATCTTCTATAGAGAGACATATATTGAAGGTCGGAAATTCGCGAGTGGCAGGGCCTTTCGTCCTGCCTGGATCTCGCTGATTGGGAGGAAAGATGGCCATGTATCGCAAGTCTCGTTCCCTCATTGCCCCTGTTGCCGCACTTTCGATCCTTCTCGTGCTACCGATGACGGCCGGCGCCCGCGGGCTGAAGGCTCCGCATCCCACGATTGGGGTCGCGGAGAGCTGGCTGAATGCCGCGTTCGACTGGCTTCAGGGCGGCCTGTCCCACCATGGTCAGGGGAGCGGTCACCCTTCCACCGGAGCGTTGGCCAGCACTTGGGAGACGGCGGATCCTCCTCCCCCACCGCCCGCCAACAGACCGGGAGGATCGTGCATCGACCCTCAGGGCGATCGGCCGTGCATCGGGATCGGAGGTTAGGCGTCAGAGTCGAGCCGGCAGGTCTCTCGTCTTTTGATTTGTTCTGTCGCTGGGAGGTGCCCTATGTTCGATCATCACCCGACTGCTCAAGATTTCGAGGGATTCCTGCGGAGCTCCTCCCGGCCGGCAGGCTCGACTCGTAACCCACAGATCCTGCGTCATCTGCTTGCGGACTGCCCGGTCTGCCGGGTCAGTCTCGGCATCCTCGGCTGGAGTGAGCAGCGCCTGCGCCTCTTGACGCCGCGGGACGGCGACTCCTTCCGTGAGCAGATTTCGGAAGCCGCGATCAGGAACAGCTACGACTACGATCGTGCCTTTGCCGCGGTGGATCGCGCCGTGGCCGCCCTGCTGACCCAGGAGAGACCGGCGGAAATCTCGGCCGAAGCCTTGATGGCCGAGCTGCTCGCGTCGCCGGCAGATCGCCAGGCCGAGCTCGTGGCCGGGCAGGGCGACCGTTTCGGCTCCCCGCCGTTCGTTCGCCTGCTGATCGACCAGAGCCACACCGCCCGCTACCGGAACACGGAGGAGATGCTGCGCCTCTCCGGCCTGGCGCGGCTCGCCGCCACGGCCTGCTCTCCCGAGCAGGCCGGCAACGAGCTGCGGCTCGCCGATCTGCGAGCCCGGGCCTGGGGCCAGCACGGCAATGCCCTCCGCGTCTGCGGCAGGCCGCGGGAAGCCGAGGAGGCGTTCGCCACGGCGCAGGGCCACCGGCTCGCGGGGACCGGAGATCCGGCGTTGCGGGCCTGGCTCTTCGAGAAAATCACGCCGCTGTACATCTTCCGCGAGCGCTACGAAGAGGCCGTGGAGCTCTGCGAGCAGGCGGGCCAGATCTACCAGGACCTCGGGGAGCGACACCTGCAGGCCAGCACGCTCGTCCAGAAGGCCGTCGCCTGCGTGTACTCCGGGGAGACCGTGGGCGCGATCCGCACCCTCAACCAGGCCATCCCGCTCATCGATCACGACGAGGATCCCCACCTCCTGCTGGCCGCCTGCCACAACCTCATCCGCTGCTACATCGACCTCGGCCGGCCGGATCAGGCGCTGTTGCTCTACTCCGAGACCCAGGACCTCTATCACGAGCTCGACGACACTCTCATCCTGTTGCGGGCTCTCTGGCAGGAGGGTCAACTGCTGCGCGATCTGGGCCACCTGCGGGCGGCGGAGACGGCCCTGCTGCGGGCGCGCAAGGGCTTCCTGGAGGAAAACCTGATCTACGAGGTGGCGCTGGTCTCCCTCGACCTTGCCTCGGTCTACGTCAAGCTCGGTCTGGTCGAGGACCTGAAGGCCACGGTCGCCACGGCCCTGCCCGTTTTCCAATCCTTGCAGGTAGAGCGCAAGACAATCGCCTCGCTGCTCCAACTCCAGCAGGTCGCGGACCAGGAGTACCAGGCGCTGGAGCTGATCCGGGTCCTGAGCTCCCGCATCGAGCCCCTCGCCAAGCGCTCTTCCTGATCTCCGCTCCCGGGGCGATGCGGCTCATCGCACCGCCCCGGGTCTTCGGTCCTCCCTTCGAACCCTCCTCCATCACGGCAACCGCTGGAGTATCCTCTTAGATGAGGGTAAACCGTCTCCTTTGAGCCTGGAGAACGGGTGCACTGCCGTGGAATACCATCTCAGCGCTGAAGACTTCGAGCGTCTCCTCGGGCGCTGCCCGCAGCCGAGCCACGCTGAAAGCAACGCCCTTATCGTCCGTCACTTGCTTACAGACTGTCCGGCCTGCGGCCGGACGCTCCAGGAGCTGCGCGGCGGGCGCGCATTACTGTCCCGTCTCCTCGAGGTGCCGCTCCCCCAGGAGAATCCGGAGAGTCCGGCCTCCCAACCTTTCAACTACGATTGGGCCTTCGCCCGCGCCGAACGTACTTTCGCTGCCCTGCTCGCCCACGGCCGCCCTCCCGAGCACCTGCCCGAGCGTTTGGCGGAGCTGGCCAGCCTGCCGGAGAGAGAACAGTTGCGGCGAGTCGGCGCCAACGACCGTTTCGCCAATCCCGACCTCATCCACTGCCTGCTTGAACGCAGCCATGCGGCGCGCTACCAGAGCCCTAGGAAGACCTTGCACTTGGCTCATTTGGCGCGTGCGGCAGCGGAGGCGTGTACACCGGAGGCGGCCGGCGGTGTCGGATCGCTCGCGGATCTACGGGCGGAGACCTGCGGGGCCTTCGCCAACGCAGAGCGGATTTGCGGCAACTTGACGGAGGCGGAGAGATTTTTTGCTCTTGCTTTCCAGTTTCAGAAGGCCGGAACCGGCGCTCCGCGCCTACGCGCCCTCTTGCTGTCCCAACTCTCCTCACTACGCCTCTTTCAGCGACACTTCCAGGACACGATCAAGCTCGCCGAGAAGTCCGCGACGATTTACTGTGGGCTCGGTGAAGACCATCTCGTGGCAGGCGTCATGGTGCAGCAGGCCACTGCACTGCTTTACTGTGGAGATGTGGAGAGCGCGGTCGAGACCCTCCAGCGGGCGATTCCCGGGATCGACCGGAGCGAGGACCCCCGGCTGTTCTTGGCCGCCCAGCACAACCTTGCCCGCTGCTATATCGATCTCGATCGGCCCGAGGAAGCCCTTGCCGTACACTTCAATGCACGCGAGCTCTATCGAGAATGCCCGGACCCGCTGATCCTCCTGCGGGCGATCTGGCAGGAGGGACAACTCCTGCGGGAGATCGGCCACCTGCATAACGCGGAGGCCGCCTTGCTCCGCGCCCGGGAGGGATTCATGGAGCATCGATTGGCCTACGAAGCGGGATCGGTCTCCCTCGACCTCGCAGAGGTATATTCGAAGCTCGGTCTCACCGCGAAGCTGCGGCAGACGATTGCGGAAGCGGTTCCGATCTTCCGCGCGCTCCAGGTGGATCGAGAGGTCGTCGCCTCTCTGCTCCGACTCCAGCAGGCCGCCTCAGAGGCGCCCGAGGAGAAGACCGGCTAGCGCAAAGGCGTCCTCGTGCGTCCTCCCCACTCGTACGAACGCCCTCCCCAGTGGGGAGGCCTCTCTCCGCAGTGGGGACGCCCCTCGCCCCTAGGGGATGCCCCTCGCCCCTTATGGGGATGCCCCTCGCCCCAGTGGGGACGGCCTCTCGCCCCAGTAGGGAGGCCCCTCTACCCAGTCGGGATGCCTCTCTCCCCAATGGGGAGGCCCCTCTTCCCCTCGCCAAAGGCTCCGGCCCTGCTGGGGAGGGGCTCAGGTCCGGCTGCGCTCCTCTTTCCACAGCCGGCGCCGGGCGATGGCGTTCTTGACGACGCGCAGGCTCTGGTCGAACCGGCGATCGAGCGCCCGCTGACTCAGAGCCGCGGCGCCGGGCGCGGCCTTGTGCGCCCCGTTGCCCGGTACGGAAGCCCCGGGCTCGAAGCCGTACAGCCAAGCGAAAAAGTCCGGGGGCGTGGTGTTCAGCAGCGGAAGGACGTCGAGCACGTCCTCGAAGCTCAGCCGGTGTCGCCCGTCGAGCAGGTCCCGGAGCCGCCCCGGCTCCCAGCCGAGGTGCTGCTCCACCGACTCCAGAGGGATCCCGCTCTGGACGATCAGCTCGCGCAGCAAGCCGGCGATGCGTCGCTCTTCAGGATGTGTAGCCATTGCTAAGTTCTTGCTTCCATCCATACTACCAGCAACTGCCCGGCGGAGCCAGAGGTGCGGACTCCCGGCGGCAAGCTTAACCCAACCCTTCGGCGCTTCAGGGTTCATGTAAAGTCCTCCCGGGATGCGTCAGAACCTCTTCGCTCTTCCTCTGCGGGACACGGTCCACGGCCTCGATCGCTGCCTCCATGCCGGCGTGCGCGGCCTGGCGCTGGCCGCCCTGGGCCTCGTGGCCGGCTGGTGGCTCTACGTCCCCCTGCATGAGCTCCTCCACGCCGCCGCCTGCCGGGCGGCGGGAGGCCGGGTGACTCGCCTGGAGATCGACGCGGCCTACGGCGGCGCCCTCCTGGCGCGCGTCTTCCCCTTCGTGGTGCCGGCGAGCGACTACGCCGGGCGCCTCTCGGGGTTCGACACCCGCGGCAGCGACCTGATCTACCTGGCGACCGACCTGGGGCCGTTCGTGCTGACGCTGTTCCCGGGGGTTTGGGCTCTGCGGCGGGCGGCGGCGGCCCGCCGGCCGCTCCTCTTTGGCGCGTCGCTCCCCTTCGCCCTCGCGCCCTTCCTGTCGCTCACCGGGGACGCCTACGAGATCGGCTCCATTCTGGTGACCCATCTCCCCCCCTGGGCGACGCCCGCCGTTCGCGGGCTGCTGCGGGGCGACGACCTGGGGAAGAGGGTTTCGGAGCTGGCGGCAGCGGCAGGCGCCCCCTGGGGGGGTGCCGCCCTGGCGGTGGCTGCCGGGGTGGTCTGGGCGTTCCTGACCTACGGGCTGGGGAGCGTCGTGGCGAGAAAGCTGGGAGCGCCGTCTCTCCATTAGCCCGACAGCCGCTCCCAGTCGTTGTCGGGAGCGTCCGTGGCGATGGCGAGGCCGCCGTCCGAGCCGACGAAGATCGGGTCCTTCACCACCTTCACCTTGCCGCCGCCCACCGCCTGCAGCTCCTGCTCGAGGCGTTGCCCCAGGCCCCGGATGAGGCCCGTGCCGCCGGAGAGGACGACGTGGTTGCGCACCCGCTCCTGGTACTCGGGCTGCACGCGGGAGAGCAGGTCGAGCATGGACTCGGTCAGCGACGGCAGGATGCTCTCGCAGGCCTGCTGCATCTCGCGGGTGATGTCGAGCTGGGTCGGCTTGCCGTTGACCGGGGCGGTGACGACGACCGGCGCCTTGGTGGTGCCCACGAAGCTCCCCTCCTCCTTCCAGTTGCGCACCATGTGGATGGAGAACCTGGCGTCCGGGTAGCGCTCGCGGGTGAGGCGCATGAGCTGGTCGTCGACGAAGTCGCCGGCCTGGGTGAGGGTGCGCTGGTCCTCCTCGGTGGGCAGGCGGCCGTTCATCACGCAGATGTCGGTGGTGCCGGCGCCGATGTCGATGATCATGGTGTGCAGCAGCTCTTCAAGACCATAGGCCACGGCGAAGGGCTCGGAGACGATCATCAGGCTGTCGACGGCGTCCTGGAGGGCCTTGCGCACCTGCTGCTTGTTGACCCGTAGCGCCTCGGCCGGAACGCCGACCACGGCGCGGACCTTCACGCCGTTCTTCGCCTCGCGATCGACGCCGACCAGCGACAGCAGGTGCCAGAGCAGCTCGCGCACGGCGGCCTCGTCCTTCTCCGAGCCGTCCTTGATCAGACCCTGCTCCAGGGGGCGGTGGAGGTCCAGCATGGAGCGGTTGTCCAAGGCCTCGCGGCCGACGAGGACGGGCTTCTTCAGGACCTTGCGAGCCACCATGTCCAGCGGCCAGCCGACGTAGCTCTCCACCACGTGGCGCTGGCCGTTGGACGCCGAGATGGAGCTCCGCGACGTGCCCAGGTCGATCCCCACGTGGAGGACCTCTTTCTTCTCACTCATGGATCGGGCTTCCTTTCTCGCCGGCCACGGTCTCCGAAGCGCCCTCGCCGGCCTCCGCATAGGCGCGGATCCCCTTCGCCAGGGCTTCGGCGATGTACTGCCGGTACAACGGTTTGGTCAGCAGCCGGGCCTCGTCCGCGTTGGACAGGGAGGAGACCTCGGCCAGGATGGCGGGCATCTCGGTGGAGAGCAGCACGATGAAGGGGGCCGCCTTGACGCCCCGGTCCGCCACCTCCGGGCTCAGCTTGCCCACGGACTGGAAGAGCGCGCCCTGCACCACCTCGGCCAGCTTGCGCGATTTGTCCTGTCGCACGCCGGCATAGATGCGGTCGAGGAGGTGGCGCATGTCGGCCATGGAGTAGCCGGACTCCCGGTTCTCCGCCGCCGCCAGCCGGGTCAGGTAGGGGTCGTCCGTGGGACCCAGATAATAGGTCTCGACCCCCCGCGAGCGGCGATTCTCGATCCAGTTGAGATGGATAGAAACGAAGATGTCGGCCCCCGCGCGATTGGCCAGCGCCCCCCGCTGCTCGAGGGAGACGTCCCGGTCGCTCTCGCGCGTCATCACCACCTGGAACTCCTGGTCCAGCAGGCGCTTCAGCCGCACGGCGATGTCGAGCGTCAGGTCCTTCTCCAGCACTCCCCGGGGAGTGCTGGTGCCGACGCTGGTGCCGCCGTGGCCGGCGTCGATGACGATCTTGCGCACGGCGAGGGGGAAGATCGCGGCGTCCACGGGCCGAGGGGCCGAAAGGCCGGCGAGCGCCGTCCCGTTCGCCGAAATCGCCGACGCCGCCAGGATGGGCTGTGGCGCTTTCGCCGGCACCTTCGCGGGACGCGGCGCGGCGGCGACGGCCGGGCGGGGCTCGGCCAGCGTCGAAAGCAGCCGCGAGGAGCCGAACAGGGCCAGGGAGAGCAGGGCGAGGGAGGCGAAGCGCAGGACCAGCCGCAGGGTATCGCGGCGGCGCAGGACGCGCGGCGGCCGGCCTTCGATCAGGTCGACGTTCTGCTGCACCAGGTCCCGGAGGAGCTGGCGCTTGATACGGTCCACGTTGGCCACGTACTTCACTTCGTCCCGGCGAATTTCAGGGGCATGCATTCTACTACAGGCGCGCCGGCTATCGCCGATTACTGCTTCTGCAGGTGGATCCGCAGCCGGTTCTCCCCCTCCTCCACCCGCGTCACGGTCACCTTCGGACCGGCGAGGTCGAGGACGACGTGGAGCTCGTCGCCCGCATGGAGACCGGTGCGCACCTGCAGCACTTCCGGGGTCCCCACCACCAGGCGGGCCGCCGGAGCGGGGCGCCTGATGCCGGAGATGCGGATCAGCTCGCGGGGCGGATTGCCGTCGATCCGCGTGCGGACGTAGCTCCCGGAGTGGATGGCGCCGTTGCCCCACAGGATGACGTCGGTGCCGCCGAAGGCCTTTTCGAAGGTGATCTTTTCCACGCCCGTGGCCGCCGGTCCGTTGTCTTCGGGGATGGCGGGCACCGGCGCCGGCTTCTCGGATTGCGGCTTGGGACCGGGCCTGGGGCTCGCCGGCGTGGTCTGGGCGACGGGAGCGGGAGGCGCAGGAGTCGCTGCGGGAGGCGCGGGACGTACCGGGCTCACCTCGGTCTCCGGGCCGGCCGGCGCGCCCGCGGTATCGAGCGGGGGAGCCGACGCCGGCGTGGCGGCGGGCGAGGCCACGGGGAGGGCCGGCGTCCGCAGGCGCCCCGGCCGCCGGCGCACGGCGGGCGGAGATGCCTGGGCGACCTCGTTGCCGCCGCCCAGGCCCGCGAGGCCGAACAGCGTATCGCGGAACAGCCAGGCGCCCGCCGCCAGCCCCACCAGCACCGCCAGCAGGACCCACGGCAGGGCCCGGCGGGTCCGGGGTGGGGGCCCGCCGGCCAGGGTGGACGCGAAGAGCGGCGCCGCCGCGGGATCGTCGTCCACGGGAACGGGCGTGGCCTCCGGCTCCGGCCCGCCCGGAGGGAACCCGGGAAGGGGCTCCGCCGGCAGCGGCTCCCGCGCCTTCATCCAGTCGTCCCGGGACGGCTCATAGGGCGACGGATCGAAACCGCCTGGCTCTTCCGGCTCCTGCCTCGGGGACGGGAGCCAGGGAGCGGCGACGGCCGGAGGGGCCGCCACGGGCGGCGGGACCGGCACCGGATCCGAGGGACGCTGGGTGACGTCGAACGGCGTGCCCCCCTGCTGAATGTGGTGGTCGACGATGCGGTAGATCAGCTCCTTGCTTCCCAGGCTCAGCTCCAGGAAGCGGAGGCCCATGCCCGCCGGCCGCGCCGGACCCTCGTCCTCCGGCCGCACCCACACCACCTCGCCGCGCCCCTTGATCAGCTCGAAGCCGTCGCCCAGGCGGAACTCGAACTCGAGGACGGTGCCCGGCGGCTGCGGCGTACGGGTGCGGATGAACATCCCCCCGGGAGAGATGTTGGCGGAGAAGTCGCTCAGGAAACCGCTGAAGCGGTCGAACTTGAACTGGACGCGCGTCTCGAGGGGCACGCGTCGCGAATCGCGGGGGATATTGGAGTAGTCGACCATGGAGGACGCCGATCATAGCAGCATCGAAACGCGAGCCCTACACCGCTGGGAGGCCGCACGGGTTTATGGTAGAAAGGCGGCGGAGGCAACCCTATGAGCACGACCGTGCTGGAAAACCAGGCCGCGACCACGGACCTGATCGCCCTCGAAGAGCGGTACGGAGCCCACAACTACCATCCTCTGGACGTCGTGGTGAGCCGCGCGGAAGGCGTCTGGGTCTGGGACGTCGAGGGCCGCAGATACCTCGATTTCCTCGCCGCCTACTCGGCGGTCAACCAGGGGCACTGCCACCCCGAGATCCTGAAGGCGCTGGTAGAGCAGGCGCACCGCGTGACCCTCACCTCGCGGGCTTTCCGCAGCGATCAGCTCGGCCCCTTCTACCGGCAGGTCTGCGAGCTCACCGGCTTCCAGAAATTCCTGCCCATGAACACGGGCGCCGAGGCGGTGGAGACGGCCCTCAAGACCGCTCGCAAGTGGGCCTACAAGGTCAAGGGCGTGCCGGAAGGCAAGGCCGAGATCATCGCCTTCAACAACAACTTCCACGGCCGCACCATCACCATCGTCAGCTTCTCCACCGAAGCGGACTACCGCGACGGCTTCGGCCCCTTCACCCCCGGCTTCCGCGTCCTCCCCTACGGCGACGCCGACGCCGTGGAGAAGGCGATGCATGAGAACGTGGCGGCGGTGCTCGTCGAGCCCATCCAGGGCGAGGCGGGCATCGTCCTGCCGCCGGCCGGCTACCTCGGGCGGCTGCGGGAGATCACCCGGCGGCACGGCGCCCTGCTCATCGCCGACGAGATCCAATCCGGCCTCGGTCGCACCGGCAAGCTCTTCGCCTACCAGCACGAGGGCATCCGGCCCGACGTCGTGATCGTCGGCAAGGCTCTGTCGGGCGGCTTCTACCCGGTCTCCGGCATCCTCGCCGACGATCCGGTCATGGACGTCTTCAAGCCCGGCCAGCACGGCTCCACCTACGGCGGCAACCCCCTCGCCGTGGCCGTGGCCCAGGCCGCCCTGCGGGTGCTGGTCGAGGAGAGGATGGTGGAGAATTCCGCCGAGCTCGGCCCCTATTTCCTGGAGCGGCTGCGCCAGATCCAGTCGAGGCACGTCAAGGAGGTCCGCGGCCTGGGGCTTTGGATCGGCATCGAGCTGCACCGCGAGGCGGGGGGCGCCCGCCGCTTCTGCGAGGCGCTGCAGAAGGAAGGGCTGCTCTGCAAGGAGACGCACGACCATGTCATCCGCATCGCCCCCCCGCTGGTCATCAAGAAGGACGAGATCGACTGGGCGGTGGAGCGGCTGGAGAGGGTGCTGACGACGCTGTAACGACAAGGAGACCGCGATGAGACAACATGTCCTTCTGACCGTCCTGACCCTGGTCCTGATCCCTGCCGCCGTCCATGCCGCGGACGCGAAGACGGACGCCGCGCGCATGGCCCAGGAGCACAAGCATGACAAGCCGGCGCCGACCCAGGCGGCCGTGCAGGAGCCGTCGCACCCGGTGTCGACCGAGGAGGTGACCTACGCCGAAGTGGGCGGCAAGCCGGCCCGCGGCTACCTGGCGGCCCCCAAGGAGGCCAAGGGAAACCTGCCGGGGCTGATCGTCATCCACGAGTGGTGGGGATTGAACGACAACATCCGCGCCATGACCCGGCGCCTCGCGGGCGAGGGCTACCGGGCTCTGGCCGTCGACCTCTACGGCGGCGCTACGGCGACCAGTCCCGACGCGGCCATCAAGCTGATGAACGTCGTGCTGGCGGACACGGCGCCGGCGGCGGCGAACCTCAAGCAGGCCGTCACCTACCTCAAGGCCAAGGGGGTGAAGAAGATCGGCGTCATCGGCTGGTGCTTCGGCGGCGGCTGGTCGCTTCAGACGGCCCTGCTGGCCCCCAGCGACATCGATGCCACGGTCATCTACTACGGGCACCTGGAGACCAATCAGGCCCGGCTGGCGACGCTCAAGTCGCCGGTGATCGGCTTCTTCGGTGCCATTGACAAGAGCCTCCCCCTCGACGATATCCATGCCTTCGAAAACGACCTCAAGAAGCTGGGCAAGCCGGTGGAAATCCACATCTATGAAGGCGCTCCTCACGCCTTCGCCAACCCCTCCGCCGCCGGCTTCTACCGCCCTGAGCCGGCCAAGGACTCCTGGCAGCGGACGACGGCCTTCCTCGCGAAGTACCTGAAGGGGAGCGACGTCAAGAAGGGGTGAGCGGCCGGCCGCTCAGGGCTTGCTTCAAAATACCTGGCGGGGAGTGACGAATCTCTCGCCCTCCCCGCCAGGAATTACTACGATCGTCTGCCTGAAAGTTCCGCTTAGCGACTCGGAGTGGGGGTCGGGGTGGCGGTGGTGTGCTTCTTGTGGTGGCGGCGGTGGTGGGTGGTCTTCTTCTTCGTGGTCGTGGTGGCCGGCTTGGTCGGAGCCGGGCTGGTCGACGGAGCCGGGGTCGTGGTCTGGGGAGCGGCGAACACGGCGGTCGAGAGAGCGAGGCAGAGGGTCGCGAAAAGAGCGGTCTTACGCACTGTAGGATTCTCCCTGATTGGACCGAAGATCATCTTCGTTCCGCGCCGTATGATAGTGCATTCCTTGGGCCAAGCAAGAGCCAGTCCTGAAAATCGCTCCGAGGAACAACAAGAGGGAGCAGGGGAGGACGACCCTACCGCCCCGCCGGCGGATGCGCCGGGACCGGGTCTTCGGTCTTCGCCGCGGCACGGTCCGGCTTCCAACTCTGGTGGGAGAGGCCGTCGAGGGTGTAGGGGACGAGCTCCTGGCGGGGGTACCAGTGCCGGCTGTGCTCGGCGAAGCGGTCCAGTTTGTGGTGCCAGCGGAAGTGGGAGACGACGATGGACTTGCCGTCCACCTGGATCCAGTTGCAGGTGTTGCTCTCCCGCTCGCCTCCCCGGCCGCGGTTGGAGGTCGTCGTCCCCGAGTGGAGGATGACGACGGGCGGCCGGCCCTTGGGGTAGAACTCCTCGGAGTTGCCGATGTAGGCCTGGTGGAGGTGTCCCGAGAGGATGAGATCCACCCCGTTGCTGGAGAACAGGTCGATGGCCTCATAGGCGTTGGCCAGCACCCGCTGGGTGCCGAAATTTGGCGGTGGGATCAGGTGGTGGTGAGCGACCACCACCTTGCAGACCTCGTCCGGCACGGATTTCAGGATCTGCTCCACCTCCAGCAGGCGGCGGAGGGTGATCCGGCCGTCCTTGAGCGTCCAGCCGAAGGCGGTGTTGATCCCCACCACCAGCATCTCGTCGTCGCGGTAGACCGGCTCGAGTTCCGGGCTGAAGTACTTCTTGTAGGTGCCGAAAGGGTCGAAGACCCGCTCCCAGACGCGGTAGAGAGGAACGTCGTGGTTGCCCGGCACCACCAGGCTGGGCACCGGGAAGCGGTTCACGAAGGCACGGGCCTGCTGGAACTGCTCGGGCTTGGCCCGCTGCGTCAGGTCGCCGGAGACGACGACGAAGTCGGGCCGGTAGCGGTCGATCAGCTCCAGCACCCCCTCGGAGACCCGGGGCAGGTGCGGCGGTCCGAAGTGGACGTCGGAGATGTGCAGGATCGTGCGCAGGGCCTTGTCCGCTTATCCGATCATCCGAGCTCCCGGCCCAGGATCTGATGGACGTTCGCCGAGACCTGGGCCGCCGCGAAGGTGGAGACGGCGGCGAGGATCTCGCGGCCGTGGCGGCGGCCCAGGAAGAAGCCGCCAAGCGCGGCCAGCGCCAGGGCCGGCAGCGGATAGTTCTCCACCAGCCGTTCCCAGTCCAGCTCTGCCGGCACGAGCTCGTCGACCAGCTCGTCGACGACCGAATCCCGCTCTATGACTTCCATGCAGGTCTCCTCTAAAAAAGCAAGCAGACAACTTCTTCTGACAAGCCACTGAGGGCCAGGCGATGAGGGTCTACTCGTCGTCCCGCCCACCCCGGCGGCTCAGCAGGCCGAGGAGGAAACCGACGCCGGCGGCGATGAGCACCGACTTACCCGGGTTGTCCCGCACGTAGAGGCTGACCTCCCGCGAGAGAGTGGTGGCCTGCGAGCTGACGCGACGGTAGCTCTTCTCGGCCTTCTTGGATACCTCGTCGTAGGTGTCCTTCGCCCGCTCCGCCCCGCGGCGGATCTCCTTCGAGGCGCGCTCGGCGCCCCGGCGGACGTCCTCGGAGACCTTCTTGTACCGGTCCTGGACGTTGTCGCCCAACTTCTGGAACCGCTGACGCGCGGCATCCACGCCGTCGGAAATCGTCTCGTGTGCCGTTTCGGCAGTGTCTTTGAGCTCGGACTTGAGGTCGGCCATCGCTACCTCCATGATCCCAGAAGGGATGGTGGGAAATTCAAAGGAATCTGCCGGCGTCCGGCAGGAGCAACTACAGACTACCTAGCAGAAATCGTGCCGCCCGAGCGGGATTTCCCCGGTGCTAGACTCGCACCCGACATGGTAGACGTCGAGACGTCAGGCGACCTGACCCTCGTCGGCCGGCCCAGCCGGCGCGACGAGGGGGGGCCGTCGCTGCTGGGCCGGCTCGCCCGCTACTTCCACCTCACCTTCCGCCAGTCCTACGAGGACTCGATCCTGCTCACGGCCTCGGCGCTGGCCTGGGTCACCGCCCTCTCGCTGGTGCCGCTGATGTCGGTCTTCTCCTTCATCGGTGCCCGCGTCTTCAGCCAGTACCCGCAGCGGACCCTGGAGGTCTTCGTCCAGATCGTCCCCTACTCCGACAAGAGCGTGGTCGACAAGATCGCCGAGTTCCTCGATCAGGCGGAGACCATCCGCGGCTTCGGCATCGTCATGTTCTTCGCTACGACCCTGCTGCTCTTCTCGACAATTGAAGAGTCGCTCAACAAGATCTGGAATGTCTCCAAGGGTCGGCCGCTGCGGATGCGGCTCCTCTCCTTCATCCTCCTCCTGTTCTGGGGGCCGCTGCTGCTGGGCGCGACCTTCTCGAGCCTCATCCTGCTGCGCCAGACGCCGGCCCTGCGCCTGCTCTTCGAGCGCTCGTTCCTGCTCAACGTGGTCCCCTTCGCCGCCACCGTCGTCGGCCTGACGACCCTCTACTGGGTCGTCCCGTATACCCGCGTGCGGCTGCGCAACGCCCTCGCCGGCGGGCTGCTCGCCGGCATCCTGCTCGAGATCCTGCGCCAAGGCTTCGGCTCCTATGTCGAGGTGTTCCGCAACGTCAGCATCGTCTACGGCAGCTTCGCCTTCGCCCTGCTGTTCATGATCTCCCTCGAGCTGATGTGGACCATCATCCTGTTCGGCGGCGAGGCGGCCTACACGGCGCAGCACTTCTCGCTGCTGGCCCGGGGCCTGCACCGCCATCCGCCGGTGCAGGCGAGCTGGGTAGGGCTCGCGGCCCTCCTCCTCATCGCCCGGCGGTTCGCCCGGGGCGAAACGTCCCTCTCCCGTGACACCCTGGCCGACCGGCTCTGTCTCACCAACGGCGAGTTGGAGCGCATCCTCCACCCGCTGGTCACCCAGGACCTCCTCAAGATCCACGGCAAGGACGAGTACGGCCTGGCGACCGACCCGAGCGAGCTGGCCGTGGACCAGGTGCTGGCGGCCTACGACCACCGGGCGAAGCGGGGCGCGGAGCTGGCCGGTGGGGAGATCGAGCGGCGGCTGGACGAGATCATCGGCGACCTGGCCACGGTCCGGGGCGGGCACCTGGCCGGCCTCACCCTCACCGGCCTGCTGAACCGCTGCGAGGCGTGCGAGACGCCGCGCTTGCCGGGGGGAGCCCCCGCGGGTACAATACCGCCCTCCCGCACCGTGGGGCAGTAGCTCAGCTGGGAGAGCACCACGTTCGCAACGTGGGGGTCGAGGGTTCGAATCCCTTCTGCTCCACCATTCACCTTTCCTTCCGGGGTCCGCTCTTGCCGTGGGCAGCGCCACGTCCCGGAGCCGCCAGCGCCGGGATCGCGTCTCCCTTGCATCAAATCGCGGTCTGCCGTTCCTTACCGCGCCCGGCCACGATCTCTCCGCCCCTGCTCCATCTTCGTAGCGAAGGCCGTCACTTTTCTGCGGCTTGGTTACGGCCCTTCACCATTTCTGGTCATCGCGCGTAACCTATTGATTACGTGGGACTTGGATTGCCCGGGAGGAAAAAAACCTCTATGATTCCGGCGTGGTCACGAAAGAGGACGTCGCCCAAACCCTGAAGCGCCTGCGAGGCGGCCGCACGAAGGCGCAGTGCGCGAGAGAGGCGGGAATCAACGCCAATGCCTGGACTCACTACGAGAAGGCGAGGCGCATGCCCAACCCGGAGACCAGCATCCTGCTCGCCAAGGGGCTGGGGGTCACCCTCGCCAAGCTCGAAGAAGAGATCCTGGTGAGCCGCAACGAGCGGCTGCGCAAGGAGGAGAAAGCTCGGACCGCGGACGAGGCGCCGCGCGCCGCTGCCGACGATCCCTATCAGCGCGCGGTCCGGGAGGGACTGGACATCGTCCACCGGGAGCTCGAAAAAATCCTCCTCCTCGCCAACCCGAACCGCGGCCGGTCCTGAGCCTCGGCACGCCTCACGAGCCGGAGAGCCCACCCATCTTGGTCGCTCCCCACACGGAGACGATCGCGAGGCTGACGCCGAAGAAGAGCAGGACGCCGAAGAAGAGCGCCCGGCCCAGGCGCTGACGCCCCTCCGAGGCGAGCAGGGTGAGGCCGACGATGAACTCCAGCAGGCAGAGCACGGGCAGGAGGCCGAGGATCGCGCAGCCGCTCTGCTTGTGGGCGTGGGTGAACAGCCAGGCGAACAGTCCCACCAGGACGAGATCGATGACCGCCACCGTCACCGCCCCCGGCCAGGAGGGCGGATCGGGCGGCGGCTCCGTCCCCTGGAAGACACGGAGGGCCCGCTCGACCGCGGCGGGTTTGTGCCCGGCCTTCACCATCTGCGCCCGCAGCGCGTCCAGGGAAAAGCGGCCGGCGTTCTCCGCCAGGTAGGAGAGCAGAGCGTCGAGGTCGCGTCGCGACATGGAGAGGAAGGATAGCTGAGGGACGGCCCCACCTATCGAGCCTCCTGTCCCGCCAGCTCCGGCCGGAGCGTCCTTATAGATAGGGGCGGGCGGACCGCGGTCAACCTCCGAAGGCCACCAAGGACAGGTACAATCTCCATTGCTGAGCTTCGATACGTCCCGCCGAGCCTCAGCCTTGCAGCGTCCCTCAAGGAGATCGACATGAGCCCCCGTTCCTCTCGCATTCCCCGACCGGCCCGCTTCGCGGCCGGCCTCCTCGCCTGTTTCACCCTGCTGCTTCTGCTCGCCATGCCAGCCCAGGCGGTCACCCCGCTCGGGGCCACCATCGTCGGCAGCAGCGTGCAGTTCGCCCTGTTCTCCGCCAACGCGACCCGCGTCGAGGTCTGGACCTTCGCGACCTCTACGGCCTCCACCCCCACGGCCAAGTACGCGCTCACCCAAACCGACGTGCCCAACCACATCTGGACGGTCACCGTCTCCGGCCTCGGCGCCGGCACGCTCTATGGCTACCGGGTCTGGGGTCCCAACTGGACCTACAACGCGAGCTGGACGCCGGGGAGCAGCCTCGGCTTCGTCTCACACGTCGACGCCAACGGTAACCGCTTCAACCCCAACAAGCTGCTCACCGACCCCTACGCCAAAGCGGTGACCGGCGAGCCTCAGCGGGTGAGCGGCCACTACTCGACCGCCATCCTCGGCGGCACGGACACCTACGCCTATGTCGACAGCGCCGGGGCGATGCCCAAGTCGATCGTCGTCAGCGACACCTACTCCTGGGGAACCGAGGTCAAGCCGAACATCGCGATGAAGGACTCGGTCGCCTATGAGGTTCACCTGCGAGGGTTCACCAAGAACGACTCCAGCGTGACCGCCGCCTCGCGCGGCACCTACGACGGCTTCGGTTCCAAGGCCTCTTATTTCAAGACCCTGGGCGTCACCGCCGTCGAGCTGATGCCCATCCATGAGTATCCGCAGTTCGACGATCCCGTGGGCGGCGCCACTGCCGACCGCATCAACTACTGGGGCTACATGACCACCCAGTTCTTCGCCCCCAACCGCGAATACCTGTGCACCGACACGAATTCCTGCTCCTTCGTCGCGGGCGAGCAGGTCACCAAGTTCAAGGACATGGTCAAGGCTCTCCATGCCCAGGGGATCGAGGTGTGGCTCGACGTGGTCTTCAATCACACCTGGGAGGGCGGCGCCTGCTCGGGCAACGCGTTGCGCTATATCAACCTGCGGGGCATCGACAACGCCAGCTACTACACGCTGGCCGACGACAAGACCTGCTATTGGGATTCGACCGGCACCGGCAACAACCTGAACGCCAGCCGTACCGCGGTGCGCAACCTCATCGTCGACAGCCTTACCTACTGGGCGAACACCATGCACGTTGACGGCTTCCGCTTCGACCTCGCCTACGAGCTGGGCCGCGAGGGGACCGACGGCCGGGTGTTCAACAACAACGCCACGACCCTGGTCTCGATCGCCCAGGCCGCCTCGAACAACGGGTTCAAGGTGATCGCCGAGCCGTGGGATACCTCCGGCTTCGGCGTCGGCCAGTTCCCCGCCGGCTGGTCCGAGTGGAATGGAAATTATCGCGACAACCTGCGGCAGTACGAGAAGGGGGACAACAGCCAGCTGGGCAACCTCGGCGCCTCGATCACCGGCACCTGGTCGGGATTCTCGACGCCGCCGGAGAGCGTCAACTTCGTTACCGCCCATGACGGCTTCACCTTGAACGACCTCGTCTCCTACAACACCAAGCAGAACGGCACCGGCCCCTGCAACCCCACCGGTGCCGACGCAAGCAGCGGCAACGACACCAACCTCAGTTGGGACAGCGGTGGCGACGAGGTGCTGCGCCGCCGGCAGATCCGCAACTTCGCCGCCCAGATGCTTCTCGACCACGGCGTGCCGATGCTCCTGGCCGGCGACGAATTCCGCCGTACCCAGAGCGGCAACAACAACGGCTACATGGCCGACAACGCCTGCGGCTGGATCGACTGGAGCCTCCAGACCACCAACCAGAAGACCTACGATTTTTTCCGCAAACTGCTCGCCTTCCGCAAGGCCCATCCCGGCCTGCGCCGCTCCGTGGCCGTGGCGGGGGCCGATCACGACGGCGACGGCTATAAAGACCTCACCTGGCACGGCACCACGCCCGACATGCCGGACTGGAGCAGCACCTCCCACTCCCTGGCATGGCTGATCGACGGCTCGGCCGCCGAGACCGGGGGCCCGGCCGATGCGCCCGACCTCTACGTGGCCTCGAACGCCTATTTCGGAAACCTGACCTTCACCATCCCCACCGCTCCCAACAGCAAGTGCTGGTGGCTCGTGGCCGACACCGGCGACTGGGCCGAGGGGACGGGCAACGTCTATTACGATCCCACGGTCGCGGCCTGGAACTCCCAGCCGCTGCCGAGGATGGGCGGCACCACCTATGGCGTCCAGGCCCGCTCGACGCTGGTCCTCGCGGCGCGGCCGTGCAACTCCTCGGAAGCCATCCGAGTCGACTTCACCGTCAACGGCTTCACCACCGTATCGGGTCAGGACCTCTACGTGGTGGGGAGCGTTCCCGAGCTGGGCAACTGGGATACGACGAAGGCCATCAAGCTCAACTGGGTGAGCAGCAGCCAGTGGAGCGGCCCGGTCTTCTTCTTCGCCAGCAAGGGCGCGGCCATTCAGTACAAATATATTTGGAAGCAGGGCGCCACCACCACCTACGAGGGCAGCGCGAACCGCAACTACACGGTGCCGACTTCGGGCGCGGGCACTCGGAACGATACCTGGCAGCCGTAAAGGATTGTTGAAGATTGAACCCGCTGCGGAAAGATCATCGCCGATCCAGAGCGATCTGCCCCTCTTTCAGAACGACGGCCGGCTGCTCGATCACCGCAATGTCTGCCAGCGGGTTCCCCTTTACCGCCACCAGGTCCGCGAAGTAGCCGGGGGCGATCCGCCCCAGCTCCTGGTCTTTGCGCAGGACGGCGGCGGCGGTGATCGTCGCCGCCCGCAGGGCCTGCGCCGGCGACATGCCGTAGGCCACCATCAGCTCCAGCTCGCGGGCGTTCTTGCCGTGGGCGAAGACGCCGACGTCGCTGCCATTGGCGAGGGTCACGCCCGACTTGAGGGCGCGGGCGAACATCTCGCGGGTCTCCTTGACGCGTTGCGGCTCGGGCTCGCCCGGCTTCCAGCCGGCGTAGCGGGAGACCGCCTCGGTAGCGGCGAGGGTGGGGATCAGGGCGACCCCCTTCTGCTTCATCAGGGCGAGAAGCTCGTCGGTCACCGACGTGCCGTGCTCGATCGTCTTCACCCCGGCGAGCACGGCGCGGCGGATCCCCTCCTCGGTGTAGGCATGGGCAGCGACGAGGAGCCCTGCGCTCCGCGCCTCGTCCACCGCGGCGGCCATCTCTTCCTGCGTCAAGGTGGGCGTCGTGATGCCCGGACGGCGGCGGTAGTCGGCGTAGACCTTGATCCAGTCGGCTCCGGCGGCGATCTGCTGGCGCACCGCCTTGCGCATCTCGACCGGGCCGTCCACCACCTGCGCGCCTTTCGGAATGTCCCAGCGCGGATCGAACCCTGCAGGACCGTACGAGCCGGTGGCCACGATCGCGCGAGTGGCGGCGAGCACGCGCGGCCCCGGGATCATCCTCTGTGTGATCGCATCCCGCAGCGCCACGTCCGCGAATCCCGCCCCTTCGGTGCCAAGGTCACGCACGGTCGTGAACCCCGCCTCCAGGGTGGCCTTGGCGGCCACCACGGCGCGGATCGTCCGCAGCTCCAGCGGCTCCTTGAGCACCTGGTCGTCCCAGGGGGTCTCGTCGTAGGGATGGAGGAGGAGATGCGAATGCATCTCGATCAGGCCGGGGATCAGGGTCAGCCCCGCGAGGTCGATCTTCCGCGTTCCCGCCGGGGCCGGGAGCGTGCCCGTGGGGCCGACGTCGGTGATCCGGCCGTTTTCGATCAGCACGTCGCGCCCGTCGAGGAGGCGGTCGCCGGCGGGATCGAGGACTCGCGCACTGGTGAGCAGCAGAGGAGCGGGAGCCGGCGGCGCGGCCGGCGCGGCGAGAGCCGGCATGGATGCGAGCAGAAGCGCGAGGACCACGAGCCGTTTCATAGCCCCATCCTCACTCGTCCCGGTGCACGATCGCCGGCGAGAACGCCGGCAGACAGACCGCGATGTACTCCGCCCCGCCCGGCTCGGGGCTGCTGTAGCGCACCCACTCGCCCGGGACCGACACCACCGCCTGCCCCGCCCTGACGTCGAGGACGCCGCCCTCGTGCTCGACGCGCACCATGCCCTTGAGGATGACGGTGATCTCCTCGAACTCGGGGCGCTGGCCGGGCTCCTGCCAACCCTCCGGAGAAATCATGCGGGCGATGCTCACCCCGGCGTGGCCCGAATTCACGCGGCCGGCGTACTCCTCGATCTTCTTCGGCTTGTTGCCCGCCGCCGCGATGACGGTGGGCTGCTCGATCAGTCTCGGCATCTCCCTCTCCTCTGAGGACTCCAATCTATCTCGCCGCGCGGAGAACGCCAACCGGGCAGGCCCTTGCTATTTTCGTAGCACTCTGCTACTTTCGCAGCATGAACGCCAGCGCCCAACTCGACTTGAGCCGCCGCGAGCGGCAGATCATGGACGCGATCTACCGCCTGGGCAGCGCCACCGTTTCGGACGTGATCGTCGAGATGCCGGACCCGCCGAGCTACTCGGCCGTGCGGGCCATGATCGGCAAGCTCGAGTCCAAGGGCTATCTCGAGCACCGGCAGGAAGGCCCGCGCTATCTCTACCTCGCCACCGTCCCGCGCCAAGAGGCCCGCGAGTCGGCCCTCGCGCGGCTGGTGCGGACGTTCTTCGACGGCTCGACGGAAAAGGCGGTCACCGCTCTCCTCGGCATGTCGGCCGGGGAGATGAAGGACGAGGAGCTGGACCGTCTCTCCGCTTTGATCCAAGAGGCCAAGAAAGGGGAACAGTGATGCTCGATCTCTGGCTTGCCACGCTCCTCGACTCGTCGCTCAAGGGGCTCCTCCTCTGCCTGGCCGCGGTAGCGGCGGCCCTCGCGTTGCGGCGCTCTTCCGCCGCCGCCCGGCACCTGGTGTGGCGCCTCGCCCTCGCCGGACTGCTCGCCCTCCCGGCATTGGCGGCTCTGCTCCCCTCCTGGCGTGTCCCCTTCCCGGTGTTCAAGGCAGCGGTGCCGGTGCCGGTAAGAATCGAAATGGCGCCGAGATCTCCTGTCCCGCCGGCACAATCCGCCGCTGTCATCGTCCCGGACCCGGTCCCCCCCACTCGCGTCACCCCAGAGCCGGAAACGCGGAATTGGACCGTCTCCTGGCAGGCGGCGGCGTTCGGGGTCTGGCTCGCCGGCTGCCTCGCCGTGCTGAGCTCCCTCGCCGTCGCTCTCCTGCGGGTGCGCTGGCAGAAGCGGCTCGCGCGATCGATCCAGGACGAGGACTGGACCGGTCTCCTCGGTCAAGCTTGCACGGACCTGGACGTCCGGCGGCCGGTCGAGCTGGTCCAGGGCAACGCCCAGGCGATGCCGATGACCTGGGGCTGGCGCCGGCCCGTGGTCCTGGTGCCGGCCGGGGCCGCGGCCTGGCCCGAGTCGAGGCGCCGGGCAGTGCTCCTCCACGAGCTCGCCCACGTGGCCCGCGGCGACTATGCGACGCAGATCGCGGCCGAGGTGGTGAGGGCCCTCTACTGGTTCAATCCCCTGGTCTGGACAGCCGCCCGCAAGCTGCGCCTCGAAAGCGAGCAGGCCTGCGACGACCAGGTGCTCACGGCCGGCGCCAAGGCGGCCGACTACGCCGGGGACCTGCTGGACATCGCCCGCTCGCTTCGCGCCGTCCGTGCCGCCGCCCCCGCCGGGCTCACCATGGCCCGTCCCTCGCAGCTCGCGGGACGCCTCCTCGCGGTGCTCGACGCCCGGCGTGATCGCCGCGGCATCTCCCGCCGCCTCGCCCTCCCCGCCTGGCTGGCGGCCGCCTGCGTGGTGATCCCCCTGGCTGCTCTGGCTCCGGCGGCAGAGCCGGTGGCCCCGGTGGTCCAGGCTCCCCCGGCTCCCGCGGCCCCGGCCGCCCGGAGAGCGGAGCCCGCGCGCCCCGCTCCTCCGGCCAGGCCGTCTGCACCGTCTGCTCCGTCGGCGCCGTCAGCTCCCGCGGCTCCGTCGGCCCCGGCCGGCAGGTCCACGCACCGGTCGATCTTCAGCAACAACGGCGACCAGACCTACGAGTGGTCACAGAACGGCCACCGTGTGCGGATCCGCACGGACGGCAAATTCCAGCTCACCGACGACTGGACCGGCATCGCCCGCCTGGACCACGGCGCCGAGCTGCGGTTCGAGGAGAGCGACGGCCACACCGAGCGGCGGCTGGACGTCGAGCCGGGGAGCGACGGCCGCCCCGTCTACACCTGGAAGATGGACGGCAAGGAGCGCGCCTTCGACGCCGAGGGGAGGAAATGGCTGCAGGCCATGCTCCTCGACTTCGTCCGCGGCACCGGCTACGCCGCCGAGGAGCGGGTGGCCGCGATCCTGAAGCGCCAGGGGCCGGACGGCGTCCTCGCCGAGATCTCGCAGATTCCCAGCGACTACGTGAAGCGGCTCTACTTCGCGCAGCTCTTCGCCAACCGTGGCCTGGGATCGGACGTCATGGCGCGCGCCCTGCGGCAGGCGGGCCGCGAGATCCACTCGGACTACGACCTCGCCGAGACGCTCGTCGCCGCGGCCCGCTCGCAGGCGCTCGACGACGCTACGGTCCAGGCCTACAGCGAGGCGTCGCGGTCGATCCACTCCGACTACGATCAGCGGCGGGCCCTCTCCGAGCTCGTGGACAAAGCCCGGCTCAGCCCCGCGAGCCTCGCCGCGCTGCTGCGGGCGGCGCAGGGGATCGGCGCCAACTACGACCGCGCCGAGCTGCTGGTGAAGGTCGTTCACAAGGACGCGCTCGGCGACCCCGGAGTCCAGCATGCCTATGCCGAGGCCGCGGCCGGCATCGGCTCCGCCTACGACCGCCGGCGGGCCCTCTCGGCCGCCGTGGAGCGCGGCGACCTCTCACCGGAGGCTCTGCTCACGGTCCTCCACTCGGCTCGGGGGATCGATGCGGCCTATGACCGCGCCACCCTCCTGGTCGAGATCGCCCACCGGTATTCTCTTTCGGGCGCGGCGCGCGACACCTATCTCGAAGCTGCCCGCTCGATCGGCTCCGAGTACGATCGCAAACGGGCGGAGGACGCCCTGGGCCGGTCCGGCCGGTAGGGGTCAGTGCTTGACCAGCAGGCTCTTTCCGTCCAGGTTCGTCGTCGGCTTGACGCCGTAGAGGTCGAGGATAGTCGGCATCACGTCGCCCATGTAGGCGCCGTTGGGGGCGTTCAGCTTGAAATTGGAGAAGAGGATGCCCTGGACCAGGGGCGGGTAGACCGAGCAGTGGTCGCCGCTCCAGACCTCGGTGTTGTTCTCGACGATCTCCTTGCCGACGCCGCCCAGGCTGTCCTGCCAGCCCACGCGGTAGCCCTCGTTGTTGGAGGGGATGAGGTCCGGGATCAGCACCGGATCGTAGACGCCGTCGTACGCCTCGTCGCGGGTGAAGACGTGGGCCACCGGGTGCTCGCCCGTCGCCGGGTCCACGAAGGCCTCGAGACCCGCCTTGATCTGGGCCGTCACGGTCTTGTAGTCCTCGCCGGGCTTGACGATCCCCTTCGCCTCGCGGCCCACCTGGTTGACGTAGACCTGTCCGAGGCCCAGCGCGTAGGCCTTGGTCTTCGACCAGTCGACGTTGACGAAGAAGTTGCCCTTGTCGAAGAGGTCCTCCAGGTTCATCCGCTTGGCGTCCTGGCCGTTGAGGGTCATGAAACCGTTTTTCACCAGCCAGGTGTTGTAGTTCATGCCGCGCCGGAAGGAGGCGAAGCCGTGGTCGGAGAGGACCATGATCGCCGCGTCCGGCCGCTTCTGCATCGTCTCGCCCACGATCCTGTCCATGTCCTCGTAGGCCTGGAGGATCGAGCCCCCCCATTTCGCCGCCCCGTCCGCCGTGTAGAGGGGGTGCTTGGGATCGAAGAAGCGGAACATGATGTGCTGCACCCGGTCGGTGAACTCGAAGTAGTGGACGAGCACGTCCCAGTCGTCCTTGGCGAGAGCCCCGTTCAGGATCTCCTTGTCCTTGTCGACCGTCATCTTCACGTCGTCGAGGAAAGTCTGCTCGTCCGCCGTGCCGGTGTTCGGCGACCAGGTGTCGATCATCCAGCCCCGGGTCTTGAACAAGCCGTGCTCCCGGGTGAGGTCGTGGACGAAGCTCGCGGGCGTCGTGACGTCGAAGCCGGGCGGCAGGTGCTCGGGGTCGAAGTCGAGGGGCGAGAGGTAGAGCTTGATCTCCGGATCGAGCGAGAGCAGCTTGAACTTGCCGATCCCCTTGACCTTGAGGAGGGAGTTGAAAGGGAAAGTGAAACGAACCCAGTCGCTCCACTGGCCCGGCTTGAGAGTGAGGTCGTTGCCCGAGACCAGGATGCGCAGGCTCTGGCGGTCCGGGCTCACGGTCAGGGCCATGGGGATCTTGACGTAATCGGTGGAGCCGTCCGGCTTGGGGAACAGCTCGTTGGGCACCTCCTTGATCTCGGTCTCGACGGTGCCCTTGTTGTCCACCAGCTCGACCACCTCGACGGAGAAATCGCCGCCCCCCTTGGGGGTGAAGAACAGCTCGGAAGTGAAGTAGAAGGGCTTGCCGATACGCGCCGAAAGGTCCGGCACGCCGAGGCCGGAGAGGAGCTCGCCGTGCTCGAAGGCTTTGGGCGGGAAGGTGACCGGAATGCGCATCACCCGTACCCGCTTGCCCGCCTGCCCGAGGAGCTTCCAGAAGGTGTCGCCGTGCTGGTTGTTGATGGCGATGGGCCGTGAAACGGGCAGCAGGCGGGCCGCCGCCATCCCCGCGCCAACCCCGGCCGCGATCCCCAGGACCCCGGCGACCGCCGCCGCGACCGGCCAGCGGAGGCGGAAAAGCTTGAGGAGCAGCACGAGCAGCAACGCCACGGCCGCCGCCGCGATGAGGCCAATCCCCCAGCCGTTGTTCTTGCCGAAGAGGAAGGTCGCCCTCCCCTTCTCGGCGGCGGCGAAGTCGGGGCGGTAGGTCTTGGGATCGCGCTTCAGGAAGTCGAACACGCCGTGCCGGCCGGGGTTCAAGCCGGTGGAGAAGGTGGACCAGGAGACCGGCGTCTGCGACGGGATGGTGGGGCGCAGGGGGGAGAAGGTCCCTTGCGCGCGCAGCCTGGCGAGATTCGGCAGCTTGCCCTCGTCCATCCACCGCTGGGTCAGCTTGGCGTCCGCGCCGTCGAAGCCGAGGATGATGAGCTTCTTGGGTGGCTCGGCGGCCAGAGGCGCTGAGGCGAGCACCAGGAGCGCGAGTAGGGCGTGGGACAGGGAGCGGATCTTCGTCATATCGGGACCGGGTTCCGGGTTAGTGTTGGCGGAGCTGTGCGAGCGGGGGATTCTAGCAAACCGGCGCTCAGGCACCTCGCCTGACGGTGACGACCGTGAAGCCGTCCGTTTCGACTTCCAGATCCGGATTTCCATTGCGGGCCAGCATCCGCCGGACCAACCGGACGCCTCGGCCGAGTTGCTCGACGTAACCCAACTCGACGAGCCAGCGGGTGATGGTGGGATTTCGATAATCGGCATGACTCCCAAACTCGCCCTCGCTGGCGTGGCCAAAGGGACCACCGGGGTTCGAGCAGACGATCCGGTCGTCGAACCATTCCACCCGGGCAGGCGCGTTCGTGCCCTCGTAAAGCCGGTGCTGGACGAGATTTCGCGCCAGCTCCCGGAGAGCCTCGAGGGGGTACTCGGGACGATAAGGGGTCTTGATCCCCTCGACGGGCGCCGGAATGCTGGCGAGGTGTGCGCTGAGCTGAGCCCAGATCGCCTCCAGTTGGTCGGGCAGGGTGCCGGTGATGGTTTTCCGCGCGGCGACCGGAGCATCCACCTCCGTCCCGCCATAGCGGACGAACTCGATCACGGCGCCCGGAAAGAACTCCTGAGGGTTCTGACCAAACAGCAGGAGGGCGGCGGCATTGGGGATCCAGGTCTCGCCGATGGTACGCCCCAGGTCCTTCCGCGTGAGCCAGGCCTCCAGAGAGGGGAAGCTCTCGGAATCGTGGTTACCCTCCCTCGCCGTTTCGTACATTACGCGTAAAGTGGACACGCGAAGATCTTCGAGCCTCGCCCCGTGAAAGGGCCGGTAGTCGAAGGGTTGGCGGCTTTCCGGGCGTCTCTCCCGCAGACGGAGGAGGTCGGCTTCCCGGGCGCGTTCCGTGACGGTCCCTCTCCGCACCCAGACCGTGCCGTCGACCGTGACGACAGGTGGTACGGGGTAGGGCTCAATGCGGACGACCAGGATGGTTCTACCGTCCCTCTGGATGGGCTCCATGCTGTAGGAGGGGGTGGGAACGAGCTTTACGGAGGAGAGGCGGTTGGCAAGCTTCTGCTGCATCTCGTCGAGATCGCCCTCTACACCGACCACCCGCCCATCATTGGCCAAACCAATAACGAGGAACCCAGGACGCCGGCTGTCTCCAAGGTCGTTCGCCAAGGCGCCTGCGGCACGGAGAATGTCTCCCACGTCGGCCGCAGACTGTTTCCATTCCACGCGCTCGCTCTCTCCAGCGAGCGTATCCCTGAGATCTTCTGGTGTCATGATGTCGGGAGCTGGTTTCTGTTGGCGGCGGCCTGCTCCCTTCTACCACAGAATTTCTGGAGGCGGAGAGAGCAACCCTGCCCGTGCGAAGCGCGTATCCCTGAGAGAGACTCTGAGGTATAACGATGAAGAGCCAACCTCAACTCCCTAGACTTGCCGTCGGCCTCGCCGTCGGCGCCCTGGTCTTCGCGACGGGGGTGACCCTGGCGCGGCAATGGCTGCCCGATTGGCAAGCCGATCGCCTCGCCCCGCAGGCGGTCTTCGTTCAGCGTTTCCAGGAGATGGCGCAGGCGGCGGGAATGCGGCTGGACCCCGGCGCTCCCCACGTCGCTTTCGCCAGACCCGACAAGGACCTGGACCTGGACGACTCCGTCCTCGATGGGCTGAAGCCGGACAAGGCCGCTGACGTGGGGGTAGGGTTGCTCGTCGACGTAAGGCACCGCGGGAGGTGGCTGGACCGCCATGACCGTCCCCGCGAGCTGATCGTCCACTTCTCCGCCTCCGGACACCCCCTGCTCCTCCAACTCGGGACGACGCAGGAGATGGTCACGAGCGCGATGCGCAGGGAGGCGGCGCCCGCGCCCGAGTCGCAGGCCCGGCTCGCCCGCCTCCTCCTGCGCCCCGGGGAGAGCCTCGGCCCACCGAGACCGGGGGGAATCAAAGGTGCCACGGCAGGATCGACCTACCCGGTCCAGGGGAGCCGGACGGCCCAGCAGATCGTCTCGACCTCTCTGCCGGGAGGTACCCTTCTCCTGCTCCGGCAACTCGTCGAGCCCGCGGGACAGAGAGCGAACGAAACCGCCGACATCATCGCCCAAGCGGTCCTCGCGGCGTTGCCCCTGGTCGCGGGGTGCGGCACCGCCCTCGTCCTCTTCTTCGTCCTGCTCGGGCGCCGCCGGATCAGCCTCGTCGCCGGAGCCTGGCTGGGGACGATCCTCTTCGTGGCCGGGGCGGTGGCGGCCCTCCGCGGCGATCCGACCTGGGCGGGCCTGCTGAAGATCGTCGGCGCGCTCTTCGTCGCCTTCTGGGCATTCCTGGTCTGGTCGGTCGGCGAGTCGTACCTGCGCTCGGCGCAGCCGGGGCTGACCGTGGGCCTCGACGCCCTGCGCACCGGGCGGCTCGGTCCCCGGGGAGGCCGCGCGCTGGTGTGGGGCCTCGCCGCCGGCGCCGCACTGGCGGGGCTGCGGCTGGCCGCGGAAGCCGTCGCGGCACGCCTGCCCAACGCCTGGCCCAGGGGTGGGAGCCTGCGATTGCCGGTGTTCGACGTCCAGACCCCATTGCACGACGGCGTCATCCTCGCCGGCGGCGTGGCCCTCGCGATGGGGCTCGCCTGGCGGTTCGTGCCTGCGCGCTGGGGCGGGGCCGTTGCGGCACTCGCCGCCGGCCTGGCCATCCCCTTCGCGTCTCTCCACCCCGCCCCGTTCCAGGCGGTCGTCGGCGTGGCGGCTGCGGCCGTGCTCGTCTTCCTGATCCAGCGCGTCGGTCTTGCCGCCGGGCTCGCCGCCGCCCTCTGCACCTTCCTGCTCCAGGCCGCGGCCTTCTGTGCGCTCTATGCGGCCTGGCTCCCCGTCTCTCTGGCCGTGACGGCAGGCACGCCGGCCCTCCTCCTCGTCCTGGGCTTCGTCGGGCTCAGTCGCTCCGGGGAGCCAGAGATCGAGCAGCTCAAGCAGCCGGCGTTCATGAAGCGCATCGAGGAGGAGCGGCGGCTGAAATACGAGATGGACCTGCTCGCCCGCATGCAGGTGGGACTGCTGCCCAAGTCCGATCCCGAGATCGCAGGCTGGGACATCGCTGCCCGCTCGTTGCTGGCGACCGAGGCCGGGGGCGACCTCTACGATTTCATCGAGGACGATGAGGGCCACCTCTGGATCGCCGCCGGCGACGTGGCCGGACACGGCTACTCCTGCTCGATCGCTCAGGCCATGACGGTCGCCGCCCTCTCCAGCCTGGTCGCCGCCAGCCAGACCCCGGCCGGCGTGCTGCAGCGAGTGGACCGCGTCCTGCGCCGCAACACCCACCGCCACTTCACCACGCTCGCCCTGCTGCGCCTCGATCTGCGGACGGGTACAGGGCGCCTCGCCAACGCCGGCCATCCCTATGCCATGCTGAGCGCGGAGGGACAGGTTTCAGAGATCCCTCTGGCGGGCCTCCCCTTGGGCCAGGGTCCGAAACGCCAGTACGCCGACACGGCCCTGGAGATCCCGCCCGGCGCCGCCCTCGTCTTCTCCTCGGACGGCCTCTTCGAAGCCACCGACACCCGGGGAATCTCCTACGGCTACGATCGCCCGCGGGAGGTGCTCCAGGGCCTCGCCGGAAAATCCGCGCAGGAGATCCTCGAAGGGCTGCTGGCGGACTGGCGGCTCTACCGGGGCAGTGTCGAGCAGGAGGACGATACGACGGTGGTGGTGGTAAAGCGGGTCGGTTGATGAAAGAGAGACAAAATTCAAAAACTCCGCAAGCCATCACTGAAAACACCCTGTCTGGCGACGAGATCATTGTAGGTCTCGATCGCTTCTCGATTCTCCTCCAGCCAGAGCTCACGCTTCCTTTTCCGAATTTCCTCGGCCAAGTCGTCCCTGCGGGTTGCGGAAGGATTGATACGCATAAACTTTACATCAGCCGCAGATCCCGCTTGATCTCGTTGATCCGCGCCTGGACCGCCCCACGGTCCAGGGTGCGGAAGCGCTCCGGCAGCAGCTCGCGGCTGGTGCTTTCAAGGACGGCGCAGAGGATTTGCATCTCCCGTTCCCGCGAGTTGGCCGGCGGGATGAAGTCGCTGAAGGCCTTCTGCAGATGCTCGGCCTTCACTTCGGAGGAGTCGGCCGCCTCGGCCTCCAGGGTGGCCCGCACCAGCACGGCTTCGAGGTCCGAGCCGGAGAGGCCCAGGTACTGGTCCTCCGTCGCCACGCTGGAAATAGAGGTCACCGCGGTCTTCAAGCCCAGCTTCTTCAGCATCACGCGGTAGATCTCGTCGTACTCGGCCGCCGTCTCCGGGTAGAAGAGGGGAATGTGCTCCTCGGCCCGCCCCTGGCGCTTGAGGTCGATGGGCAGCAGGTCCGGCCGGGCGGTGATGAGGAACCAGAGGATCCGGCCGCGGTATTGGGTGTCGCCCATGAAGGCGGCGATCTGCGCGAAGACGCGGTTCTGGGTGCCGGAGTCCCCGGACTGATCGCGATTGCCGAGCGCGGCGTCGGCCTCGTCCACCACCACGCCCACCGGGGTGAGCGAGGCGAGGATCTTCAGGATCCGCTCCAGGTTGGATTCGGTGGCGCCCACCCACATGGAGCGGAAGTTCTTCAGCTTCACGCACGGGAAGCCGATCTCGTTGGCGAAGCACTCGACGAGGAACGTCTTGGCGCTCCCCACCGGGCCGCAGATCAGATAGCCCATGGGCACCGCGGCCGGGTTCCCCCGGGCGATGGCCCGGGCGGCGCGGCGCAGACGGTCCTTGACCGCCGGCATGCCCGCCACCATCGAGAGGTCGAACTTCGGCTCCACGTACTCCAGCAGGCCGAGCCCCTCGGTCTCGATGACCTCCTTTTTCATCGCCCGCACCCGCTCGCGGGTGAGGTGGTCGCCGTTGGCGTCGGCACCCTCCAGGAGCTGCCCGATCTGCACCCGGGTCATGCCGGCGGTCAGCTCGGCGAGCCGCTGGGGCGGCAGGTCCGACTTGCTTGCGTACCACTCGGGGAAGCGCACGGCCTGGAGATAGGTGAGCCGCTCGCCCGGGTCGGGACGGACGATCTCGATCTCCCGCGTCGAATGGGAGCGCACCAGCTTGGGGTCCAGCTCGGCCAGGCTCTCCGTCACCATCACGATGACGACGTTCTTGGCCAGCAGCACCGGGTCCTGCGACCACTTGCGGAGATAGACCAGCACAGCCCGGTCCTCCGGCGTGCGGTAGGCCACCTCGGCGGCGGGGACGATCGTCTCGGCGAAGGGCAGCAGGAGCGCCACCGGCCGCGCCGGCTGGCAGGAGGCGCACTGGAGATAGTAGGAGTCGAGCAGGGCGAAGCAGTTGGGCGCGTCGCGGGGCAGGCCGTCCGCCCAGCCCGTGCCATGTACGGCGTCGTAGCCCTTCACGAAGCCCTGGAAGTGGTTGCGCGCCGCGGGCGTGGCAAAGCCCAGGCCCTCGGCGCGATTGTAGGTGACGATGGACGGCCAGCCGGCGAAGAGCTGCTGGACCAGAAAGTCATCGAGCGACAGGAAGCGCAGCCCGGCCGAGCCGCGCACCGGCACCAGGTCGGCCGGCACGCCGTGGATGACGAAGGTGTTCGCCTGCTTCGCGGTGATGGCCCGCACCAGCTCCGACGCCCAAGGCGGGAGCGAGTCCAGGAAGACCGGCGGCGAGACAGCGGCGGTTTCAGGCATCGCAGGCACCCGCGGACATCCCTAGCCGGCGTCCGGCAGCTTCTGCGGCGCCGCCGCCTGGCCCGTGGCCTGGGTGGGGAACGGCGCGGCCTCGCGGGTGGCGTCCGGCTTCTTGAGACCCATCTCCACCTCGAACTCCGAGAGCACGCTCTGGGCCTGGAGCTGCCGGGCCTTGCGCTCGTTCTTGATGCGGTCGACGTCGAGCCCGCCGGTGGCCACCTCGACGGCGGCCTTGGCCTCGGCGGAGCGCTGCCGGATCTCGTCCAGGTACTTGTCGTTGGTGGCGGCGGTGCCGTAGGTGTCGAGCTCGGCGATGGCCGAGGCGGCGCTCCGGAGCGCCGAGGCGTTCTTCGACTCGGTGATCGCCTTGCGGCTCTCCTCCATCTTCTGCCGCAGCTTCTGCTTAATGTCCTCCACCGTGATCTGGGCGTTCTCGAAGGCCTTGCTGGCCGCCGTGAGCTGGTCGGTGGTGGTCTGCAGCTCCTGGCGCACCTGCTGCAGGCTCGAGGCGTCGTCCTCGGCGAGGCGGCGGGACTCGGGGCTCCCCTCGGTGAGGGCGGCCTTGATCGAGTTGACGAGCTGCTTCTCCCGGCTCTCCAGGGCCTGCTTGCCCTGCTCCAGGCGGATGACGGTGGCACGGGTGGTGATCAGGATCTGGTTCAGCTTGGGCAGAGTGTTGCGCATCTCCTCGATCGACTCCTGGAGCATGACCTCCGGGTCCTCGGCGAAGGAGATGAAGTAGCCGATCCACGACTTGATGACTCGGGCGAGGCGGTCGAACATGGCGATCTCTCCTGGGATGGGCCCGCGGCATCTCCGCGCCATGGCGGCGCGGGCGGCCAGCCCTATTTCGGGTGCGCCTCCGGCGCGGCAGGGGCCGCCGGGCGGGGCGATTCCGCGGTCGTGATGGGGTTCGCCTCGACGAACGGGTTGACGGCGTCGTACAGCTTGCGCTCCTCGGCGCGCTTGATCACCAGCCAGCGGGAGAGCTTGGCCTGCTCCGCCTCCAGGGCGATGCGGTTGGCCTCCATCTTCTCCCGGTTGCGGCGGGTGACCTCGTCGATCTCCGCCTGGAGCTGGGCGTTGTCCTTGTCGAGCTGATCGGAGCGGGAGGCCAGCTTGTTGCGCAGGAACTCCTCGAACTTGTCCAGCGCCTGGTCGCGCCGCACGGCGTCCTGGACGATGTCGGTGACCGGCACCGGCCCGGAGGGATTCATGTTGAGGAACCCGGTGAGGGCCGCCGCCTTGGCCCGGGCGTCGAGCGAGGCGAAGCCCGGCGAGGCGAAGATCTCCAGCACCTTGCTGGCGGTGTAGCCGTGGGGCGGGTCCGTCACCCCGGCGGCCCGGTAGATGGCCGCGAAGTCGGGAACGTCGTCGCCGCTCTCGCCGTCCCCGGCGGGCAGCTTGGCCGCGTCGATGGCCGGCGGCGCGGGGAGCGTGCCGAGCAGGTCCCGGATGTCGGCGGGCGGCCCCGGAGGCGACGGCGGGCTCGCCGGCGGCGGCATGGCGGCGGCGCTCTCCTCCGGCGACACCTCCACGAGCTTCATCTTGCTGAGCACTTCCTTGAGACCCATGGCGGTTTCCCTCGGGCTGAAAATCGAAGCCTATGGCCGGGGGCAGGGGGTGTCAAGGAGCGCTCGCATATCCCGGATACCGGCGGCGCAGGAGGGGCAGGGGCACGAGGTTCGAAAGCGGCACCAGCGATCCGGCGAGCGGGTTGAGATCGGCCATCTCCCGCGGCGTCAGCGGCCGGATCGACAGCACCCGCCGTTGCGGACGCGCCGTCTGGGGATCGCAACCACGCTCCAGGAATGCCGCCAGGAGCCAGCGGCCGAGGGTACGGCGAGCCGCGTTCACGGAGGGATTGTACTCCGCGGAGAAAGCCGGAGACAGGGACAGCAGGGACTCCAGGGACTTCAGGGACGAAGCTCCTGCCTCGTGTCTCTGGAGTCCCTGCTGTCCCTGTCTGGCCCCTTGCCTTCACTCCGTCATCCCTGTATGATTCACCCATGAACGAAATTCCCGCAGCCGTCTGCCCCACCTCCCTCGCCTTCCAGATGCTGGGCGCGGCGCACGAGGTGGAGGCGCGGCTGGAGAGCGCGCTGGACCGCATCGGCCTGTCGGTGGCGAAGTTCGGCGTCCTTTCCAAGCTCGTGGAGGCCGGCGAGCCTCTGGCCCTGGGGTCCCTCGCGGAGCGCTCGTGCTGTGTGCGATCGAACATGACCCAGCTCGTGGACCGCCTGGAGGCCGACCGCCTCGTGGAGCGGATCAACGATCCCAGCGACCGCCGCTCCGTGCGCGCCGCCTTGACGCCCGCCGGCCGCGAGCGCCACGCCGAGGGTGCGCACATCGTCGAGGAGGCAGGACGCGCGGTCTTCGCCAGCCTGGACGACGGCGAGCGCGCCACCCTGCAGCGCGTCCTCGCACAACTGGGGAGGAGTCCCTGACCTCTTTTTTTGGCCCTATTGTTCAGTCATGCACTTTTGATGGACAAACCTTTCTTAGATGAACGACAGAGGAGACACCCATGACCGAATCTCATGAGCACCCACATCACCCGATATTGACCCCTGTTCAGCTCGGCCCCTACACGCTGCGCAACCGGATGGTGATGGCGCCCATGACGCGCAGCCGGGCCGGCGAGGGATTGGCGCCGACGCCCATCGCGGCTACCTACTACGCCCAGCGGGCCTCGGCGGGCCTCATCGTCACCGAGGGCTCGCAGGTCTCGCCCCAGGGCGTGGGCTATCCGAACACGCCAGGCATCCACTCCGACGCCCAGGTGGAGGGGTGGAAGCGGGTGACCGCGGCCGTGCACGAGCAGGGCGGGCGGATCTTCCTCCAGCTCTGGCATGTGGGGCGGGTCTCCCATCCCTCGTTCCAGCCGGAGGGCGCGCTGCCGGTGGCGCCCTCCGCCATCGCGGCCGAGGGGACGGTGCGCAGCGCCGACGGCCCCCAGCCGTTCGTCGCGCCGCGGGCCCTGGAGCTCGCCGAGATCCCCGGCGTCGTCGCGCAGTTCGCCCACGGCGCCCGGAGTGCCCTGGAGGCCGGCTTCGACGGCGTGGAGATCCACGGCGCCAACGGCTACCTGATCGACCAGTTCCTGCGCGACGGCACCAACCACCGCACCGACGCCTATGGCGGGCCGGTGGAGAACCGGGTCCGCTTCCTCGTCGAGGTCGTCGAAGCGGTGGTAGGCGTCTGGGGCGCGGACCGCGTGGGGGTCCGCTTCTCGCCCACGGGAACCTTCAACAGCATGTCCGACTCAGACCCGGTGGCGACCTTCGGTCACGCCGCCCAGGCGCTCGATCGCTTCGGTCTCGCCTACCTGCACGTCGTCGAGCCTTCCAGCGGCCGCTTCGCCGTGCCGGGAGCGCCCGCCGTGGCCCAGGCGATGCGGGAGCGTTTCCACGGCGCCTTCATCCTGAACGGCGGCTTCGACCTCGCGACCGCCGACGCCGCCATCGCCGCGGGACAGGCGGACCTCATCTCCTTCGGCCAGCTCTTCCTGGCCAACCCGGACCTCCCCGAGCGCTTCGCCGAGGGAGCGCCGCTCAACGCGCCCGACTTCGCCACCTTCTACACCGGCGGCGAGAAGGGCTACGTCGACTACCCAGCGCGGGACGCGGTGGCTGCGGCAGTGTAAGAGGGGGTCTGAAAAGTCTCGACAGCGGCACCGATAGCGCCCGGGATTGGACGACCCTGCTGCAAAACTCGCGAGGCCTGGTACGGCCTCGCGAAGCCTGCTGCGGAGCTCGCGAGGCCCGGTCCACGCCTCGCGAGCCCTCTACGAGATTTCGTGAGTTTTGCAGCAGGCCTCGCGAGCCCAGTACAGGGCTCGGGAACTTTGCAGCACGCCTCGCGAGCCTTGTAACAAGTCTCGCGAGTTTCGCAACAGGGCTCCCGATCTTCGCGGCAGGGCTCGCAATCCCTCCACCGGGATTCGCGAGCTCAGCGCCCCCCTTCCAGCCCCTCGTTCACGAACACCACCACCTTCTGCCGCGGACGCAGCACGTACTCCCGCCGGCGGTACCGCTCCTTCAGAGCCATCAGCAACTGGTCCTCCATGTCCCCCTCGACGATGAGGACGTCGGCGTCCGCGTCGTCCGGGACGTCCTGGCTGTACTCCATGTCCTTCACGTCGTGGAAGTACCAGGGGAGTGGCCAGGCGTGGTGGCCCACCATGAGGAGGGAGGGAGTCTCGCCCGGCGGTATCCGGCCGAGGACGCTCCGCACCTGGACGAGGAGGTCCTTCACGTCGCGGTCCGTGGGGACGTAGACCAGCGCCAGGGAGTCGTCGTCGTAGCGCAGGAAGGAGACCTGGATGGAGCGCCAGGCCCCCCAGCCCAGCCCCAGCGCGAAGAGCGCCACGAGCCCCGCACTGACGGCCCGCGACCAGGGTCTCGCGAACGCCTCCCGGAAGAGCACGCCCCCCGCGACCGCCGCCGGCAGCACGAGGTTGAGGTCCAGCCAGGGGGTCTTGTAGCGCAGCAGGGAGTAGGCCGCGAGCTCGCCGCCGGCCCAGAGGGCGCAGAAGGTGCCGAAGGCGTCCCGCCGGCGGATCGCCAGCCAGCCGCCGGCCACGGCGCAGGCCACCGTCACGGTCTCGAACCCGAGGAGCAGGCGGGGGAAGTAGTGCCAGGGCTTCGCGTGCTCCGCCCCCGCGATCCCCTTGTTGGCCCACAGGAAGAAGGTGCGGACGGAATCCGCGAGCCCATTCGGGTTGGTGAAGAAGGACGTATAGAGAAAGACGTAGGGGACGGCGAATGCCACCGCCGCCCAGATCACCGCCTCCAGGGCCGGCCGCCCCAGCAGCGCGCCCAGCCTGGGCCGGCCGTACGCCCAGACCCGGGCCAGGACGGCGGCGATCGCCAGCACGGCCAGCGTCAGGACGTAGGTCTCCTTGATGGTGGCCAGCAGACCGAGGCAGAGGGCGGCGAGGACCAGGTCCCGCTGCCGCCGGGTCTCCAGGTAGAGCAGGCCCGCCACCACCAGCGCCAGGGTGAAGAAGACCAGACAGGTCTCGTGGATCAGGTCGCGGCCATAGGAGACGAGAGAGGGGGAGAGGGCGAGCATCCACGCCGCGGCCGTCACCCCCGCCACCTCCAGCCGGCGCCGCAGGGGGAGGAGCAGCGGCACCATCGCCGAGGAGAGGAGGGCGATGGGCACCCGCAGGGCGAGGTCCCCCACGCCCGTCACGGCGGCGAAGGGGACCCCGAAGTAGAAGAGGAAGGGGCCGTGGAACTTGTCGGGGTCGTAGCTGAACTGGTAGCCGTTCAGGATCTTGTACAGGAACCAGGCGTTGACCCCCTCGTCATGGTGGAGAGGGCGATCCCCCAGCGCGAACAGACGGAAGGCCAGGGCGGCGGCGAACGCCACCCAGAAGGGCAGCCACCGGACCGTCAGCACTTCGCGAAAGCTCGACCTCGTCTCCGGCGCCGCCACGGCGTTCGCGCTCGCTCCTCACCTGCAAAAAGGGGATCAATTGGATCAAATATGACAGGTCGCCAGCCCGCGCTTCTCCAGATACTGCTGATGGTATTCCTCGGCCCGCCAGAAATCGGCGGCCGGCTCGATCTGCGTCACGATGGGCCGCTTGAAGCGCCCGCTCTTCTCCAGCCGCTCCTTGGACGCGCGGGCCGCGGCCTCCTGGTCGGGTGACTCGAAGAAGATCGCGGACCGGTACTGCCGGCCCACGTCCGGCCCCTGCCGGTTGAGCGCCGTCGGATCGTGATTCTCCCAGAACACGTTCAGCAGGTCGTCGTAGGAGGTCACGGCGGGATCGTACTCCACCCGCACCACCTCGGCGTGGCCCGTGGTGTCGGTGCAGACGTCATGATAGGTGGGGTTCTTGACATGCCCGCCGGCGTAGCCCACCGCCGTCGACTTGACCCCATTCACCCGGCGGAACGCCGTCTCAACTCCCCAGAAGCAACCCGCTCCGAACATGGCGTTGGCCATTTGGAAATCCTCCTTTGGATGGAATCCGGGGGCGGACCTCCCCCGTCCGTCCTCTTAGAACAGGTGCGCTCGCGGGGATGTTTCAAGCCGGCTCGCCCTCGAACGGCTCCATGTGGACCAAGACCCCGAGCACTGTGGGCACCGCGGCCTGGATGGCGCTCTTGACCTTGCCGCTGACGACATGGGCGTCGTGGAGCGACATGGCGGGATCGGCCTGGACGTGAATGTCCACGAACAGGCCCAGGCCGGCCCGCCGCACTTTGAGCTTCTCCGTGGCCGCCACCTCCGGAACCGACATCGCGGCGGCGGCGATGCGCTCCACCACCTCGCCCTCGGGGCTGCGGTCCATCAGGTCGCCGACGGCCGGCCGCAGGATGCGGACGCCGTTGAAGAGGATCACCGCCGCCGCGGCTAGGGCCGCCCAGTCGTCCGCCGAGGCCCACCTCGGGCCGCCGACCAGGGCGATGCCGATGCCGATGGCGGCCGCCGCCGAGGTCAGGGCGTCGCTGCGGTGGTGCCAGGCGTCTCCCTTGACGGCCGTGCTCTCCACTTCGGCCCCCACCTTGAAGACGCGGCGGAAGAGGACCTCCTTGACGGCGATGACCGCCAGGAGGACCGCCAGCGTGAACGGCGCCGGCGAGTGGTGGGGGATGCGGATCTCCCGCACGGCTTCGATCGAGATGCCACTGGCGGCCCCGACGAGCATGAGGCCCACCACTACCGCGGCCAGGGCCTCGGCCTTGCCGTAGCCGAAGGGGTACTGCTCGTCGGCCGAGCGGGCCGAGATCCGCAGGCCGCTCCAGACGATGAAGGAGGAAAAGACGTCGACCAGCGACTCCACGGCGTCGGCCACCAGGGCGTAGGAGTTGCCCAGCACACCGGCCAGGAACTTGATCAGGGCCAGGCTGGCGTTGACCAGCAGCCCCGACTGGGCCGCCCGGGCCCCCCGCTCCGCCCGTTCGCGGATCACCTCCTCCCCGATCTGCATGAGGGGATAGGTTACCGCAGCGGCGAGATGGACGGCAGGGACTTCAGGGACGACAGGAACTTCAAGGACGCGAAGAATGTCGCCAAGACGGATCTTCTTCGTCTCTTGTCCTATTGTCCCTGTTGTCCCTGCCGTCCCTGGCCGCGCCCATGCTCCGTCTACGGGCAGGTCGCGAAGGCGCTGCTGTCGGTCACCGCGGGAGCGGGCGGACCGGCGTAGTTGAAGTAGACCTTGTTCTGAAACGCCTTGGTGTCGAAGACTTCCATGCGGTAGAAGCGATCGGTCGTGGCCGCGGAGTAGATCCAGTAGCGGCTGTTCAGGGAGCAGGCGTTGATCGCCTTGACCATCACCTCCCAGTTGTCCGAGCTGAAGAACCAGAAGACGCCCGAGTTGGGGCCGGCAAAGACCACGTGCGCGGTGCCGTCGCTGGGACCCGGCGTGGTCGCGGTGCGAAAAGTCGTGGTGATGAGGAACCGGCCCTGCAGACAGAGCTGGTTCACGGTGCTCCCCGAGCACGGGGGGCCGGCCGGGAAGTTCAGATACCCGACGCCCGAGCCGGTCAGGACGCCGTTGTGCCCGCCCACCACGTCGTTGGCCGTGGCCTGGAGAGACCAGACCGCCACCAGCCCGGGCTGGGCCGTGTTGATGGGCACGTTGATGGTGCTGCGGATCTGGTCCTGGGTGCGGGCCACGTTCCACAACCGCACTTCGTTGATGGCGCCGTGCGGCGTGTGATTCGGGTATTTGACGTCGCTGCCGATTTGCAGCGGATCCCCGGTGGCCGGCAGAGAGCCGGTGTCGGAGACGCTGAGGACGACCTCGCCGTTGATGTAGTGCTTGCGGGTGACGCCATCGTAGACCACCGCGAAATGAGTCCATTGACCCGCCGGAAGGGTCCCTCCATCCTTGAGGCTGGCGGTGCCCTTGAGGTAGGACCTCAAAGTCGTGCCGCAGATGCCGACCCACCAGGCCTGCTGGTAGTTCTTGCCGACGATGTTGCTGCAGCCCCCGAGATCGGTGACGTTGACCCAGCCTTCGAGGGTGAAAGCGCTCACGGGGTTGAGCGCCGCGACACTCGGAACGTTGACGTAGCCGTTCGCCGGCCCGGTGAGGGTCAGCCAGGCATTGAACGGCTGGGCCTGGGCCGCCGGGGCGAGCCACAGGGCGAACGCGAACACCGCCAGCCAGATGGCGGGGAGCCGCCGCCTTCCTGAACTGAGAATTTCACTCATCGCCAAACCTCCTTTAACGATGGACGAGTCGGGAAACCTATAGCAGTTCTTTGATCTTACACCCTCACCCTCTTGGGCGTGAGCCCTGAAGGTTTCGTTACACCCGGGCCGGCGCGGTGGAGGTGCCGCGGTAGACCGCGAGGTAGGCCTCCAGGGTCTCGAGAGCCAGGCGGTCGGCGGGGCTGTTGACCACTTGGACGCCGCCGCGGCGCAGGTGGCGGGCCAGCCGGCGGTTGGCGAGCTGCATCTCCAGACTCGCCACCTGGGCGAAAGCCTGGGCCGGAGTGGCGGGCGGGGTGGACGCCAGCTCCCGCAGCTCGGGGTCCTCCAGGTTCACCAGCAGCGCCCGGTGGCGGCGTCCGAGGCGCAGTAGCGACTCGCGCAGCAGCTCGGCCGCCGCGAGGTCGACCACCGAGGTCAGGAGCACGGCGGTGGCGCTGCGCGATTCGACCTCGAAGACCGCCTCGGCGGCGAGGTCATAGGCCGGCTCGGCGAGCTGGGCCTCGACATCGTAGAGGGCCGCGTAGGCGAGGCCCACGCCACGGCCGCCGGAGCGCACCCGCACGGTGCGCAGGACGCGGTCCGCGAAGGCCACGAGGGTCACCTGGTCGCCGCGGGCCGCGGCCACGCGGGTGAGGGCCAGGGTGGCCGCCACGGCGTAATCGAGCTTGCTGCGCCGGCCGTCCATGGAAGCCATGGCGCGGGCGCAGTCGAGAAGGACGACGAGGCGGGCGCTGCGCTCCCAGGTCTCCTCGCGCGTCACCAGGCGACCGTGGCGAGCGGTCGCCTTCCAGTGGATCTTGGCCAGCGGATCGCCCGGCAGGTACTCGCGCAGGGCATAGGGCTCGGTGCCGACGCCGTGCAGGCGCAGGGGGATCTGCCCCATGCGCCGGCGCTGGGCGAGGGCCAGGAGCTGCCCCACCTTCCCCTCCCAGCGCACCTGCGGGTAGACGCGGACGGCCTGCCCCGGCAGCAGCTCGCGCTGCGCCCAGGCGAGCTGCCACGGCCCCAGGACGCGGGCGGTCAGCGGCCCGGTCGTGTGCTCGCCCCGGCGGCGGGGGGTGAGCGTGTACGTCCAGCGGACCTCGCTTGGGCCCCGGAGCGTGAGGAGCCGGCGCAGGGGCGAGTCCGCCACCCCGGGGTGCAGGCCCTCGCGCAGCAGCGCCGTCAATGAGCCGGCTGTCGAGGCCACGCGGACCTCCACCTCGCCGGGAGCCCCCTGCACCAGCAGGGGCGGCCAGCGCCGCGCCGCCGTCAGGGGCGTGGCCGCGGCCCGCCGCCAGTCCGCCAGGGCCGCCACGGCCACCAGCACGTCCAGGGCCATCGCCGTCCAGGCCAGGCGCGCGTCGAGGAACGACGCGACGAGCAGCAGGGTGATCAGACCCAGGAGCTGGAAGGTGCGAGCGGCGGGCACGGCGGTCTCAGCAGGGACGAGGCCTCAATGGGGAACACTCACGGCGGCGGCGACCGCTTCCAGCACCTGCCGCGGGCTGAACCCCTCGAGCTCCGACTCGGGGGTGAGCAGGATGCGGTGCGCCCAGCACGGCACGAGGAGGCGCTTGAGATCGTCGGGAGTGAGGAAGTCCCGCCCCTCGAGCAGGGCGCTGGCGCGGGCCGCTTCGAGCAGCGCCAGGGCGGCCCGGGGGGAGACGGGGAGATCGACCTGCGGCGAGCGGCGCACGCCGGCGGCGAGCTCCGCGAGGTAGCCCAGCAGCTCCTCGGCGACATGGACCCGCCGCGCCGCCTGCCGCAACGCCAGGGCCTCGCCCGGGCGCAGCACGGGGCCGGGGAGCTCTCCCCCGTACTCTCCAAAACCCACCAGGGTGCCGGCCACCGCCTGGCGGTACAGGTCGAGCTCGGCCGCGGGCGCCGGGAGCCCCATCTCGATGCGCACCAGGAAGCGGTCGAGCTGGGCCTCGGGCAGCGGGTAGACCCCCTCGAACTCGATGGGGTTCTGGGTGGCGATGACGAAGAACCCGGGCTCCAGTCCCAGGGCCACGCCGTCGAGCGTCACCTGCCGCTCCTGCATGGCTTCGAGCAGGGCCGCCTGGGTCTTGGGCGGCGTGCGGTTGATCTCGTCGGCCATCAGGACGTCGGTGAACACCGGCCCGCGCAGCAGGCGGAACGACCCGGTGCCGGCGTCGTAGATGTTGGTGCCGAGGACGTCGGCCGGCATCAGGTCGGGGGTGAACTGCACGCGGCTGAAGCGCGCGCCCAGACAGGCCGCGAAGGCCCGGGCGAGGAGCGTCTTGCCGAGGCCCGGCACGCCTTCGAGCAGCGCGTGGCCGCCGGCCATGTAGGCGACGATCAGAGTCTCGACGGCCGGCCGCTGGCCGAGGACGACGCGGTCGAGGGCGGCGGCGAGCTCCTGGGCGGCCGCGATCAGCCGCTCGGTGGCGAGGGTGGGTGCCTCGGAGGTCTGGCTCATGGTGCGGTCTCCCGTTCGTTCTCAGATCCCAGGCCCTGGCGCCGCCGCGCCACCTCCCGTGCCAGGGCCACCAGGCCGCGGGCATCCGCGACCTCGGCCCGGCCGTCGAAATCGGCGGGAAGGTCGAATTTACGGTCCAGCTCGCGGACGCGTGCGAGGAGCCGCCGCGCCGCTTCCCGGTGGTGCCCCAGCCGGTGGTGGATCGCCCCCAGCCCGAGCAGGAAGGCGCCCGCCGAGCCGGTGACCACCGGCGGTGGACTCCAGGCCGGGCCGAAGGGGCGCGCCAGCGTCAGCACCGCGGCGAGGTAGAGCACGGCGAGGTGGAGGAGGATGAGGTCCAGGGTACGGCCGAGGGCCGCCGTCTCCACCGGCGACGGGCCGGCCAGGCCGTGATGATACTCGTCGAAGGTCCAGTCGTCCCCCAGCCGGCGGCGCAGGGTCTCCAGCAGATCGGCGTTGCCGGCATTCCCCAGCCGGGCGTTGGCGAAGGCGTCGGCCGGCACGAACCAGATCGTCCCCCGGCGGTGGGAGAGGGCGGCCACCAGCGGCTCGCCGCCCGGGCCCTGGTAGAGCGTCGGGGCCAGCTTCGGGACCGCTGGCGCCCAGCGCGGGGCCCAGACGCGCACCGGCTCCCCGGGCCCCGCCAATCCCGGGGCCGGGCGGAGGTCCCACTCCTCGCGGGTTTGCTGCCGCCAGCGCAGGGGATTGAGCGTCGTCTTCCGCACTTCGTGAAGGGACAGCCCCAGGCCCTTCAGCGTCACGATCTCGGCGGGGTTCTCCAGGTCACCCGAGTAGGCCAGGACGAGGCTGCCGCCCCGCCGCAGGTGCGCCTCCAGCGGTTCGCCGGCGCTCGCGGCCAGGCCCTGCTGCCAGGGGAAGGTGGTGACCAGCACGCCATGGCCCTCGAGCGGGCCCTCGAGCTCGAGCCGGTCCAGCGGCCGGTCGAGCAGGCGCACCCGCACACCCCGGGCCTCCAGGTAGCGGCGGGCGGCGAGCCAGCCGCCCGGCCCCCGCGACAGGACGCTGCCGCGCGCCTCGCTCTGGCGGGAGGCCATCAGGGCGAGGGCCACCAGGACGGTCAGCCCGGCGGCCGAGACGACGAGCCAGCGGCGGCCCGCCACGGTGGGGACGGTGAGTCGCCTCACGTCAGGGCCTCCTCCAGGCGGGCCACGAGGCCCCGCACGTCCTCCAGAGCGGGCCGGCGGGGGCCGTAGATGAAGGCGTCGAGCCGGCGGACGAGGCCGGCCAGGTCCGGCCTCCCCGCCTGGGTCATCAGGTCGCGGCTGGTCCAGTCGGGCTCGGCACGGCTGCCGGCGAGCGAGCGGGCCAGCCACCACCAGGCCGCCTCCAGGGCCTCGGCCGTGCGCCCGGCGGCCAGGCGGCGTTCGAGCTCGGCTCGCCAGCCGGCGGCGTCGAGCTCGCGGCCCGGCGCAGTCGCCGCCACTCCGGCCAGCGCCTCCGACGTCCCCGGCCGGCGCCCGCGGCGCAGGCGCGGCAGCAGCGCCCGGGCCACCAGGAAGAGGGCCACGGCCGCGGCCACCAGGGCGGCCATGATCAGCGCCTGCCGCGACAGGTGCAGCATCCTGGCGCCTCGCGTCACAGCCCCCATCAGAGCGTCCACGGCAGCGCGGACCAGCTCCCCGAGGTACGAGCTCTCCGGCGGCGCCGGCGTGCGCTCGACGCCGCTCGACGCCAGCACCCGTGCGAGCAGGGCGCGGTCCGCGGGCACGACGCGCTCCACCGCGAGCGCCGGTGTTAGCGAAGTCAAGGCCAGCGGCATCAGGGCCAGGGCTCCCCCGCGGGGGGCGGCGTCGACGCGGGGAACAGCGCGTCGATCTCCGGGCGCAGGTCGATCCCCTCCTTGCGGCCGCGGACGTCGGCGTAGAGCAGCGCCATGCCGAAAGCGGTGTAGACGTAGATCGCCGTGCGGGCGAGAGAGGAGAGGAACTGGGCCGGGATCTGCAGCCAGATCCAGCGGGCCATGACGCTCGTGACGTCCTGATCTCCCGCCATGGCTTTGCGGAAAAGGTCGATGAACATGGGGAGCTGGAACGGCAACGCCACCAGCAGTCCCGCCAGGTAGCTGATGAGGGTGGTCACCACCATGAGGAGGAGGACCTTGACGATCGGATGCTCCATCAGCCGCCGCGACGGATTGAAGAGCGCCAGCTCGGCACTGCGGGAGAGGGCCCCCGGACCGTACCGGTCCTCCTCCGCCATCACCGGCACCGCGAACGCGAGCAGCGGAGCGACGAAGAACACCGGCAGGACGCAGAGGATCAAGGCGACGACGAGGGCCAGAAACGACAGCAGGAGCGTCCCCCATACGGCGGGACGGGCCGCGAACCTCCAGGCCCGCCCCATGTCCACCGGCCGTCCGGCCAGGGCGTCCAGGGCGGCCACCTGGCCGGCCACGTAGGCCACCGCGGAGAGGAGGCCCAGCAGGAGGGCCAGCACGAGGACCTGCGGCGTCCAGAGCAGAGAGGGGGTCCCGCCCTTGAAGAGGCTCTGGAAGTTGATCGCCTGCACGACCCCGGCAAGCGTGGAGACCACGGCCACCGGCACGGCCACCGCGGGGAAGATGGCGCGGAAATGAGCCCGCGTCAGCCGCAGCCCCTCGTCGAGAAGGAGGAAGAAGGGCATGGGGCCCGGGCGCGCAGGGACGAGATCGGTCATATCGCCGGCTCCGACGATTCCTGTTGAGAAGGGCGCAACGCCAGGGCCAGGAACGCCCCCTCCAGCGCGAGGCCCAGGATCAGCTTGACGCCGGCGGGCACCTCCGGCGACGGCGAGACGAAGACCTCCACCAGCGCCAGGACGACGAACCACGGCAGGCAGCCCAGGAGCACGGCGAGGGAGTCGCGGCCGGCCTCCCTCGCTGCCTGGGCGCGCGGCCGGTCGCCCGCCGCCACCAGCGCCCGGCCGAGGGAGAGGCCCGCCGTGGCCGAGACCAGGATCAGCGTCAGCTCCAGCATGCCGTGGGCGGAGATGAACCGCAGCAGCTCGCCCGCCATGGAGTAGTGCAGGGTCACCCCGAGGATCGCTCCCAGCATCAGGCCGTTGAGCAGGACGACGTAGAGCGGCACCAGCCCGGCCAGCACGCCGCCGCTCCACGCCGTCAACGCCACCGTGAGGTTGTTGGTGGCGATGCCCGAGGACGAGAGCGCGGGCGGCACGGTGGTCACCAGGGAGCTCGTCCACAGTTGCCCCTCCTCCAGGCCGCGGATGGCTTCGGGCCCGAGGAAGGCGAAGCCGATCTCCGGCCGCAGCGCCGCCATGGTGAGCCCCCACACGGCGGCGAGGAGGAACAGGGCCACGACGATTCCCAGCAGGCCGAGCTGGCGCTGGAAGGCGCTGGGGAAGGTGCGATTGAAGAAGGTCCGCAGCCCGGCCGGACGCTGCCGCCCTTCGCCGGTGAGCCGGCGGGTGCCTTCGAGGGCCAGGGACTGCAGCCGCCGGGCCGCGGCCGTGCCGGGAAAGCGGGCGCCGGCCAGGGCGTGGTCGTGGAGCACCTGACGGTAGCGCAGGGCCATGTCCTCCAGCGTGCCATAGCCCGCCCGGCGCAGGCGGCCGCGGACATCGCGGATATCGGCGAGCTGGGCCTCGAAGGCCTCCCACACCGGCCGCCGCAGGCGCACGAAACGGGCGTAGTCCATGAGTCCCTACCCCTCCTCCGCCTGCAGGGCCTGGCGGACCGCGGCCACGGGATCGGCGCCCGGGTCGAGGCCGGCGAGCAGCTCGGGAGCGTCGCGACGGATGCGCAGGAGGATGCGCTCGGCCATCTCCCGCGCCACGGCCGGATCCCCCAGGGTGCGGGCGCGGGCGAGGAAAGCCTCCACCACGGCCAGCTCGCGGGCCCCCCAGCCGGGCGGCACCCGCCCCAGGAGCGGCGCCGCCTCCCGCTCCCGCTCGTGCACCACCAGGGTGCCGGCCAGGCGGTCGCCCAGCCGCCGCGAGAGGGGATCGAGAGCCATCAGCAGGGGGCCGCAGAAGAGGTCCAGGCTGCGCACCAGGTTGCGGATCAGGAGGGGGCCGGCGCCCGGTGTCCCACCCTCAGCCGTGACCACCCGGAGCTTGAGCAGGCGCTTGCCCAGGGTGCGGCCACCGCCGAGGATCTCCTGCACGGCGAAATAGCCCCAGTCGAGCAGGAAGAGACCGGCGACGACGAAGACCGGGGTCCACCCCCTCGCCACCTGCGTCCCCAGGACGACCGAGACCACGATCCAGGCGAAGCCCACGACGCCGAGGCCGAGATAGTCGAGGAACGCCGCCAGCGACCGGCTGCCCAGACCCGCCACCGGCAGGTCGAGACGGATGTTGTCCAGCCCCAGGATGCTCTCACGCCGGATCTCGGCCACGTAGGTCCGCTCCCTTCCCCGAGCCCCCTAGCGTATGTGGCCCCCGGCGGGGCGTCAATGTGGACCCCTCATCACCCCGACCCTCTTCTCCCATCGCCCTCCCCCCAACCGGGAGAAGAGGGAGAAAAGCGAGAACGGCTCGGGCTGCGTTCCCCTCTCCCGGTCGGGGGGAGGGCGGTGGGAGAGGGGTAGGGGTGAGGGTCTTGGGGCGGGGGCTGTTATTTCTGCTTCTGCGCCTCGCCCGTCATCGGCACGAAGAGCACGGGCATCACCTGGGCCTTGTCGAAGCCGCCGTCGGCCCGCTTGGTGAGGACGAGGAGGTCCTGGAGGGTGTGGCCCACGGGAATCACCATCCTGCCGCCGGTCCTGAGCTGGCCGAGGAGCGGATCGGGGATGGCCGGCGGCGCCGCGGTGACGATGATTGCGTCGAAGGGGGCGGCGTCCGGCCAGCCCTTGTAGCCGTCGCCGATGCGGACGTGGACGTTGCGGTAGCCGAGATCCGCCAGGGTGACCTGGGCCCGCTTGCCCAGGGGGGCGAGGATCTCGATCGTGTACACGTCCCCGGCCAGCCGCGAGAGGACCGCCGCCTGGTAGCCCGAGCCCGTGCCCACCTCGAGCACCCGCTGGCCGGGCCGCACGCCGAGCAGCGAGGTCATGAGGGCCACCATGTAGGGCTGGGAGATGGTCTGACCGTCGCCGATGGGGAGGGGGTGGTCGGCATAGGCCTCCCGGCGCTCGCTCTCGGGGACGAAGAGGTGACGGGGGACCGCCGCCATGGCGGCGAGCACCGCCGGATCGGTGACGCCGCGGGCCCGGATCTGTTCCTCCACCATCCGCCGGCGGGCCACCGCCAGCTCGTCCCCCTGCGGATCGGGGGGCGCCGCCGCGGTGCTCGCGAACGCGGCCAGAACGAGGAGGATCGCCGGCCACGACCTTCTACCCGCCATCCTGCACCTTCCCCTTCATCGGCGACAGGCGCACGGGGATGACGGTCCGCTTCTCGATGCCATCCGCCGCCTTGGTGATCACCAGCAGATCCTGAAGCAGGCGGTCGCCCACCGGCACCACCATCCTCCCCCCCACCCGGAGCTGTTCGATCAGCCGCTTGGGGGGGTGGGGCGGCGCCGCCGACAGGAGGATGGCGTCGAAGGGCGCCTTCTCGGACCAGCCCCTGTAGCCATCCCCCACCCGGATCTCCACGTTGTGGTAGCCCAGCACGGAGAGGCGCTTGCTGGCCTGGTTGGCGATGGTCTCCTCGATCTCGACCGAGTAGACCGAGCGGGCGATGCGGGAGAGCACGGCGGCGTGATAGCCGGAGCCGGTGCCGATCTCCAGTACCTTGTCGCCCTTCTTGAGCTCGAGCAGCGAGGTCATCAGCGCCACCATGTAAGGCTGGTAGACCGTGCGCCCGGGGCTCAGCACCAGCGGCCGGTCGCTGTAGGCGTCGGCGCGCAGCGAGTCCGGCACGAAGAGATGACGCGGCACCTGCTCCATGGCCGCCAGCACCTCGGGCTGCGTGATCCCCCGCTGCTTCACCTGCTGCTCCACCATGGAGTGGCGCAGCCCGTCGAGGTTCTCCCCCGCCCGCGCCGGCCCGGCGAGCGACAGCACCACCGCGAGCCCCAGTGCGAGGCCCCGCGGGATGCTGGTCCGGCCGCCCCGGAGGGCGCGCAGTCTCACCGGCCGCGCCCCCTCTGTTCCCGCTGAAAGACCACCTGGCCGTCGACCACCGTGTAATCGATCGCCGCCTGCGGGATCGCCGGCTCCGGCAGCGTCATGGGATCGCGGCCGAAGACCACCAGGTCGGCCCGCTTGCCCACCGCGAGCGAGCCCACCTCCTGGTCCAGGAACAGGGACCAGGCGGCGTCCAGGGTGAAGCCCCGCAGGGCCTCCTCGCGGGTCAGCCGCTCGCCCGGCAGCCACCCCCCCGGCGGATTGCCCTGGAGGTCCTGGCGGGTGACGGCGGCGTAGAGCCCCAGCCGCGGGTCCGCGGACTCCACCGGAAAGTCGCTCCCCAGGGCCAGGCGGCCGCCGGCGTCGAGCACCTTGCGCCAGGCGTAGGCGCCCGCCAGCCGCGCCTGACCCAGACGGTCGCCCGCCCAGGGCATGTCGGAGGTGGCGTGGGTGGGCTGCATCGAGGCGATGATCCCCAGCCGGGCCATGCGGTGAATGTCCTCCACGCGCAGCACCTGCGAGTGCTCCAGGCGGAAACGCGCCTCGGGCCGGGGGCCGCCCAGGGCCTTCTCCAGAGCATCGAGCGCCACCAGGCCGCCGCGGTCGCCGATGGCATGGATGGCCACCTGGAAACCGGCGGCGAGGGCGCGGCGGGCGACGTCCTCCAGGTGGGCGCCGGTCGACACCAGCAGCCCGAGATTGTTGGCGTCGTCGTTGTAGGGCTCGATCAGGGCGGCGCCGCGGCTGCCCAGGGCGCCGTCGATGTACATCTTGACGCCGCGCACGGTGAGCCGGGCCTGCGGATCGGTCTCCGGGCCGCGCGCGAACCAGCGGGCGAGGAGGGCCTGGTCGTCGCCGAGGAACACGGCGGCGCGCAGGGGGAGCTTCCCTGCCCGTCGCAGGGCGTCGTAGGCCCGGTAGTCGGCGTCGCCGATTCCCATGTCGGTCACCGTCGTCAGCCCCAGCGCCACGCAGTGGCGGGCGGCGAGGAGCAGGGCCCGCTGGCGCTCCTCCGGCGAGGGCTCCGGCAGGCGCGCCTCCATCTCGCCCTTGGCGTTGTCGATCATCACGCCCGTGGGCCGCCCCGCCGCGTCGCGCAGGAAACGGCCGCCGGCCGGGTCCTTCGTGCTCGCGTCGAGCTTCAGCACCGCCATCGCACGGGCGTTGACCAGAGCGGCGTGGCCGTCGACGCGGGTGAGCCACACGGGGTGGTCCGGCACCGCCGCCGACAGCGCCTCGTGGGTGGGGAACCGCTTGTCGGGCCAGCGGTTCTGGTCCCAGCCCCGGCCGCGGACCCAGGCCCCCGCCGGCGCCCGGCCGGCCGCCTCCCGCACCCGCTGCACCACCTCGTCATAGGTGGCCGCGCCCGTGAGGTCCACCTGCTGCAGGGCCTGGCCCAGCCCGCCGAGGTGCGAGTGGGCGTCGATCAGCCCCGGGGTGACGGCCCGCCCGGCGAGATCGATCAGCCGCGTCTGCGGCCCGCGCAGCTTCTCTGCGCCGGCGTCGGCGCCGAGGTAGACGATCCGCCCGCCGCGCACGGCCAGGCTCCCCTCGACCCGCCCCGGGGGCGCCACCGGATAGAAGACCCCGTGCCCCAGGATGAGGTCGGCACTGTCCTCTGCAAGGGAGGGTCGCGCTCCGGCGAGCCCGGCGGCTGCCAGCAACAGGAATCCAAATAACCTTATAAGCCTCGGTGTCATCTCGTTTTCTCCCGGCCCCATGCCGGTCAGCAGAAGCCATGGGGTGCAAAGTCCAAGCCATGGGGAAACCCTTGTAAACGCTGCATTTTGACGATGATCGCGCCGATCGCGACAAGCGCGCCAATCGATGTAGACTCGCCAGCGTGTTTCCCGACGGTCCAGTCCCCCTCGCCGAGATCGTGACACGCCTCGAACGGCTGCTCGCCGGCTCGCCGGCCGACGCGACGGAGATCTCCTGGCTGGAGGTGCGCCGCGGCCAGGAGAGCAACGGCAAACGCCGGCGCGACACCTACGAGCTGCACGAGCGGACGGTGCTCTTCCGGGTCCGCGAGTCGGGCCGCACGGGACTGCACCGCACCAGTGTCTCCACCCTCTCGGACCTGGAGAACGCCCTGCGCGACGCCCTCGCCCAGGCCCGCCTGTCGCCGCCCAGCCCCGACCTGCTGGCCATCCCCGGCGGCGACGCCGCGCTGGCCCCGGCGGCCCCGGCGGACACCCGCGGGGTGTGCGACCCCGAGCTCGCCCGGATGACGCCCGGCGCGGCCCGGGACCTGCTCCAGCGCCTGGCGGCCCGGGGCGAGACGGCCCGCATCGGCTGGTCCGAGGGGCGCATCGCCGTGGTCAACAGCCGCGGCCTGCGGCGCGCCGCCGACGTCACCTCCGGCTGGATGGAGGTGATCTGCGCCCGCCAGCCCGGCGCCGGCCGCGCCGCGGCCGCGTCCCGGTCGCTGGCCGGGCTCGATCCCCAGAAGGTCTTCGCGCGGGCCCGCCGGCGCAGCGGCCCGCCCGAGGTGGTGCGCCCGCCCGAGGGCCCGGCCCCCCTCGCACTGTCGCAGGAGGCCACCGCCGCCCTGCTGGAGGCGCTCAACCGGCAGGCTTTCACGTCCGAGTCGTTCCACTCCGGCGTCTCCTTCCTCCGCGAGAGCCTGGGGCAGCGGGTGTTCCACCCCGCCGTCAACCTGCGCGACGATCCCACCGATCCCCGCGGTCTCCCCTTCCCCTTCGACCTGTTGGGAGCCGCGACCCGTCCCATCGACCTGGTGGCCGGCGGGGTCGCGATCACCCCGGCGATCGACGACCGCCTCTCCCGCGCCCTCGACCTGCCGCCCACCGCGCAACGGGTGGCGACGGATGAGGTCGCCCCCACCCACCTCTTCCTGCTCCCCGGCAAGTCTACCGAGGCCGAGCTGTTCCGCGCCGCCGACGGCGGGATCTGGGTGGCGGCCCTCGAGCCGCTGGAGGTCTACGATCCTCAAGACCTGCGCTTCCGGGCCGTGGCCCGCGGCGTCCGCCGGATCGACGGCGGCGCGCTCGGCCGTTCGCTACCCGACCTGATCTGGGAAGACGACCTCAAGCGCGTCCTCTCGCGGGTGCTGGCCGTCGGCTCGGAGCTGGTCCCCATCGCCACCGGCGCCGGGCTCTTCCGCGCCACCACCGCGCCGATGCTGGCGGTGGCGGACGTCGGCGGCCTGCGCTTCGCCCTCGATTGACCCACGATCGATCTACTCCCAGATCTTCACCTCGAAGCGGCCGCCTGAGTCCGCGGCCCCCCGGTACATCCCCTCGGAGTTGAAGACGAGGGCGATCGAGCCGTCGCGGCCGACGCCGATCACCCCGCCGTCCCCGGGCTTGAGCTTCTGGTGGATCACCCGGTCCGCCGCCTGTTGCAGCGTCAGGCCGCCGTACTCGACGAGCGCCGAGATGTCGTGGGTGACCGTGTGTTTGATGAACTCCTCGCCGATGCCGGTGCCCGAGAGCGCGGCCGTCCGGTTGTTGGCGTAGGTGCCGGCGCCGATCACCGGCACGTCGCCCAGCCGGCCGAAGCGCTTGTTGGTCAGTCCGCCGGTGGAGGTGGCGGCGGCCAGGTTGCCATGCGTGTCGAGCGCCACGGCCCCCACCGTATCCTTGTCCTTCTTCTCCCGTTCCTCCTTCAGCGCTTCCTGGAGCTGCTGGTAGCGGAAGGGGGTGTCGAACCAGTCGTTCTTCACCCGCTCGACCTTCATCTGGGTGGCGAAGGCCTCGGCGCCCTCTCCCACCAGGAAGACATGGGGCGACTTCTCCTTGACGAGGCGGGCGAGGGTGACCGGGTGCTTCACCGTCTTCAGGCCCGCGACCGAGCCGCACGACAGGTCCCGTCCGTCCATGATGGCGGCGTCCAGCTCGTGCGTCCCCTCGTGAGTGTAGACGGCTCCCTTGCCGGCGTTGAACAGCGGATCGTCCTCCAGGAAGCGCACCACCTTCTCGACCGCGTCGAGACTGGTGCCGCCCCCCTTCAGCACGTCGCGGCCGATCTCCAGCGCCCGGGTCAGCGACTTGAGATACTGCTGCTTCTGCTCCTCGGGAAGGTTCTTGGGGATCGTGCCCGCGCCGCCATGGATGGCCAGGGCCCACTTTGGAGCGGCCGCGGAGTCGCGGCTGAGGATGACGTCGGCCGTCTGGGCCGCCGCCAGCACGGGGAGGAGGAACACGATCAGAGAAAGAGCGAGATTTCGCGTCATGGGCTGGATCATGACAGGGGATTGTAGCGCGGCCGCCGCCGGGAGAGAGGGAGAGGTTTGCCTGGAGACAGGTGTGGTAGCGTTTCGCCCATGAGCGACCTGACCATCGAGGTGAAGACCAGCAAGGCGTCCATGGGGGAGATCCGGCCGGCGCTCGACTCGGCGCTCAAGGAGGCTTTTCCGGGCGGCATGCTGAAATGGCACTGGGAGAAGGACGTCATGCACCTCTCCGGCCCGGGGGCCCAGGCCACCATCGTCCTGGAGGACGGCCGGCTCATCGGGAGGGCTCACCTCAAGCCCCCTGCCAACCTGATGAAGCCGGTGATCGAGCAGAAGATCGCCGCCGTGATGAAGAAGGTCGCCGGGCATCTCTGACCGCGGGCGCGCTCCGTGCCCCCAGCCCCAAGTCCATACTCCGCCCTGCTGCGCCGCGCCGGTCTCGGCGAGATCGCCGGCGAGGAGCCCTGGCTCTTCCGCAGCGAGGGATGGGACTGGCGCTGGTCCTCCTGGGGCGAGCTGGCCCGCCAGGCGGCCGCCTGGGCCGGCGAGCTCGCCGGGCTCCCTCCCGCCTCCCGCGCCGCATTCCTCTATGCACCTCGCCCTGAATCGGTCGCCCTCGACCTCGCGATTCAGGGAGCGGGGCTGGTGTCGGTGCCGGTCAGCGGGGAGCGGGAGGCGGTCGCGGCGTGGGGGTACAGGTGGATCGAACTCCCAAGACCCTCATCACCCCGGCCCTCTTCTCCCGCCCCCTCCCAACCCCCCTCCCCGGGAGAAGAGGGAGACCAGCAAGACCGCTCCAACCCGGGCGGGGCGGTGGTGGTGATCGGGGGGGCTCCGGTGGAGGTTGGGATCAGGGAGCTGATGGGGATGGCGGAGCGGGTTCAGGCGGAGATCGCTCCGGCGCGGCGGGCGGGCGAGCGGGAGATCGTGGTTCTGGGCGGACCTCTGGAGCAGCCCGCAGAGCGGGCGATGCTCACCTGGGCGACGGTGACGGGGGCCGCCGTGGCCCTGGAGCCCACGCCGGGAATGCGGATGGCCACCGCGGCCTGGGTGCGACCCACGGCCTTCCACGGCACGGGGGAGGAGATCGCTGCGCTGCGGGCTTGGGTCAAAAAAAAGCGCGGCCTTCCCTTCGGGCGGCTGCGGACGGTACTCGTGGTGGGCGAAGGGCTCAACGAGGAGGAGACGGCGTTCTGGCAGGAGCTGGGGGTGAGGGTCGCGGGTCTGCCGGTGCAGGTTCCTACTTCGTAGCCCCCGCCGACTCCGTCTTCTGCATCCCCGACTCGCCCAGGTACCAGCGCGGCGACGGCTCCCAGACGAGGCCGAACTCCTGGGTGGCCGCGCTCAGGATGCGTTCCATGGCCTCGTCCAGAGAGTCGGTGAACAGCAGGCGATCACAGTCCGCTGGCAGGATGGTGGCCTCTCCGACCATGCCACGGCAGATGAACTCATGCAGCGGCCGCCAGTAGTCGGTGCCCATCAGGATGAGGGGGAAATGGCGGATCTTCCCCGTCTGGATCAGGGTGGCGCATTCGAAGATCTCGTCCATGGTGCCGAAGCCGCCGGGGAAGACCACGAAGGCGTAGGAGTACTTGACCAGCATCACCTTGCGGACGAAGAAGTAGCGGAACTCCAGCCAGCGGTCGACGTAGGGATTGGGCTTCTGCTCCTGGGGCAGGACGATGTTGCAGCCGATGGAGCGGGCCTTCACGTCGCGGGCGCCGCGGTTGGCGGCCTCCATGATGCCCGGCCCGCCGCCGGTCATGACGGTGAAGCCGGCACGGCCCAGGCGCCGGCCCATCTCGCGGGCCATCTCGTAATAACGATGGTCCTCCTTGAACCGGGCCGAGCCGAAGACGGTGACGCACGGCCCCACGAAGTGCAGGCCGCGGATGCCGCGGATGAAATCGGCGCCGATGCGCAGCAGCCGGCGGAGCTCGGACGACCGCGGGTGAGGCCCTTCGAGGAAGTGGCCGTCCTCGGCGAGCTCGGTCCCCTTGCCCCACCGCGGCGCCTGACCGGCCTCCGCCGCGGCCTGTTTCTCGACGGTCGGCGCAGGGCCGGGGGTCTTCTCGGGCCGGATCTCGTCCATGCCCGGGAGCGTAGCAAAGATGAGGCCGCCCGCGGCGCCCGCCCTCATTGCCGCAGAGCGGCGTAACCGTGGTATATAACGCCAGGAAGGAGAGATAAGCGAATGCCCGAGAACTCCACCCTGGAAGCCCCACCGCCCGCGCCGCTGCGGCCGCCGAACATCGCGTCGGCCCTGGAGGAGGTCGCCGAGCGGGCCGATACCGTCTGGACCCGCGAGGCGGGCAAGCCGCTCAAAGTCGAGGTCTCCGGCCGCCGCGAGCTGAAGGGCTCCCGCGGCCGCGTCGCCATCGTCGACGGCTGCCGCACGCCGTTCATCAAGTCCGGCACCGACTTCCAGAGCCTGGACGTGATCGACCTGGCGAGCATCGCCGCCGCCGAGCTGGTGGCGCGCCTGGCGATCGATCCGGAGGAGATCGGCCTGTCCGTCTTCGGCGTCGTGGTGCCGGCGCTCCACGCTCCGAACCTCGGCCGCGAGGTGGTGTTCCGCACGTCGCTCCCCATGCGCATCCCCGGGGTGACGGTGAACCTCGCCTGCGCCTCCTCGACGCGGGCCATCACCTTCGGCGCCGGGGCCATCCTCACCGGCGAGGCGGACGTGATCCTCGCCGGCGGCGCCGAGTCGCTGTCCAACGTCCCCATCCAGTTCTCGCGCAAGGCGGCGAAGACGTTCGTGGACCTCTCCCGCGCCAAGACGCTGCCGCAGAAGGTGGGCACCCTCTCCAAGCTCCGCCCGGCGGACCTGGCGCCGGTGGCGCCGGCCATCGCCGAGTACACCACCGGCCAGTCGATGGGCGAGTCGGCGGAGAAGATGGCGAAGGAGAACGACATCTCGCGCCGCGCCCAGGACGAGATCGCCCTCCTCTCCCACCACCGCGCCGCCGCGGCCACCGAGGACGGCCGGCTGACGGCGCAGATCGCTCCGGCCTTCCCGCCGCCCGGCTACGACAAGGCCGTGACCCGCGACAACGGCATCCGCGCCGACTCCTCCCTGGACGCGCTGGCCAAGCTGAAGCCGGTCTTCGACAAGCGCTACGGCAGCCTGACGGCGGGCAACTCGAGCCCGCTCACCGACGGCGGCTCGGCCGTGATCCTGATGAGCGAGGAGAGGGCCAAGGCGCTGGGCTACACGCCGCTCGGCTACATCCGCTCCTACGCTTTCACGGCCCTCAACCCGGGGGACCAGCTCCTCCAGGGACCGGCCTACGCCGCCCCGGCGGCCCTGGACGCGGCGGGCCTGAAGCTCCAGGACGTCGACCTGGTGGAGATGCACGAGGCGTTCGCCGCGCAGATCCTCTCCAACATGAAGGCCTTCGCCTCGAAGAAGTTCGCCGAGCGCGAGCTGGGCCGCGCCGAGCCCGTGGGCGTCGTCGACTTCGAGCGCTTCAACGTCACCGGCGGCTCGATCGCCATCGGCCACCCCTTCGGCGCCACCGGCGCCCGCGTCGTCACCCAGCTCCTCTACGAGCTGCGCCGCAGGGGCCAGAACCTGGGGCTGTTGACGATCTGCGCGGCCGGCGGGGTGGGGTTCGCGATGGTGGTGGAGCGAGAGTGAGATGATTTTAGATTTTGGATTTTGGATTGGGGCTCGGGCCGCGATTCCCGATCCAAATCCAAGCCTTTCTTTTAATCCAAAATCTAAAATCCAAAATCCAAAATGCCTTCTCCGCTCTCCGGCACCCTCGTCGTCGACCTCTCCCGCCATCTTCCCGGGCCGCTCGCCGGCCGGCTGCTGGCGGATCTGGGGGCGCGGGTGGTGAAGGTGGAGGAGCCGTCGCTGGGCGATCCGATACGGACGTCGCCGCCGGTGCGCGAGGGGGTGGGCGCGCTGGGCGCGATCCTGCTGGCGGGGGTCGAGAGCCTCGCCCTGGACCTCAAGGACTCAGGCGCCAAGGAGGTGCTGGAGCGGCTGCTGGCGCGGGCGGACGTGCTGCTGGAGAGCTTCCGCCCCGGCACCCTGGCGCGGCTGGGCTTTCCGCCGGAGGAGCTGCGGCGGCGTTTCCCCGGGCTCGTGATCTGCTCGCTGACCGGCTGGGGGCAGTCGGGACCCTACGCCGCCCGGGCCGGGCACGACGTCACGTATCAGGCGGCGGCGGGGACGCTGGCGTCCACGGCCTCCATGCCGGCCGTGCCGGTGGTGGACCTGATCGGCGCCTGGAGCAGCGTCACCGCCATCCTCGCGGCCCTGGTGGAGCGGGAGCGGACGCGGAAAGGACGGTGGATCGACGCCTCCCTCTACGATGCCGGCCTGCACGCCAACCTGGTGGGCTGGGCGATGGAGGCCGGGGGGACGAAGGGCGTAGGGGAACGGCTCCCCCTGACCGGCGCCCTCCCCTGTTACGACCTCTATGAGACGGCGGACGGCCGGCTGCTGGCGCTGGGCGCCCTGGAGCCCCATTTCTGGAAACGCCTCTGTCACGCCGTCGACCGGGGAGACCTCGCGCGGCGTCAGTACAGCGCCTCCCGGCGGGTGCGCCGGCAGGTGAAGGAGCTGGTCCGCGGCCGGACTCTCTCTCAATGGATGGAGATCCTGGGCCGGGTGGACGTGCCGGCCGAGCCCGTCCTCTCCGCCGCCGAGGCGCGCTCTCATCCCCAGGCGATCGAGCGGGCCCTCCTCTCCACGGGACCGGACCGCCTCCCCCGCGTCGCCTTCCCGGCACGGTTCGATGGCGAGCGGCCCCGGCCCGGCGGCTCCACCCCCGAGCTGGGCGAGCACACCAGGCCCATCCTCGCCGAGCTCGGCGTGCCCAGGAACGTCGAGACCTCCCCCGGCGTCGGCCGCCGGTTCAGCCTCAAGCGCTGGCTGCTGACGGTTCTGCGCTGAACAGCCTCAGCCGCGCGATGACCTCCAGCGTCAGGTCGTCGCGTAGCGGCTCGTCCCCCACGTGGCGGTCGAAGGCGTGGAGGATGCAGTCATGGACCTCCTGCGGCGGGCCGCCGAGCTCCAGGGCGGCGCGGATGCGCTCGTAGCCGAAGGCCGTCTTCCCCAGGCTGTCCACGGCTTCAGGGAGGCCGTCGGTATAGAGCACCAGGAGGTCGCCGGGCTCCAGGGTGACGTGGCGGGTGACGAGCGGCAGCGGGTCGCGGATCCCCAGGGGGAAGCCGCCGTTGCCCAGCTCCTCGATGCGGCCGCCGGCGCGCCGCAGCAGGGGGTAGGGGTGGCCGGCGGAGGCGTACTCCATCTCGCCGGTCGCCGGCTCCAGCACGGCGTAGAAGACGCTCATGAAAGTGCGCTTCGTCCCGGTGCGGCAGAGGGTGCGGTTGAGCACGGCGAGCACCCGCTCCGGCGCGGGATCAAGGTCCAGGGCCGTCTTCAGGATGGCGTTGGCGATGGCCATCACCAACCCTGAGGCCATGCCGTGGCCGCTGGCGTCTCCCACCACCAGCGCGAGGCGGCCGTCGGGCAGGGGCATGACGTCGTAGTAGTCGCCGCCCACCTCGTTGGCCGTGCGATAGGAGTGGGCGAAGCTGTAACCGGGGACCGTGGGCAGATCGTGGGGGAGCAGCTCGGACTGCAGCTCGCGGGCGACCTCCAGCTCGTCGCGCACGCGGACGCGGTCCACCAGCTCCAGGGCGAGGAGGAAGATCAGGCCGCCGACGCTGACGGCGAACCAGAACGGGGAGAACTCGACGTAGATCCGGGTCTGGTGATGCGAATAGGAGAAGTTGGCGTTGCCGACCAAGCCGAGGGCGAAGGCGAGGAGGGAGCCGGCGAAGAGGAGCCGGCGCGGCGGTGTGAGCTTGTAGGAGAGGCCGAGGAAGGCGAGCTTGGCCCGGAAGAGAAAGCGCCGCAGCCCCTTCGCGGGCTCGGCCTCCTGGCGGTGCTCGCGGGTGAGCACGTCGTAGGCCCGGCCCGCGTCGCGGTCGAACAGGCGCCGCACGTCCCGGGGTTTCAGCCCGTCGGTGTACTCGCGGACGAAAGTGTGCAGGCGCTCGACGGCGCCGGGGGTGGAGCGTCTCATTCCTTCTTAGATACGCGGGGCCGGGTTGAGGGTTTAGGCACCGTTGAGATGCGCGATCGAGTTGGCGTAGTACCGCATCACGTGCATCTCCTCCGGCCGGGCGGTGTAGAGGCCATCCTTCTCCTCCACCAGATGGCGCAGGGTGAGCATCCTCAGGCCGGCGTCGATAGCATAGTCCTGATCCCCCCGGGGGATGTAGACGTGGGCGCCGGCGGTCTTCAGCTCCTCCATCAGGCGGAGGGTCCGGGCCTTGAGCTCCAGCTCCGAGAGGGGCTCGCCGGCGTGGACGAGCACGGTCGCCACCAGCGGCACCGGCAGCGCCGGGATCACCGCGCCGATCGCCGTCATCAGCTCCGCCCCCAGTCGCTCCAGGTGGCCTGCCCGCTCCTCCCGTGAGAGGTTGCGCAGGTCGAGCCCCCGCTCCCCGAGATGCTGGCGCATGGAGATCGGGCTGCCGAAGCTCACGCAGGCGTAGCCGAAGCGATGCCAGCGGCTGCGCGCCATCAGGGAGAGATTGCGCCGGACGAAGCGCAGCGTCGTGGCCGCGGCGCGCAGAGGCCCGGGCTTCACCGCTCCCGGCGCCAGCTCGAGCAGCAGTGTACGGTCCTCCAATACGCGGTCGTAGTTGATCCCCACGGGGATGAACACCAGGTCGCGGTCGCCATGCCGGGGATCGAAGGAGCGGAGCATGTAGTCGAGGATGCCGAGCTTCGGCGGCCGCAGCCGGCCGTCCCGCGACAGGCCTCCCTCGGGGTAGACGGCCTGGGGGACGCCGGCCGCGGTCGCCATGTGGATGTAGCGCTCCAGCACCCGCCGGTACAGGGGATCGCCCGAGCTGCGGCGCACGAAGTAGGCGCCGGTCGAGCGGATCAGCGTCTGGAGCGGCCAGACGCGCGCCCACTCGCCCACGGCGTAGGAGAGAGCCGTGCGGTCCGCCGCCAGGTAGGCCACCAGGACGTAGTCCATGTTGCTGCGATGGTTCATCAGGAAGACCACCGTCGAGCCGGGGGCCACGGCGGCGAGCCCCGCCTCGTCCGAGAAGCCCAGGCGCACGCGGTAGAGGAGGCGCGCCACCCGCTTCGAGAGCCAGTAGCCGACGCGGAAGTAGAAGTAGGCGTTGAAGGCCGGCACGATCTCCCGGGCGTAGCGCTCCACCCGCGCGGCGAGCACCGCCCGGGGGACCCCCTGCTCCCGCGCCTGGACGTCCACCGTCTCCACCACCTTGAGGTCGTAGACCAGCCGGTCGATCAGCACCCGCCGCCGGGTGCGCTGGAAGGCCGGGATCTCCAGCTTCAGCCGGGTGTTCAGCTCGTCGATGACGCGTTGCACCCGCCGCCGCAGGTACCAGCGGGCGCTGGGCACCAGCAGGCGATCCAGCGCCGCCCAGGCCGCCAGGAGGAAGAGCAGGACGGCCACCCAGAGAGGCAGGCTGACGAGGCGGGTCATAAGGCTTGAGGGGATGATAGCAGCCTGCTTCGTCAGATTGCGTTTCCGAGCCGTTGGCCCTCATCACCCCGGCCCTCTTCTCCCAGCCTCCCCCCCGGCCGCCGGGAGAAGAGGGAGTGGTTAGTCTAAAAACAAGCACGGCTGTTTTAGCCCTCTCTCTCCCGGCCGGCGGGGGGGAGGCTGGGAGAGAGAGGGTTGGGAGAGTGAGGGTCCGCCCCGAAGGGGCGCTCCCAGGGGGAGCGCTACGCCTCCAGCCGGAAGGCGTGGCGCCCGGCTTCCGTGACCACCTTCCCCTCGTACTCCTCGCCCTCCACCAGGGTGCGCAAGCGATCAGTCACGGGCATCACCATGGGCATGGGGCGCCAGACGAAGGGCTCGCCGGTGCGGGTGTCCACCACCCGCTTCTCGGCCACGGCCCGAGTGGCCTCCGAGAGTGGAAGGCCGTGGAGGGCCTCGCGCAGGGCGCGAAACACGCCCTCGTCGCGCGGCGCGAGAAAGCGCAGCCACTTCCGCCCCTGAGAGGCGCTGTGGTAGTAGGCGGGCACGAAGACCAGGCCGTCGAGCTGCAGGCGGTCGCAGGCCAGGATCAGCAGGGCCACGATGTCCTGCGAGATCCCCAGCCCCGGGTGGCTTTGACCCGGCAGGCGCGGCCGGTCGGCCGTGAACTCCGCCCGCGGGTTCTGGAGCAGCAGCCACTCGACGCGCAGCAGGGCGAGGCCGGGGAGAGTGCCGCGGTCGATGCGCGCCCGGGCCTCGATCAGCAGCTCACGCCGGGCCGCGCCGCCGTACAGGCGGACGGTGTCGCCGGTCGGATTGTCCAGGTCCATCTCCAGGGTGAGCGGCTCGAAGCCCAGCCCCCGCAGCCGGTCGAGGAGGCCGGCGCGCTCGAGGGCCAGCTCCAGCCCCTGCGGGGAGTAGTAGCCCAGGAAGCGGCGCGGCCCGTGGAGCTCCCCCACCGAGCCGAGGTCGTCGGCGGTGAGGCCCCAGTCGTCCGTCCGCCGCGGCTCGCCCGTCAGCTCGTGGGGCTCCAGCTCCCGCGCCAGCCGGCGGTAGCGGGTGAGCAGGGCCTCCTCGGTCGACGGCGGCTCGAGGGCCCGCCCGCCATTGAGCAGGCAGGAAAAGAAACGGGCGCTGTAACGCCAGGCGTTGAGGCCATAGCCGCCGGCCAGGGTAATCACCAGCGGCAGCCGCCGGTCGCCGTCGCGCACACAAGAGAGCACGAAGAGGTCGCGCTCCAGCAGGGCGGCGGCCGAGATCTTCCAGTCGCCGATCTGGTCGTCCGCCGCCGGATCGGCGCCCGCCAGGTAGAGGACCAGCGCCGGCTGGAACGCCGCGAAGACGGGCGGCAGCCGCGAACGCACGGCGTCGAGGTAGGTGGCGTCGTCGACACCGAACCCCAGCTCGATCGTCGTCGCCTCCACGGTCTCCACGGCCTCGACGTTCTCGGAGGTGCGGTTGTGGATGGAGAAGGTGTGGACCGTAGGATCGCGGGCGAAGATCGCGCGGGTGCCGTCGCCGTCGTGGACGTCGAGGTCCACCACCAGGATGCGGGAGTCGAAGCCCAGGGCGCGCAGCTCGGCGATGGCGGCCGCCACGTCGTTGTAGACACAGAAGCGCTCCCCCTTGTCCGCGAAGGCGTGATGGAGCCCGCCCCCGAGGGTGACGGCGAGGCCCCGCGATTTGAGCGCCAGGGCGGCGGCCCGGATCGTCCCCCCCGCCATGAACCGCTGGGTGGCGAGGACGCGGTCGGCGAGCTCCTCGGAGAGCGTCAGGCCGACGACCCGGGTGAGGGCCCCCGGCAGGTTGAGCGAGTCCAGGTAGTCGTCCGTGTGGACGCGGCGGAGCTGGCGAAAGGTGGCTGGCGATGGCGCGTGCAGGGAGCGCCGGCCGAGGAGACCCGTGGAGTCCAGGAAGGCGAGGATCTGCTCCCCCCGGCGCGGGTCGTAGAGCACGCCCGGCAGCTCGACCTGGTAGCGCCGGGTGTGGACGAAGTCCACGGTCGAGCGCCCGAGAAGCTCGCCGAGACGGCGGCGCCCCCGCCGGACCGTCCTGGCCACCGCCCCACCCGGGAGGCCGGTCACTGCAGCCGCACCCACGTGGCGCCCCAGCCGCCGGCCTCGGCCGAGGCGTCACCGAAGCCCGCCACCCGCGGATCGCGGCCCAGCAGCGTGCGCACCGTCTGCCGCTGCACGCCAATCCCCCGGCCATGGATGATCCGCAGCTCGCGCAGCCCCTTCGCCCAGGCGGCGTCGAGATACTCCCGCACCACGTCCGCCACCTCCGCCGGCCGGAAGCTGTGGAGGTCGAGGACGTCCGTGATCGGCAGCTCGACGGGGGCGGTGGGATCCGGGAGAGGGTCGTCGTCTTCGTATTCCATGAAGGTGTCTTGCTTAGGGTAGGGGCGGGTCTGGAGGGGTGGAAGGGGGCTCGACCCGCCCTGAGGATCGGTGCCGCCTCGAACCAGGGCGGGTCGAGCCCCCGCCCGCCGTCCAGACCCGCCCCTACCCTAAACCGCCAGATACTCCCGCCCCGCTATACTATGAGGCTTCCCATGTCCACCGACACCTTGCAGGCCCTGATCAGCCGCTCGGCCCTGGAGTGGCGTCTCACCTTCGACGCCCTCGAGTTTCCCTTGCTGCTGTTGGAAATGGACGGCCGCATCGTGCGCATGAACGAGGCCGCCCGCGCCCTGGCCGGCGTCACCTTCGAAGAGGCCATCCACCGCCTGCTGGAGGTGCTTGGGAACGGCCAGCCGTGGAGCGTCCTCCGCCTCCTCCTCTCTCAGGTGGCGGCGACGGGCGAGCGCGCCGGCACCCAGACGCGGGAAGAGCACGGCCGGGTGTGGGACGTGGCCATCAGCCCCGTGGTCGGCCCCGACGGCGACCGCTGGGGGATCGTCGTCATCCTCGACATCACCGAGCGGGTGCGGCTCCAGGAGTCCCTGCGCCGCAGCGAGACCATGTCGGCCATGGGGGCCCTGGTGGCGGGCGTCGCCCACGAGGTGCGCAACCCGCTGTTCGGCATCTCGGCGACGCTCGACGCCTTCGAGGCCCGCTTCAAGCGGCGCACCGAATACCGGCGCTACCTCGACGTGCTCAAGGAGCGGGTGGGCCGGCTCAACGAGCTGATGCAGCATCTCCTGGACTACGGCAAGCCGGCGCGTCTGGACCTCGCTCCGGCCGTCCTCCGCGTGGTGATGGGGGCCGCCGTCGTCGCCTGCGCTCCCCTGGCCGTCCGCGCGGGGGTCGAGCTCGTCCTCGACGCGCCCCCCGACCTGCCGGCGCCTCTGCTCGACCGCAACCGCGCCGTCCAGATCTTCCAGAACCTGCTCGAAAACGCCATCCAACACTCGCCGCCGGGGGGGCGCGTCCTCTTCCGGGCCGGCCGGGCGGCGGACGGCGCCGCGGTGGAGATCACGGTGGAAGATGACGGACCGGGTTTCCGGCCCGAGGACCTGGACCGCGCCTTCGAGCCGTTCTTCACTCGCCGCCGGGGCGGCACCGGCCTCGGTCTCTCCATCGTGCAACGCATCGCCGAGCAGCACGGCGGCGCGGTGGCGGCGGCCAACCGCCCCGCAGGCGGAGCCGTGATGACGGTGACGCTCCCCCTTGTATCCGGACGCCGATAGAGGGATGATAGAGAGAACTCAGAAAAGCTGAAGAGGAGGATCGTCCGGCGGGACCTCTGCGCCGGGCGCCGCAATGAGCACGCGAATCCTCGTCGTCGACGACGAAGAGCCCATCCTGTCCGCGGTCCGCGAGTACTTCGAGCCTCTCGGGTATGAGGTGGACTGCGCGCGGGAGCTGGAGGAGGCCGAGGCCCTGCTCGCCCATGTCCGCTACGCCCTGCTGATTGCGGATCTGCGGCTGACCGGCAGCCAGAGCGCCGAAGGGCTGGAGCTGGTCCGCTTCGTCCGCGAGCGCTCGCCGTGGACGCGCACCATCCTCCTCACCGGCTTCGGCTCGGTGGAGGTGGAGACCGAGGCCCTGGGCCGCGGCGTCGACGCCTTCCTCCAGAAGCCCCAGCCCCTCGGTCACCTGGCGTCGATCGCCGAAGAGCTGATGAGGACCGCCGGATGACGTCCGCGGGGGGCGCGGGCGGAGCGGAAAGCGCGGGGAGCGGACGGCTCTGGGACCGCATCTTCGAGCCCGAGTCGCTCACCACCGTCTTCCAGCCCATCTTCGAGATCCACGGCGGCGAGCGGTCGGTCTTCGCCGTGGAGGCCCTGACCCGCGGGCCCCGGGGCACCAACATCGAGCGCTCGGATGTGCTCTTCGAATACGTGCGGCGCAAGCACGGGGAGGCGCGGGTGGACCGGCTGGCCATCGCCTCGGCCCTGCGGGAGGCGCGGGCGTTTCAGGGCTCGGGGGACCTGCCGGGGCTCTGCCTCAACATCCATGCCGCGACGCTGGAGCAGGACCGCGACCTTCCCTGCTGGCTCCACGGGCTGGCCGGCGAGAGCCAGATCCCCGGCGAGCGGCTGATCGTCGAGATCGTCGAGCACGCGCCGCCCTGGTCCGGCCGCGGCTTCCTGGACAGCCTCGACCGCCTGCGCGCCCTGGGGCTGCGCATCGCCCTCGACGACGTGGGGCTCGGCCAGTCCAACTTCCGCATGATCCTCGACTGCCGGCCCGACCTGCTGAAGATCGACCGTCACTTCGTGGCCGGCGCCGGGCGCGACGACCACCGCCGCGCCGTGCTCGAATCGATCGCCGGCCTCGCCCGCCGCCTGGGAGGGCGGGCCGTGGCCGAAGGCATCGAGGAGGAAGAGGACCTCGCCGCCGCCGCCGCCGCCGGCATCGACCTGTTCCAGGGATTCCTGCTGGCGCGGCCCTCTTCACCCCGGAACGGCCCCTGCCAAGACCCTCATCACCCCGGCCCTCTTCTCCCGCCCCCTCCCAACCCCCCTCCCCGGGAGAAGAGGGAGACCAGCAAGACCGCTCCAACCGGGTTCCCCTCTCCCGGGGAGGGGGGTTGGGAGGGGGCGGGAGAGGGGACAGGGGTGAGGGCCCTCGGGCGGGGGCGCTCTGGGGTCAAGTAAGTTAGCGCGTATGAAGGCCAGCGGTGAGGGCCTACCGCTGTGCCACCGGCCGTGAGGCCGACGCCGCCTCGCGCACCGTCGCCACCAGGCCGTCCTTGCTGGGCAGCTCGCTGAAGACGTGGGGATCGCGGCCCGGACGATAGAGGAGATAGAAGGGGATGCCGTAGCGGCCGTACTCCTTGAGGAAGGCCGCGATGTCGGCACTCTGGTTGGTCCAGTCCGCCCGCATCGGCACCACGCCGTGCTCCGCGAACGCCTTCGCCACCTCCGGCGTGTTCAGGATCAGCCGCTCGTTCACCTTGCAGGTGAAGCACCAGTCCGCCGTCACGTCCACGAACACGAGCTGGCCGCCGGCGTTCAACGACTCCGCCTTGGCGCGGTCGAACGCCACCCAGGGGATCAGGCCGGCGGGTTGCGCCGCGGCCAGCCGCGACTCAGCCTCGCTGCGGGTCCCCCCGGCCGCCACCACCAGGGTGACGGCCACCGCAGCCACCAGTCCGGCGAGGGCGGCGCCGCGGCCGGCCCGGCCACTGGCGACCCGGTGCTGCAGCCAGGTGAAGAGGGCGATCCCCAGCAGCCCGATCTGGATGGCCGCAAGCTGCTCGCGCGACACCTGCGACGACAGGACGTAGAACAGCCACACCGCCGAAGCCGCGAGCAGGAAGCCCATGGCGCCCCGCACCGTCTCCATCCAGGCGCCGGGCCGCGGGAAGGCGCGGGCGATGCCGGGCGCCGCCGCCACCAGCAGGTAGGGGAAGGCCATGCCGAGGCCCAGGGCGGTGAAGATGGCGAGCACCACCGGCCCCGTCTGGGCCAGGGCGAAGCTGATCGCCGTGCCTAAAAACGGCGCCGAGCAGGGGGTGGCCATCAGCGTCGCGAACAGACCGGAGGCGAAGTGGCCGGCGATGCCCTCGCGGGGGCCGGAGCCGGCGAGGTTGGCGAGCGCCGCGGGCAGCGGGATCTCGAACAGGCCCCAGAGGTTGAGACAGAAGAGGACGACGATCACGGCCAGGAAGGCCACGAAGCCCGGCCGCTGGAACTGCACCCCCCAGCCCACCGCCGAGCCCGCCGCCCGCGCCGCGATGGCGGCGAGGGCCAGAGCCCAGAACGAGGCCAGGATGCCCGCCGAGGTCGCGAGCGCGCCGCGCGTCACCTCCGCGCGGCCGTGGCCGGCGCTGCGCACCAGGCCGAAGATCTTCAGCGACAGCACCGGCAGCACGCACGGCATGGCGTTGAGGATGAGGCCGCCCAGCACGGCCAGGAGCAGCATGACCGCCAGGCTCGTACCGCCCGCAGCGTTCGCGGCGCTCCTGGGGCCGGCCGTGCTCCTCGAGCCGCCATCCGCCGCCCCCGTGAAGAGCTCCGAATGCTGCGGCTTGCCGCCGGGGCCCACGGTGAGCTGGACCTCCGCCTGCGCCGTCACCGGCGGCAGGCATTGCGAGTCGTTGCAGGCCTGATAGCGCAGCGCGGCCTGCACCGGATAGGTGCCCGCCTTCGTGCCGGCGGGCACCTGGACCTGCGCCACGATCACCACGTCGCCGGCATAGACGGCCAGCGGCACTTTCTCGAAGGAGAACGTCTTCATCTCCGCCTTCGGATACCTCGTCTCCTCCGGCGGCCAGCCGGCGGGCAGCGTCAGCTTCAGCACCGTGGGGATCAGGTACTCGAACGTCGGCTTGTGCGCGTTGACGTGCCAGCCGGGCTCGATGCTCACCAGGGCGGCGACGCGGGCCGGCTTGCCGGCGTCGTAGGCGGTGCGGTCCGCGTTGAGCACGAACGAGGCCTTCTTCTGTTTCCCGAGCTGCGCCCCGGCGGGAGCCGTCGCCAGCGCCAGCCCCAGGGACAAGCAGAGGAATTGCAGGACAACGGATCGCAGGATGTGCCGGCTCGCCATGGGATCGCCCTCTCGGTCTGTGACGGGAAACAGTGGATGACGGGATTTTATTCGCTGATGATACGATCCGCCCCCGTGAACCTCTCGGCCCGCGCCTCCGCCATCGGTGAGTCCGCCACCCTCCGGGTGACCCGGCGTGCGGCCGAGTTGCGGGCCCAGGGTGTCGCAGTGGTGGATCTGGGGGCGGGCGAGCCCGACTTCTCCTCCCCGCCGGTGGCGGTGGAGGCGGCCCGGCGCGCCCTCGCCGAAGGCTTCACCCGCTACACCCCCGGCAGCGGCCTGCCCGCGTTGCGCACGGCGGTGGCCGACTCCTATCGCCGGCACCACGGCGCGCCCTGGCAAGCCGCGGACTCGGTGATCACGGTGGGCGGCAAGACCGCCCTCTTCGAGCTCGCCCTCGCCGTCTTCGACCACGGCCAGGAGGTGGTGCTCCCCTCGCCCTACTGGGTGACCTTCCCGGAGCAGATCCGCTTCGCCGGCGCGCGGCCCGTGATGGTACCCACCTGCGGCGAGGACGGCTTTCAGATCCATGCCGGCCCCCTCATCGAGGCGGTGACGGAGCGTACCCGGGCCATCCTCGTCAACTCGCCGTGCAATCCCACCGGGGGCGTGATCTCGGCGCCGGACCTGCGCCAGCTCGTGGCCTTCGCCGCCGGGCGGGGCCTGCTGGTGATCGCCGACGAGACCTATGAGCGCTTCGTCTACGGCGGTCCCCACGCCAGCGCTGCCGCCCTCGCCGCCGAGTTCCCGGACACGGTCGTGCTGGTGGGCTCCTTCTCCAAGACCTACGCCATGACCGGCTGGCGCATCGGCTACCTGCTGGGGCCGGCGCCGGTGGTCAAGGCGGTGGAGAACATCCAGAGCCACGCCACCTCCAATCCCACCTCCTTCGCCATGGTGGGCGCCCTGGAGGCCCTGCTCCATGCCGAGCCGGAGGTGGAGGAGATGCTGGCCGAGTACCGCGCCCGCCGCGAGATGCTGGTGCCGCTGCTCAACGACATCCCGGGCTTCCGCTGCCGGCCGCCGGAAGGCGCCTTCTACGCCTTCCCCGACGTCTCGGCCTGCTTCCGCCCCGGCCGCGCGGACTCGATCGCCCTCGCCGAATACCTCCTCGAAGAGGCCGGAGTCGCCACCGTGCCCGGCGCCGCCTTCGGCGCCGCAGCCCACCTGCGCCTCTCCTTCGCCTGCTCCCGCGCCACCCTGGCCGAGGGGCTGGAACGGATCGCCGCGGCGCTGGCGCGGTAGGCAGCCCTTTTCTTTTTCAGACAAACCACTCCCTCTTCTCCCGGCGGAAGGGGGGGAGGCTGGGAGAAGAGGGCCGGGGTGATGAGGGCTCCGCTATACTCACCCTTTTTGCGGAGGAACCCATGAAGAATCCGTTCGAATCATTCCGCCTTCCCGCCGCGATGCTGGCGGGCGCGGGGCTCCTGATGGCGCTCGTCGCCATCCCCTCCCTCGCCTCGTCCCAGACCGCGACCGCCAAAAAGCCCACGGTCGAAGACGCCCGCAAGTTCCTCGCCGACGCCTCAACGCGCCTGCTCGACCTGAGCATCGAGTCCGGCCGCGCCCAGTGGGTGCAGGAGACCTTCATCACCTACGATACCGAGACCCTCGCCGCCAAGCGCAACGAGGCCCTCCTCGGCGTCAGCGTCGACCTCGCCAAGAAGGCTGCCCGTTTCGACGGCGTCCAGCTCCCGGCCGACGTGCGGCGCCAGATCGACCTGCTCAAGCGCGCCCTGACGCTGGCGGCGCCCAGCGATCCCGCGAAGACCGCCGAGCTGACCCGCCTCGCCGCCTCCCTCGACGGGCAATATGGCGCCGGAAAGTATTGCCCGCCAGGAGGAGGCGCGTGCAAGACCCTCCCCGACCTCGAGGAGGTGATGACCAACAGCCACGATCCCAAACAGCTCCTGGAGGCCTGGGCCGGCTGGCACTCGATCTCGCCCCCGATGCGCAAGGACTACGTCCGCCTGGTCGAGATCGCCAACGAAGGCGCCCGCGAGCTGGGCTACAAGGACACCGGCGCCCTCTGGCGCTCGAAGTACGACATGCCGCCCGACGCCTTCGCGGCCGAGCTCGACCGGCTGTGGGGACAGGTCAAGCCGCTCTACGACTCCCTCCACTGCTACGTGCGGGCCAAGCTCAACAAGCAGTACGGCAACGACGTCGTGCCGCTCGACAAGCCCATCCCGGCCCACCTGCTGGGCAACATGTGGGCGCAGACCTGGGACAACGTCTACTGGCTCGTGGCGCCGCCCAATGCCGACCCTGGCTTCGACCTCACCCAACGGCTTCAGGAGAAGAAGGTGGATGCCAAGGGGATGGTCAAATACGGCGAGAGCTTCTTCAAATCCCTCGGCTTCGCACCGCTGCCCGCAACCTTCTGGGAGCGCTCGATGTTCACCCAGCCGCGGGACCGCGACGTCGTCTGCCACGCCAGCGCGTGGAGCATCGACTTCCAGGACGACCTGCGGATCAAGATGTGCATCAAGATCAACGACGAGGACTTCCGCACCATCCATCACGAGCTGGGACACAATTTCTACCAGCGGGCCTACGACAAGCAGCCCTTCCTTTACCAGGACAGCGCCAACGACGGTTTCCACGAGGCGGTGGGCGACACCATCGCGCTCTCCGTCACGCCCGACTACCTGAAGCAGATCGGCCTCATCGACCGGGTGCCCGACCCGTCGAAAGACCTGGGCCTGCTGATGAAGAAGGCGCTCGACAAGGTGGCCTTCCTCCCCTTCGGCCTGATCATCGATCAATGGCGCTGGAAAGTCTTCTCCGGCGAGATCAAGCCGGACCACTACAACCAGGGCTGGTGGGACCTGCGGGTGAAGTACGAGGGCATCATGCCGCCGGTGGCCCGCAGCGAGAAGGACTTCGATCCCGGCGCCAAGTACCACGTGCCGGGCAACACGCCCTACATGCGCTACTTCCTGGCGGACATCCTCCAGTTCCAGCTCCACCGCGGCCTCTGCCAAGCGGCCGGCTACAAGGGCCCCCTCCACCGCTGCTCGATCTACGACAACAAGGCCGCGGGCGAGCGTCTGGCGAAGATGCTGGAGATGGGGCAGAGCCGGCCCTGGCCCGAAGCCCTCAAGGAAGTCACCGGCCAGGACAAGATGGACGCCACCGCCATCCTCGACTACTTCGCCCCCCTGAAGACCTGGCTCGACGAGCAGAACAAGGGCCAGAAATGCGGCTGGTAGGGTGATTCCCCGGGCCGCCGGAAGCGCCGGCGGCCCCTCTCGCTCAAGCGACCTCTTGCATCGGCCGGACGCGGGGAGCAGGAAGGGGTCGTCCTTCGGCCTCGAAGTGACGGATGACGTCCGCGACAACCTCATGGAGCTCCGCGTAGAGCTTCACCGGATCCTCTCCATGGATCCCCGTAATCAGATCCGGACACTTGCCGAGGTAGGTGGCATCCTCCTCGCTCCATTCGATCCACTTATGGTATTGGTCGCTCAGCTTCATTTCTGAACCTCCTCGATCGCCCGCCCGACTTGCCTTTCCTGATAGGGCTTCGCGTCATCGCCAGGGTTCCCGCTGAGGGTGACTGCACCCGCATACCTGATATGCGTGAACTTTCGATGAGATCCTTTCCCGCCGCCGGAAATCTCGTAGAAGTTGGCATCGAGCAGATCCCTGACCAATTCTCTGACCTTTCTTGGCACAGTCCCCCCAACTCGGCCGACGCTATCAGTATAGATCTGGCTACAGCCTGATCCGGTGAGGGCGGACGCGCCCGCGGCCCTCTCTTGGCCCTGGTAGTATAGCCGGGCCAGGAGTTGCGTTGGGGAGGGTTCTGGGTGGTGTGATCTCGCGACCCGGCGAGGAGGGTGGTGCCGGATCATCCGGGTAGGAGTTTGCCGGCGGCCCCTCTCTCAGGGCTGGCCGTGTTAGCATAGAGGGGCGAGGAGTTGCGTGCACCGGGTTTTCGTGGTGTGATCTCGCAACCCGTCGGGGAAAGGCAGGCACGTATGGGCGCTCTTCCGCTGGAACAGGAGATCGACTACCCCACCTCCGACGGCCAACCCATGGCCGAGACCACCCTGCACCGGAAGGTGATGAACGCCCTCATCGTCGGTCTGGAGCGCCGCTATGCCGCGGTGCCGGACGTCTGGGTAGGGGGCAACCTCTTTCTCTGCTACGAGAGGGGCAATCCGGCTGCCATCGTCGCGCCGGACGTTCTGCTGGCGAAGGGCGTGACCAAATGGGACCGCCCCAACTATCTCCTCTGGGAGGAGACGCCTCCGAGCCTGGTGGTGGAAGTCACGTCGCGGAAGACTCGGCGAGAGGACCAGGGCAAGAAAAAGCTGCTCTACGAACGGCTGGGCATCGAAGAGCTCGTCCTCTTCGATCCCTATGGGGAGTACCTGCGGCCTCGGCTCCAGGGATACCAGCTCGAGCGGGGGCGCTATCAGTTGATCCCACTGGAAAGGGACGGCTCGCTGCTGAGCCGAACCACGAGCCTGCGGTTCCAGCCAGAAGGGGAGAAATTGCGGCTGGTGGACGCCGTCACCGGGGAGTTGATCCTGTGGCCGGAGGAGGAGACGGCTGCACGGCAGGCTGCAGAGGCGAGGGCCGCCGAAGAGATCGGCGCGCGCCAGGCCGCGGAGGCGAAGGCCGCCGAAGAAGCTGCCGCGCGGCGCGAAACCGAGGCCAAGCTCCGGGCTCTGGAGTTGGAGCTGGAACGTCTGCGGAAGGTCTAATGGGCATACAAGCATGAGTGCGCTTCCACGTAAACGGGAAATCGAATACCCCACCTCCGACGGCCAGCCCATGGCCGAGACCCAGAATCACGTGCTGGTGATGTTGGATCTCATCTTCGGCTTGAAGCTGCGCTATGCCGCGGCGCCGGACGTCTGGGTGAGCGGCAACTTCTTCCTTTACTATGAGGAGGGCAATCCCAAGGCCTGTGTAGTTCCCGACGTGCTGGTAGCCAAGAGGGTGGTGAAGTGGGACCGGCCCAATTACCTCCTCTGGGAGGAAAGGCCGCCGAGCCTCGTGGTGGAGGTGACGTCGCTCAAGACCCGGCGGAAGGACCAGCGCAAGAAGTCGCTCTACGAGCAGATTGGCGTCCAGGAGCTCGTCTTCTTCGATCTCTATGGGGAATATCTGATACCGCGTCTTCAGGGGTACCGTCTCGTCAAGGGGAATTATCGGCCCATCCCCCGGAAGGCGGACGGCTCGCTGCTGAGCCGGACCACGGGCCTGTGGATGAAGCCCGAGGGGGATGGATTGCGGTTGGTAGATGCCGAGACGAAAGCGCCGATCCTGTGGACAGAGGAGCGCTGGGCGCCCAACAAGGCGGTCGTCGCGCGGCAGGCTGCGGAGGCGAAAATCTCTGAAGATGTAGCCGCACGGCGGGCTGCGGAGGCGAGAGCCGCCGAAGAGACCGCCGCATTGCGCGAAATCGAGGAGCGAATCCGGGCTCTGGAAAAGGAACTGGGACGTCTTCGGAACGAGCGCAGTTCCTCTTTATCCCTGCTTCCTACAGCGGAAGAATACCAGCCCTGAGATAACAGCGTCATGAAACGAACCGCATTGCAGCAGCGAGTGGTCGCAGATTCCGAAATCCATCACGTGGAGCCCTGCATCGCAGGCACCCGCATCCCTGTGCGGATGACCGTGGGGAGCCTGGCGGATGGCATGACGGTCGAACAGGTCGTGGCGGAGTATCCGCAGTTGGAGCCCCTATCTCCGGAGCCGGTCCAAGTGGCCTGAGAAGACCCGAACCATCCCAGGATCCTTGATCGCCCGCCCGATCGCCAGGCCCTGCTCCAGATACCCGATGGCTTTCTCGGCCTCGCCCAAGGCCGCGTAGGCGATCCCCAGGTTCCCTAGATCTTTACCTTCCCCCCTTCGGTCATCGATCTCGCGACTGATGACCAACGCCTGCTCGAAGTACCCGATGGCGTTTTCGACCTCGCCCAACTGCGCATTGGCGGTCCCCAGGTTGCCCAGAAGGTTGCCTTCCCCCTGCCGGTCACCCATCTTGCGAAGGATGACCAACGCCTGTTCGTAGTACCCGAGGGCCTTCTCGACCTCGCTCAGGTTCGCGTAGGCTAGGCCCAGGTTGCCCAGAGCTTGGCCTTCTCCCAATCGGTCACTGATCTCGCGGGCGATGCCCAATCGCTGCTCGTAGTACCCGATGGCCTTCTCGACCTCGCCCAAGTCCGCGTAGGCCAGACCCAGGTTGCCCAGAGCTCTGCCTTCCCCCCGTCGGTCGCCGATCTCGCGAACAATGACCAGTTGCTGCTCGTAGTAGCCGATGGCCTTCTCGGCCTCGCCCAAGTCCGCGTAGGCTAGGCCCAGGTTGCCCAGAGCGTTGCCTTCCCCCTGTCGGTCACCGATCTCGCGAGCAATCACCAGTCGCTGTTGGTAGTACCCAATGGCCTTCTCGACCTCGCCCAGCCGATAATAGACTGAACCTATCGTACCTAGAAGCCGGCCCATACGTTCGGCCGACATCGCTTCTCGCGCCTCTTGGCTTAGGAATGGCGCCAGGATCTGCAGACCCTCCCGAACCCGGCCATGGTCCCGCAGCCAGTCCGACGCCGATCCCAGCAGTTCATAGGCCCGGTCGTACTCGCCAGCCTCGAAGAGGTGGTGCCCGGCTTCAATATCTACGTTGATATAAGACGATTTTTCGGCCTCCGCCTCCAAGTGCTCCCCCAGCCGACGGTGAGCCGCCTTCCGGAGCTGCTCGGCTTCCCCGAAGCGCTGGCGGACGAATTGGATTGTTGCCGGATGGAGCGTGTAGTGGCGCACCGGGGCGACCTTGCCACCAGGTTTATTAACCAGCAAATCCACCTGTTCCAGCAGCGACGTCCTCCGTAGCCGCTCGGCAGTCTCGAAGGCCGCTTCCTCTCCTTCTCCTTCCTCTCCCAGCACTGCCATGAGATCCGACTCCCACGGTCGCCGCAGAAGGGTCATGCGGTAGAGCATGCGACGGGCGTGGTCGTCCAGGACGCGGTCCCACATCTCGCCCAGCAGCAGGTTGGCCCACAATTTGTCCTGGACCTTGGGCAGTACCGGCGCGATCAGATCCGCCCATTCCCGCTCGGGGTCCTCGCCCTCTTGCCAGGGACCATGGCGATCCTCCCAGACGGCCAGAGCGTGGGCGAGCAGATCGTTCGCGTACTCCACAGCCCGCGGGTGGCCGGCGAGGAGCCCGACGAGCCGCGCCCGATTCTGCGGGCCGAGGCGCCGCAGCGCTGGAAACCAGCTCATCAGGCGGAAGAGGGCGTCGGGCGGCAGGGGTGAGACCGGCAACAGAGCCCCGGCGAAATCAGGATTCCGATAGCGGCAGCTCGCTACGAGGTAGAGCCCGTCGCCGTCCTGCGCCAACGAGGTGAGGATCTTCCAGAGCTGCGCCAGATCGGGCGAAGCCCAATCCCCGATCGCTGTGTCGTCGTTCTCAGCGTTCGTATCCTTGGGACCGACGAGCAGCGACTCCAGGTTGTCCAGATAAAGGACGAGGCGCGGCAGGTTCTGCAGCAGGATTTGGAGGAATGCCGAGAACCGTTCGACGGGATTACCTCCTACTTCGCGATCTACGTAGTTCACGACCGGCTCCCACTCCAGACCGAACTCTTTACGAGAGGCGTCGAGGAGTTGGGCGACGAGCGCTGCGACGCGATCTGGACGGTCCTCGGTCTCCTGGCACCAGAGGGTGATGGCCAGGCCTTCGCCGCGGAGGAGCATGGGCAGGACCTGGAAGGACAGCGTGCTCTTGCCGAGTCCTCCCAGGCCCTGGAAGACGTAGATTCGCTCTCCTTCGCGGATGCGCCGCCGCACCCGGTGGAGCTCAGTCCGCCGGCCGATGAAGCCGGTGGTGAGGATCCGGCGGTCGCCCTCGACTTCGAAGGTGCGGCGCAGCTCCGCCTCGGGCGGGCGTACTCCTTGGGCTGCGGGGAGGCTCAGGGAGAAATCCGGTCCCCGGTGATAGAGGACGAGCTGAGCCCAGGCGAAGGGGTGACTCTGTTGATCCACGGCGAGTCCCGCTCGAACCTCCCCGGGCTCGGCCACGGCTCGTGGACGATGGCGAGCGTCCGGAGCCGCGAAGGGCCTGGCCAGCGCCTCCCGCGCCTGGCGGATGGCATAGCGCGTCGTCTCCCCCTCGGCCAAGGCGCGATAGAACGCCACCTCGGCGCGGGTGGACAGCTCGTCGACGATGGGGCCGTAGTAACCAACCACCTGCGGCACTCCCTCGCGGTGCAGGCGGGCGGCTGAGCTTTCGGCGCCCGCTTTTCCAGCCTCGGGATCGGCGGTCCGCGGCGCGCCAGGGTCGTTGCCGTGGCAGCTTGCGAGATAGAAGAGCGGCGGCAGCGCGCCGTCGATCCGCTGGCGCAGCTTGGACAGGAGGTCGTGGATGGACACCACGGCCTCCCGCCCCTCCTCGTCCTCGAAGGCGAGCGCGCCGGGAGCGCCGTGGCCGGAGAAGTGGATGGCCGTCGGGCGCTCGGCGCGCACCGTGTCCGCCAGGTCCTCCAGGGTCCCCAGCTCCGTGGGCACGAAGTGGCACTTCTCGGAGAGGGCCTTGGTGATGCGATAGCTTTCCCCTTCGTAGTCGAGACCGCTTCCCGCCGGCGCCGAGACGTTCACGACCAGTTTCAGATAGCCGTCCGGCTCGCGCAGCAGGGCCTCGGGGCCGACCTCCCCGGGCGTCGAGCGGGCCAGGTCTACGCGGGCGTCGCGCAACAGGAAGGAGCTCTCGTGGTACAGCAGCTCCCAGGGGAGTGAGAGGAGGAGGTCGTCGTCGCTGCGGAGGGTGATCAGAGGCCGCGGCCGGCCCGGCACCATGGCCTTGCGCAGTCGCTCGAGACCGTCGGCGTCGAAGAGGAGGTCGAAGAGCAGGCTTCCCAGGGTCGTGGCGCGGCTCACCAGATCGGCCCGCGCGGCGTCGGTGGTGACCGGCTCGCGGGTGAGGCGGCTGTAGAAATGGAGGGCGATGCCGAAGCGGTTGTCCACCTTCCAGGGCGGCGTGACCGTCCGCGTGGTCCCCAGCGGATCGGTGATGCGGAGGTCCTCTCCCTCCCTTCCCAGGACGAACGCCAGATCCTGGCCGAGGACGAGCCGGCGGACGTCCCCTTCCTTCAGCTCCCCGGGCCGGCCGGCGATGCGCGCGATCTCCCGCGCCACCCGCCCCGCGTCGCGGTCGGTGGCGTCGATGCGATGGAGGGCGGCGAGCAGGGCCGGCACCTCGGTAGGCTCCAGCATCACCGGCAGGAGCCGCCCTCGGGGACCGTGATGGGCGAGGAACGAGGGCCACTCCAGGCTCACCCAGTCGCGCGCCGAGTGGGGCGACAGGACGAGCACCAGGAACCGGCTGGCCGCGATGGCATCGCTCAGGACGAGGGGAAAATTCGCCGCCGGCTCGATGGCGCGGACATCGAGGAACGGCTTGAGCCCGAGCCCTTCGAGCTCGCGAGCCAGGGTCTCCACCCACGGCTGGTCCGGGCTGCCGTGGGAGAGGAAGACGTCGTAGACCTGGGACGGCTCGGGCATCGCACCTTCTATTCTACGGGCCCGCCCCCTGCGGCGGCGGATCGGCGGCGCAGCCAGGAAATCGGCTGCGCCGGCGGCGCAGCCGAAATTTGCCCGGCCCAACCGTTGATCTGACTGGCCCAGCCAAAATTTGAGTCAAAAATCCGGTGATCTGACTATTTCGGTGAAAATTTGCTCAAATCTCCGGAAATTTGCTCAGCCCACCCGATGATCTGATCAAATCTCTGGTGATTTGCTCAGATCTCTGGTGATTTGCTCAGATTGGCCCAGATTTGCTCAAAAAATCCAATGCGCTGGATTGCGCAGCGAAATTTTACCTTAAAAATCCAATTTCTTGGAGACGCAGCGGCTGGAGAGAGGGACAGCAGGGACGGCAGGGACAGCAGGGACGAAAAAGCCGCCAGAGAGGCTCCGGTCTTTTCTTCACTGTCCCTGAAGTCCCTGTTGTCCCTACTGTCCCTGCTGTCCCTTCACCTCACCGGCAGGCACCCGCGCAGATTCTCGTAGCCGCGCGCCTTCAGCTCCTCCAGCCGTGGCGCCGCGCCGGTCTGGGTGCGCAGGAGGTCGGCGGCGTGCTGGCGCAGGAGGAGGAGGTCGGGGTTTTCCGGCCACTCCACGGGCTCGAGGTGGAGGCGGCGCAGGGCGTGGACGGGCGGCATGGCGGTCTTCGGCCGGTCTTCGCGGGGAAGCTGCCACATGCCGAGACGGAAGTAGATCCGCTCCGCGCACTGCGCAAGCTGGCCGCGCACCTCCGCCGGCTCGCCATGCAGGAAGTTGGGCGGCGACGACTGCCCGGTGGCATGGCAGGTGGCGCAGTAGCGGAAGAAGGTGCGCAGGGCGGGCTCCTGGAAGCGCGCCGCCAGCCGCTCGGCCTCCGCCGCCTCCGGACCCGCTCCGCCTCCCAGGACGTCGAGCATCGCCTGGGGCATGCCGGCCTCGCGGGGTGGGGTCGCGGGCGCGGCCCCGAGCTGCGCGAGGAGGGCTGGGACGAGCGCCGACCGGCGGAAGGGCCGGTCCGCAAAGGCGTCGCTCTCCCCCGCCGCCGTGCTCCGCACCAGGGTCTCGATCGCCCGGTCCACGGCGGCGAAGTCGGAGAGGAAGGTCAGCTCGGCGCGGCCGTTCTGGGCGGCGCCCCCGGAGTCGCGCCAGGTGAGGTCGAGCCCCTCGACCGCGTCGCCGTTGGGCCGCCGGGCCCTCAAGGCCGAACCCTTCTGAAGCAGCGCCAGATGGATGCCGCCGGCTGCCGGCTCTCCGGCCTGGACCGCGAGGTCGGCGAGCTCGGTCGCGCCGCCGATCGTCACCTTTTCGATCTCCCCGCCCGTCACCCGGCCGCCGGCGAGGTAGATCCGACCCTGGAGGGTAAAGTCGCCCTGGCAATCAAGCTTCAAACGGTCGGTTTCCCCCGAAGCGCCGCGCCGCGCCACGAGGTGGCAGTCGGCGGCCAGCCGGCGGCGCGGGGCGGCCGGGGCGCTGCCGGCGGCGAAGAGCCGCGCGTCGAGGTCCCGGACGTCGCTTTCGGCGAGGAAGGCGGCGAGGCCTGAGACCAGACGCTCGAATCCGCCGTCGAGCGACCAGGTCTCCAGCGGCGGCCGGGGGTTCAACGGCTCGAAGACGGCGGGGATGGACGAGTGGAGGACGACGCCGCCGAGGAGCGTCGTCTGCTCCGGCGTGAGGCTCCCCGGCACGCTGGCCTGGCGGGGGCCGGACACGTCGCCGGCGAAGGGGTCGCGGTTGGGGAGGTCGGGGTCGGGGACGGCGAGGCCGCGGGGGAAGCGCTCCTTGATGCGCGGCGCGAAGGGGGTCAGCCGGTTTTCGTCGAAGCGGCTGCCGAGACGGTATTGGAGGGCGGCTGTGAACAGGGCCGCCCGGCACCGGGGCGCCTGCTCGCGCGCGGCCGCGCACCCCTCGCGCCAGAGCCGCTGATCGAGGGCGAAGCGGTTGGCGCGGTCCGCCGCCGCCTGCACGGCGTAGGGCGCGTCGGGCCCGAGGTCGATGGGAAAGCCGTAGAAATCGCGCTTCTCGTCGCGCAGCAGGCCGGCGATCTTCGGATTGGCGTTGGTCTCGTCCCACACCTGGCGGGCGAAGATGGGCGCCGCGTTCTGGTGGCAGGCGGTGCAGAGGGCGCGCGAGGCGTAGAGCACGCGCGGCTGGCCGCCCGGCCGGTAGTCGCGCACCACCTGGAACTCGAAGCGGCCGGCCGTCTCGTTGTAGCTGATCACTTCGAGGATGGCCGCCGTCTCCTGGTAGCCCATGTAAAGGCGGTCCTTGAGCAACGGCACGCCCTGCCGGCTGGCATCCCCCGTCACCGCCAGGACGGCGCGGGGGGCGCGAAAGAAGTGCGGGGCGGCCGCGTTGCGCTGGAGCGACCGGCCGAGCGGGATGAGAACGCGCTCGAAGGGCTGGGGATCGGCTTTCCCTCCCAGCTCCTGCTCGACCCTGCTCACCAGCGCGGCGAAGGGGAAGGGGACGTCGTAGACCCGCTCGCCGCCATGTTGCACGGTGACCAGGAAGTCGAACAGCGACCGGCCGGCCGGCGGCAGGTCCTCGCCAGGGTCTTCTGGATCGACGGCCCAGGGCGGCGGCGCGGGACCCGCCGCCGTGGCCAGCGCCGCGAGGGCGAGGAGCACGGCGAGGAGCAGGAGATGGAACGGGCCGGCGATGCGCCGCCGGCCCGAGTTGCTGCGGTGAGGAGACATCGCCGTCAGTGGACGTCGGCCACCTGCTGGGATTCCGGGTTGTCCTTGCCGTTCCAGCAGTCCTCCGCGGCAGCCCCGCCGGCCTTGGCCGCGGCCTCGTTGTAGAGCGTGAAGTTGAGGACGAAGATCTTGCCCATGTAGGCCCGCCCGAGGTAGAAGCCGGGGCGGACCCGGCGGATCTCGTCACGCACCTGGAGGCCGTTGCGGCCGGCGACCGAGTCGGCCTTGGGCAGATAGCCGTCGACGTCGTCGCCGAAGGCGTAGTCGATGATCACCGACTCGCGCCGGCTGTCGAGATTGCTCTGGCCGCAGAAGAGCTTGGCGGGGAAGAGGAGCGCGACCGTCTTGCCGTTGAACTGGCCGGTGCGAAAGGAGTTGACGTCGACGTCGAACAGCTTGGCGACCAGGGCGCGGTCGTCGATCATGTTGCGCAGCTCGCGCTTGTCGCGGTAGAAAACCTTGCCTTTCCACAGCAGCCGGACGACGAGCCGGAGCTGGTCGAGCACAAGGTCGTTGGCGAAGCCGCGGGCGCCGCCCATGACCTTGGAGATGCGCTCCAGGCCGCCGTCGTCGGCGAAGAAGAGGTCGCCGGTGTAGGCGCCGTCGGGGATGGGCCCGGCGGTCAGCCGGGCATAGATCTGGTCGACCTTCTCCTGCGGCAGGGCGCGCAGGTTCTCCGGCGTGATCTTCGCCCGGTCGGCCGCCGAGAGCGGATGATCGAGCTCGACGCGGGCGAAGTCCGGCTTGGTCGCGTAGGGCGCCTTGTAGTCGGAGAAGGGGATGGGCGGCGGCGCCGTCTTGCACCCCACCCCGAGGACGAGGACGGCAAGGACGGAGAAAGTGAAGGATCGAATTCGCATGGCTCGTCTCCTCTCGCGGTCCTAGAAAGTGGCCAGGTAGGCGATCAGCGCCTTCTTGTCCGCCGGCGGCAGGTTGCCGCCGAAGGGGTGGCCGCCGTTCTCAAAGTCGGCGGTGCAGTTGCCGTAGAGCCGCAGGAGCCTGCTGGCCTCCGGGCGGCCGACCTTGTAGATGTCGCCGTCGTCCAGGTGGTGCGGCAGTGCGTCGGCCAAGTGTCCGAGAAGGGCCGCGTCCGCGGCGCCGTGCTCCTTGTCGTGCGCCACGAGCCGGGCTTTCAGCGCGCCGGGGTCGGCCTTGGCCGCGATCAGGTCGTCCACCAGCCGCTTGTAGTCCAGGCTCACCAGCAGGCCCGCCGGCTCGCCCTCGGGGATCTGGAGCTTGAGGGTCTTGATCTTGTGGTTGCCGATCGAGCGCAGCCCGACCTCGATGCGGATGTCGTCGTCGAGCAGCGTGACCTTGGGCACTCGCTGATCCGGGTTCAACAGCTCCTCCATCGAGGCCTTGTAGAGCGCGTAGCGCCCTTCGACGCTGGGGTCGTAGGGCCAGCACTTCGGGGCCTGCTCCGGCGGCAGCCGGCGGTAGCCGTCGGCCGTCTTCTCGACGTAGGAGGAGGCATAGAAGTCGGGGGCCGGGGCGGCCGGCTGGCCGCAGATCTCGGGGCCGAGGGCGTTGTTGTGCATGAAGGGCGCGGTGGCCCAGACGTTGATCAGCGAGATGTTGCGGTAGTAGCCGCGGCCGCCGCCCGTGGTGTCCGCGACGTTGGAGTCGCCCGCCCGCTCGTGATAGCTCTCCGAGCCGTACTGGCCGAAGACGTGCCCCTTCATGTGGTTCGAGTGCAGGGCGCGGCAGCGGTAGGTGCCGACCTCGGAGGCCAGGGTCGGCTTGTCATTGCCCAGCCAGTCGATGCGATTCCCCTTCTCGTCCTTGGCCAGGAAGTCGCGGTTGTCGAACGGCTCGGACTGGCTGGAGTGGCAGCGGGCGCAATTCTGCGCGAAGACCATCCGGCCGCGGTCCACGGCGCCCTTGCCGAGCTCCTTGTCGAGCTGCTCGACGAGGTCCCGCGGGTCCTCGAGGCCGCGCGCCTGCCAGAGATCGGTCGGCTTGCGCGAGAGGAAGAACTGCAGCACGTCGTCCAGGCGGTCCTCGATGGCGCGCAGGTTGGGGCAGTCGCGCCGGCACTGGCCGATCTCGAACTCGGTCTGCCCGAAGTTGCGCTGTTGCGGATCGATCTGGCGCGCGTCGGTGAGGTGGTTCAGCCAGCACGGCTCGGCGCAGGAGCCGATGTTGAAGTAGACGCGCTGAATGGCCTCGCGGACGCCGATCGAGTCCTCGCCGCCCTTCAGGATGTGGTGCACGGTCTCGACCTGGAGCTTGCGCTCCTTGCACTTGCCCGGCTTGCCCGGCTCGCACCAGCAGACGTCGGGGTCGGACTTGTCCGGACAGCTCGCCACCGGCCGCCATTTCAAAACCTTTTCATTCGGGAAGGTCGGCCGCTGCGCGATGTTGATGATGGCGTTCATGGTGCCGGGGTTGTGCACCGAGTCGTTGGGCATCGCCGAGGTGTCGACGGTGCCCGGCCGGTCGTGCGCGAAGAGCTGCCACTCGGGGCTGTCCCTGGGCATGCCGGAGGCGAAGACCTCGGAGATCCGCTGGTACTGGTTGCCCACCGCCCCCTTGAGGTTCTCCCAGCGCGGATTGGCCGGGTCCTTGGGCGGGTGGAGCGGGTCGAAGGCGATGTGGCAAACGCCGCAGGCCATGCCGATCAGGTACGGCGGCTCGATCGACGCGTCGGCCAGGTGACTGACCTTGAAGTCCGGATGCTTGGGATCGTCGGAGAGCCGCTTCGTGAAGCCCTCCCAGGTGCCCAGCCGGCCGCCGTTGACCTTCTGCCACTTCGCGGCATCGAAGCGCGGGTTGGGGAACTTGCGCAGGCCGAGCGCCCCGGTCGAGGTGCCGAACTGCAGGTCGCAGGGGCTCTGCTTGTCCCCCCGGCCGCCAGGGTCCTTGAAATCGCAGGCCGGATCGCGGTAGCCCGGCTTGCCGACGTGGCTCAGGAGCTGGTCGTCGCCCCGGCAGTATTCGAAGCCGTAGGTCTCGTCCAGGCTCTTCGCCGGGCAGCCGGCGGAGCCGGGGACGCAGCAGTCGGGGTCGTGGATCAGGCCCCAGGCCTTGAACCGCTCGCCCTGCTGATCGGCGCGCAGCACGCGGTACCAGTCGATGAGCACGCCCAGCCGCTGCTGGAAGGTGTAGGTGGTGAAGCGCGCCGAGCCGGCGGTCGCCTTGTACCAGATCTCCGCGCCGGCGATCTCGGTCGGCGAGAGCCCGGCTTCGGCGGTGGCGAAGCCGTCGTCACGGTATGCGCCGGAGTCCCCGGGGCCCGCGGGCGCCGAGGAGACGGTGCTCGTGAGAGCGAGCACCAGGATCAAGCCCAGGAAAGTCGAGGCCCGTTTCATGAACGCCTCCTATGGAAAGGTTTCTTTTGTCTCATAGCGTCTTCAGGTACTCGATCAGGTCGTCCTTGGCCGGCGCGGCGAGCTGGGTGCCGAAGAGATGGCCGCCATTGCCGTTGCCGCGCTGCCGGGTGTCGTAGAGGAAGAACTTGCGCCCCTTGACCTGGGCGAGGTTCGAGATGAAGCCGAGGTTCTGCGCGTCGATCACGTCGTAGCCGCGATAGAAGGTCTGCGGCCGGCGCGCGGGCGGCTCCAGCAGGTCGCGCACCGTGGGCACCGAGCCGTTGTGCAGGTAGGGCCCGCGCAGCCAGGTGCCATCGAGCTGCACGGCGATGTAGCCCTCGGTCTTGACCATCGGCGTGCGAGTGATTCCCAGCGACGCCACCTTGGCGTTGGCGCCGTCCGCCGCCGCCTTCGTCCAGGCGTCGAGGCGCGCGCGGTCGGTGTCGACCTCGGCAATGGGGATCACGGTGCCCATCCGGTTGTCGCGCTGGGAAGCGTGGCAGGCCGCGCATTCGGTTTCGAACACGGCCTTGCCGCGCGCCGCTTTCTGGGCGTCGACGGGCAGCGGGTAGGCGGGCGGCCGGAACTCCCGCAGCCAGTCCAGGAGCTGCGGAATGCGCCGGTTGAAGAACGGCGTGTTCTTCGCCCCGAGGCCGAGCGCCGAGTCGATGAGCACCGAGCGGAACGAGGTCGTGGCGCCGTCCAGGTTCATCAGCATGGTATGGGCGGGAATGGGGTTGGGCGTCTTGTCGCTCCAGGTGCGCCCCGCCTGCTCGCGGGCCGCGAGGTGCCAGATGGCCGGGAAGTCGGTGTTGTCGACCGTGTCATCCGCGGGCATCTGGAGGAGGTTGAACTTGGTCAAGTTCATCGGCGCGTCGCGGCCGGGCCCCCATTGCGGCAGGCGCGCCGTCCAGGCGAAGCCCTTGCCCTGGTCGAGCAGGGCCTTCTTCACCTGCGGCACGGCGAAGCGGTAGATCAGGCGGTCGACGAACGAGAGCTTGGTCACCAGGTCGATCTGGGCCAGCAGGTCGTCGGCGGTGAAGCGCGGATCGCCGGCGCAGCGGGTGAAGAAGAGGATCAGCCCCTGGATGTCGGCGGTGTGGCCGGGGCCGGCGGCGACGACCTTCGGCACCTCGTCCTCCTTGGTGCGGTAGGAGGTGGAATGGCAGATGGCACAGTTTTCGCCCACGCGGACGAAGCCGATGGTCTTCTTCGAAAAGCCGGCCGGCATCTCCCTGCCCTGCTCCCAGGAGATCCCCAGCGAGGCGTAACCGCCCGGTCCCGGGAGGTACTCCGGGAACATCCGCGGCAGCACCAGCCAGATCCAGTAGGGGATGCCGGCGTCCGCCTCGCCGCCGATCGAGCCGTAGAGGAAGTTGTCGCTCTGGTTTTTCGTGATCCATTCCGGCTGCGGCACGTCGCGGAAGATCTTGTACCAGACCGTGATGCCCACGATGACGCCGAGCACGGCGAGGACGGCGACGGCGATCAGGATCTTTCTCTTTTTGCGGGCGTCCATGACAAGTCCTCGCCGGATCGATCAGAAGGTTTTGAGGTACTCGAGCAGGGCCTGTTTCTGCTCGGCGGGAAGATAGGTGCCGAAGGCTTCACCCTCGTGGCCCCAGTTGCCGTTGCCCGGCTGGCCGGTGTCGAGTTTGAAGAAGCGGCGCCCGCCCTGCTCAGGGACGTTGAAGACGAAGCCGACGTTCTGCGGATCGTAGACGTCGTTGCCGCGGTAGACAATTTTCGTCCGCGCGGCCGCCGGCTCGAGCAGCTCGCGCAGGTTGGGGACCGAGCCGTTGTGCAGGTAGGGGGCGCGCAGCCAGAGGCCGTCGAGCGGCGTGTTGGCGTAGCCGTAGGTCTTGTGGTAGCGGGTGAAGCGCCGGGGATAGGGTTTGTCGAAGCCCCAATCCGGCTCGAAGCCCGCGTAGTTGGTGCCCAGGTTGACCGCCAGCTCCCAGGTGAAGGAGTCGAGGCGGCGGCGGTCGGTGCCAATGGCGGCGATCGGCACCACCTCGCCCACGTGCTCGCCCGGCTGCCGCTGCTGGTGGACGAAGGGCGGGGCCTTGGTGCCGTGGCAACCGGCGCAGTAGTGCTGATAGATCGGCGCGCCCCGGGACGCGAGGGCCGCGTCGACGGGAAAGAGATCGGAGAATGGCACCGGCCTGGCGGTCTCCAGCCACCTGGCGGTGCGCTGGAGACTGTCGGCGTCGATCGACGGCGGGTAGGCGCCGGTGCCGAAGGCGGCGTTCAGGTTGCGCTCGGTGACGTGGTCGTTGTTGCCGTCCCAGTGCAACGCCATGTGCGCGTCCTGCCGCGGTCCCTGGTTCCAGATCGACGGGAAGTCGGCGAAACCGGTGAGCTCCTCCGGATCGGCGTGCGTCATGTTGAAGTTGAAGAACGCCTTGTTGGGGCCGAAGGTATCGTCCCGGCCCGGACCCCATTTCGCGAACTCGATGAAGCTCAGGCGCTGCGGCAGGCTGAGCGTCTGCTCGCGCATGCGATAGACGGCGATGTAGCGGAAGATCAGCCGGTTGATCAGGTCGGGCTTGTCGACCAGGCGGTGGGAGTCGTTCTCCATCACCCGGATCTGGTCGAGCAGCCGCTGCGGCGTGAACTTCGTGTCGCGGGCGACGTTGGTGAGGAACTGGCCCCAGGCGCCGATGTCGAAGGTGTTGGCGGGCATGCCGAGGACCACCCGCGCTGGCGCACCGGGCGCCGTGCGCACCGTGCCGGTGTGGCAGACGGCGCAGTTCAGATACACGCTGTCGATGCCCCGCACGTTGCGCCGCGACATGCCCGCCGGCAGGTCGTAGCGCGGGTCCTTCCCCGCCTCGTAGACCATGCCGAACGAGGCGTAGCCGTGGCCGGGCCTCTTGTCCGGCAGGTACTCGGGGAAGACCTCGGGGAGGGCCACCCAGAGCCAGTAGGGGATCCCCGTCAGCCGGTCGCCGCCGGTGGAGCCATACTTGAAATGGGCGGCGTCGTCGGCATAGTCGACGGGCTCGTCGCGGGTCAGCCGCCAGGCCAGGTAGAGGCCGGCGACGACGAGCAGGGCAACGCAGGCCACGAGGGCGATCCGCAATGCCCTGGCCCACTTGCGACGGGACGGTCTCGCAGCAGCGTTCATCGGGGAGCTCTCCTCGGTACGCCGAAAAGCTGACGGCTCGTTGTCAGGCTGACGGTTCATTTTAAGGCTTCCGTATTACACTTGCAAGCATCGATCTCGAACGGCTTGGGTAACTCTCGGGTCATTGGGCGATCCGCCCACCGGATTTGTTACTTCGTAATGAAAGAGGTCGCTGGCACGCCTATGGAGGAAGAGCGAACCTGTTCCCGGAGGTGGCTGATGCGAACTAGGAATGGATGGCGGAGTTTCCTGCTGCTGTGGGCCGCCGCGGGATCGTGCGGGATCCTGGCCGGCTGCTCGGGCCCGGATCTCGTCCGGCCCGTGACGGGCAAGGCGGTCAGCGCGAGCCTGCAGGCGGTCAACGAGCCGGAGAACCGCAAGCGGATCGAGGAGCTGCTGACCTCCGAGCCGGTCGAGAAGTCGATGCGGGAGCTGACCCGCGCCGCGGTCGACGCGGCCCTCGCCGATCTCGCCAGCGACGAGCGCCAGGCGCGGACGAAGAAGCTGGCGGCCGACTTCGTGCGCGACCTGGGGCCGGCCCTGGGCACGATGCTCGACAAGGACGTCCTGCCGCGGGTGGAGAACGAGCTGACGGCGAGCGTCCAGAGAGTCCTCGAGGCTACTCTGAGCGAGGCGAACCAGCGGCGGGCCGGCACCTTCGTGGCCGGGGTCGCGCGCCAGGCCATGGACGGCGTGGGACCGCAGGTCGCGAAGTCCATCTCGGACGGGGTGAGCTCCGGCATCGAGCGGTCGGTGCGGACGATCCTCGCTCGCGACCTCTCACCGGCCCTGGGCAAGGCCCTGGAAGGCAACGCGCCGGCGATCTCCCAGGTCACACGCGCCGCGACCGCCGGCGCCCTCCAGGCCGTCACCGAGGCGATGAACGGCCCCTTCGGAGAGATGATCCGCAGCGAGCGCCGGGCGGTGATCCGGGACGCGGGCGACGTGGCGGCGGTGGAACGCAAGGCCCTGCTCCAGAAACTGGACGAGCAGATCGACGAGACGCGGCGCTGGCTCCGCGGCCTGGTCGTGGTGGCCGCCGTGGCCGGGGTGCTGCTGGTCGGGTTGGGGCTCCTGCTCTGGCGGCAGATGATGGAGAACCGGCGCCTGCGGACGGGGGGGTAGAGCGTCTCGCCGGACGCTCTACCGGCTCCACCTCAGGGCTTCGAAGAGCAGTTGCTGGACGGCAGGGAGGTGATCGTCTCGGGGACGACGGCGAGATACCCCTGGCTGTCCGTCCAGAGGTGCCCGACCACCTCGACGCAGGCGCCGTAGGTGTGCGGGGCGGAGCAGTAGTAGGTGCTGTAGACGCCGCCGCTGAAGTCGATCGACGCGGACGACGAGGCGGGCGTACAGCCGCTGGAGAGCCACCAGGAGTCGTAGCAGCCCATGGCCGCCGTGCACTCCATGGCGACTTGCAGGGGGGTCGTCACACCGCCGGGCATTCCGGCCAGGACGGCGATCGCCATCCCGGTTTTGGTGGGCTTGCCAGGAGACGTCGTCTGGTTGACGCTGGTGACGTTGCCCACCAGGGTCAGAGAGTTGCTGTCCATGGCCGAGGCAGGCGCCGAGGCGAGCAGGGCGAAGCAGGTAAAGGCTGCGAAAGCGCAGGCGGTGGCGGGCCTGCAGGTCTTCAGGAGATTCATCCGGCTGGCGGTTGTTTTCACCATGATGTTCCCTTCCCAATGTCTCCGGAACCATATCCGGAGTCAGGAAGGGCTAAGGCACATCTCCTGCCAAGCTGGCGCGACCGCCGGCTTGCCGCCGGTAACTCCTGATCTTTCTTGCGTTTGGCAACGGAAGGCGGCGGCCGGCTCCGGTGCCGGGCCGCCGCTGTGCAGGGATGTTGGCCATAAGGCTATGGCAAATTTGCCCAACCCGGCCGCGAGGCCGCAGCCGATTTCACACCCGATCCGGGATCATCCACATCCCGCCCTTGGCCCGCAGCGAGGTGCCCACCTTGGGGACCACGAAGCAGCCGGGAGCGAGGCGCGGATGGTAGCGCTGCGCCACCATGGCCAGGATGAGCTGCAGCTCCAGCATGGCGAGGTGGCGCCCGACGCACATCCTCTGGCCGGTACCGAAGGGGACGTAGGCGTGGCGCGGCCGGCCGGCCACCTGGGAGGGCTCGAAACGCTCGGGATGAAACGCCTCGGGCACCTTCCAGAAATCCGGGTGGCGGTGGGTCGCATACGGGCAGATCAGGATCTGGGCGCCGGCCGGGATGCGGTAGCCGCCGATCTCGTCCTCGCTGCGGGCCGTGCGGTTGTAGAACCAGAAGGGTGGGTAGAGACGCATCGACTCCTGGGCCACCTGCGCGGTGTAGGTGAGGCGGGTGATCTCCTCGAACGTCGGCGGCCGGCCGCCGAGCACGGAGGCGACCTCCTCGCGCATGGTTTCGTCCACGGCCGGGTGCTCGTCCAGGAGGTGCCAGGTCCAGGTCAGGGCGTCGGCCGTGGCCTCGTAGCCGCCGAACAGGGTGACCATGACCTCGTCCCGGATCTCCAGATCGGTCATCCCCTCCCCCGTCGCCTCGTCCCGCGCCGCGAGCAGCATGCCGAGCAGGTCGTCCACGTCCTGGCCGCTCTCCCGGCGTTCCTTGATGATGCGGTAGACCATCGCGTCGAGCGTCGCGACCGCCTCGCGGCAGGCGCGCTTGTGCGGCAGGGGGAACCACTCCGGCAGGAAGTAGGTGGCCATGCGGATCGTGATCTGTTCCAGGGCGGTGTTGAAGCAGTGCGACATCACCGCGAGCTCCCGCTCGTCGATGCTCAGGCTGAACATCGTCTTGACGATGATCCCCAGGGTGAGGGACATCATCTCCCGGCCGATCTCCAGCGGCTGACCGGCGGCGCTCGGGGCCTCCCAGGCGGCCAGCCGCTGCTGCACGACGCCGGCCATGATGGGCAGGAGGGCGGCGACCCGGCGATGGGCGAACGCCGGCTGCATCAGGTGCCGCTGGCGCCGCCAGCTCTCCCCTTCGTTGACCACCAGCCCGTTGCCGAAGAGGAACCGGGTGCGCTCGAAGACATCGCCCTTCCAATAATTGTCATGGTTCGCCACCATGACGTGATGGATGTGGTCGGGCAGAGTGACCAGGTAGATCGAGCCGAATCCCAGGTCGAGGCGCACCAGGTCGTTGTACTCGAGCATCATCCGGGTACAGAACCGAGGGGCGTCCGGCAGCATGCGGGGTAGAGCCCCGACCAGAGGATACCCATGGGGGCTGGGCGGAGCCCCGCCAGCCCGGCGATCCAGCACCAAACTCTCGATTCGCGTAGTCATCGGACCCCTCCTTGGAGCTCGGCACCGCGCCTCCTCGGTGCTGATCAGCCCTTCATAGCTGTAACTTCAACTTCCCGCTGGGCTTTTTCGCAATCAGCGTGCCACCACCCCTGCCGAGGGGAGAGGGCGGCGCGGAGGGGCTCTGGACGTGTCAGAGCTGGCAAGCGGCTACAGATTCTGTGTTTCTGACACTCCTCCAAAAAGTGTCAGAACGGGCTGACACAGTGTGTCAGTGAAAGCTCAGGATTCGGCCGGCCTCCCGGGGTGACGCGGGTGTCCTCGGGGTAGGGCGCCTCAGAACGAGCCAGGGGAGGTCTGACGAGCGAGCCAAAGAGACCCGAGCTCAAGAATGCGTCGTTGCTTTAGCGGCGCGTCCCCTGGCTCGAGGACTCAAGCGTACCTGGTCCTGAGCTAGCTTCAGTAGTAACCGTAGCGCCTCATTCACGGCCTCGGCAGTCGGGAAAGCAGCGGCAACGTCCGGGCTCAGGAGAACCAAGTTGGTGCCGTTTGTGTAGGCCTGGTAGTACTTTCCGCGCACGCCCTCTCCAAGGTCTTCGCGTCGGTACTCGGCGCGCAGCTCGTCCTTCGGGGGGAGGCTATCCTTCTTCATAGATCTTCCTTTCATGTTTCGTGGCAAGACGGGCGCTGACCAGACGAGTTTTTGCTCCGCGTTCTACGTGAGAAACCACTAAGGATCTCCCGGCTGAGGAGAGGCCGAAGGTCAGCCAACGGTGCTCTCCGATGGAGTGATCTGGATCGTCGAAGGTCACTGCCAGTAGATCGCCGAAAACCGTGGCGGCCTCCTCGAAGGCAACGCCGTGGTCCCTCAAGTTGGCCGCTGCCTTCTTCGGGTCCCATTCGAGCTCCATCCGGCGAGTATAGGCGCGCCAGTTTCCCGGCGCCTAATACGGCGGGCGTGGGGCCCTACTCCTCGTTGGTTTCACGATCCTCCTGGTGTATCCTCCCCCCGCTGAACAAACCCCAGTTGGCGGAGGTGACGATGAGCTCCAGGCGGGCTTTGTGGTCCTTGGTCGTTCCTGTCGCGGCTTGTGCCGTGGCGCTCTTCGCACTGCGGCCGGCGTCACCGGTGCGGGCCGCCCAGGAGGCGCGTCCGCCGGTGCCGGCGACGGCTCCGGATTGCGGGCGTCCGCTGCCTCTGCCCAGCCAGTTTCCCTTCGCCAAGTCGCAGTACGAGATCATCCTCGGGCGATTCCTCAGGGCGGGGTGCTACGCGGACTGGCACCACGACAAGGAGGTCCGGCCCACCGGCCCCACCGTGGCCGCCCTGGGCGGCAGCGATCCCCACGTGCCGCAATGGATCACCACCACCCTCGGCACCCACAACACGGTCGTCGTCTACTACTCGCCGGACGTCTACCGCTGGATGTGCGAGCAGGATGCGGCACACGAGAAAAAGTTCGTCGCCGAGTGCCGCAAGGCCTGCCCGGACTGCCGCCTGAAGGGCAAGGCGCCCGTCCGCCCCATCGCCGACGGCTCAATGATCCTCAAGCTGATGTACGGCAACACCACGGCGCAGCGCCTCGAGCAGCCGTCCGTCCCTAAAGGCGAGCCGCACATGTTCGCCCTCATGGTGCGCGACAGCCACGGCTCGAAGGACGGCTGGTACTGGGGCTCGTGGGACCCCCAGGCGACCGAGGCCTCGCAGCTCGACTGGCCGCCGCCGGTCAACCTTCCCTATCCATGGATGGGCTTCGGCTACTACTGCGTCAACTGTCACGCCTCGGCCAGGGACGAATTCACCTTCTCCAGCCTCAACAACGTCCTGGGCAATCCCGACACGTTCCTCAAGTTCTACTTTCAGGACCAGCCGCCCATCCTCGGCGAGCCGAAGCAGCCGGCGGTGGAGACGCTGTCGGCCCACGAGCGGTTCGAGACTCTCCAGGACCTCCTGTCGAGAGTGCGCAGCGCCGGCCCGACGTGGAACAAGGTGCCATGGCCGAACCCGCAGGTGAACCGCGTCAGCCAGCCGTTCTCCAGCTATTCGGACGACTTCCTGGAGACGTTCGGCGCCAAGGCCGTCACGCAGCCGGACTCACGGGAGATCACCCGGCTCTTCATGCCGCCCGAGGTTTACGATCACGTTTTCTCGGGGGCGGACTTGCCGCCCCTCTTCCTCACCTCGGACCAGTGCGTGGGGTGCCACGCCGCGGGCTCGACCGGCCTGCACTACGACATGACGCTGCAGCAGATGGCGCAGCCGGCGTACGCCAATCTCCTGAACCTCGCTCCCTATGGCGAGTGGCGGGGCTCGCCCATGGGCCTCGCGGGGCGTGATCCCATCTTCTTCTCGCAGCTCGAGACGGAGCAGACCGCCCACCCGGCGCTCGCCAAGCTCGCGCCGGACCTCTGTCTCCACTGCCACGGCGTCATGGGGCAGCGGCAGTTCTGTCTCGATCAATTCAAGGGCGATCCGAAGAAGGGCAACGCGGTCTGCAACAACACGGATCTCCTGGGGCTCGATGAGGACTCCCAGCCCATCGTCCCCCGCCAGCTCTTCTCGCGCGAGATGGTGAAGGCCATCCCCTTCCTGGCCACCACGGAGCAGCAGAAGAAGGACGCGAAATACGGCGGCCTGGCCCGGGACGGCGTCTCGTGCACGACCTGCCACCATATTGAGATCGACGACAAGGAGCCCATCGGCAACACCTTCACGGGGGACTTCCGGGTGGGCGCGGCGGACGCGATCCACGGCCCGTTCAACACTCCCCAGCAGGTGCCGATGAATCACTCCCTGGGCGTGAATCCGATCGAGTATCCCCCGCTGGTCCATTCGTCCAAGGTCTGCGGGAGCTGTCACAGCGTGGTGCTGCCGGTGTTCGACGGCGACAAGCCCTGGGTGCGGCCGGGGGCGAAGAAACCGGAGGTCATCATCGAGCAGGCGACCTATCCCGAGTGGGTGTTCAGCGAGTTCCGGGACGGCGGGAGCAACGCCCAGTCCTGCCAGGACTGCCACATGAGCACCTCCTACCCGGGCGCGCCGGAGCGGCCGCTCAACTTCAAGATCGCCTCCATCCAGGAGGCGAGCAACATGCCGCAGACCGAGAACCGGCAGCCGCAGAAGGATATCGACCTCCAGCCCCGCTCGCCCTTCGGCCGGCACACGCTGGTGGGCCTCAACGTCTTCTTCAACCAGTTCGCCCAGCAGTTCCCAGATATTCTTGGCATCCGCATCCAGGACCCGATGCTGGGGGGCAAGGGTGTCGCGCCCCTGACGACGACCTTCAACTCCATGATCCAGCAGGCGGACACGGCGACGGCCCGCGTGTCGGTGACCAGGGTCCGGACGACGCCGGACCAGCTCGTGGCGGACGTCCAGGTGGAGAACCTGGCCGGGCACAAGTTCCCGTCGGGCGTGGGCTTCCGCCGCGCCTTCCTCACCTTCGAGGTGCTGGACGCGAGCGGCAACGACCTGTGGGCCTCCGGCCGGGCGACGCCCACCGGGGTGCTGGTGGACGCGAACGGCCAGCCCATCGCCGGGGAATTCATGTGGAAGAGCGAATGCCAGCCGAAGACCAAGGCGGAGCAGACGTTCCAGCCCCACTACGAGACCATCACCCGCCAGGACCAGGCGCAGATCTACCAGGAGCTGATCCGCGATCCGCGCGGCAGGCTCACCACGAGCTTCCTGTCGCTGGCCGACGTGATCAAGGACAACCGCCTGCTCCCCCGCGGCTGGACGCCGACTATGGAGCTGGCGCGGAGCGAAGGGCTGGGGAGTGCCAAGCTGAGCGTCGAGAACCTGGTGCGCCGGGTGTTGCCCGACCTGCCGGACGGTCACGGGGGCGAGGTCCACGATCCCTGGTACGAGCCGAAATCGCAGGGCGGCCTGGGCGGCGGCGGGGACGCGCTGACCTACGCCATCCCCTTGGCCGACCTCAAGGGTGCCCAGCCCGCGAGCGTGCGGGTGACGCTCTACTATCAGGCCATTCCGCCCTCCTATCTCCAGGACCGCTTCTGCTCGACTCCCGCCCAGCCGGACACCGCGCGCCTCTTCTTCGTCGCCGGCCATGCCAACCTCGACGGCACGCGGGCCGAGGGGTGGAA